>WGNB01000013.1 GCA_016124795.1 Rhodopseudomonas sp. | reverse complement strand
CGGTGGTTAGGTTCGCCTTCGGTAACGAAGGGGGCCTGAAATGTTGGGACCACCGGGGGCGATGCGGAGCAAGCCTACAAACACCGCGCGCGGAATGCCGGGGAACCGGCGGTTTCGTGGTGACTATTGCCTGTGTACTTCGTTTCCTTTCGTACACAGGGCTGCGGGGTCGTTGGGACCCCGGCATTCCGCGCGCCCTCGGTTTATGAGGGCGAAGACGGAAGACCTCTTCAAGCGACGGCTCGCCCGGGGCCGATTAAACAACACGGGCGATGACGCATGGCCGCACGGCAGCACAGCTCACTTGAACAAGGCTCGTTTGCCGGCAAGACACCCCAATGTGAAAGAGTCCGCCGGACGGGTCGTCCGCTTGGACCGCGACGGTCGAACGGTTCCGATCGCAACGGCCGGGCGCATGAGTGTCAGGGCCTCGCCCCGGCGGTTTCTAATTCTAAACGACGTCACTTTTTTCATGATTAGAAATCGACATTGGCGATGCTGAAATCCGCTTGACTCTAATGCCCCATAAGTTTTCCCTTGGCGTCAGGGAGAAAACAAAAAATGGACGCAACAATCTTGCCGGGGCCCGGCATAAAGGCCCAGCCATTGCGCGCGCGCGCCGACGGCGAACGTCACAGCATTCAATCGGTCGACCGGGCGCTGTTCCTGCTCGAGACCATCGCCGAAGCCGGCGGTGAGGCGACGCTGACCGATCTGGCCACCCGTACCGGCCTCAACATCTCGACCTGCCATCATCTGCTGGCGACCCTGATCCAGCGCGGCTTTGCCGCCAAGGTGCCGGGCCGCAGGCTCTACGCGCTCGGCGCCCGCATCCTCTATCTCGGCCATGCCTGCTTGCAGGTCGACCTGCCGCGCCGCGCCCAGCCTTATCTCGAAGCGGTCAACACCGCGACTGGCGAGACCGTGCATTTGGCCGGCTTGCAGGGCGACACCGTAGTCACGCTGGCGCGCCGCGAGACCCGTCACGCCATCCGCGTCGAGTCCGGTCAGGTCGGCAAGCTGGAAGCGCCGCACGCCACCTCGCTCGGCAAGGCGATCATGGCCTGGCTGCCGGAAGCGGAAATGCAGCGCATGGTCGCGCATGGCATGAAGCGTTATACGCCGACCACCATCACCGAAATTCCGGCGCTGATCGATTCGCTGCGTCATGTCCGGCGCAACGGCTATGCCTTCGATCACGAAGAGTTCCTGCCGGGTGTGATCTGCGTCGGCGCCGCGATCCGCGATCAGGCCGGCACGGTGATCGGCGCGATTTCGGTCTCGACGCCGACGATGCGGGCGACCGAGGCCCACCTCGATCTGATGCGCGACGAGATCGTCGCCGCGGCCAACGCCTTGTCCGCCCAGTTCGGCGCGCCCGGCGTGCAGACCCATGCCGTCCTCGAACAGCCGCGGGCGGTCGCCAACTGACCGCCCGGCACATCCGGACCAAAACAAAAAAATACGGGAGGAACGATGTATTCACCGGCTGGCGTGAAGACCAACCATAATGAGTTTCCGATCCCCGACACCATGCGCGCATGGGTGCTCGGCGATCCGGGACAGCTCAGCATCACCGAAAAGCAGACGCCGGTGCCGAAAAAGGCCGAGGTGCTGGTGCGGATCGACGCGGTGGCGATCTGCGCCACCGACCTCGAGATCATCTATCACGGCCCGCCGGCCTCGATTCAGGGCGGTCTGCCGTTCAACAAGGGCTTCACGCCGGGCCATGAATATATGGGTACGGTGGTCGCGCTCGGTTCCGGTGTCGACGAATACAAGATCGGCCAGCGCGTCGCCGTTGAAATTCACGCCGGCTGCGGCCAGTGCAAGCGCTGCCGCGAGGGCATGTACACGTCCTGCCATAACTACGGCCTGAACTATGGCGACGTCGACAAGGGCCACCGCGCCAACGGCTTCACCACCGATGGCGGCTTTTGCGAATACCAGGTCAATCACATCAACACGCTGGTTTCGATCAACGACGAGATGTCGGACGAAGAGGGCACGCTCGTCGTGACCGCCGGCACCGCGATGTATGCCTTGACCGAACTCGGCGGTCTCGTCGCCGGCGAAAGCGTCGTCGTCACCGGCCCCGGCCCGATCGGCCTGATGGCGGTCGCGGTCGCCAAGGCGCTCGGCGCCCAGCCGGTGATCCTGACCGGCACGCGCGACAACCGGCTGGAGATCGGCAAGCGGCTTGGCGCCGACGCGGTGATCAATATCCGCAAGACGCCGGACGTGGTCGCCGAAGTGAAGAAGCTCAACGGCGGCAAGGGCGTTGATTACGTCGTCGAATGTTCGGCGGCGACCAGCGCGGTCAATGACGCGGTGCGCATGGTCAACCGTGGCGGCAAGGTCTGCCTCGCCGCCTTCGCGCATGAGGAAGTGCCGGTCGATGTCGCGCATATCGTGCGCAACAACATCTACGTCTACGGCATCCGCGGCGAGGGCAAGAGCGCGACCCATCGCGCCGAAGCCTATATGCAGCAGAAGCGCTTCGACGCGACCTTGATCCACACCCACACCTTCCCGCTCGACGATCTTCCGACCGCGATCCGTTACGCCAAGGATCGGGTCGAGGACGCCATCAAGGTGGTGGTGAAGAACCAGATCGGCGCCGCCAACAAGCAGGCGGCGGAGTAGCAGATGCTGTCGTCCCCGCGAAAGCGGGGACCCACTACGCCGTGCCGTCGCGGTCGACGCGATGGCAGTGATTACTGGATCGTCCGCTTTCGCGGACGATGACACCAGTAGGATTGGCGAGGGCCATGCTCACCTGCGACGAATACATCACTCCCGTTTCGCTGGCCGAAGCCTTTGCCGCGATGGCCCGCCATCAAGGCCGGTATCGTATCGTCGCCGGGTGCACCGACACCTTGCCCTGGGCGCGTGAGGGCCGTGCCGGTGATGTCGCCGTGCCGGTGCTGATCGACGTCGCCCGAATTCCCGAACTGAACGAATGTCAGGTCGGCGACGGCCGCGTCCGGCTTGGCGCGGCGACGCCGGTGCAGCGTTTCCTCGATAATCCGGCGCTTGGTCGCGCCATGCCGGCGCTGCCGCGCTGCGCGGTCTGGTTCGCCGACGATCAGATCCGGGCACAGGCGACGATTGGCGGCAATGTCGTCAACGCCTCGCCGGCCGCCGACGTGACGCCTTGTCTGGTCGCGCATGACGCCATTGTCGAACTGGCGTCGCGGCAAGGCGACAAGGTCCATAAACGCAGCGTCAAGCTCGCGGATTTCATCGTCGGTCCGGGCCAGACCAAATTGCGCGACGGCGAACTGGTCACCGGCTTCGACTGCGATGCGCTGCCCGGTTTTGGCGGCAGCTTCGAGAAGGTCGGTCATCGTCGGTCGCTGGTGATATCGGTGGTGTGCCTCGCCGTGGCGGTCAGGCTCGACCGCGACGGCTCGACCGTTGAAGACGCGCGGTTGGCGATCGCGGGCGTATGCCCGGTGCCGCGCCGCTTGCGTGAGATCGAAGAGCGGTTGCGTGGCCAGAGATTGACCGGTGCCCTGCTGGAACAGGTCGCCGACCTGCCGCTCGATCTGGTGCAGTCGCGCAGCCGGCAGGATTATCGCCGCGACGTGGTGCGCGGCTTTCTGGTGCGTGGCCTGATCGCGGCGGCCAAGCGCGCTGGCGCTTCGCCTGAGGCGCTGCCGCCGGCTTTGGAGGCGGCCTATGTCTGAGTTCCGGCTCGAGGCCGTCGTCAACGGTCGCAAGATCAGGCGTACCGCCAAACCGTCGCAGCGCCTGCTCGACTTCCTGCGCGACGACCTCAATCTCACCGGCAACAAGGAAGGCTGCGGCGCCGGCGAATGCGGCACCTGTTCGGTATTCGTCGATGGCGTGCTGATGAAGTCCTGCCTGCTGCCGGTGGCGAAGGCGCAGGGCGCGCGTATCGATTCGATCGAATCGCTGGCGCCGACCGGTGAACTCACCGTTCTGCAAAAGGCCTTCCACAAGGCCGGCGCCAGCCAGTGCGGTTACTGCATTCCCGGCATGGTGATGGCGGCGACCGCCGCCTTGCGTGCCAATCCGTTTGCCGATCGCGAGGAAATCAAGGAACGGCTCGGCGGCAATATCTGCCGCTGCACCGGCTATCAGAAAATCTTCGACGCGGTCGAACTGGCGCGTGACGTGCAGAACGGCCGTCTGCCGGCGACGGCCTTGCTGGAAACCGATACCACGGACGGCGAGGTCATCGGCCGCAATGTTCGCCGTATCGACGCGCCCGGCAAGGTATCGGGCCGGCTGAAATATGCCGGCGACATGACCATGCCCGGCATGCTGCATGTTCAGGTGCTGCGCTCGCCGCACCCGCACGCGCGGATCGTCTCCATCGACACATCAGCCGCCGAAGCGATGGAGGGTGTCGAGGCCGTCATTACGTCGAAAGACGTGCCCGGTCAGGATGGCTTCGGCGTCTTCGTCCACGATCAGCCGGTGATGGCGCGCGACAAGGTGCGCTATGTCGGTGAGGCGGTCGCCGCGGTCGCGGCCGAGGATCTTGCGACCGCGCGGCGGGCGCTCGGCGCGATCAAGGTGGTTTATGCGCCGCTGCCGGCGGTGTTCGATCCGGTCGAGGCGATGCGTGTCGGCGCGCCCGTGGTTCATGATTACGCGCCGGACAATATCACCAAACACATTCCAATTCGCGTTGGCGATGTCGATGCCGGCTTTGCCGCCTCCGATCTGGTGGTCGAGGAGCACTATTCGACCCAGGCCATCGAGCACGCTTATCTCGAACCGGAGGCCGGCCTGGCCTATGTCGATCATGACGATGTCGTGACCGTGGTGTCGCCGAGCCAGAATATCACCCACCATCGTCATATGCTGGCGCGGATCGTCGCCCGGCCGGTCAGCAAGGTGCGCTTCATCATGTCGCCGGTCGGCGGCGGCTTCGGCGGCAAGGAAGACATGATCTATCAGGGCATGCTGGCCCTGCTGGCGATGAAGACCATGCGGCCGGTACGGCTTGTCTTCACCCGCGAGGAATCGATTGTCGCGACCGCCAAGCGTCATCCGTCGCGCACCACCTTGCGCATGGGAGTGATGGCCGATGGCCGCATTCGCGCGGTGTCGCTGCGGATGATCTGCGATGGCGGCGCTTATGGCCTGTCGACCGAAGGCGTAATGCGCAAGGCGGCCATTCTCGGGGCCGGGCCTTACGTCATCCCCAATCTGCGGGTCGATACTTACGGCATCTATACCAACAATACGCCGTCCGGTGCGTTCCGCTCGTTCGGTGCGCTGCAAACCCAGTTCGCGACCGAAAGTCATCTCGACATCGTCGCCGAACGGCTGGGCCTTGACCCGTTCGAAATCCGGCGGATCAACGCGATGCGCGACGGTGCGAGTACGCATACCAGGCAGACCCTCGGCTCGGTCAGTCTGTTGCGCGCGCTTGACGCGGCGGAGCAGGCGTCCGGCTGGGAGCCGGGGGCGCCGAATGTGCGCGGCCTGGCGCGCGGCGATCTCGGTCATGACGATGTCCGTCCGCCCGTCTCGCTCGGCACGCGCTTCGCGCCTGACAGCAAGCAAGAGGCGGCTGAATAATGGCACGCAAACGCGGACGGGGCATGGCGGCCTGCTGGTACGGCATCGCGCGCACCGCGACGGTCGATCGTGCCGCGGCCTGGGCCGAAATCGACGACGGCGGTTCGGCCAAGATCGTCACCGGCGTCACCGAAATCGGCGAAGGCATTCTCACCGTGCTGGCGCAGGTTGCGGCGCACGAGATTGGCGTCAAGCCGGAACATGTTGTCATCGGCGATAACGACACCGCGCGCGCGCCGGAAGCGGCGCATGCCGGCGCCAGCCGTCAGACCTACATGATCGGCAACGTCGTGGCGCTGGCGGCGCGCGAGGCGCGCAAGCGTCTGGTCGATTGCATGGCCGAGATGTGGGACGTCGCGCCGGAATCGATCGGCACCGGCAATGGGGAAATCTGGGCCGACAACACCAATCATCGCATCACGTTTGGCGAGGCGGTGGCGAGCGCCAAGAACCGCGGTGTCGTGCCGATTGGCGCGGCCACGTTCGGCACCGATACGACCGGTCTCGACGGCGTCGATGGCGCCGGCCGGCCGTGGCAGGCTTACGTGTTCGGCACGCAGGTCGCCGAAGTCGAGGTCGACACCATCACCGGCGAAGTGCAGGTGCTGGCGGTCTGGGCCGCGCACGATGTCGGCCGTGCGGTCAATCCGCAGGGCGTCGAGGGTCAGATCGAAGGCGGTGTCGTTCAGGCGATCGGTCAGGCCCTGATGGAAGACTATCAGCTCGAGGACGGTCACACGTCGACGTCGGGCTTCGCCAAATATATCCTGCCGACCTCGCTCGATGTGCCGCGCGTCAATTCGATCATCATCGAGGACCCGGATCCTATCGGTCCGCTGGGGGTCAAGGGAATCGGCGAGCCGGCGATGGTGCCGACCATTCCGGCGGTGATGAATGCGATCTATGATGCGGTCGGGGTGCGCATCTTCGATTTGCCGGCGACGCCGGAGAAGATCCTGGCGGCGTTGCGGGCGAAGGCGCGGCAAGACAGTCTGGCGATCCAGGCTGCGGAGTGAATGGGAATGACGGTGGCGGGTCTGACTGACAAAACCGATGTGCAGGAGACGCCATTCAGGGCCGATCTCACGGCGATCCGCCGGATGGCCGGTTTGTTGCCGGGCGCCTGGCCGGTGGCGGTCAATGCCGTGCGGGTCGCGGCTTCGGTGCGTCCGCGCAAAGTCGTCATCCAGGGTGGCGACGACACGCCGGTGACCATGCCGCGGACCGCCTTTCAGGTGGTCTATCCCGACGGCACGGTGATGATCGATTCCGGTCTCGACCGCGCGACCCACGATTCCTTTTCGACGCCGGACAAGCCGGAGCCTTATTTCCCCGCGCGTTTCGAGGAGCTGCGGCAGGCGCTTAACGCGGCGCGGATGATCGTGCTGACGCATTTCCACGCTGACCATGCCGCCGGCGTGACGCAGGCGGACAACTACGACGAACTGGCGGCCAAGACTTTCGTGTCGGTCGCGACCGCGCAATGCCTGTTGAACACGCCGCATCGTCCGCATCTGCGAATTTCAGCCGAACAGCTCAACAAGCTGATGATCTTCGACTATGGCGACTATTACCCGATCGCGCCGGGCATGGTGCTGATCAAGGCGCCTGGTCACAGCATCGATCATCAGATGGTCTACATCGCGCTCCAGTCCGGCCGTGAAATTCTGCACAGCGTCGATGTCGCCTGGGTGCTCGACAACATTGCCCAGATCAAGGGCAAGGCCGCGCCGTGGGTGCAGGAAGATGTGCCGGCGGTCAACGGACAGTTGCGCTGGCTTCATCATATCCTGCGCAACGAACGGAATATCGCTCTATTGGTCACGCACGACGATGCGCTGATCGATGAAGCGATCAAATCCGGTCTAATCGGAGGAGAGCTCAAACTCCACGCATGACGTAATATTTTACGAGCCAGATGCCGGTCTGGATCAAAGGCGGCGTTGAAAAAAATCACGGTTTATCGCCGGCTTGGGCCGGGGCGACTTCGGAGGCGAGACGACCGGACGTTAACGACAAAAAGCCGAATGGCATTCATCGTAGAGGGAGGATTACGACATGAGGACGCTCAAGACCGTTGCCGCTCCGCTATTGGCCTCGGTGCTGGCTGGCATGGCCTTCTCGGCCCAGGCCGCTGGCTTTCCCGACAAGCCGGTCGAGATGACGGTGTTGTTCGGCGGCTCGGCCCAGACCGTCGGTCAGGTTCTGGCCGATCAAATGTCGAAGAAGCTCGGCAGCCCGGTGGTCGCGGTGGCGCGCAAGGGCGGCGGCGGCGCCATCGGCTATACTTATGTCCACGACACCAAGCCTGACGGTTATAACATCGTCTGGAATTCGAATTCGATTTCCACCACCCATTACAGCGGCCATGTGCCGTTCGATTACAAGGCCTTCACGCCGATCGCCCGCATCGGCATGGAAGTGCCGGTGCTGGCGGTGCGCAGCGCCAGCGGCTGGAAGAGCCTCAAGGACATGCAGGCGGCCGGCAAGAAGGCCGGCACCAAGCTCAAGATCGCGGTCGGCGGTCTCGGCTCGTTCACGCATATCGTCGCCGCCGCGCTGTTCGATCGGCTCGGTGTAACCGTCAATTACATTCCCGGCGGGCAGGGTCGCGAAGTCGCGGAACTGCTCGCCGGCCGGGTCGACGGCGTGTTGCGCTTCCCGAGCGAGGTCGCGCCGCACGTCAAGGCCGGCACGCTGACGGTGCTCTGCGTCACCACCAAGGAGGTCAAGGTCGAAGGTCTCGATGCGCCGACCTGCGATCAGGCTGGCGCGACGGGGCTCGATCTGTCGATGTGGCGTGGCCTTGCGGCGCCGGCCGGTACGCCGCCGGATGTGGTCGCCAAGTTGCAGAATGCCGCCAAGGAAGCGGTGGCGTCGCCGGAATTCCAGAAGGCGGTGCAGAATGTCGGCTTCGTGCCGGCCTATTTGCCGGCCGACGGTTTCGGCAAGGTGATTGCCGAGGACGACAAGGAGATCGGTTCGTTGATGCAGAAGATCGGTCTCGAAAAGAAAAAGTGAGTCTGCGGCCGTGACACAAACCAAAAGCGACAGGTTGGCCGGCATTATACTGCTCGCGGTCGCCGTGCTCTGGCTGGTCGGCGTCTACTGGACCATTCCGGGCGTCGACGATGGCGCGCGCGTCGGTCCACGCGGTTTTCCGCTGGCCATGGGTGTGCTGCTGGCCGGCCTGTCGCTGTTGCTGATCGTCGGCAGTTTCGCGACGGGCGGGCCGGCGGACGCGGCCGACGATGTCGCTGACGATGCCGCGCCGGATCGGCGGGCCGAAGTCTGGGCTTTGGTCGCGACCTTCGGGTTTCTCGCGATTTACGTCGTGTTGCTCGATTGGGTCGGCTTCCTGCTCGGCACGGTCGCGGCCGTGGCCGGGTTTCTGGTCGTCGTGCTCAAGCGCCGCTCGCCGGGGATGGTGGCGGCGGTTTCGCTCGGTCTGGCGCTGACCATCTGGCTGGCGCTCGGCAAGGGCATGGGCGTTTATCTGCCGCATGGCACCTTGATCGATTGGTTCTAACGCGCATGGCAACGAAAGCATGAACCGGGCTTTGGACGAGATCATGCGCGGGAAAGAATTGAAATGGATGTGATCGTCACGGCCTTGGCCCATGCGGCGACCTGGCAGGTGCTGGCGGCAACCTTGTTCGGTTCCGCCGTCGGCCTGATCTTTGGTGCGATTCCGGGGCTCACCTACAGCATGGCGCTGGCAATGGTGCTGCCAATCACCTTCGGCATGGGCAACGAGCCGGCGATCGCGGTGATGCTGTCGACTTATATCGGCGGCATGACCGGCGGCGCGATCTCGGCGATCCTGATTGGCGTGCCGGGCACGCCGTCGGCGGCGGCCACCGTGCTCGACGGTCATATGCTGGCGCGCAACAACAAGGCGAGCCTCGCCATCGGCGTTGCCACCGTGTCGGCCGGCATTGGCGGCATCCTGAGTCTCGTCATCATGCTGGTGGCGGTGCAGGCGCTGGCGCGGGTTGCGCTGGCCTTCGGGCCGGCCGAGATCACCGCGTTGGTGATATTCGGGCTGTCGACGATCTGCGGGCTTGCCGAAAAGTCGCTGGTGCGCGGCATGATCGGCGGCGTGCTCGGGCTGATGGTGATGTCGATCGGGCAGGACCCGCTCGACGGCATTCCGCGCTTCACCTTCGGCAACACCACGATGCTGCAAGGCGTCGATCTCCTGGTGGCGATGATCGGCCTGTTCGCCGTGCCGCACGCGATTGCCGCGCTGTCGGCCTGGAAAAGCGGTCGCGAGGCCAAGGTCGAAGCCGCCGCCGTCAATGTCGAATTGCCGAATATTAAATTGATACTGGCTCATTGGTGGAACCTGTTGCGGTCGAGCCTGATCGGCACGGTGATTGGCGCCATTCCCGGCACCGGCGGGCCGATCGCCGCGTTCCTGGCTTACGATCAGGCGAGGCGCTTCCATCCGCATCCCGAGCGTATGGGCAAGGGCGATCTCGCTGGCGTGATCGCGCCGGAGACGGCCAATCACGCGGTGACCGGCGGCGCGATGATTCCCTTGCTTGGTCTCGGCATTCCCGGCGATCCGGCGACCGCGATCATTCTCGGCGGTCTGCTCATTCATGGCATTCAGCCCGGCCCGCTGTTGTTCGTCGAGAAGCCGGCGGTGATCGCCAATATCTATGTGCTGTTCCTGTTCGCCTATGTCGCGGTGGTGATCATGCAGCTCTATGGCGTGCGTCTGTTCGTTCATGCCCTGCGGGTGCCGGCGCACCTCCTGTCGGTCGGCATTCTGGTGATGTGCGCGCTCGGCTCCTTCGCGATCCGCAATACGTTGTTCGACGTGGTGGTGATGATGGTCATCGGCCTGGCCGGCTATCTGCTGCTGCGGGCGCGCATTCCGGTGGCGCCGATCCTGCTCGGTCTGGTGCTCGGGCCGACGCTGGAGCGGGAATCGCGCACCGCCCTGATCATGTCGGAGGGGCATCTGTCGATCTTCTATTCGTCGTGGCCGGCGTTGCTGTTCTTCGGATTGGCGTTGCTGATCATCGGCGGTCACGTCGTTGGCAACCTGCGCGCCAATGCGCGCGCCCGGGAACGTGGCAAGGCCGGCGTGCCCGCGGCGTAATGGAGCTTGATCGGATGATGCTGACGCGCACACCTGAAACCGAGAACGATCGCGCGATGCGTGGCCGCGCCCGCGCCATTCGCGATGCCGGCGGCGTCGAACAGGCTCTGGCGGCCGGCACGCTGCCGAAGCTGGTGGAAACGACCTTGTCGGAAGCGCTGGTACTCGGGCTCTTGAAACAGGGCGTGCGGAAATATTTCGCGATCTTCGGGCATGGTTCGACCGATCTCGGCAACGTGCTGCGCCTTTACGAAGCGGAAGGCGCGACCCGGACGATCAATGGCCGCAACGAAGTCGAGATCGCTCACGCCGCGACGGCGTTGCGCTGGCAATATGGCGAGGTCTGCGCCGTTGTCACGTCGATCGGGCCGGGCGGCATGCAGGCTTTCGCCGGTTCGCTGGCGGCGGCTTCGAACGGCGTCGGCGTCTATCATATCTATGGCGACGAGACGACCTACGGCGAAGGCTACAATATGCAGCAGGTGCCCAAGCAGGAGCAGGGCGCTTTCGGCCGGATGACGGCGATCCTCGGTGGCTCTTATGTGCTGCATACGCCGGAGGCGGTGCGCGATGCGCTGCGGCGCGGCGCGCTGGCGGTCAATGATCCCTATCGCGCCGGCCCGTTTTATCTGTTGCTGCCGCTCAATACCCAGCCGGCCCGGCTGACGGTCAATCTCGCCGGGTTGCCGGCGCGTCCGCAATTGACGCCGATGGCGCCGGCCGATGACGCCGCACTCGATGATGCCGCGGCGATGATTGCCAGGGCGTCACGGGTGACGATCAAGGCCGGCGGCGGCACGCGCGGCTTCGATGCGGCGATTACCCGGCTGGCGGAAGCTGCCGGCGCGGCGGTGGCCTTGTCGCCCGGTTCGACCGGCGTATTGCCCGATGCGCATCCGCAGAACATGCATGTCGGCGGGTCGAAAGGCTCGATCAGCGGCAATTATGCGATGGCGGAGGCCGAACTGGTGATCGTCATCGGTTCGCGCGCGGTCTGCCAGGCCGATTGTTCCGGCATCGGCTACAAGAAGGCCGAGGCCGTTATCAACATCAATGGCGATCTGGCCGACGCGCTGCATTACAACAACACGCTTGCACTGACCGGCGATATCGGGACCGTCGTCGAGCGGCTGGCCGTCCGGCTCGAGAAAGCCGGCGCTGCCCGCAACAAGGCGGACTGGCTGAAAGTCTGCGCTGCGAAGAAGGCCGAATGGGCGGCCTATAAGGCCGAACGCTTCGCCTGTCCGTCCTTGCGCGACGATGTCTGGCGCAAGCCGGTCCTGCCGCAGCCGGCCGCGATCAAGATCGTTGCCGATTTCGCCAGGTCGGTCGATGCGGCGAAATTCTTCGACGCGGGCGACGTTCAGGCCAACGGCTTCCAGATCGTCGAGGACGACCGGACCGGCGATACTTATACCGAATCCGGCGCGTCCTATATGGGCTTTGCCGTCAGCGCGCTGCTGGCGTCGGCGGCGGCCGACCGTCCGCGTTATTCGATCGCTTTCACCGGCGACGGCTCCTTCATGATGAACCCGCAAGTGCTGATCGACGCGGTCGAGCATGGCGTGCGCGGCATGATCGTGATTTTTGATAACCGGCGCATGGCGGCGATCACCGGCCTGCAATTGGCGCAGTACCAGGCTGAGTTCAAAACCAGCGATCGGGTCGCGGTCGATTATGTGCAGCTGGCCGGCGCCGTCGGCGGCGTCATGGCCGTCGACGGCGGCGGTGACGCCGACACCTTGCGGACCGCCTTGAAGACCGCGCATGCGCATGACGGTCTGTCGGTCATCCATGTGCCGGTCTATGCCGGCGATGACCCGCGCGGCGGGCTTGGGGCCTGGGGCCAGTGGAACGTCGGCAACTGGTGCGAGGACGTCCAGACCGAGTGGATTCGCCAGGATTTGTGAGCCCGGCGGGCGAATGGAACTTTTTCTGCCGCTGCCGGTTACTATATATCGGGCAGCGGCAATTGGCGGCCGCCTTCACATTCGGGGGTATCCATGACCGGAAAAGAAAAGCCGAGCGACCACGCCGAAGACGAACGCAAGCGCATCGAGCAGGAAGAAGACCAGGTTACGGTCGATTCCGACGAGAGCTTCCCGGCGAGCGACCCGCCATCCTTCAATCCCGGCACGACCGGCGCGGCCGATTCCGAAAAGAAGAACAGGAAGTAACGGCGGTTCAGCCGAACTTCATGTTCAGAAGTTTTTCGGCGTTGCCGACCATCAGCTTGCGCCGGTCGTCCGGCGCGAGGTCGAGTTTCGTGACGGTTTCGATGGTCTTCGCAATGGGTCCGAGCGGCGCATCGGTGGCGAACACCACCTGGTCGGCGCCGAAGAATTCGTAACCGCAACGGGTAGCATGAGCGCCGCCGCCGAACATGGCGGTGTCGGCGAAAAAGCCGTGCAGGTAGTCCATATGCGGACGCTTCAGCGACGGCAGGATTTTCGAGTAGTCCTCGTCGGCGGTGCGCTGGCCGAGCACCTCCAGGCCGGGGCCGACCCGGCCGTCATAATACGGAATCATCCCGCCGAGATGGTGGGTGATGACCTTGAGCTTCGGGTAGCGATCGAACAGCCCTGAAAATACCATACGGACCATGGCGACCGACGTCTCATAGGGCCAGTGGAAGCACCACCACATCTCGAAGCGCGACTTCTTCTCGGCCGGGTAATCCGGCATCGACGCGGTGCCGACCGGGTGCAGCCAGATCGGCAGGTCGAGTTCGGCCATCAGCGCGAAGATCGGTTCGAATTTGGGGTCGTCGAGCGGTTCGCCGGCGACGTTGGTGTAAAGCAGAATGCCACGCGCGCCGAGATCCTTGATCGCGCGGCGGGCTTCGGCCACCGAGGCTTCGATATCGGTGAGGCACAAGGCGGCCGCGAAGGTCGGAAAGCGCTCCGGATATTTGCGGCACAATTCGGCCATCGTATCGTTGGCGATCCGCGCCAGCGTCATGCCGTCCTGCGGATTGGCGATATCCTCGATCGCCGGATTGGGCAGCGAGACGATCTGACGGTAATCGCCGAACTGGTCCATTTCGCGGAACCGGGCATCGAGATCGAACAGCTTGGTGATGCCGCGCAGCCGCTTGCCCATATTGCCGAGGTCCGGCTTGATCCGGATCATTTCCTCGAAAAAGCGCTCGGGAAAGATATGGGTATAGATGTCGATAATCGGGCTCATGATTTGTCCTGCGGCGTGGAGACCAGATGGCGTTGCAGAGGCAGGGCCTGCCAGCCGAAGCGTTCGGCGATCAGCCCCCAAAGGCCCTTCGGCGCCCACAACATCACGACGATGGCGACCGCGCCCATGATCAAGAGGTAAAGGCTGCCGAGATCGGACAGCGTCTGGCGCATGAAGAAGAAGATGATCGTGCCGATGATCGGGCCTTCGACGCGGCCGATGCCGCCGATCACGGTGATGAAGATGACGAAAGCGGTCCAGTCGTTGACGCTGAAGGCCGTATCCGGCGAGACCCGCAGCTTCATCAGGAAGATCAGCGCGCCGACCATGGCAGTGCCGAAGGCGGTCAGCACATAAACGATCAGTTTGACGCGCGTGACGTCGATGCCGTTGCTCTGGGCGGCCACTTCATTGTCGCGGATTGCGGTCAGCGCCAGACCGTGGCGCGAGCGCAGCAGCATGACGATGGCCGCCAGCACCAGCACGGTGAGGCCGAGCGCCAGCCAATACAACTCGAACTCACGCGCGGTACGCGTCGGCGCCATCGCGATCACCACCGAGGCCGGCAGGCTGACGCCGGAGCCGCCGCCCAGCACGGAAATCTGCGAGGCGAGCAGGCGGAAAACTTCCGCGACCACCCAGGTGCCGATGGCGAAATAGGCGCCGCGCAGCCGGAATGTCAGCGCCGCGACCGGGATCGATACCAAAGCGGCGATCGGGCCGGCGATGAAGATCGCCGCGATCGGGTGGACGCCGGCGAGAATGACCATCGCGAACAAGAGATAAGCGCCGAGGCCGACAAAGGCCTGTTGACCGACCGAGACCAGTCCGGCGTAGCCGGCCAGCAGGTTCCACAGGCTGGCGAGCGCCACGAAGGTGAACAGCTCGGCCAGCAGCCGCAGCGTCTGGCGATCGCCCCAGAAGGGCGCCGTCGCCAGAACGACCAATGCGATGGCAATGACCGCGACGCCGACGCGGCTGGAGCGGGTCGCGTGTTCGACTGAATATCCGCTCATCCCGACACCTTCGGAAACAGGCCCTGCGGTCTGACCGCCAGAATGGCGAGGAAGACAATGTGGCCGGCCAGCAATTGCCAGCCGGGATCGATCTGCGCGCCGATCGCCTGCGACACGCCGAGGATGATGCCGCCGGCCAGCGTGCCCCACATGCTGCCGAGACCGCCGATGATGACGGCCTCGAAGCCGAAGATCAGCCGCGCCGGCCCGATCGACGGATCGAAGTTCGAGCGCACCGCCAGGAATACGCCGGCGATGGCGATCACCGCGAGCGACAGCGCCATCGCCATCGCGAAGACATGGCGGGTGTCGAGACCCATCAGTTGCGCGACCGACTGGTCGTCGGAGGTGGCGCGGAAGGCGCGGCCCAGCGCGGTGCGGTAGAACAGCACTTGCAGGCCGGCGATCACCGCGACCGCGACGATGAACTGAATGAGCGGCAAGAGGCCGATCCAGATGCCGGGGGCCAAGTGATAGGTCATGATCTCGACCGCGCCGGCCTTGAGCTTCTGGCTGTCGGCGGTGAACAGTTCGAGCAGGCCGTTCTGAATGATGATCGACAGGCCGAACGTGACCAGCAGGGGCGGCAACAGGTCGTCGCCCAGCGTGCGGTTGAGCAGCAGCCGTTGCAGCGCGTAGCCGATCAGCGCCATCGCCGGCACCACCAGAATAAGCGACGTCAAGGGACCGATGCCCATCGCTTCCGTCACCGTCAGCGCCACATAGGCGGCCAGCACGATCAGGTCGCCATGCGCGATGTTGACGAGCCGCATGACGCCGAAGATCAGCGACAGGCCGGCGGCGAACATGGCATAGAGCCCGCCGATCAGCACGCCTTGCAGGATGACGTTGAGCCATTCGGTCATGCTTACACCCCGAAATAGGCGGCTGAGATGGCATCGCGGGTCAGCTCATGCGCGGCGCCTTGCAGGGCGATGCGGCCTTCCTGCAGACAATAGACCTGGCTGGCGGCCTTGAGCGCTTGCGCAATGTCCTGCTCGACGATGATCAGCGACATGCCGTCCCCAACGATGGCCGGCAGTTGCGCGTAGATATCGCGCACGATGATCGGCGCGAGGCCCAGGCTGATCTCGTCGCATAGCAGCAGCTTCGGATTGGACATCAGCGCGCGGCCGATCGCGGCCATCTGTTGCTGGCCGCCGGACAACGCCGTTGCCGGCAGATGACGGCGCTCCGACAGCACCGGGAACAGTTGATAGATGCGATCCAGCGACCACGGTCCCGGGCGGCCGGACTGGCCGCCGATCTTGAGGTTTTCCTCGACCGATAGCGATTGAAACAGCCTGCGGCCTTCCGGCACCAGCGCGATGCCGCTCTTGACGACGTCATAGGCCGGGGCGCGGCCGATGCCGGCGCCGACGAATTGGATGTCGCCGGCGCGCGGATGCATCAGGCCGGCAATCGTCCGCAACAGCGTGCTCTTGCCGGCCCCGTTGGCGCCGATCACCGCGACAACCTGACCGGGCTTGACGGTCAGCGAGACGTCGAACAGGGCCTGGAAGTCGCCGTAGAAAACGTCAATGGCATCGACCTGGAGAAGGGCATCGTCACGCATCGGCGCGTCCTCTCGTCATTCCGGGGCACGCGCGCAGCGCGTGGACCCGGAATCCAGTTACAAGCTTGGTGCCTGCGTCTGGATTCCGGGTCCGCGCTTTCGGCGCGTCCCGGAATGACAATGTGCTATGCATCGGCGGCGATCCCCATATAGATTTCCGCGACTTCCGCGCTCTTGATGACCGTGTGCGGATCGCCCGAGGCGATGAACTTGCCGCCGTGCAGCACCGCGAGCCGGTCGACGGTCGCCAGCAGCGCGTGAACGACATGCTCGATCCAGATGATCGAGACGCCTTCGGCGCGCACGTCCTTGATCAGCGCGATCAGCGTGGTGCATTCGTGTTCGGTCAGCCCGCCGGCGACCTCGTCGAGCAGCAGCACGCGCGGCTTGGTCGCCAGCGCACGCGCCAGTTCGAGGCGCTTGCGGTCAAGCAGCGTCAGCCCGCCGGCGCGCTTGTTGGCCTTGTCGGCAAGGCCGCAACGCTCCAGCAGATCGGCACAACGGCTGTAGACGGTTTTCTCGCGCTCGTTATTGCCGAAGGCAGCGGCGACCACCACGTTCTCGAAGACGGTCATGCCGGAAAACGGCTGCGGGATCTGAAACGACCGCGCAAGGCCGAGGCGGCATCGGCTTTCCGGCGGCAAGGCGGTGATCTCCTTGCCGGCAAACAGCACCTTGCCGGAATCCGGTTTGACAGTGCCGGTCGCCATGCCGAACAGCGTGGTCTTGCCGGCGCCATTCGGTCCGATAATGCCGAGCGCTTCGCCTTCGTTCAGCGACAGGTCGATGCCGTCGGCGACGACGACGGCGCCGAAACGTTTGGCAATGCTTTCGAGGGCGAGGATGGCGGGCATGGGGCAGCCTTTGAACCGCGTCAGCTTTTCTCCGTCATCCTGAGGTGCGGGCGAAGCGAGCCGCGAAGGATGAACGGCCCTTCGCCCGTCGAGGCTCGGCGCAAGCGCCGAAGCCCGACGGGCGACGGGCAAGGAGTCTTACGACAGAGGCATCAACTTGCCGGCGGTCGGAATTGCCGGCGCGGTCTTGTTCTCGGTGATGACCAGGTGGAACTTGCCGTCCTTGCGTTGCCATTGGCCGCCGACCAGTGGCGTCTTGGTCACGTTCTTGACCGGCTTGCCGTTCCAGTTGATCGGGCCGACGATCGATTTGTAGTCGGTCGAGGTGATTGCCGCCAAAATCGACTTCGGGTCATCGAGTTTCTTGGTACGCTTGAGCACGTCGATGGCCACTTCAAACAGCGCGTGCTGGAAGCCGATCGGCTGCGTCCACGGTTTGCCCGAAGCCTTGGTATAGGCATCGGCCAGCGCCTGGCAGCTCTGGCCGGTCAGGCCCGACTTGAACGGATGGTTCGGCGACCACCAGATTTCGCTCGACAGACCGTTGCCGCGTTCGCCGAGCGCATCGATGGCGGAGGGGAACAACAGGGCCTTGCCGATGGTGACGATCTTCGGCTTGAAGCCTTGCTGCGCGGCCTGCGACCAGAAGGTGGCGAAATCCGGCGGGATCATCACGCCGGTAACGATCTCGCAGCCGGCCGCTTTGAAGGCGGAGATCTGCGAGGTGAAGTCGTTGTTCATCGGCTGGTAGCGGCCGGGATCGATGACCTTGTAGCCGGCCTTGGTGTAAGCCGGCACCACGCCGCGCACCGGGTCGCCCCAGGCATTGCCGTCGGCGTCGTTCGGGAACAGGCCGCCGATCACCTTGTTGTTCGGCACTTCGTCCCACAGCGCGAGGAAGGCGCCGATGACGTCCTCGAGGCCCCAGAAGAAGTGATAGGTCCAGGTGAAGCCCTTGGCCGGATCGCCCTTGCGGCCGAAGAAATAAGGCTGCCACGGACAGTTGGTGGTGATGCAAGGCACCTCGTTGACTTCGGCCTGGTCCGAAATCGGGTTGGTGGTGTCGGGCGTGCCGGAACCGACCAGCAGGTTGACCTTGTCGGACAGGATCAGCTCGGAGGCGACTTCCGAAGCGCGGCTGGCGCTCGATTGCGAATCCTTGGTGATGATTTCGACCTTGTAGGTCTTGCCGCCATTGCTGAGGCCTTTGCCGAGAATGGCGCGGACCTGATCGACGATGAAGGTGTCGGCTTCGCCGAAGCCGGCGAGCGGTCCGGTCCGTGGGCTGACGTGTCCGATGCGGATGACGTTGTCGGCGGCCTGCGCCGGCAACATGCCGAACATCGCCGGCGCGGCGATGGCGCCCAGGCCGGTCTTGACCACGGTACGGCGAGAAATCGTTTTCTTGTCCGTCATTGCTTCCTCCCTCGTGTTTCCAAATTCGTGTTTTTATCGTTCGTCGAATCCGCCCTCTTTGCGAGGGTCGGTTAAGTCCGGTCGCACAGCTTTTTACGTCGTCCGCTTTTATACGTCGTTCGCGCGGGCCTTTTTCAAGTGTTGCAGGACCTTCGATCGCAAAGCCGCCTGCTGCTCAGGGCTCCACTTGCGAAAGCCTTCGCCACTCTTGAAACCGAGTTTGCCGTCTTTCACCAGTTTTTCCAAATATGGCGACGGGCCCGGACGGCTGTCGATGTCGGCGAGTACCGTATTGTGGATCGCCAGCGTCAGGTCGGTGCCGACCATGTCGGCGTTTTCCAGGGGGCCGAGAACCGCCAGGCGCCGGCCAAAGGCCGCCTTGATGACGCTGTCGACGGTTTCGGCGTCGCATATGCCATGCTCGACCAGTGAAATGGCCTCGCGCCACAGGGCATGTTGCAGCCGATTGCCGATAAAGCCGGGTACGTCTTTCTTGACGTGTGCCGGCTTTTTCCCGGCGTCGGCATGCAGCTTCATCGTGAAGTCGACGGCGGACGGGCTGGTCCATTGCGTCTCGATGACTTCGACCAGCGGCACCAGGAAGGGCGGATTCCACCAGTGGGTGCCAAGCGCGCGTTCGCGGTGTTTGAGGTCCTTCATGATCTCGGTGATCGGCATCACCGAGGTATTGCTGGCGAGAATCGTATCCGGCCGGACGTGCTGTTCGATCTCGGCGAACAGCTTCTGCTTGAGCGCCATATCCTCCAGCACGGCCTCGACAACGTAATCGGCGTCGCGCACGGCCAGCGCCAGATCGGCCTGCGGGGTGACCCGGGCGACGGCGCTTTCGTCGTCGCCGAGGTCTTTCAGGTTGGCGAGAATGCGGGCCTTGACGGTCTCGAGCGAGCCCGGAAAGGCGTCATAGATCGTCACGTCGTGCCCGGCCAGCGCGAAGACTTGCGCGATGCCGTGGCCCATCAGGCCGGCGCCGATGACGGAGATACGCGCTTTGCTCATGACTTATCCCGCCGTATAGCCGCCGTCGGCGTAAAGGATATGACCGGTGTAGAAGTCCGATGCCTTCGACGCCAGGAACAACAACGGCCCCGCCAGATCCTCCGGTTCGCCCAGACGCCCCTTCGGCACGCGGGCCAGGAAGCCGGTGCGCACGGCCTTGGCCTGATCGGTGTCTTCGTACATCCACGCCGTGAGCGGCGAGCGGAAGACGGTCGGTCCCAGCGCATTCACCGTGATGCCGGTGCTGCCCCATTCGCAGCCGAGCGCTTTGGTGATGCCGTCGACCGCCGACTTCGAGGCGCAATAGGCGGTATAGCCGGCCGGATGACCGAGCAGACCGCGTGCCGACGAGGTGAGGATCACCTTGCCGCCTTTGCCTTGCTTGAGCATCTGCCGGCCCGCGGCGCGCGCCATCAGCCAGGACTGATTGACGTTGGCATCCATGACATCGAGGAAGTCTTCGTATTTCTGCTCGACGATCTTCTGCACCTTGTTGAGGCCCGAGGCGACGACGAGGATGTCGACGCTGCCGAACTTGTCGAGCGCCGTCTGCACGATCTTGTCGCAGTTTTCTTCCGACGAGGGGCGCAGCGCGATCACGGTCGCCTTGCCGCCGAGCGCTTCGCATTCGGTAGCGACTTTCTTGAGTTCGTCTTCCTTGCTCGCCGCCAGCACCACGTTGGCGCCGGCGCCGGCCAGGATCTTCGCCGCCAGCGACCCAAAGGCGCCGGACGCGCCGGTGACAATGGCGGTTTTGCCTTTCACGTCGAACAGGCCGACTGGATTTTTCAGGAATGCTTCGGACATTGTGCGTCCTCCCAACGATTTTCTTTTCCGTGATGGCCGGGATTGACCCGGCCATCGCTTAGGTGGGCTCTGTGGTGAGGCGCGAGATCGCCGGTCAGGCCCGGCGATGACGGGCCTGATGGCCCGTTATTTCGGCGGCATCGCCACCGCGACGACGATCGAACAGACCTCGTTGCCGCGATTGATGATCTCGCGGGTTTCGTTCGGTTCGATGACGCAGCTGTCGTTCGCCTTCAGCACGGTTTCCTTGCCGTCGACGATGACGGTCAATTCGCCGGACAGGACGAAATAGACTTTCTCGGGCGGCGAGGCGTCCGGCCCGGCGCCGCCGCCGGGCAGGAAGTGCGAATAGCCGAAGACGATGCCTTTGGTGCCGCCGGCTTCCGCGCCGAACAGGCGCAACGAGGAATAGCCGCGGTGGTTCGGAGCGTCATAGGGCTTGGCGTCGGCGAAGCGTTTAACGTGCATCAGAACTTCTCCCCCTTCTCGATGCGGTAGTTGCCGCTTGGATCGGTGATCGCAACCAGGCGCACGATGCAGCCATCGCCGCGATCCCAGTTCCACGGGAAGTAGGCAAAGGTGACGCGCTTGCCGGTGACCTTGTCGAGGTCGCCGCCGACATTTTCGATGCCCATGATACCGTTATTGAACAGGATGCGGTGCACCGGTTCCCATTCCGGGAAGTCGTCCTTCCAGTCGCGACCGCCGGACCATTCCTTGTATTCGGCGGCGAGATGCGGATGCAGGGGGCCGTTGCGGTGCGGGCCGATGGCGGTCGCGAGCGGGTGGTCGTTGGCCTGGGTGTCGTGACCGACGACCTTGACCTTCTTCTCGACGAACCATTTGCCGGCCGACGGCACGAAGCCTGGGCATTTGCAGAAATAGTCTTCCGAATCTTCGTATTGATGATGCCAGCCGGTATTGACGATCACGACGTCACGCGGCCGCACGATCTTGCCGGCGGCCTTTTCGAGATCGTCATAGGTGATCTGTTCCCACTTCTTCTTCGGGATCGAGACCACGATACCCGAACCAAAGAAGTGCGGCAGCGGGACTTCGTCGATGAACGGCGTGCCCTGGACGACGTGGGCCGGCGCGTCGATGTGCGTGGTGTTGTGCATCGACGTGGTGATGCGCTGCGACAGCACGCCGGACTTCGCCATGTAATGGATGCGCTCGATCTTGACGTCTTCGAAATAGGGCCAGTTCGGCGACTGATAACCGAAACGATGGGACAGATTGACGAATTCCAGCCCCATGCTGTTGTTGGTGTTTTCTTCGAAATCGATACCGCGAATTTTGATGGTCACGGCGCTCTCCTTGTTATGGTTTCTGTTGTTGGTTGCGTTCGGTTACGGATAGGGGCCGCCGATCAGGCGGCGGCGGAATGCATGTGCGCTTCGAGCGCGTGTTTGGTGGCGAGCAACCGTTCGGCGATCAACGCCTGACGGTTGATGAAACGATGGATCGGCACCGGCACCGAGATCGCGACCGCATTGCCGAGCGGATCGTGCATGGCGACGCCGGCGGCGCAGATGCCGAGTGTGTGTTCCTCGCGGTCGAAGGCGACGCCGGTCGCGCGGACCGATTTCAGGTCGGCCAATAGCGCATCGAGACGCGTCAGGGTTTTCGGGGTGCAGGACACATAGGTATTGCCGATCAGCGCCTCGATGGCGGCGTCGGTCAGTTGCGCCAGATAGGCTTTGCCATTGGCGGTGCAATGCAGCGGGAAGGTTTCGCCGACCGCCGACACGGTGCGCAGCCGGTGGCCGCTGACCGCCTGATCGATGAAGACCAGATGGTCTTTCTTCACCGTCGACAGGTCGACGGTTTCCTCAAGCTCGGCCGACAGACGTTCCAGATAAGGCCGCGCCAGCGAAATGAAGTCGCTGCGAACGGAGGCTGCCAGCCGCAAGATGGTGGGGCCGAGCCGCACCCGGCCGTTCGGGGTCGCTGCGATCACCAGTTTTTCGGTTTCGAGCGCGGCGACGATGCGCTGCACGGTGGAGCGCGCCAGATTTACCCGTTGAGCGATCTGGCCCAGGCTCAGGCCGGTGTTTTCGTCCTCAAGCGCCCGCAGGATCGCGGCGGCGCGCGCAATCACCTGCACCTGACTTTTGTCGTTGGTGACGAGGCGGTTCATGAGACGCGATACCCTCAACTTTGACTTGCAGCATTTCGACCCGCGACGCTTCGCCGGTCTCTGCCGACTTGCATCGTGGGTAACAATAACCCAATATCTGATACAGAGGGAAGAAGAATCTTTGGCGGCGGTGGGCAACCTCACCGGCCGGTCCAGGCAAGGGGAAACGCATGGTCAAGAAAATCGCGCTCGAAGAACACGTTCTGACGCCGGGGATGATCGATTACTGGCGTCCGACCATGACCAGCGTGCCGCCGGCGCTGACGGAGAATTTCTTCAAGAAGCTCACCGATTACGGCAACATGCGCCTCGACAACATGGACCGCGCCGGCATCGCGCGCAGCGTGTTATCGGTCGCCGGGCCCGGCGTGCAGGCCGAACGTGATGTCGCGACCGCGACCCGTAAAGCGCGCGAGGCCAATGACGACCTGGCCGCGGAGATTGCCCGCCGCCCCGACCGCTATTCCGGCTTTGCCCATCTGGCTATGCAGGAGCCCAAAGGCGCGGCTGACGAACTCGAGCGTTGCCTGCGCGATCTCAAATTCTGCGGCGCCATGATCAACGGCCATACCCATGGCCAATATCTCGATCATCCGGTGCTGGCGCCGTTCTGGGAGCGGGCTAATGCGCTCGGTGCCGCCGTCTATATTCACCCGGCCGATCCGGTCGAGCCGCTTAAGGCGGTCGAAGGATTTCCGGTGCTGGCGCGTCCGATGTGGGGATGGGGCGTCGAGACCGGCTCACATGCGATGCGTTTGATCGTCGCCGGCATTTTTGAGCGTTACCCGAACGTCAAGCTGATGCTCGGCCATCTCGGCGAGTCTATCCCGTTCTTGTTGTGGCGTCTCGATAGCCGCGCCGAATTCCAGGGTTTCAAGCTGCCGATGAAGCCGTCCGAATATATTCGTCGCAATGTCTTCGTGACGACGTCGGGTATGTGCGACGGCCCGCCGCTGCGCTGCTCGCTCGACGCGCTTGGTCGCGATCATGTGATGTTCGCGGCCGATTATCCGTTCGAGGATGCCGCCGAAGCCGGACACTGGCTGGATCAGGTCGAGATCGACAATTCGTTGCGCGAGGATGTCGCCTACAATAACGCGGCCAAGCTATTGAAGCTTTAGCCGCGGTTGCCGGTGATGCTGCGTTCAGTTCGGCATCGTCACCGGGCGGCCAAGGACGCGGCGGGCGAATTTCCGGGGTTCCATCGGTTTGGCGAAGAAGTAACCCTGAATGACGTCGAACCCCATGTCGCGGGCCGACAGAAAGTCGGCTCGGGTTTCGACGCCTTTGGCGACCGTGCGCGCGCCGAAGCTGTCGGCCAGTGCCAGAATGCGTCGGCACATGGTTTGCTTCAATGGGTTGTCGGTCGAGCCTGTGACGAAGTTTTGTGCGACCTTGATTTCGACGAAAGGAAAGTCGTCGATCTCCATCAGCATGGGCCAGTCGGCGCCGAGATCGTCGATCGAAACGCCGATATTCAGCATCCGGAGTTGTCGCGCCGCCTGCTTGACCAATGGCAACTGCTGCGCCAGATCGTGGCCATTGATCTCGACGATCATTCCCTCGAAGGCCGGATGCCGAGGCATGCACTGGGCGAGGTCTTGTATCGCCGTCGCGCGCTGAAAGAAGGTCGCCGGAAGATTGATTGCCAATTCGATATTGCCGTATTCGGCGATGAAGTGAAGCCAATCCTCCGCCGCCCGCGTCATGACGAAGGCCGACAAGGAACTGAAATGCGGGTCGTCCGCATCGGGGATGAACTGGGCGGGCGGGACGATGCCCCAGCTCGGATGGCGCATGCGGATTAGCGCTTCGGCGCCGCTGAGTGTCAGTGACCTGACCTCGATCTTCGGCTGATACCAAAGCTCAAGCCAATTGGCGTGCAGCGCTTCGGCGACATCGACCGGTGGATGGGGCGGGGCCGCTTTCGGCTGCAAGGCCGCGACCCGATCGCGCAAATCCTTGTCGTTAAACGGCGTCGGCAATAGAGGCAGCATGGCCAGGCCGAGCTTGTCGCCGATCGACAGCATGGCAGTTGCCATCAGCGATGTGGGAGTGCCGAATATCAGCACTTTGCCGGCATAGTTCACATTGCTAAGGGCCTCCAGCGTGGCCTTGCAGGCAAATCCGCCGGACGACAAGCCTAGTACGAAAAGATCCTGATCGGCCACGATCGCCGCCAGGCCGTCGATTCGATCGCATTCGCTGGTGATGAAACCGAGGTCTTCGAGCGCTTCGCGCAAGAAATGCCGGATATGCGGTTTGCCGTCGGCGATGCAGACGCGCGGTGCAATTCTGCGGCGCCCGAAAGGCGGCGTGACGACATGCGCTTCCGATACCCGCTGAGGTTCCATGATCTGCTCCCGTTCGATGAGGACGGGTGCACTGTGGTGTCACAGATCGGTATTATGAAGCCGCTATGTGCGCTTGCCCACGGGAATGCTCGCTTAATCCTAATGTCGATAGGTCGACTAAAATTGAATTCTATGATGCGTTCGGCGGCGCGCTCGCGCCCTTGAAATTCGGCTTTATCGAAGGCCAGCTTGGCCAGACGTCGTGCCGTGACCGCCGCGCAATGCCGTCATGGCGTTCTTGTTGCGCGGCGGTCGTTCGTCGGCTGCATTAACGCGATGTGGCTAGGGTGAAATCACCCGTACCGGCTTGCCATCGAGAAACGCTCGAATGTCCTCGACGATGTCGGGGAAATACTTGCGATAGTTCTGTTCGCTGACGTAGCCGAGATGCGGCGTGATGACGACATTGTCGAGCTTGCGGTAGGGGTGGTCGACCGGCAGCGGTTCGACCTCGAATACGTCGAGGCCGGCGCCGGCGATCTTCTTGTCCTGCAGCACTCTCAGTAGCGCCGCCTGGTCGACAATTGGCGCCCGCGCCGTGTTGATTAGGTAGGAGGTCTTATTCATGCGGCCGAGGTCGTCGGCGTTGATCAGCCCGCGCGACCGGTCGCTAAGGACCAGATGGATCGAGATGAAATCCGACTGGGCGAACAGTTCTTCCCGGCTCATGTAATCGACGCCGGCTTCCGCCGCCTTTTCCGGCGTCAGGTTCTGGCTCCAGGCCGCGACCTTCATGCCGAATGCCTGGCCGATCTTGGCGACGCGCTGGCCGAGTTTGCCGAGGCCGACAATGCCGAGCCTTTGACCTTCGAGATCTCGACCGATCGTGACCTGCCAAGGCTCGCCGGCTTTCATCCGGGCGTTTTCAAAACCGATATGCCGCGTGAGTTCCAGCATCAGGCCGAAGACGATACCGGTGGTCGGGTTGCCGGTCGCGCCGGTGCCGCAGACCGTGACGCCGCGCTCGGCCGCCGCCTTGATGTCGAAGGCGTTGTTCTTGGCGCCGGTGGTGATGAGCAGCTTGAGGTCGGGTAAAGCCTCGATGACCCGGCGTGGGAACGGCGTGCGCTCGCGCATCCCGACCACGATAGCAAAGCCCTGGAGCGCCTTGATCGCTTCGGCCTCGCCGGCGAAGGGCTGGGTGAATACCTTGATTTCGACGTCCTTGCCGAGCGCCGACCAGTCGGCAAGTTTCAAAGCAACGTCCTGGTAGTCGTCGAGAATGGCGGCGCGGATCATTGTCAAAAGCTCCCTGAACCTGCCGGGATCGCCCGGAGGTGAGGCACCTTAGGCAAGGAGCGACGAAAGGAAAGGGGAAAGGCGTCAGCCCTGCGGTCGGTCGCTGGGCAGATGGCCGTATTTGGCCTGCCAAGCCGGTCCCGGACCGCGCATGTAATGGCGTTCCGGCTTGTAAGCGGGGACTGCGTCGCGGGTGAGGGCCCGCCAGAAGCCTGCCAGAATGGCCCGCAGGCTGAATGAGGGGCGCGGCAGGAAGGTTGCCGTTGATTCCGAAATTGTGGCTGTGGAGCGACTCATCACTTGAACTTTCCGCGGCATATCGAGCCCCCCGGCCCGATGCTTACCGGGACGCCTCCGCAGGCGGCCCGCTCATGCCTCGAAATAATTACTGAACGGAAATTAAGGCGAAGATAGTAAAGCGGTGCCGGGCAAATATATTAAAAAACAGCCTTTCCAAAGTTTTACCAAACCGGCCGGCGGCGCCGGTTCCGCGTCATGCCAATCCGGCCGCCCCGCCACGCCGGGTCGTCGGGCGGTGAAAGACCGGCCGCGCTATCTCCCCGGGGAGGCGCGCTTGCCCTTTGCGGTCCCGGTCGCTACATCAGCCTCGAATTTCCCGACAGAGCGCGTCGTCGCGTCAATGGCATGCTGTCGCCTACAAGGGCTATTTTGGCCCGATTTAGGGCGGATTATCAGGGGTTTTACGGGTCCATGAACGGTCGCCAATTCATCTACCATATGCAGGGTCTGACCAAGACCTATCCGGCCGGCAAGAAGGTCCTAGATAACGTTCATTTGTCGTTCTACCCGGACGCCAAGATCGGCGTGCTCGGCGTTAACGGCTCGGGTAAGTCGACCCTGCTGCGCATCATGGCCGGAATCGACACCGAATTTATCGGCGAAGGCTTCGTCGCCGAGGGCGCCCGGGTCGGCTACCTGGAGCAGGAGCCGCAGCTCGATCCTGCGAAGTCGGTGCGCGAAAACGTGATGGAAGGCGTTGCCGGCAAGAAGGCGATCCTCGACCGTTACAACGAACTGGCCATGAACTACTCGGACGAGACCGCCGAGGAGATGGCCAAGCTCCAGGATGAAATCGATTCCAAGAATCTCTGGGATCTCGACAGCCAGGTCGATCTGGCGATGGACGCCTTGCGCTGCCCGCCGGACGACGCCGACATTTCGAAGCTCTCGGGCGGCGAGAAGCGCCGCGTCGCATTGTGCCGGCTGCTGCTCGATGCGCCCGATCTGCTGCTGCTCGACGAACCGACCAACCATTTGGACGCCGAAAGCGTCAACTGGCTGGAAGGCCATCTGCGCAATTATCCGGGCGCGATCCTGATCGTGACCCACGACCGTTACTTCCTCGACAACGTCACCGGCTGGATTCTCGAACTCGATCACGGCCGCGGCATTCCCTACGAAGGCAATTACACTTCCTGGCTCAAGCAGAAGCAGAAGCGGCTTGAGCAGGAGGCACGCGAGGATGAAACGCGTCAGCGGACCCTTCAGCGCGAAAGCGAGTGGATATCGTCATCGCCCAAGGCGCGTCAGGCCAAGTCCAAGGCGCGTTACGAGCGCTACGAGGAACTGCTCAAGGTCGCCAACGCCAAGACGAACGCGGTGGCGCAGATTACCATTCCGGTCGCCGAGCGGCTCGGGCAGAACGTCGTCGACTTCGACGGCCTGAGCAAAGGCTTTGGCGACAACCTGCTGATCGACAATCTGACCTTCAAGCTGCCACCTGGCGGCATTGTCGGCGTTATCGGCCCGAACGGCGCCGGCAAGACGACGCTGTTCCGCATGATCACCGGACAGGACAAGCCGGATAAAGGCACGATCAAGGTCGGCGAGTCGGTCCAGCTCGGTTATGTCGATCAGTCGCGCGATGCGCTCGATCCGAAGAAAACCATCTGGGAAGAGATTTCCAACAGCCAGGACCTGATTCTGGTCGGCAAGAAGGAAGTCAATTCGCGCGCTTATGTGTCGCTGTTCAATTTCAAGGGCGCCGATCAGCAGAAAAAAGTCGGCACGCTATCGGGCGGTGAGCGTAATCGGGTGCATCTGGCCAAGATGCTGCGCGGTGGCGCCAACCTGCTGCTGCTCGACGAACCGACGAATGATCTCGACGTCGATACGCTTCGGGCGCTCGAGGAGGCGTTGGAGGACTTTGCCGGTTGCGCCGTCATCATCAGCCATGATCGCTGGTTCCTCGACCGCATCGCCACCCATATCCTGGCCTTTGAAGGTGACAGCCACGTCGAGTGGTTCGAGGGCAACTTCCAGGACTACGAGAAGGACAAGATGCGTCGGCTGGGCCAGGATAGCATCATTCCGCACCGGTTGAAGTACAAGAAGTTCAGCCGCTAACGCCGGCCGATGTCGACAAAAGAATGACGGATAGATATTTGACAAGGTCAAATGTCTATCCGAGCATGTTGCCATGTCCACCTCTGACGCTTCATCGACCATGTCCACGCCGCCGTTGCGCGTTGCCGTCATCGGCCTGGGCAGCATCGGTGGCGTTGCCGCCGGTCTGTTGCAGGCCGCCGGTCGCCATTCGATCGTCGCTTGCGTGCGGCGGCCGCTCGAACACCTCGTCGTCGAGCGCGACAGCGGCCCCGTCGACGTTCCAATCGCGGCGCTGACCGATCCGGCGCAGGCAGGCCCGGTCGACTGGGTGCTTCTGTGCACCAAGGCACATGATACGGCTTCGGTCGGTCCCTGGCTGGAACGCCTGTGCGGACCCGCGACGCGGATCGCGGTGCTGCAAAACGGCATCGGTCATGCCGAGCGGGTCGCACCATGGGTCAGTGCTGACCGCGTGGTGCCGGTTATCGTCTATTACAATGGCGAACGCCTTGCCCCCGACCGGGTTCGTGTCCGCACGGTGATTGAACAGGATGTCGCCGTCGCCAACGACGCGAACGGCCGCGCTTTTGCCGAATTGCTCGACGGCTCTGGCTTGCGGGTTTTGCGCGACGATCATTTCGTCTTGAGAACCTGGCGCAAATTGCTGCTCAATGCCGTGGCCAACCCGATCACCGCATTGACGCTGCAACGGCAGGACGTGCTGCGCCGTGACGACGTTCACGCGCTTTGTCTCACGGTCCTGGCCGAAGCCATTGCGGTCGGACGGGCCGAAGGCGTGCCGCTGGCCGACGATGAAGCGGCGCAGGCGATGGCGGTCTTGTACAATTTCGCGCCGGGCCTGGGCACGTCGATGTATTTCGATCGTCTGGCCGGGCGGCGTTGCGAGGTCGAGGCGCTGACCGGCGCCATCGTCGCGGCCGGCACGCGGCACGGCATTGCGATGCCAGTCAACCGGACATTGCTGACGTTGCTGCGCGCCATCAATGATGCGGTGGACGATAAGCCGGCGGGCTGAGATTTTTATTTGCGGCTTTGCGGCGATGAATAGCGTTAAAGGCTGGCGCGATGCCGGGCGCGTTAAGCTCCGCTTTACCGTCCTCTATCCGTTCTCTGATTCGCGAATGTTCGTGTCCCGTTCGTGTTTTTCCACGATGCAGCGCTCGCGCTGTTGAACGTCACTGCATGTGGTGGGTTGATGGATCGCCATGCCGGTCGATGCGATTCGAATCGTGTGCGTTATCGGTGGCAATCAAGACTCGCTCAATGTCACGGTGTGAGCTTTGACGTGACGCCGACAGGACGGCGATGAACGATGCCGGCCGGCAATCGTTGGCGATTGTTGTCGATTTTAATCTCCGCTTTACCGTCCTCTATCCGTTCTCCGATTCGCGGACGTTCGTGCCTCGTTCGCGATTTTCCACGATCGGGTGGAGGCGGCGTTTTGATTTACCGTATCTGGTGGGTCTGCGGCGTCTTGGCGCGCCGGTTCCTGCGAATCGGGGCGCGCTCCGCCTGCGACGAATCGCCTATAAATCTGTTCGGCCGTGCCCCGGCGATTGTCGCCGGCGGCGGCCGTAAAGGATAACCGCCATGTCGATGGCCGCCGACGATTCGATTCCGCCGAAAGAAATGGAGGGCCGGCTGCGGCCGCTGCCGCAACTGATCTTCAGTTCGCGCTGGCTGCAATTGCCGCTGTATCTCGGGCTGATCGTCGCCCAGGGCGTTTACGTCATCCTGTTCCTGAAGGAGCTGTGGCACCTCGTCGTCGGCGCCATGCACTTCACCGAGCAGGAGATCATGCTGGTGGTTCTCGGCCTGATCGACGTGGTGATGATCTCGAACCTGCTGATCATGGTCATCGTTGGCGGTTACGAGACTTTCGTGTCGCGGCTCGAGCTGGAGAAGCACCCGGACCAGCCGGAATGGCTCAGTCACGTCAATGCCAGCGTGCTGAAGATCAAGCTGGCGATGGCGATCATCGGCATCTCGTCGATCCATCTGCTGCGGACCTTCATCTATGCCGGCCAGCTCGGTCAGGAGAGTTCGCCTTACACCCAGACCGGTGTGATGTGGCAGGCGATCATCCACGGGCTGTTCGTCTTCTCCGCGATCGGCATCGCTTATGTCGAGCGGATCGGGCAGGCGGCTTACGGCAAGCCGCATCATTGACCGGCAAGCACGCGCGGCGTGGAAGCATGACAAATTCCGCCGCGCGTTAAGCTCCGCTTTACCGTCCTCTATCCGTTCTCCGATTCGCCAATGTTCCGGCTGCGTTCCGATTGTCGGTGTGCCGACGCGCGGCGGCGTGGTTCAAATCGGTGCGTGCCGTTCATGCCGCCTGGAACTGGTCCAGCCGGGCTATCGCCCGGCGCAAGGCGGCGAAGCAATCGCCGTCAATCGCGCTGCCGACTTCGTCGGTCATGATGGCGAAGGCCTTCGAGATCGGCATCGCGGCGCGATAAGGCCGGTCGGCGGTCAGCGCATCGAAGATATCGGCGACCGTGATGATGCGGGTCTCCAGCGCGATCTGGTCGGCCTTGCGGCCGTGCGGATAGCCTCGGCCATCGAGCCGTTCGTGGTGCGCGCCTGCCACCGTGGCGAGATCGGAGAAGGCGGCGATCCGCGACAGGATCTGTTCGGAATAAAGCGAGTGCAGGCGCATGGCGGCCCATTCGCGATCGTCGAGCTTGCCCGGCTTGTCGAGGATCGAATTGCTGACGCCGAGCTTGCCAATATCGTGCAACAGGGCGGCGCGTTTGAGCCAGCGCCGGTGCCGCGCCGAGAGGTCGAGTTCCTCGGCGATCAGATCGGTGAACAGTGTCACGCGTTCGCTGTGACCGCTGGTGTAAGGGCTCTTGGAGTCGACGACCTTGGCGAAGGCCGCGGCGATATCGTCGAGATAGTCGTCGTCGACGGTGCGCACCTGTTGCGCCGGCTCCTGGCTATATAGCGCGGCCTGCAACGTGTCGGAACTCAGCATCGACCAGAATGCGGGGGCCTCGGCGACGCGGTCGAAGGCGCCGACCAGCATCGGATCAAACCATGTGCCGGCGCGGTTATGAACTTCGCGCCGCGCGGCCTCGATACCGCTGCCGGTGAAGAAAACGTCGATGACCTGCGCCATCAGCGCGATGCGGGAGAAGACCGGGATGTCGACGCCCTGGAGCCGCATCGGCAGTCCGCCGCCGTCCCAATGTTCGTCGAGGCTTTCGATGCCTTGTGCCACCTTTTCCGAAAACCGCATGGTGCGGGCGATTTCGGCGCCGCGATGACAGCGGGTCTCGACCAGTTCGCGTGGCGCAGTGCCGGCGGTCATGAAGGCCTGGACCAGCGCGCGGATGCGGTCGGACAGGCCGGCTTGCAAGCCGGTATGCGACAGCACGAAGCGAAGCGCCTGCGGCAGACTGCCGTCGATGTTCTTGGCGTCGCGTTTGAAGGTCAGGTCGTCGGTCATGTAAAGCTGGCAGATTCGTGCGGCATTGCTGCTGCAGCCGAGATCCTTGAGCAGCAGCGTGTAATAGAGGTCGGCGATATCGGTTTCGTCCATGCCGATCTCGCGGCCGAGATGAATGCCGATCCAGCAGCAGCGGATGCAATGGCCGGCCGGCTGGCCTTCGACCAGATCGAGTGCGTAGCTGAGTGCGCCGAGCACTTCGGCAAGGCGGACATTGGCGGTCGGGCGGTCGAGGTCGATCATGGCTTCTGCCGGCTTTCGGATTGCATTCGGGCGAATTTAATCCGGTTCCACTTAACGTCAGGTGACCGGGCTGGCGCCTTGAGGTGACGGCAGGGGCGGTCGCGCCTAAATTGGGCGATATGAAAATCATGATTCGCTTGCTGGTCGTTTCCGTTGTCGCGATCGCCGTTTTGGCGTGCCCGCTGAGTTGGTCGCTGTCGGTGCCCGCGCAGGCCGAAGCCGGTTTCGATCGCTTCCTCCAGTCGCTGTGGCCACGGGTGCAGCAGCTCGGCGTCACGCGCGCGACCTTCGAGGCGGCGACGCGGGGACTGCAACCGGATTACTCGTTGCCCGATCTGGATTTGCCGGGTCGCCCGGCTACGCTCCCGCCGGGGCAGCCCGAATTCGTGCAGACGCCCGGCCAATATCTGCGGGAAAAGACTTTCGACCGGCTGGCCGCGCGCGGGCAGCAATTGGCCGTGCAATATCGCGATACGCTCAAGCGGATCGAACGTGAGTTCGGCGTCCCGGGCAATGTCGTTCTGGCTATCTGGGCGCGTGAGACCGATTACGGCGGCTACAAACTGCCACATGACGCAATTCGTGTGCTGGCGACCCAGGCCTATGTCGGCAAGCGCAAGGACTTCTTTCAGAACGAGTTCGCCTATGCGCTGAAGATGCTTCAGGACGGCACGCCGCGCGCCGACATGAGGTCGTCCTGGGGAGGTGCGCTCGGGCTGACGCAGTTCCTGCCGTCGGAATATTACAAATATGGTGTCGACTTCGACCGATCGGGGCGGGCCGACATCTTCCGTTCGGTGCCGGATGCGCTGGCATCGGCCGCCAAGCAACTGGCCGCCAAAGGCTGGCGCAATGGCGAGCGCTGGGCATACGAAGTGACAGCGCCCAGAAATGCTGACTGTTCGATCGGCACCCCTGACGTCACCATGCCGATCGGCGAGTGGCTCAGGCGCGGTTTCGCGCTTACGGGCGGCGGCCGGCTTGACGCCCGGCAACTGGCTTTGCCGGCATCGCTATTGCAGCCGGAAGGCAGCTACGGCCCATCGTTCCTGACACCAAAAAACTATTACGTCATAAAGGAATATAACTATTCCGATCTTTACGTGCTGTTTGTCGGCCATCTGTCGGACCGCATCGCCGGTGCTTCGTCGTTTGCGACACCCTGGAGCAAGGCCAGGCAGCTCAAGACCAGGGAGGTCGAGGCGATGCAGAAACGGCTGACCGCGCTTGGGCTCTATAAGGACAAGATCGACGGCAAGGCCGGCATGCTGACGCGGGCGGCGCTAGGTAAATATCAGAAGGCCAACGGCCTGAAGGTCGATTGTTGGCCGACCGAGGCAGTGCTCGATCACATGCGACGCTAGCCGGACGCGAAAACGCCCGGCGCAAAGGCCGGGCGTTTCCATATTCGATGTTTCGGCGAGATCAGTCGCAGACCTCGACGCGGCGATGGCGCCAGCCATAGCCGTCCCAGAAACGCTGACGCTCGATATGGCAGACCGGACCTTCGACGTATTCCGGCGGCTCGGCCACATAGACCCGGCGCGGCGGCGGCGGCGGGGGCGGCGCGACGTAGACCGGCGCCGGTTCGGCATAGCGCGGTTGGCCGTTGGCGATGGCGGAGCCGAGAATGGCACCAACCGCCAAGCCGCCGACAACGCCGGCGCCAATTGCGCAACCGTCGCACCGGGCCTCGGCGGTGCCGGGCAACGCCGCGGTCGATATCGCTGCCGCGACCAGCGCAATGATCTTGATGTTCATGGTGTCCTCTCGGGGTGACGTCGGAATTCAGCGGATTGGCCTGAGAGTGTGCTCTCAAGCGGTTACGCTATGCTTAAGGGCAGATGAAACGCGGCCGGCTCCAGCCGACGAAATTGCCCCAACGGTCGTGCAGCGGGCGGCGGGCCCAGTAGCCGCCCCGGCACTCGACCGGATAGCTATGCCGATAGGTACGATATTCGACATAGCCCGGTTCGGGGGCGTAGTAGCGCGGCTCGCGGTTGGCGTTGGCGATCGCGCCGCCGACCACGACAGCGCCGAGAACGCCAAGACCGATGGCGGCCGCGTTCGCGCCGTTGCGCGCCTCGGCGACGGTCGGCGCGGACAGGGAGCCCGCGGCAATGGTCGCCGACGCGGCGATCGCCAGAATGGTCTTCTTAACCAGGACGGCCTTCTTCATTTCGACGCTCCATTTTGCCCTTCGGGGCGAATTTCGGTGACGAGGCATAGAGATCCAAGGTTCCTCGGGCTCACATCGGTCATGGATCCAATCCGCCGAAATGGTCAGGAACTCAGTCAAGCGTACTTAATATGTCGGAATTTTGGTGCCGATCTGTGATCGGGGTCACAAAAAGCCCGGAGCCAAAGCTTTCAAGCCGCTGCCGGCTCGATCAGAAAGTTGTGAATTCGGGCTTTTCGGATCGTGTTGAGACGGTCCGGATCAGTCGCAGACCCGGACGCGTCGCAGACGCCAGCCGTAGCCATCCCACACGCGCTCGCGGTGCCACCAGCAATGCGGCCGGTAATAGACGGGGCCGGGGCCATAGGCGTAGTAGCCGGGGCCGTAATAATAGCCGCCCTGGGAGGCCAGGCCGCCGATGATGGCGCCAGCGGCCAGACCGCCGATGATGCCGGCGGCGATGCGACCACCGCGGGCTTCCGCCTGCTGCGGCGTCGCGACGACGGCGGCGGTCAGGGTCAAAGCGGCCGCGAGCGCGGTCAGTGTCTTGCTGAATTTGTTCATAGCGCAGCTCCTCTTTTCGAGGCTCCCAAGCCATAAAGTTTAAACGACCGGGTGGCTCATTTCCTGCGATTTGGGACCGCAGCGATAACGTATGTTCTGGCAGCAGGTTCCGATTTTGCCGGTGAATGCAGGGTGAATGGAGTGTTCGGAATGGGCTCCTTCCACCCCTCAGCATATTAATTTTCCGCAATAGTGGCAAAAAGCGAAGGATCGGGCTCGGTGGGGTCCCGGAAGGGGCGGAGAATCCGCATTGGCATCGGCTTTCGGCCTGCCATTTTACCGCCGAATCGTGAGGCCCTAGCGACCGAGTCGGCCCAGCATCCGCTGGAGAATGCCTTTGCGCTCGGCGGCGGTCTGGACCTTGGTCGCAGCGGCCGACTGAGGCCGGTCCGCCGGCACGGACAGGGTGTGCGGTGCCTTGGCGGGTCTGGCCCCACCTTTCCGCCGCACTTTCTTGTCCGCCTTGGCGGCCTTTTGCGGGCGCGATGTGGATTTGCCGGCCAGATCCCCGGCTTTACGCGGATGATGCCGGCCGGACGTTTTCTTCTTCGGCTTTTCCGTAACTTTGTCCGCCGAACTCTTGCCCGTCGACGCCTTATCACTCGAGGCTTTATCGCCGCCGGCTTTTTCGGTGTCTTTGTCGGCTTTCTTGCCAGCCTTCTTGCCGGCCGATTTTCCGCCTTTGCCCGCACCGGCCTTCCCGGCTTTGGCGGTGGCCGATTTATCGGCTTCGGGCTCGTCCGGAGGCTGCGGCGGCACATGCGCCGGGTTCTGGCGATGGGGGAGCGCCTGCCGGCCGATATGGCGCAGGAACAGCTTCTCAAGCGGATAGCTTAAGCGCCGGACGGCGGCTTTGAGCGGCAGCCACTCCACCGCGCTGATGTCGGCCATCAGCGCGTGGCTCGGTTCGGCCTCCGCCTCCATGCGCCAGAACTGCACGACTTTCGGTCGTCCGCCGGCGCGGTAGGTCATGGCACCGAGGAATTCATAGATCCGGACGCGATGGCCGGTTTCCTCGACGACCTCACGGCGCGCGCCGCTAACCGGATTTTCGTCGCGCTTGAGTTTGCCGCGCGGCAATACCCACGCGCTGTCCTTGCTGCGCTGGACGACGGCGAAAAGGCCCCGCGTACCGTCGCGCACCACGATCCCGCCGGCCGCCAAAATCGGTTTCGTCGTCGCCTTCTTCGCCACGTTACTTGCCGTTCTATTCGCCGGTCACCGTCATACGTCGGGTCTAGCAAAATTGTGCGACCGTATGTGAGCGAAATAGCCACACGCCTTCCGCTTGTGGGAAATTTTGCTGATCGATTGTCGAGCAGTGGCTAAATCGGCGGCTGACGTCTGGCTGTCAAGGTCGCCCGGCGGCGGGGTGCGCCGTGTGCAGCTTGCTGAGGTGACGGACGCGCCGCGTCGAGCGGACTCGTCGGGTCAGGGATATGTCGGTTGTGTCAAGGAAATGTCATATGACGCCGCTTGGTGGGGCGTTTGTAATAGTCGTTCGCGCGGCCGGGCGCTCGGCCCGGCCGGCATTGTTGTCGGGTCGACGGGTCGACCGTTACGCTATTTCCAGCCGGCTTCCTTGTCGCAGGCCTTGCGTTCGGTCGGGTGGGTTTTTTCCCATGCGGTGATCGACAGCGTTTCGTTGTCGTCCATCTTGTTGTTCATGCAGGTGCAATATTTAAGCACCACGCCCTCTGGCGCATCGCCTTTGTTATCGGCGAGGCATTTGTTGATCCATTTGACGTCGTCCGTGGTGGCGGCCAGCGCAGCACTCGAAGCAAGGCACAGTCCGGCAAATAGCAGAACGGCAGTCGGGGCGATTTTCATAGGGTGTGTCCACGTTGGATGGGGTCGCTAAACGGCGGCCAGATTGGGCGCGCCGCCGGGGTTTGAAAAGACGTGCCGGGCGCGACCACCAAAAAAGGTCGGTTCCGCGCCGTTATCAGCGGGATGCCAGGTCGATCCGGTTAATGCTGCGCTGCGGCAAGGAAGTCTCCCGGGCCGGGTCGGACAATTCCAGCCTTATCGCGGCCCAGGGCGAGACGTCGTCCCGGCGTCGTCAACATTGAGAACGGTTCCCGTATTGGCCGACGAACCGGGTTGAACGTCGCCGCTGCGGTTGCGCGATAGACTGTGGCGCGAAGCGATCCGTCGTGCTCTAGACTGAGGTACGCACATAGAGAGGACATTCATCATGCCGACTTGCACTTGGGATCATATCCATCTGCGCACGCCCGATCCGGAAGCGACCGCTGCGTGGTTCGAACGCATGCTGGGCGCCGAAGTGCTGCGCACGCCCGGACGTATCGACCTCAAGCTTGGCGGCGCCAATATCTTTCTCGCGCCTGTCGCGCCCGGCGATGGCGTCAACGCGCCGCCGGTCACGCCCTATCAGGGGCTCGATCATTTCGGTCTTCGCGTCACCGACATCGATGCTGTCGCGGCTGAGCTGAAGGCCAAGGGCGCCGAGTTCAGCAAGGAACCGCACATCCCGCGTCCCGGCATCAAGATCTGCTTTTTGCGGGGTCCGCAGGGCGTTTCGATCGAACTGCTCGAGCGTGATTCGAAATATTCCTGAGCCTCGATCGCATCTGCCTCATACGCGGCAAAATGTCCGCATTTGGCTGGTTTTTTCACCGGGACAAGGCCAATTCGCGCGCATTCTTGGGGTTGTCTTGATGGCTCGTGCCGCGTAAATCGCAACCAGGGCGCTGGCGATCGGAGGGGAAGGTATGCGGGTTTTGGGACTGGCGATCGGCTTTGTAACGGTCATTGCCGCACATGCAGCGGCAGCCGACGCACGGTTTGAGCGAAGCCTGCTGATGCTGGCGCCGAGCGAACGGCTGGAACAGCTCTGCGATTACACCGCGATGACGCATATCCGCGCCGACGAGCGGCATTTCCGTCCCGATCGCGCCGTCGCCAATGCGATGAAAGAGGTCATTCACAAGAACCACACGATTGTCGCCAGGGGCGGCGCCTTCCGCAGCCGCGGCAAGTGGTACGAGATGTCCTACACTTGCACGGCGGAACCGCAGCATCTCAAGGTCGAGTCGTTCAATTATAAAATCGGCGGCGAGATCCCGCAGTCGAAGTGGGCGTCTTACGGCCTCTGGCAATAAGCATCCGTTGCGCTGCGACCGCCGGCCGTTGGATCGAACTCTGTCATGCGTTGTTCACGATACGATGGCGGCTCAAACCATCTTCGAACGGCGTCGCGCTACGAAGGAAATCGCGGAAGTAAATCGGGCTTGCGGTGACAACGGACGGCGATGGTCTGTTGGTTCAGGTCATCGTCACGGTTGCGGCCGACTGTCCCTTGATTGCCGGGCCGGCCAGTCGACGATGCCCGAGGCAAACAAGGCCCACCAGACGATTACCGGCTGCAAGGCCAGTCTCGGTGCATGATACCACCAGCTTGATGGCAGTCCGGCAATGTCGATGCCTTCGAAGGCATGTTTGAAGTTGGCCGGCCAGACGCAGAGCGAGTAGAGCGCCAGTGCGAATCCCGCCGCTTTGCGCAGCGGCTGCGTGACAAGCGCGACCGCTCCGGCCCATTCGCACAGGCCGGTGACGGCGATCAGCTTCGGGGCGAAGGGAACCCAATCCGGGGTGATGGCCAGAAACGGCGCCGGTGCCGCCAAATGGGCGTAACCGGCGGCGGCGAACAAGATCGCCATCGCCCAGCGCATCGCGGCTCGAGTCTTGGGGAAGCGCTTGGCCGGGCCAGTCGGCGTTAGGCCGTGGCCGGCGCTTGGCACTTATTCCTTATCCTTGACCGAGGTGTCGGGCCGGTCGCTGCCGCTGGCGCGCTCGACGTGCCATTGGCCCTTTTCGTCCTCGAACTCGATTTCCTCTGAATGGCCGGGGACCCGCTGTTCGGCAGCGGCGGTTTGCGCGGCCTTGAGCGCGGCCGCGTGGGTCGGAAACGGCTCGGAAAATACGCCATCGACCTTGTAGGCCCAGCCGCCGTCATGTTCGACGATTTCGTAGGTAACTCTGGTCATGGCGACGCCTCTTGCAGTGAATAGGGTTTCGAGGACCAACCTAGCGAGGTGGCGGTTGGTTGCACAAGACCCTTGGGCCAGCGGGCCGTTGCCGCCGTGACTGGCCGAAATCGCCGCATTGGCGCCCGAAGACGGTCATCGCTGGCGCCATCCGCGTAGGCCATTGACGATAAAGCCGATGGCCGCGCCCGGCAGCGCCGAGCCGACGACCACGGTCGCCAGTCCCATTTCGCAGCCGCCCGAGTCACCCGGCGTGCCGCAGACCGGATTGAAGAAATTGAGGACCAAGACCACAATAAACGCGACGACGGGCGCCGCGAAGAAGCCAGCCAATGCGCCGACCAGCGCCTTGCCGAGGATTCCCCAGATCGACAATTTCGCCGCCGCCGGATGACCGGGCATGGTGGTCCTAAAGTCCGCGTTCGCGCTTCAGCCGGTCGATGAATTCGGTGACGTCGGGTGGCAGCTTGCGCAAGCCTTCGCGGCCGGCCTGCGACAAGATCGGCCGAAGGTGGGAGTCGCGCAGAAAGGCGGGCTCGCGGCCTTCCGGAATAATTCGCTCGAACACCATGACCATCAGCACCGCAACGAGAACGGCCCGCAGGGCGCCGAGCAATGCGCCGGCGGCTCGGTCGGCCGCGCCGATTTGCGGGCCGGATATTTCGCCAACCGCGCCGCGTAACAACGCCGCCAGAATGATGCCGAGCACGAAGAACACGACCAAATAGGCGAATGATGATTGGCCGGGCGGCAGTTGCAGGCGGTCGGCGAGCAACGGTGTGACAAAGGACATGGCCGCGACGGCAACCGGTGCGGCGATGGCGTAGCCGAAAATGGTCGCGAGGCTCCGCAGCAGCCCCGAACGATAGCCGGAAATGACGGCGACCGCGAGATAGGCATAGACCGCGAGATCAAACGCATTCATCGGCAGGTCGGCGTTCATCTTCGTGTCATCCTGGCGATGAAATCGCGGCGGGCGAATCGGGCGGACGCGGTGATACGATGCATCGTAGTGCGGTCGCGAAAGCAAGGCCAGTCGCCACCGGGGGCGGCGAGTTCATGTAATTGGCCTGTTAGGTCCTGTCGGTCTTGCATGTGTCGACATGACGCTCGGCTTCGGCGCGAGGCCGCTTGCGGACATGCAACTTGGATTTTGTCGGTGAGCCGATTAGGTTTCGGTCGCGGGCGTCGATCTGATACAGGCGAGGAGAACGATCATGGCTTTCACCGTGTCCAGCGACAGTTTCAAGGATGGCGATTATCTCGCCATGACCCATGCCGGTTCTGCCGACCACGGATTTGGCTGCGAGGGCGGCAACACGTCGCCCCACCTGAAATGGTCGGGTGCGCCGGCCGGCACAAAGAGTTTTGCCGTCACCTGTTACGATCCCGACGCGCCGACCGGTTCGGGCTTCTGGCATTGGCTGGTTGTCAATATTCCGCCTGATGTCACTGAACTGTCGCTGGGCGCCGGCAGCGCCGGTGGCGTCATGCCGAAAGGCGCGTTGCAGACCCGGACCGATTACGGTTTCGCCGGCTATGGCGGACCTTGTCCGCCGCAGGGCGATCACCCGCATCGTTATCTGTTCACGGTCTTTGCGGTGGGTGAGGATAGCCTGCCGGTTAAGGCCGATACGCCGGCGGCGCAGATCGGCTTTAATCTGAATTTCAAGACGTTGGCCAAGGCCAGCATCATGGGCCTGTTCAAACGCTGAAGCCGGCTATGTCGCTGGCCGATGGCGTTTTAGCGGGCCTTCGTTCCGGTATCCGGATGCTGGAAATTTAAACCGGATTGCGACTGGAACTTTGTTCCAGCCGATGCATTATGGTTTGGCGATTCGACTTAAATCAAAATGGCTTTGCGGCCAGCACCCGAAAATCGTCAAAGCCAAAAACAACCTGCCCTTCGGGCCCCAGGAGAAATGCGTCATGCGCTTATCCACCAAGCTTCGGACCGCCGTTGTCGCCGTGCTCGCCATGAGCGGCGTTGCGTTTTCGAGCGCCGCCTTCGCCGATAGCGGCAGCATCAGCTTCAAGATCGTCAAGGCGGGGTTCATTGTCGGCGGCTCCGGCGGGAGCGGCACCTTGACCTTCCACGGCAAACGCTACCCGGTTTCGATCGGCGGCATCAGCTACGGCTTCACCTTCGGCGCGTCGGAAACCCGTTTCCACGGCACGGTCAGCAATATTCACCGCGCCTCGGATGTCGCCGGTGTCTACGGCCAGGCCGGTGCCGGCGCGGCGGTCGGCCGCGCGGGTGCGCAGGCGATCGTGTTGACCAACCAGAAAGGCGCGGTGCTCACGCTCACCGGCAATCAGCGTGGTCTGATCGTCAGCGCCGATCTCAGCGGTCTTGCCCTGACCGTCAAGTAATTCGCCTGGCGTCCCGCCGCGAATTGAAAATCCGTCATCGAAAGATGCTGTCATGGCCGGGCAAGTCCCGGCCATGATTTTTTGTGGCGGATGATACGACCGGCTTCGATCCGGCAGGGAACTTCGTCAGGATCAAGTCGTTGGCTTGACGTTGATTGCACGTCCGCAAGGACTGAACGGATTAAACGGGGAGATTTCAAATGGGCTTTGGATATGGCGGCATTCTTGGGCTGATTATTCTGATCGCGGACATCTGGGCGATCGTGCAGATCCTGCAAGGTGGTGGCGCGCCGGCCCGCAAATTATTGTGGGTGCTGATCATCCTGATCCTGCCGGTGCTCGGCCTGCTGATCTGGCTGATTGCCGGACGGCGTTGACGCCGGCGGCGCAGATGCCGCGCCTTACGACAAGGCCAGGCCGTTCGCGATCGGAACGGCCTGGCCTTTATTGCATTCGCACGCTGGCGAAGAACCGCGATGCCTGCGCTATCGCTGCGGCAACGCATCGCGCTGCTTGATCAGCGCGTCCAGTTCGTCCTGCTGTTCGGCGATGCGGTTGGCGGTGCGCTCCTCGTCGGCGGCGCCGGAAGAGCCCGCGGCCTGCTCGGTCAATTGCCGGATATTGTCGCGCAGGATCGCAATGCGGTCGTCGAGTTCGGCGCGGGAATAAGAAGGCGTGCTGGCCATAGGGGTATCCTTGTTGTTGTGGGCCGGGTATGGCCGCCGGAAATGTATGGACCTCAATCGTCGATGGCCGATTGTCTCGGCCATCGCGTTAATATCGCGTCAAATTTAAGACGGCCTTGACGCATCTCAAGTCCGGATTGACCCCGGTGGCTTATTCTGCCGCGGTTCGACCGGCGCGCCGTTGCGGAACGGGACGAGTATGCTGGTGCGGCGGGCATCCGTAATCCTGCACGGCGCCGGTCTCCCGTAGCCCGGATGAAGCGAAGCCCGGGCTATGAATTTACGCATCTCATCGTCATTCCGGACGCCGCGTAGCGGCGATCCGGAATCCAGAGGCGCATGAGGACTTGTCCGGATTCCGGGTTCTGGCTTCGCCCGCCCCGGAATGACAGCCGAATGTGCCGCTGAATGAACCCTGCTATCGCCGGACGCCTTGCGCGCGGCCCGCGAGCCAATGCACTCGCGTTTCCAGCGTGCGCAGTTTGGTCTCGGCCTTGAAGGCGCGCTCGCGCCAGTAGGCGATGTCGGCCTGCGCCTTGGCGCGGTCGATCGTCTCGGCGCGCAGCCGGGGCGGTGCGTATTTCAGCACGTCGGTGGTGGCGCCGAGATGGCGCAGCCGCACGGCCTGCGGCGGCTCGGCGATAGTCTCGGACAGGTCGCTGAAGAATGACAAGGCTGTCTCCGCGTCGGGTTTGGAACGAGAACGCGGACTGCACGCGGTCGGTTCCCTCATCGTGCGAAGATCGGAGCCGTTCGTGATCGGTCCGGATTGGACCGTGGTCGAGCCGTGGTCGGGTTATAAGCCGGCAGGCCGCGACGGCCGTGCGGCACGTTCCCGGCCCGATATAAACGTGGCCTAAAAAATTCCGGTTATCCATGTCATGCTGTTAATTGGACCCCGGCGCGGCGGCGGCGTGCGTTGTAATAGGCTCGTCGCGTCATAAGATGCCGGCCGTCGACGGGCTGGAAACAGGACATGAATATGAGGCGGGCGGCGCGGGCTTTCGGATTGTTGGCGGCCTTGCTGATGGTCGCGGCGCGGCCCGCTTTCGCCGACGGGTCGGTCTCGTCCCTGGGCATGGGGCGAGGCGCAGCGACCGATGCCGAGTTCCGGCGCTTTGAAGCGGTGGTCGGCCAGTACAATGCATCGGGCGAACGCTTCCGCATCGATGGCCATTGCCAGTCGGCCTGCACGATGTTTCTCGGTATCCGCCATGTTTGCGTCGAGCCCGGCGCCACGCTGCTGTTTCATGCCGGCGGTGCGATGCGCCAAGGCCGGATTAACCCCGACAAGACCCGTCGGATGCAGGCGCGTTATAACGGCAAGCTTCGCGGCTTCGTCAAAGCCAACCATTACATGGACACGTTCCAGTTTCATTCGATCTCGGGCGTGGAGATGATCAAGCGCTTCGGCTATCCGGCCTGCCGATAAAGGCGCATCGAACGTCGGCCGGCCTGTCGCCGCGACGGGCCGCGTGCCTATTTCCAGCCCGATTCACGATTGCAGGCGCGGTGCAGCGGCGGAAACATGTGCTCCATCTCGCTCTGCGTCACCGTCGGGTTGTCGTCGAACTGCTCGTGCATGCAGGCACAATAGCGCTGCTTGACGGCCTCGTTCGGCGCCGGCTCGGCTTTAAGCTGTGCGACGCAGGTGTCGATCCAGGCCCGGTCGGCGGCGGAAAGCTCAGGCGGCGCGGCGCGCGCCGGCGCACACAGGAGCGCCGCGAGGATTCCTAGGCGCGCAATGGGAGTGCTGCAATGCATGGCGGCACGATAGCAGGCCGGCGCCATCCGGGCCATGCCGTGTCGCGCCCGCTCTATTTCACCGGCGTCACGTCCTTGACGCCATCGGCGCCCATGTAGACGCCGATCAGCCGCATGACCGTGTTGCCGGTGTTGATGCCGTAGTGGGGCACGGCCATCGCCTCGACCAGAGACTGGCCTTGCTTGTAGGTGCGACGGCCATGCGCGCCATAGTCCACCGTCAATTCGCCCTCGAGAATATAGGCAAACAGCGGCACGGCGTGTGTGTGCAAAATCGTGCGCGCGCCCGGCGCGAGCGTGACGATCGATGCGGTGACGTGCGCGTCGCCGGTCGGATAGTGGATCTTCTCGCCGAGGATCGTGGTCGAGGTGGAGAGCAGCGGGACGGCGGGGTAGGACGGCGCGGGCGAGGGAGATTCGGCGAAGCCCGGCGCGGTGAGGGCGACGAGCAGGGGCAGGACGGGAAGGAGGCGGCATGGGTGCATGAGGCGGTCCTTTAAACGGCAGCGACGCATTCGATCTCGATCAGCATCGCCGGATCGGGTAATTGCGCGATGACGCAGGTGGTGCGCGCCGGATAGGGCGCTGGCCCGAAGGCCTCGGCATATAATTTATTCATGGTGGCGACGTCGGACGCGCGAGTCAGCAGTACGTTGACCTTGACGAGATGCGCCGTGTCGGTGCCGGCCTCGGCGAGAATGCGCTTGATGGTGGCGACGACGAAACCGAACTGCGCCTCGAAGCCTTCCGCGAGTACGCCGTTGTCGTCGAAGCCCGGAATGCCGGAGATGAATAGCAGATCGCCGACCTTGACGGCATAGGACAGCGGCGGGGCTTTGACGTTCAGCGGTGCGGGGAAGTGGGTGAGGGGCATGGGGGGGCCTCTTTTGGGGTTGAAGGCATGATTTACAAATGTGTGGGCTGCTTCGCAGCCAGGGCAGGCTAACCGAAGAAGTGACCCGTCGCAGATTTGTGGCCGGTGGCGAAAGCAGAACGGCGGATGACGCGTCGCTTGATCCGCGAACGAGCTCCCTGACCGGTGTCAGGTCCGGGACGCCGGTCGCGTAGCGTCAAGATGGCTAAAAGGCAGCGTCGGGCCATGGGACGGATGCTCGCGGCGGAGAGATTAAAATAATAGGAATTTATGTTTGACAGGCGGGCGGTGTCTATATGGGCTTTAAATCCTCATATGGATTTAGATCATGCTCATTCCAATCACAAGCTCTATATCGTCCCGTCCGGCAATTCGATGGTCCGTTCTTGACAGTGAATTAGCCGAAGTGAATGAAATACTTAGAGCTCGCCATCTCGAAAAGGCGGCGATCAGAATAAAATATAAATTGGCGGCGTTACGTCTGCAAACGGCGATGCTTCGATACGCCTATGTGTGCCGGAAGGCCGGGTTCAAAGAGGATCAGCCAAGATGGCCGGGAGGCACGCCGGGTACCCCAAAGCCGGGCGGACGCTGGTCGGGCGGAGCAGGCCCCGGCGGAGTCACGGTGACCACCTCGCCGGGGTTTCTCACCGGAATTTCAACCATCGATAATACGTCAAAGTCCCTGAGTGATACGCTGGTGCGGGTCATGGAAACGTTAAATGTCATACCCGAGAGCAGTCCCCAATTATATGGGATTGCTGTTCACGCCGCTTTCGCGACCGCGGTCCGATTGCAAAATCTTCATGGGATTGGATACTGGAACGTTGAGCGCACGTTTAGCCTCAAAGACAGTGATCCCCGATATGGCTTGGCAGGCAGCATTCGAACGGATATCGCCCTTCAAAATGATCAGGGCGACGTCATTGCAATCTATGATGTGAAAACCGGCGAGCGGAGGTTGTCTACTACAAGAGCGAATAAGTTGCGGGAGATGACTCGGGCCGACGCCAGTACCCCTGTGTTCGAATTGAATATTGTGAGGGGGGTGTCGCGAAAGTTTCGGTACGGCGGTTTAGGATATGGCCTACCTGGCGTCCACAGGCTGGGTCGTTTTTGTTTGGGGAGCGATTAGCATGTCGATGGAGATTTATGTTCTTTCCGACGCGCGGCTCTCGTCGCTTGCCGATTGGCAGACGGCCATCGATGCCGATGGCTTCGCGCTGGAATTGTCAGCGGAGAGGCCACTTTCTGACATCGGTGGATTTTTGCCGATCCGGTTGTCCTGCGTCCAGAGTGGGTTTGAGTGCGATCATTGGGATGTGAATGATATTTTCGCCACTTACTCCGATAAGGACTTTGGCCGTCGCTGGCGATATGCCTTGGCGTTTCGATGGGGTGCCGATCTGAGAGCCTGCATTGGCGCCTATATGGCCGCGGCGGCTTACGCTGCCGCGACACAAGGCGTCGTGTTTGATTGCGAGCAAGGCAAGATCTTGTCATCGCAACAGGCGGCAGATGTTGCCCGCGATATGGACAGACAAATGCCCGAAATCGAAGTCGCGATACGACGAGCGGTGGAGCAATTTAAGACGTAATTCGTACACGGCGTACCGCTTCGCCGGAGTAGCGGGTTCGGCGAAGCTTCATAGGGCGCAAGTGCAAAGCGTATTGCGCCGTTCGTCAATACAGGTCGCTGGGTTGAAAATGGCGGATTATGCTTCGCTAATCGACCCTACGGGCTAAGGCTCAGCCCATCCTATGCGCTCGTCCTGCGCGATCACAGCGTCGCAAATGCTGAATATTTCGTCGGCGATGGGCTCGCCGATCACGTCGTCGCGGCGCAGGGCCGTGCCGGCGAGGTTGGCCATGGCGTCAGGATCGGCATCGACCACCATGAGATCGAGGCGCTCGCCGTGCCTGGACCGCAGCCGCGTGGCGACGCGGTCGGCCGCGCTGGTGCCGTTGCCCCACCGGCCAAGCACAATGTCGAAGGTCGCGCCCCGGTCGACGAGGTGGCCTTCTGTCCAGTGCACGAAATAGGCGGCGTAGGCTGCCGTGTTACTGTGGACGAAGCCCCAGACCCGGCGGCTTCTTTCTCCGCAACAATCGCAGACGCCGGTTTCTGCCTCGCCGATGGGTTCGATGGTCAGCTTAGCCGACATGGGTTTCAAAGCCCTATTACTCTCCTTCACCAGCCTACGGGTCTCGCTTCGAAACCCTCCGCCAGTTTGCCGTTATCGCCGAAGCCCGGAATGCCGAAGATGAACAACAGGTGGGGCGGATTAGCGCAGCACGCGTAGCCCGCATGGCAGGATGCGACCGCGCTTTTGGGGCTCAATCGAGGAACGGCAGTCCGGCGCAGACCATTTTTCCGGTGTGGCCGTCGATCACCAGGTAGCCACTGATGTCGTTGTCGCCCGACGGGTTGCGCGCTTTCGGGACCACGACATGCAATTGCCAAACCGGCCGCGTCACCTTCTTGCCGCAGACGCTGCCGGCGGTGATGAACTGGGCCTCGGTGATGTTCCTCAAAACTTGCGCGTCGGTCTTGCCGTAAGGGTCGCCTTTGAGGATTTGCACGGCGGCGGCCCGGGCTCGATTCTCATTCATCGCGCCGGCCGCCACAGCGGGCGTCGCCAGCAGTGCGACGGTCAGGGCCAGTGTCAAGCGTTTGGTTGGCATGAGACGTCTCTCGTTTGCTGGGAGTTTAAGATAGCATCCGTCGGGCGGATTGGCGAAGGGGAATGGGCCGTCGCGGGCAGAGCGTGTAGGGCGGATTAGCGAAGCTTAATCCGCCATTTGGCGTATGATGCGGGTGTGCCGAATCATCGCCGTGCCTTCGTTTCGGGCGGGTGCTGGTTTTTCACCGTCAATCTGCTCGAACGCAAACGGTCTCTGTTGGGAGATCAAATTGACGCGTTGCGCGATGCGGTCGCGCAGACGCGGCAGCGCTATCCGTTCGAGATCGATGCCATCGTCGTGTTGTCCGACCATCTGCATGCTGTGTTGACGCTGCCGCCAGGCGATTCGGATTTTTCGACACGCTGGCGTCTGATCAAGACACGCTTTGCCAAGGGCTTGCCGAAGCAGGAGCGTCTCAGCGCGGTGCGATAGAAGCGCGGGGAGCGCGGCATTGGGCAGTGACGGTTTTGGGAGCATTTGATCCGCGACGAAGACGATTATGCGCGGCATGTGGAGTATTGCGACATCAACCCGGTGAAACACGGTCTTGTGACGCGGGTGCAGGATTGGCCGCATTCGTCGTTTCACCGCGACGTGCGGCAAGGCGTTTTCCCGCTAGATTGGGCGGGAGATTTGAATGCGGTCGGCGAATTTGGTGAGGCGTCGTAGGGCGGGTTAGGCGAAGCCGTAACCCGCCGCGCCGAGACGGCAGTTGGCGAAAATAAAATGGCGGATTACGCTTCGCTAATCCGCCCTACGGGCTACGGGCTGGATTTCTTCCAGGCCGACGGCCCGGGCTGGCAGGAGCGGATTAATCCGGTGCTGAGGAAGGTGGCGGGGAGTTAGGGGGGAGTATCGTCTGTAGCGCAGACGGGCGGGCGGAATGGGGAATATCCAGCAAGATTGGCTCGGACCGCGCCGCGCTAATCCGCCCCTGCTAAATACAGGGTTGAAAAGCACGGTGTGACATGGCCATCTGTCTTCAAATGCAAGAGCGTGAACTAATCGAACTTACCCTTGAAGACTTGAGGCATATTGCCAAGGAGACCGGCCCCGAGTGCGACGATCACCAACTTCGCCGAGTTAGTGTTCAGCTGCGGCACTTGCTCATCGAGGATGCTTATGTTCGCAGTTGGAAGCTTCTCCAACTGCAACCGAAATCCCCAATGGTAGTCGCGCCCCGGCTTCGGGCCGACGGTTTGCAACAAGACGACCTTGCCGTAGCCGGCGGAGGCCAAATCGGTGGCCTCTCAATTGGCAACGCTAAGTTTATGCCGGGACGCGCGTTGTCGGACAAAGAGGTCAAGGAGTTGTTCGAGCGCGAAAAGAACGACATGGAATACAACTTCAGCCTTTCTGAGTTCAAAGACTCGTGTGCCGTTTACGCAAAAGGCAGAAAGATCACGCGCAAACAGTTGATCCAGTACATCGCCAACAAAAAGGGCGGAGCCCATCTAGACCACAAGCGCAAACAGGACGAAGAGGCATATGCTACTTCGGATGCCGTTCTCGCCGAGCCAATGCTTTTCGGTGGTCAGCCTGCCCAGCCCGTTCAGAAAAACTTGCCCGGAAAGAACCCGGTTTATTTGGAATTGTTGTCGATTGGGCAGTTCCTAACTCGATCTTCCGATACCAAGCGATTTATGGAAGTGGCCGAGTCCGTTCTATAAATGCCGCCAGCAACTAAACCCGTATTGACGAGGGTGGATTGTTGGAAGGGATATGGTGGATTGCACCCTCGCTAATCCGCCCTACGGGCTTGTGCCTCGACCGCGAGGTACTGGATTTCTTCCAGGCCGATGGGCCGGGCTGGCAGGAGCGGATCAATGCGGCGCTGAGGAAGGTGGCGGGGAAGTAGGGGCGTTTACGTCCGCGCTTCGCGGCCATGCCACAACCGCAAGACAAGCAAGTCGCCGCGCTCCGGCAGCAGCGTGTATCGGACAATGTAGCCCGCCGCACCGAACGGGATCACGATCTGGCGGATGTCGGTGTCTTCGGTCGGCCGGCCGAGATCGGGAAAATCCTCGACGCGCTCCAGCGCCGCGAAGATCGTGTATAGCGCCCGTTTGGCGGCTTCGGGATTGTTGATGTCAAGAAATTCGCGGACCCGCTCGATGTCGGCAGCGGCGTCGGGCGAAAACAGGATCATCCGAGCCGCTGCGGCTTCGGCCGCGGCAATTCCTTGTCGGTGCCCCAGCTTTCGACCCAGGTTTTGACATCGTGCAGCGGGATCGCCTCGCGCGTGCGACTGAAATCGTCCAAGCGGCGGCGATCCTCCGCGATATCCGGGTTGCCGATGTCGACGACGGAATCCAAGAGGGCCACGGCTTCCGCCAGCACGGCGGCTTCATCCTGTCCGCGCTCGGCCGCCAGTTCGCGCAAGCGCGCGTCGGTCGCGGGATCGAGAGCGATGCTGCGGCGGATGAGGTTCATGGGGAATAGGTTAGGGCGGCCCATCGCCCGGTTCAAGGCTACAACTCCCCCGCGAAAGTCGCTTGACTCGTACAATATTGTACATAGAATGTACACCATAAGTACATGTACACATCTTGTATTTTTTGGAGAATACGATATGGCCCAAGCTCTTAAAGAGATTGAGAAATTTCTGAAAAGCCCACCCGAGACGAGCCGGATTATCACTATTGATCCAGCGTCTGCTGAAGTTTTGCTGGAAGAGCGAAATCAAGGAAACCGGCCGCCAAAGCCGAATAAGGTCCAGCAATTTGCTGCAGATATGACGACGAAAAAGTGGGGCTTGACAGGAGACACGCTCAAATTTGCTCCGGATGGCCGTTTGCTAGACGGTCAGAATCGACTGGCGGCATGTGTGCGCGCAAATAAACCTTTCACGACTCATGTTGTTTTCAACATCGACCCGGCGCTTTTCGGACGTATGGACATTGGCAAGCCACGCAATCCGGCCGACGTTCTCCACATCGCCGGATACAAATATGCATCGACATTGGCAGCGGCTGTGCGTTGGGCCTATCTGCTCGACACCAATCCTTACAACCGGGAAACGTTGAGACCCGAGTTCGTTCTTGAACTTGTTCGCGACAAGTACCCAGACATTGAGCCGTGGCTCAAGCAGGGGCGCGCGGTGAATAAGCAGTACGCGCATCCCGCAGGACAAATTGCTGCGCTTATATATAAATTTTCAAAGAGCGACGCAGGCAAGGCCAATGAATTCGTGCGTGCGTGGCTTAGTGGTCAAAGAAATGGAAAATATCAAATTATCGATACAATGCAGGCCTTGCTGCATTCGCAAAGGGCAAACAATAATGGCCGCATCCACGAATTAACCCGTGCGGCTGTTATCATCAAGGCATGGAATCTATTTAAGAATGGGTACAAAGGATCGCTTGCGCAATTGCAGGGCGCAATGACAAAGCAGGTTGAGGATATCGATTGAACTTGGCTTATCCGCAAAGGAAAGGGAGATTAACTATGGCGAAGAAAGTCTTTTTCGTCGAACAGCGTGATGACCATCGCTACAACGTAACAGAGAAGGGCGTGAAAACGCCGTTCGCTGTTACGCAAACACAAGCCCAGGGTATTGATACCGCAAAAACGAGAGATCCGAACGCGGCGATTCATGTCGAGCGAGTCCGAGATGTAGGGCCCGGTCGCGACAAATGGCGGAAGCTTTAAGGCGGCATGGAGCTTTGCTGCCTTAGCGCTAGAAATTAACCGTCTATGGCCGGGACAAGCCCGACCATGACGCGCGGGGTCCCCGCTTGCGCGGGGACGAACGGAGTAAAAGGCTACAACGCCCGATTACTCTCTTTCACCAGCCCCGCGTTCTTCGCCGCGTGTTCGGCTTCCGACTGCGACGCTGTCGCCTTCGGCGCCTTGACCTTGTCGGCATCGACATAAACCTGCTGGCCCATGGCGTTGAACTTGTCCGACATCTCCTTCATGCCGGCTTGCGCGGCGTCCAGGCCCAGGGCTGATTTCTCGTTCGCGCCCAAGCCCGCCGCGTAATCGCGCACGTCCTGAGTGATCTTCATCGAGCAGAACTTCGGGCCGCACATCGAGCAGAAATGCGCGACCTTGTGTGCTTCCTTTGGCAGCGTTTCGTCGTGATATTTCTGCGCGGTGTCGGGATCGAGCCCGATGTTGAACTGATCCTGCCAGCGGAAGTCGAAGCGCGCGCGGCTCAAGGCATCGTCGCGCAATTGCGCGGCCGGATGGCCCTTGGCCAGGTCAGCGGCGTGCGCCGCGATCTTGTAGGTGATGACGCCTTCCTTGACGTCGTCGCGGTCGGGCAGGCCGAGATGCTCCTTCGGCGTCACGTAGCACAGCATGGCGCAGCCGAACCAGCCGATCATGGCGGCGCCGATGCCCGATGTGATGTGGTCATAGCCCGGCGCGATGTCGGTGGTCAGCGGCCCGAGCGTATAGAATGGCGCCTCGCCGCACTCTTTAAGCTGCTTGTCCATGTTGATCTTGATCTTGTGCATCGGCACATGGCCGGGGCCTTCGATCATGACCTGGCAGCCCTTCTGCCACGCCATCTGCGTGAGTTCGCCGAGCGTTTCGAGTTCGGCGAATTGCGCGCGGTCATTGGCGTCGGCGATCGAGCCGGGGCGCAGGCCGTCGCCGAGCGAGAACGACACGTCGTATTTGCGCATGATGTCGCAGATCTCTTCGAAGCGCTCGTAGAGGAAGCTCTCCTTGTGCCGCGACAGGCACCACTTGGCCATGATCGAGCCGCCGCGCGAGACGATGCCGGTGACGCGGTTGGCGGTCAGCGGCACGTAGGCGAGCCGCACGCCGGCATGGATGGTGAAGTAATCGACGCCCTGTTCGCACTGCTCGATCAGCGTGTCCTTGTAGCATTCCCAGTCGAGCTTGACGGGGTCGCCATTGACCTTCTCCAGCGCCTGATAGATCGGCACGGTGCCGATCGGCACCGGCGAGTTGCGCAAAATCCATTCGCGGGTGTTGTGGATGTTGCGGCCGGTCGACAGGTCCATGACGGTGTCGGCGCCCCAGCGGATCGCCCAGACCATCTTCTCGATTTCTTCCTCGACCGACGACGACACCGCCGAGTTGCCGATATTGGCGTTGATCTTCACGAGGAAATTGCGGCCGATAATCATCGGCTCGAGTTCGGCGTGGTTGATGTTCGACGGGATGATGGCGCGGCCGCGCGCGATCTCGTCGCGGACGAATTCCGGGGTGATGAAGGCCGGCACTGAAGCGCCGAAGCTTTCGCCGTCGGCCAAGGCGGCCGGCGCGCGGTCGAGCATCTTCTTGCGGCCGAGATTTTCGCGCTCGGCGACGTAGATCATCTCCTTGGTGACGATGCCGGCGCGGGCGAATTCGTATTGCGTGACCGGCTTGCCGTCGAGGGCGCGGAACGGCTTCGGCGTGTTCGGGAAGTTGCGGGCGAGATGCTTGCCGGTGATGTTGCCGTTATCGACCGGCTGGATCGGCCGGCCTTCATATTCCTCGACGCCGCCGCGCTCCTTGACCCATGCGATGCGCGGCCGGGCAAGGCCCTTCTCGACGTCGATGGTGACGGTATCGTCGGTGTAGGGGCCGGTGGTGTCATAGACCGGGAGGTTCGGTTCCTTGGCTTCCGGCGACAGGATGATTTCGCGCAGCGGCACCTTGAGGTCCGGCGCGGCATCGGGCGTCGCGTAGATCTTGCGGGAGGCGGCCAGCGGACCGGTGGTGACTTTCGGCGTGACCAGATCGGCGGCGGTGATCGGCTTGTTCATGTGCGCTCTCCCATTTTCATTTGCGCATGGCCTGGTCCGAAAATCGTTCGTCGCTTTTCGGGGCCAGGTCAGGCCACACGCGCGCGTTCACGCGCAAAATCGAATGACGGATACAGTACGGCTGGGGGGCATAGTCCCTGTCCCTTCGCCGGCATGACCCGGATCAGGTTCAAAGGGTGTTTCTCAGCCCGCCATGGGCACCCCTCGGAACGCGGCTAATGTAGTCCGGGGCTGATTTAAGTCAATGCGGGGCGGTGGATGGCTGCCCCGCCCGGCAAGGTGAGCCGGACGGTGAGGCCGTTCGGGGTGCGGTCGTGCAGGGTCAAAGTTCCGCCGTGGGCCTGCGCGACCGCCCGGGCGATCGACAGGCCAAGGCCGAAGCCGCTGGCCTCGTTCATCGGCCGGGCGTCGTCGCCGCGGCTGAAGGGTTCCAGCATCGCCTCCTTGCGGATGTCGAGAATGCCGGGACCGTCGTCGCTCACCTCGATGGTCACCGCGTCCGGCGTCGGGATCAGGCTGACCTCGGTTGTGTTCGCGTAGCGGACGGCGTTGTCGATGATGTTGCTGACGGCGCGGTGCAACTCGTCGGCCGACGCCGTGACCGCGCAATGGTCGGGGCCGCGATAATCGACGCGGTGTCCCATGTCGGCGAACTGGTCGCAGATCGTCTGCAGGCCGGTCGCGAGATCGACGCGGGTGGCGGCCGGCCGTTGCTGGCCGTCGCGCAGGAATGACACGACGCCCTCGGTCATGCGCCGCATCTGGTCGAGGTCGGCCAGCATCTGGCCGCGCAGATCGGGGTCGGCGATGAATTCGCTGCGCAGCCGCAGCCGGGTGATCGGCGTGCGCAGGTCGTGGCCCATCGCCGCGAGCATCCGGGTGCGGTCGTCGACCAGCGCGCGGATGCGGCCGCGCATCCGGTTGAACGCCTTAGCGACGGCGCGCACTTCCTCCGGGCCACGCTCGGGCAGCGGCGCGATATCGGCGGCGGCCCTGTCGTCGAGGCTGAAATTCTCCGCCGCCTGCGCGAAGGCCGACAGCGGACTGCGCAAGGCGCGTGTCGCCCACAGGCCGAGCAAGGTGACGCTGACGACGACGAAGAGCAGCGTGAACGCCACCGGGCCGCCGAGCATCGGCGGCTCGCCGCCGGCCGGCAGATCCGCCGTCAGCACCGCGCCATCCGGCAGACGCACGGCGATCCGGTCGCGGTCCGGCGGCGCGGCGACAAGCCGGAAGCGCGGTCCGAGGATGTCGCCAAGGAATCGCAGCCGCCGGTCGTCGGCGGCCGCGTTCGCCGATGGCGGCATTGCCGACGCTTCGGCGATCCGCAATTGCGGAAAGGCGCGCGTGACCTGCGCCAGCGCGGCTTCGCGTTCCGCCGGAGTGGCGGCGGCCATCAACTGGATGGCGGAGACGAATTGTGCCGGGCCGCCGTCCGGCGGCACCCAGCTCTTGCCGCGATGGGCAATGAACAGCGAGGCGGTGATGACGGCGTGAATGGCAAACAGCGACAGCACGAGGACGACGGCGATCTGTCCGCCGATGCGGTTGAGAAACAGCGCGCGGACGACGTTCATGCGGCGTCGGTCATTGGGGCATCACTCATGCGGCTTCGACCGTTGGCGTGAACAGATAGCCTTCGGAGCGGACGGTCTTGATGATGCTCGGCTGGCGCGGATCGTTTTCGATCTTGCGGCGCAGCCGGCTGATCAGAATATCGATGCTGCGCTCGAAGATGCCGGGGCTGCGACCTTGCGTGACGTCGAGCAACTGGTCGCGCGACAGGATGCGGCCGGGCCGCTCGCACAAGGCCTGCAACAGGCTGAACTCGGCGTCGGTGAGAATGACATGAACGCCGTCGGCGTTCTTGAGTTCGCGCAAGGCGCAGTCGATCCGCCAGCCGAGGAAGGCGAGCACGCGGCTGCGGTTGCCGGCCGTGCACAATACGCCGCTGGCCGAGCGCCGCAGCACGGCGCGGATGCGCGCCAGCAATTCGCGCGGGTTGAACGGTTTGGCCAGGTAATCGTCGGCGCCGAGTTCAAGGCCGAGAATGCGGTCGACCTCGTCGCCCTTGGCGGTCAGCATGACGATGGGCAATTGCGAACGGGCGCGCAGCCGCTTGCAGAGGCTTAGGCCGTCCTCGCCGGGCAGCATCAGATCGAGCACGATCAGGTCGATGCGGTGGTCGTCGAGCAGGCGGTCGAGGTCGCGGCCGTCGCCGAGCAGCGAAACCCGGCAGTCGTTGTCGCGCAAATAGCGCGCCACCAGACTGCTGATTTCGCGGTCGTCGTCGATCACCAGAATATGCGGCGGTTTTTTCATGGGCGATTCGCTGACGCCGATGATGCCAGAACGGCGGCGGAAAATTGTTTCTGAATGTATCTGGCAGGCTTGGCGATACACAGCGAAACAAATCGCCGCCGGGCTGGCAAGCGCTCGTTAACTGCGTCGGCCGAATGATCGCCTGAACCGGGCTGGCGATCCGTTCGTCGGCCCATTGGGGGATCAACCATGAGTTCGATTACGTCCGCCACATCGGCGCAGCAATATTCGCCGCTTACCCGCTTGCAGAATGAACTGACGTCGGAAGTGTCCGCCGGCACCATCAGCTCGGCCGATCAGTCGGCGCTCAGCTCGGCGCTCGACGATATCGACAAGGCGATGCAGGCCAGTAAGCCGACCTCCGGCTCGGGCTCGACGCCGCCATCGCCGGACGAGATGAAATCCAAGATCGACGACCTGATTGCCGGCGAGGTCAGCAGCGGTAAATTGACCAGCGCCCAAGCCGATGAACTTAAGAACGTATTCGCGCAGACCTTCAAGGGCGGTCCTGGCGGCGCGGGTGGCGCTGGCGGTCCGCCGCCCGGCCCGCCGTCGGACAGCACGTCCTCGTCCAGCGACAGTTCGTCGTCGTCCTCGACGTCGACGGACAGCTCGACCTCGACCGATAGCCAGACCGCCAAGCTGCTGTCCGACTTTCTCGACATGATCAAGAATTCGCAGAGCAACTCGTCGACGTATGGGGCGAGCGGCAGCAGCCTGTCGTCACAGATCAGTTCGCTGATCGTCAATTATCAGGCGTAATCGGTCGTCCGAACTGCCTGCCTCCGTCATTCCGGATGCCGCGCGGCGGCGGTCCGGAATGACATCGCGTGATGCTATTTGCGTCCGGTCAAAGCGCGTTACATCCGCGGCAGGTCGGTCACCGCGACCTTGACGCCGCCGTCGGCTTCGGCGACGACCCGCAGCGTGTTGGAATCGAAGGCGATGTCGGTCAGCCGCAGGTCGCGAACATCGGCATCGACGGCGACGCCGTTGCTGTTCTTGCGGAAGTCCGCCAGCGCAACGCCGATCTTGGCCTTGGCGTCGTTGAGGAACGGCGTCAGGTCGATCTTGGCCTGATCGGCGATCGCCTGTTGCAGATAAGGCAGCGCGGCGCGCGCCGCGGCGTTCAGCAGGCCGTAGCCGCTGCTGGTGTCGATATCGAGCGTGACGTCGGTGAGCCGCAGGACCTGGGTTCTGGCGTCGAGCGTCGGCTTGCCCCAGATATGGACATTGGCGTCGGCGCCGAAGCCGAACCAGCTCTTACGCTCATGCGCCTTGACCTTGAGCGCGATCAGGATGCGGTTGCCGGCGGCGGCCAGGCTGGCGCTGCGCACCTCGACCTCGACCGGCGCGTCGGCGCCTTCCGGGTAGCGATGACCTTTCAATTGCGCGTCGAGCAATTTGCTCAGGTCGGTGAAAGGCACGTCGATCGGCAATGCAATGGCGAGACGGCCGATATCCATCGGCGCCACCAGATCGAGGGTGGCCGGAAACGGACAGGTCGGCTTGGTCTGCTGGGCGGTGATGCGGGTGTCGGCCTCGACGCCGACCGCCAGCGTCAGGTTGCGGGCGTCGACCCGCGGCTGGGCGGAGACCGCGCGCGTCGGCTTTATCTCCAGCCAAAGCTGCGGCAGGCCGGTGTCGCCGCCGCCGAGCGGGATCGAGCGGCACATCTTGGTCCACTGCTCGCGCGCGGAGCGTTCGAGGAACGGATCGTTGCGTATTCGCTGTTCGAGCGCGGCGACCTGTTCGTTGACGGCGCGTTCGATCAGCGGCCGGGCTTCGTTGGCCATGTTGATCTTGATGCCGACGACCTGAACCGCGCTGTTGCCGACCGCGACCTGCGCCGACAGGTTCGGTTGCAGACGCCAGTTGGTGGCGACCGACGGCTTGGCGTGCACCGTGACCTGGCTGTGCAGTTCGACATTCTGGTCGAGCACGCGGCCGGTCACGCCGCCGACCGCCTTGCCGACATCCTTGCCGAGCGAGCCGCCGAGCAGCCCAGCGATCGAGCCGGACAGGCCGCCGGCGACGTTGCCGGCCTGGCTGCCCAACTGACCGGTGACTTTGAGAATGCCGTTGAGCTGGGTGGCGGCAATCAGTTCGTTGGCCTTGCCGTTGACCGCGATATTGCCGCGCGTGATGGTCATGCCAATATCGGCCTTCGACAACAGGCCGCTGAGCGGATTGTCGTTCTTGCCGGTCAATTGGCGCGGCGCCGAAGCTTCCAGGCTGCGCTGGATGGCATCGAGTGCGATCGCCACCGGCGCGATGACGAAGGATTTTTGCGCGATCGGCTTTAACGGCGGCAACGGCGGCAAGGAGGCGACCGCCTGTTTGGCGTCGTTGCCGGTCGGGAAAAACCGGTCGAGCGCCCAGAGCGTGACCGTGAAGAATGCGATGACGATCAAGACGGCGCCGAGCGCGATGCGAAAGCGGCGCGAGCGCCCGAACAATCGCAGCGGCGCGGTGATGATGTAAATCGCGCTGTCGAGCAATCCGCGCATGATGTCCTCCGTCCGATTCGTCGGTCGGTGAATTTTAGGCGGCCCGCCGTCGGGGCGCCAGCGAGCGCGCTGTCGCGGGGCAAGGCGCGTCGTCCGCCCCCTTGAACGACAAACGGCGGCAGCCCAAGGGCTGCCGCCGTTCAGTGTCGCTGCGAAATGCCGCTTTATCGCGGCACGGCGCGGTCAGCCGATCAAGGTTCGGCCTGCGCGATCGGGTTGGTCTCGGCGTTCATCGCCAGCTCCTGGGCCAGTGCCTTCGGCTTGCGCAGCCGGACGTAGAGCTGGGCCAGGATCAGGACCACGCAGAGGAAGATGAAGAACGCGCTGATCGGGTGGTTCTTGATGTCGATGAAGACCAGCGAGTCGCCACGCGAAATCAGCATGGCGCGGCGGAAGTTTTCCTCGAAGCGCGGTCCCAGCACGAAGCCGAGCAGGATCGGCGCCGGATGGAAGTCGAGCAACAGCAGGAGGTAGCCGAGCAGACCGATCAGGATCGTCTCGCCGACCTGGAACATGTCGTTGTTGGTCGAGTAGACGCCGATACAGACGAAGAACAAGGCTGACGGATACAGGTACTTGTACGGGATGGTGAGCAGCTTCACCCACAAACCGATCATCGGCACGTTGAGCACGACCAGGATGATGTTGCCGATCCAGAAGCTCGCGATCAGGCCCCAGAAGATATCCGGGTGTTCGCTGATCAGCTGCGGGCCGGGCACGATGCCCTGGATCATCAGCGCGCCGAGGATCAGCGCCATCACGGCGTCGCCCGGAATGCCGAGGCTCATGGTCGGGATGAAGTCGCCCTGCACCGACGAGTGGGTCGAGGCTTCCGGACCGGCGACACCTTCGATCATGCCGGTGCCGAACTGATCCGGAGACTTGGAGATCTTCTTCTCGGTCGCATAAGCGATGAACGAAGCGATGGTCGGGCCGGTGCCGGGGATCAGGGCGCACAGACTGCCGACCAGCGTGCCGCGGAACATCGCCGGCCAGGACCGGCGCAATTCGTTCTTGGTCGGACGCAGGTCCTTGAAGCTGATCTTGGTGTATTTGGTTTCGACCGCCGACAGCTGATTGACGCTCTTCATGAACTCGGCGATGCCGAACAGGCCGAGCGCCAGCGCCACGATCTCGACGCCGTCGAACAGGTTCGGGATGCCGAAGGTGAAGCGCGGCGTGCCGGTTTCGATGTCGGAGCCGACGATGCCGATCAGCAGGCCGCAGACCGTCATGGCGACGCCCTTAAGCGGCGAACCGCGCGCCAGCGTCGAGCCGGCGAGCAGGCCGAGCAGCATCAGCGAGCAGATTTCAGCCGGACCGAACTTCAACGCGACGGTGACCAGCACCGGCGCCAGGAAGATCATTTCGGTGATGCCCCACGAGGCGCCGACGAAGGACGAGATCACGGTGACGCCGAGCGCGGCGCCGCCGCGACCCTGCTGGGTCAGCGGGAAACCGTCGAGACAGGTCACCGCATGCGGCGGATGGCACGGCAGGTTGAGCAGGATCGAGCAGATCGCGCCGCCGTATTGCGAACCGTAGAACACGCCGGCGAGCATCAGGATGGCGCCGACCGGCGGAATGCCGAAGGTCAACGGCAGCAGGATCGAGATGGTGGCCAAAGGCCCCATGCCCGGCAACACGCCGACCATGTTGCCGACCAGCACGCCGATGAAACACCACATGACGTTATGCGGCTCGAGCGCGACCCCGAAGCCATACCAGAGATCGGTGAGTGCGGTCGTAACCATTACATGCCCCAACGGAAAATCGGAAACGGAAGCTGCAGAATATAGGAGAACAGCAGCACGCCGAAGACGGTGATACCAAGCGCCAGAATGGCCGAGCCCCGGACCGTCGCGGTGCGATCGCCCAGCGCCGATACGAAGACGCAGACGAAGGTTGCCGGCGCCATGCCGAGGAACTCACCGAACAGGATGAACAGCATCGGGCCGGCCAGGATGCAGGCCCAGCCGCGCCATTCGCGCTGTTCGGGAAGAATGCTTTCGTCGGGTCCCAACGGCGTGGCCAAAGCCGTGCCGAAAATCAGAACGCCGATGATGGTGAGCACGATGCCGAGGATGAGCGGGAACATGCCCGGGCCCATGTGGGTCATCGTACCGACATCATAAGTTGTCGAGTCGAGGGTGACGGCGGCGCCGATCAGGGTCATTAACCCGCCGGCATAAAAATCACGTTTTTTTAGCTGTGTTTCGAACAAAGGCGGGCCTCCACAAGGCTTTTGACCAGTCCCTTAGACTAATACATACCGCCGCCCACATTACAAATCCGTAATAAATAGGTAATTTCGAATATAGATCCGCAACGGCAAGCGCAATTTTCGTTGCAGCTCGCCCCTGCGTTGCGTGATTGCATATAAAGGGGCCTTATATTCGGCTTTTGCCGGGTCGAATGCGGTTTTTTGAGGGGTGAAATTGCCCGGCGACGCATAGCAGCTGCGAAGTTCACAAACCTGTGCGGTGAAGTTTCAACACCAAAAATACGGTGTCGCTGGCCGGTGTCGGCACGCCGAGGTTGCGGCCCAGTTCCCGGACTTTGCCGCTGAGCCAATCCAGCTCAAGGCGGTTGCCGCGGTCGAGGTCCTGGGCCATCGAGGCTTTCATGCCGGGCTCGACCTGGGTGGTGATGAAATCCATGCGGCTGGCGATGAAGCCGTCGCCGATCGTCACGCCCGAGGCGCGGCCGACCGCGGCGGCCTCGTTCAGCAGCGCCAGGAAGAAGGCGCGGGTTTCCGGATCGGTGGCGATCGGGCCGATGGTCGAACGCAGCGAGGCGGTCGCCCCGGACATCGCGGTCAGGAAGATGAATTTCTCCCAGCGCTCGCGCGCGATGTCGGCCGACAGATCGATGTCGAGCTTGGCCGCCTTGCCGGCGGCGACGAAGGCATCGAGCATGGCATCGGGTTTCTTGTCGGCGCGGCCGAAGCGCATCTTGGCGAAGGCGCTCGAATGTTTGATGACGCCGGGCGCGGCGATCGTGCTGGCGATGTAAGTGACGCCGCCGACGGTCTGCTCGGCGCCGAGGATCGGCGCGATGCGCTCGACGCTGTCGACGCCGTTCTGCAAGGTGATGACGCGGGTGCTGGGGCCGACCAGCGGACGCGCCAGCGCGGCGGCGGTTTCGGTGTCCCATAGTTTGACGGCAAACAAAACGATGTCGACGGGACCGACGCTTACCGGATCGTCGGTGACGTTCGGCTTGGCGAGATGCAGATCGCCGTGCACGCTATTGATCTGCAAACCCTTGTCGCGAATGGCGGCGAGATTGGCGCCGCGCGCGATGAAGAAGACATCATGACCGGCCGCCGCGAGACGGGCGCCAAAATAACCGCCGACCGCGCCGGCCGCCATAACCGCAATGCGCATGATGCGTGATCCTATTCGGGTAAGGGTGAACGGTAACGCGGGATAGACGCGTGCCGCAATCGGATTTGTTATCGCAGCTTAACAATGGAAAATGGCTATAAAGCAAGTGCAATGAGTTCCGGCATGGCAGCCTTGTAAAATCGCGAATCGCATAAACTGCGTGGACTTTCGGCTCTTTAACAGACGGAAAGGCACGGCCATGAACGTCATCGTATTTGCATCGCGGAAAGGCGGCACCGGCAAGAGTACGCTGGCGGCTCACCTTGCGTCGTGTTGCGTCAAGTCCATGCGTGACAGCGCGCCGCGTTCCTGCTTGCTGATCGATGCCGACCCGCAAGGTTCGTTGCGGCTGTGGCATAGTCTGCGCAAGGGTGCCGCCGTGCCGTTGCAGGATGGATCGCCGGGCCTTGACGAGATCATCGAGACGGCGCGTCGCGATGGCGTCGAGTGGGTGCTGATCGATACCGCGCCGATGGCGCCGACGCTGTCTGGCACTGTCGCGCAGGCAATCGCCGCCGCGACGCTGGTGGTCATTCCAACGCGGCCGGCGGTGTTCGATCTCAATGCGGTGACCGAAACCGTCGCCGCCACGCTCGCGGCCAATCGACCTTTCGCGGTGGTGCTCAACGCGGTGCCGCCGAAACGGCTTGGCGTTGAATCGGCGATGGCGACCAATGCGCGGCGCAGCATCGCCGCGCTCGGTGCGCCGGTCTGGTCCGGCCAGATCACCAACCGGGCGAGCCTTGCGCTGTCGCTGGCCGATGGCGCCGGCTCCGACGACGTCGGTTTCGATCATCGCGCCGCCGCCGATGAGATGGCGAGCCTGTGGACCGCGATCGAGAATTCGGTCGCGGCGATCAAGGGGATCTATGCCGGCGTGGCGATGCACCAGCAGGCGGCCTGACGATCGTCAGCGGCAGTTGCGCCAAATGAATTGGCCCGGCAGCGATGCCGGGCCAATGACGTTTCAAGACCTGTCGGATCATTGCCGTCGCAGGCTTGGTCGCGACGGTGAACTCATCAAGTGACCGGTCGTGGCCGACGGCGCATTTGGCGGCGGCCCCAGATCAGCAGGCCGGTCGTCAGCAAACCGAACAGCACGATCGAGATCGCGACGTTCACCGAACCGGTGACGAAGGCCGCTCCGTTGCCCTCATGCAGCAGACGCGGCCAGTTGCGCGGCAAGGCGGTGACGCCTTTGGCGTTGACCGAATAAGCGCGCAATTCGCCGCCGTCGAAAATCCGCGCCATCATGCGGCCGCCCCGTGTTGCGATTGACGTGACGGTGGCCAGATCGTGGGTCTGGCCGACCTGACGGACGGCATCGACCAAGGTGAAGGGCTTGCCGGCGGATGCGGCATTGCCGGTCGGCCTGGCGGGTGATGACGTCGATGTCGATGTCGTGGCCGCCGGCCGCCCGCCCGGTGTCGGCGCGCCACCGGACTGCAGCGTCACGCCGAAGGCCATCAACAGTCCGGTGAGCGGACTGAGCAGGATCAGCGGCAAGGTGAACCAGGCCGCGCCCTTGTGCCAGCCGGACAGCGTGTTGCGCAGCCGCGGCAAGCCCATCAGGATTCCGAGGATCATCGTCACCACCATGGCGACGGTGGAAGCGGTGACCAGCCAGGGCAGCCCGATCAGACGTTCATGATTGCGGCGCGCCCACAGGAACAGGCCGGCCAGCGCATCGCTCGACGTCGCCGCCTTGCCGGTGGCCAGATCGATCTCCGGCAGATTGCCGCCTTGCAGGCGCAGGCGTTGCGCCGACGCATCGATTGAAATGCCGCGGGCGGTGCCGGCGGGATCGAATTGCTGCATCAGCCCGATCACCTTGGCGGTATCGACCGCGTGCGGCACGACACCCTGCACCTGCACGATCGGTTCGAACGACAGGATGAGGCCGGTGACGATAATCGCGACCAGCGGCAGCGCGAAGGTGATGCTGATCCAGCGGTGGATCTTGAGCAGCAGAACTTTATTCACGGATCGATCTCCTTGTATCGCATGACGCTATGCGACGAACCGCTGGCGTTTGTGATGTAGATCAATGCCGCGCCGACGCTCGGCGGACGGCCGGCGCGTGGCCGACCGTTCCGGCCGATCGGCGCGGTTTCGTTGGGGTGTTGTGAAGAATGCCGACGCCGATGCATCGCTGGCATGTCGCCGGCGAATACGGTTGGTTATTGGTCGGTCCAATTGAACGCGAGCGGCGCTTCGCGGAAGGCGAAGCGATCGAGGTGGCGGGCGACCGCGCCCTTGAGCGCTTCAAGTTGTCCGTCGACGCTGGCGTCCAGCCGGCATTCGAGTGCGTCCTCGCGCGCGTCGAGCGTCAGGGTCGCATCGCCTGGCCAGTCGGCGCCGCGCGCATCGCGTGGAAAGATCACCGTGCCGTGCTGCGGCGTGAACTCGACGGTGAGGTTGTGGCTCCAGTGTTTGCAAAGCTGTTGCAGGTAGCGGCTGCCATGGGCGGTCGGTACCTGCACGAGGCTGGTGACTGTCATCGTATCGTCTTCCTTGTGTTGGGTTCGCAGCCGCGGATCGGGCGTCATCCCGATCCGCTTTCGCATGATGGCGAGGCCGTTCATTCGCATGTCAGCCGCCCGCTTACGGCAGGCGCTCGATGCGTTGCGCGGCGTCGTCGAGGATCGCGGCCACGGCGTGCACCGTGTCCCTGTCGGCGTCGTCGCTGCCGAGGCGGGCGCGCAGCGCGGTGCGCAGGTTGTCCATGGCGCGGCGGATCGGCGCGCCGTCGGTGCGGTCCTGCATCTTCGCCATCATCGCCAGCCGCTCGAACAGGGCCGTGACCTTGTCGGCATTGCCGGCGAGTTCCTGGGTGCCGTCGGCGGTGATCGCGAAAGCCTTGCGGGCGCCTTCGGACTTGGTCTCCTCGATCTGGCTGATGTCCTGCAGCATCGATAGCGCCGGATAGACCACGCCGGGGCTCGGCACGTAGCCGCCGCCGGTCAGCTCCTCGATGGCGCGGATCAGGTCATAGCCGTGGCGCGGCTGGTCGGCGATCAGCTTGAGCAGCACCAGCTGCAATTCGCTGGAATCGAAGATCCGCCGCCGGCCGCCGCCGAAAGGGCCGCCATGATGGCCGCCGTGCGGGCCGCCGCGCTCGCCGCCGAAATGGCGGCCGAAGCCGCGCCGTCCGGGGCCGCCGAATTCGAATTTATCGTGTTCCATCATATGCATACGGTGACGCATCCGATGGCCTTCGTGGTGTTCGGGGTGGTGTCGCATAAGAAACTCCTCTGTCTACGATGCAGTCAAGATATATCGTAGAATAACGTACGACAAGGGCTCGAGCCGAACTTTTCGAGCGGCCCCGCACGGCGGGGCGCGGTTCGGCGGACAAAAAAATGCCCGGCATTGCTGCCGGGCAGGATCAGTAGGGAGGTTCAAATCCCGTCATCGTGAAATGGCTTTAGTAAAGTCGCGCCTGACTGGTGCCGGCCCAGGCGGCCTGTGACGTGACGGCCTGCGCCTGCAGGGGCCGACGGTCCGGAGCGGGCATCTGCCGCGGCTGCGACGGTGTCTGCGCCACGATGTTCGGCCTGGCCGCTGGCGCTTGCGGCAGCACGACGACCTTGGCCCCGACCTGAACGCGGTTATAGAGGTCCTCGACGTCTTCATTGGTCAGACGAATGCAGCCCGAGGACACGTCCTTGCCGATGGTGCTCGGATCGTTGGTGCCGTGAATGCGATATTCGGTGTGCCCGAGATACATGGCGCGGGCGCCGAGCGGATTGCCCGGACCGCCGGCGGTGAAGCGCGGCAGATAAGGCTGGCGGGCGATCATCTCGGCCGGCGGACGCCAGTCCGGCCATTCCGCCTTGCGGGCGACGTGTTCGACGCCCGACCAGGTGAAGCCTTCGCGGCCGACGCCGATGCCGTAGCGCAGCGCCTGGCCGTTACCGAGCACGAGATAGAGATAGGTGTTCGGCGTATCGATGATGATGGTGCCGGGCACTTCATGCGTCGGGAAACTGACGATCCGGCGCTGGAAGCGCGGATCGAGCTGGGCATCCTGATTGGCCGGCACGGACGGGTCGTCATCCGGGCGCGCCTGCACTTGCCGGTCCTGGTACGGCTCGGCTTGGTCGGGCTGAAGTTGATAAGGCTCGACGTGACAGGGCTGTTGCACACCATAGGGTGCCGGCGCGGCATCCTCGATGAATACCGGTTCGGCCCGCGCGACGCCGCACGACACGGCGGCGATCAAGGCGGTCAACGCACCCAACCGAGAAACTTTGGCGATCAATCTGGCCGACATGGCACCCTCCGGACAGGTTCTCGTCGTCTGACGATCCCGTTGTCATTCGTCGGGGCAACCGCCGGCCGGGTTCAAAGGTTCCGATTGATAATTCGCTCAAATTCGCGCGACGGCAGGGAACCGCCGATGCCCTTTGGCGTTTTTGGGCGCTTATTGCCTTTGCTGGTGCCAGCCGACGACCGCTTCCGGCACGCTGTCGACCGAGGCGAAATAGGGTTTGATGTCGAGGAGCGGTGTGCCGTCGAGGCAATCGAGCCCGACGACTTCGAGCTTGTTGCCGTCGATGCCGAGCAATTTGACCACGCTCATCGCGATCGGGTTGGGCCTTGCCGGCGACCGCAGGGCAAAGGTGCCGCGCTGGACGCCGTAATGGCCGGGCACTTGCAGCACCAGATTGCGCGGCGCCTGATCCATCCAATAGAGCAGCACCAGATGTGAGACGCTCTCGACTTCCTTGAGGCCTTCGGCCCAGCGCGGATCGAGTTCGACGGTGCAGACCGCGTCGGAGCCGCGCGCGTTCTTCGGGCAGTCCTTGCGCTGGGTCCACGGTGTATGGATGCGGCCGATGAAATAGACCCCGGCGTCGGGATTAGGCGGCAATTCCACCGTTTTCTCACCCTCGCGGGTCCCGGAATCCCGATTTTCCATCGGTTTGGACGTGGTCATCGTCGGTTCCTTATCGCCATTCATGTGCCAGTCCGGCCGAAAGAGGGGCCGGACCGGGCCGGGAACGCCGTTCCCGATCCCGTTTATTGCCCGCTAACCACCCGCGTGGATAGCCGGAATAGACCTTGGGATCGGCTTGCGATCCTCTTTTTAAACGTATAAGCATATCTTTATATAGTGGGAAACCGCCCATAGAGGCCGTCCACTCTCCATCTAGCGCAAGGCTGCCACAGTTGAGATGACGAAAATCAATGCCCAGCTCGGTTTCGACACCCTCAACGGCGCGCTCAAGGCCGCCGGCGAGGAAACCCGTCTGCGCGTGCTGGCGCTGCTGGCGGAAGCCGAACTGACCGTCTCCGACCTCACCGACATTTTGCGTCAATCGCAGCCGCGCATCTCGCGCCATCTCAAGCTGCTCGTCGAAGCCGGGCTGATCGAGCGTTTCCGCGAGGGTACCTGGGCCTTTTTCCGGCTCGCCGAGCACGGCGGTGTCGCCGAAGTGGCCCGCGCGCTGCTCGATCATCTCAACGCCGAGGACCCGATCATCGCCCGCGACCGCGAGCGGCTGGCCTCGGTGCGGGACGCCCGCGCCGCTGCGGCGCAGACTTATTTCAGCGCGCACGCCGCCGAATGGGACCGCATCCGGCAACTGCATGTCGCCGACGATGCGGTAGAGGCCGCCATCGCCGAGGCGCTCGCCGGCAAGCCGTTCCGTTCGCTGCTCGATCTCGGCACCGGCACCGGCCGGATGCTGGAATTGTTCGGGCCGCGCATCGAACGCGGGCTCGGTCTCGATCTGTCGCTCGACATGCTGCTGCTGGCGCGCGACCGGCTGGAACGCGCCGGCCTGAAGAATTGCAGCGTTCGCCAGGGCGATCTCTACGACCTGCCGATCGGCGACGATTCCTTCGACGTCGTGATCCTGCATCAGGTGCTGCACTTCCTCGACGACGGCGGCCGCGCCATCCGCGAGGCGGCGCGCGTGCTGGCGCCTGGCGGCCGGCTGCTGGTGGTCGACTTCGCGCCGCATGAACAGGAATTCCTGCGCGAACAATTCGCCCATCGCCGGCTCGGCTATGCGCCCGATACGGTGACGCAATGGGTGGCCGCCGCCGGTCTCGAACCGGTGATGCATCAGAGTTTGAACCCGGAGCCCGGCTCCAAAGGCAAGATCGCAGTGTCGCTCTGGCTGGCGCGTGACAACCGCGCGGTCATGGCGTCGTCGCAACGGCGTGAGGTGGCGTGATGATGAGTGCTTTGCGGCCGAGCCGCTTCATGCCGGCAGGCCATAACCGGATCAACGTGTCGTTCGAGTTCTTCCCGCCGAAAGACGAGGCGATGGAGCAGACGCTGTGGGAGTCGGTCGAACGGCTGGCGCCGCTGTCGCCGGAATTTGTGTCGGTGACTTACGGCGCGGGTGGCTCGACGCGCGAACGGACCCACGCCACCGTCAAGCGCATCCTGACCGAAACCGGCCTGACGCCGGCGGCGCATCTGACTTGCGTCGATGCCACCCGTGACGAGATCGACGCCATCGTGCGGCAATATCACGATGCCGGCGTTCGTCACATCGTGGCGCTGCGCGGCGATTCCGTCGAAGGCGCGGGCGGCCGTTACAAGCCGACGCCCGGTGGTTATGAAAACGCTGCCGATCTGACCGCCGGCATCAAGCGCGTGTCGCCGGACTTCGAGGTTTCGGTGTCCGCTTATCCGGAGCGTCATCCCGACTCCAAGACGCTCGAAGCCGACATCGACATGCTCAAGGCCAAGGTCGATGCCGGCGCGACCCGCGCCATCACCCAGTTCTTTTTCGAGAACGATCTGTATTTCCGTTATCTCGACCGGGTGCGGGCGCGCGGCATCGATATTCCGATCGTGCCCGGCATCCTGCCGGTGCAGAACTTCAAGTCGGCGACCAATTTCGCCAAGCGCGCCGGCGCCTCGGTGCCGGCCTGGCTGGCCGAGCGCTTCGCTGGACTCGATGACGATCCGGCGACCCGCAAGCTGATCGCGGCGGCGGTTGCTTCCGAACAGGCGATCGACCTTCTGGATCGCGGCGTCACCGACTTCCACTTCTACACCATGAACCGCGCCGATCTCGTTTACGCGATCTGCCATTTGCTCGGCTTGCGGCCGACGGTGAAGGAAGCGGCGTGATGAGCTGTCCACTGTCATTCCGGGGCGCGAGCGACGTTCGCGAACCCGGAATCCAGCGAGGAGCTCTGAATTTGTTTCTGGATTCCGAGTTCGGCGCTTCGCGCCGCCACGGAATGACGGAATTTGTGAAAGGCTAGTTTCGTGAACGCGTCCAAGACAGATACCCGCGCTCGTCTCACCGAAGCCCTCAAGCAGCGCATTCTCGTGCTCGACGGCGCGATGGGCACGATGATCCAGGCGCTCAAGCTTGACGAGACCGGTTATCGCGGCGCGCGTTTCGACGCCTGGAACCGCGAGGTGCGCGGCAACAACGACCTCCTCAACCTGAGCCGGCCGCGCGCCATCCGCGACATCCATTACAAGTATTTCATGGCCGGCGCCGACATCGTGTCGACCAACACCTTTTCGTCGACGACGATCGCGCAGGCCGATTACGGCATGGAAGCGATCGCCTATGAACTCAATCTGTCGGGCGCGCGGCTGGCGCGCGAAGCCGCCAAGGATGCGGAAGCGGAAGACGGCATTCCGCGTTTCGTCGCCGGCGCGCTCGGCCCGACCAACCGCACGGCGTCGATCTCGCCGGACGTGTCGAATCCCGGCTATCGCGCCATCACCTTCGACCAGTTGCGCGAGGCCTATGCCGAGCAGATCAAGGGCCTGCTCGACGGCGGCGCCGACCTGCTGCTGATCGAAACCATTTTCGACACGCTCAACGCCAAGGCGGCGATCTACGCGATCAACGAGGCTTGCGCGGTGCGCGGCCTCGACGTGCCGGTGATGATCTCCGGCACCATCACCGACATGTCGGGCCGTCTGTTGTCCGGCCAGACTCCGGCGGCGTTCTGGAACGCCGTGCAACACGCCCGGCCGATCACCATCGGCTTGAACTGCGCGCTCGGCGCCACCGAAATGCGTCAGCACATCGCCGAACTCGGCCGCGTCGCCGACACCTTTGTCTGCGCTTATCCGAATGCCGGCCTGCCCAATGAATTCGGCTATTACGACGAAAGCCCGGAATACATGGCCGAGTTGCTCGGCGAATTCGCGCAGGCCGGTCTGGTCAATGTCGTCGGCGGCTGCTGCGGCACCACGCCCGACCACATCGCCGCCATCGCCAAGGCGGTGAAGCCACACAAGCCGCGCGTCGTGCCGGAGATCGCACCGCAATTGCGCTTGTCGGGGCTCGAGCCTTTCGCGCTGACGCCGGAAATTCCCTTCGTCAACGTCGGCGAGCGTACCAACGTCACCGGTTCGGCGAAATTCCGCAAGCTGATCACCGCCGGCGACTATAGCGCCGCGCTGACCATCGCGCGCGACCAGGTCGAGAATGGCGCGCAGATCATCGACGTCAACATGGATGAGGGCTTGCTCGATTCCGAAGCGGCGATGACGACTTTCCTCAATCTGATCGCCGCCGAGCCAGACATCGCGCGCGTGCCGGTGATGGTCGACAGTTCGAAGTTCTCGGTGATCGAGGCCGGCCTGAAATGCCTGCAAGGCAAGCCGGTGGTCAATTCGATTTCGATGAAGGAGGGCGAGGACGCCTTCATCGAACATGCCAAGATCGTGCGGCGCTACGGCGCGGCTGTCGTGGTGATGGCCTTCGACGAAAAGGGCCAGGCCGACACCTTCGAGCGCAAAACCGAGATTTGCGCGCGCGCCTACAGGATTCTGGTCGATGAGGTCGGCTTCCCGCCGCAGGACATCATCTTCGATCCCAACATCTTCGCCATCGCCACCGGCATGGAGGAGCACAACAATTACGGCGTCGACTTCATCGAGGCGACGCGCTGGATCCGCCAGAACCTGCCGCATGTCCATATTTCGGGCGGCGTGTCGAACCTGTCGTTCTCGTTCCGCGGCAACGAGCGGGTGCGCGAGGCGATGCATTCGGTGTTTCTGTATCATGCCATCAAGGCCGGCATGGACATGGGCATCGTCAATGCCGGGCAGATGGCGGTCTATGACGACCTCGATCCGGAATTGCGCGAGGCCTGCGAGGATGTCGTCCTCAACAAGCGGCCGGATGCGTCCGAGCGTCTGCTGGCGTTGGCCGACAAGTTCCGCGGCGACGGTCAGGCGGCGAAAGTCGTCGATCTGGCCTGGCGCGAACAACCGGTCGGCCAGCGGCTCGCTCATGCCCTGGTGCATGGCATCACCGAATATGTCGAGGTCGATACCGAAGAAGCGCGCGCCGCCGCCAAGCGGCCGCTCGATGTCATCGAAGGTCCGTTGATGGACGGTATGAACATCGTCGGCGACCTGTTCGGTTCCGGCAAGATGTTCCTGCCGCAGGTCGTCAAATCGGCGCGCGTCATGAAGCAGGCGGTCGCCTATCTGATGCCGTTCATGGATAAAGAGAAAGAGGAACGGCGCGCGGCCGGCGGCGCCGAGGAGCGGTCGTCGAACGGCAAGATCGTGATGGCGACCGTCAAGGGCGACGTGCACGACATCGGTAAGAACATCGTCGGCGTCGTGCTGGCCTGCAATAACTACGAAGTCATCGACCTCGGCGTCATGGTGCCGGCGGCGAAGATTCTCGAAACCGCCAAGGCCGAGAAGGCCGACATCATCGGCCTCAGCGGCCTGATTACGCCGTCGCTCGACGAGATGTGCCATGTCGCAGCCGAGATGGAGCGTCAGGGGCTCGATCTGCCGTTGATGATCGGCGGCGCGACGACGAGCCGGGTGCATACCGCGGTCAAGATCCATCCCAATTACAGCCGGGGCCAGGCGGTCTATGTCAACGACGCCAGCCGCGCCGTCGGCGTCGCCCAGGCGCTGCTGTCGGCGGACAACAAGGCCGGCTATATCGCCGAGCTGCGCGGCGAATATCGCAAGATCGCCGACGCGCATGAGCGCGCGCAGGCCGACAAGGTGCGCTTGCCGTTGGCGTCGGCGCGCGCCAACGCGCTGCAACTCGACTGGTCGGGTGCTTATGTGCCGCCCAAGCCCAGCTTCCTTGGCTCCGAGGTCTTCGCCGATTATCCGATCGCCGATCTGGTCGAGGTCATTGACTGGACGCCGTTCTTCCAGACCTGGGAACTGGCCGGCCGTTTCCCGGCGATCCTCGACGACGACAAGGTCGGCGCGGCGGCACGGTCGCTTTATAACGACGCCCGCGCCATGCTCGACAAGATCGTCGCCGAGAAGTGGTTCAAGGCCTCCGCCGTGCTCGGCTTCTGGCCGGCCAACAGCGTCGGCGACGACGTGCATGTCTATGCCGACGAGGCGCGCGACAAGCCCGTGGCCGTGCTGCATGGCCTGCGTCAGCAATTGTCGAAGCGCGAGGGCCGCTTCAATGAATCGATGTCGGACTTCGTCGCGCCGCGCGATAGCGGCCTGAAGGATTACATCGGCGCCTTCGCGGTGACCGCCGGCATCGGCGAGGACGTGATCGCCGAGCGCTTCAAACGCGCCAATGACGATTACTCGGCGATCATGGTGTCGGCGCTGGCCGACCGGCTGGCCGAAGCCTTCGCCGAGCGCTTGCATCAGAACGTCCGCAAGGAGTTCTGGGGCTATGCGCCGGATGAGGCCTTGTCGAACGACGACCTGATTGCCGAGACTTATCGCGGCATCCGTCCGGCGCCGGGCTATCCGTTACAGCCCGACCACACCGAAAAGGGCACGCTGTTCACGCTGCTGGAGCCGGATCGCATCGGCGTCAAGCTGACCGAGAGCTATGCGATGTGGCCGGGCGCGGCGGTGAGCGGGCTTTATTTCAGCCATCCGCAGTCGCATTACTTCGGCGTCGGCAAGATCGAGCGCGATCAGGTCGAGGATTATGCCCGGCGCAAGGGCTGGTCGGTCGAAGAGGCCGAGCGCTGGCTGGCGCCGATCCTCAATTACAATCCGCGTGCGGTGGCGCGGGGGAATGAGGCGGCGTGACGTTTGCTGTCATTCCGGGGCGCGGGCCAGTAGCGCGTTTACGCGCGTCTTTGACGCGCTATGGCCCGCGAACCCGGAATCCAGAAACAGTCTTAGCGGATGCCGCCGGATTCCGGGTTCGCTCGCTACGCTCGCGCCCCGGAATGACAGCCGGTTAACACGCAGTCTCTCCACAAACTCCATTCGTCCCCGCGAAAGCGGGGACCCAGTTCGTAGGGTGGGTTAGGCGCGTCGCGCCGTGACCCACCATAGGACTTTGCCGATGAAACGTAGTCGGTGGGTTACGCGCCTTCGGCGCTAACCCACCCTACGGGCTGGTCGGTCGTCGCCGGCGATCTTCTGCTGTCGTTTCCGCTATCTTTCGCTGTCGTCCCCGCGAAGGCGGGGACCCAGTAACCCCGGTCTCAACGATACGGACCAACCGTGATTACTGGATGCCCGCCTTCGCGGGCATGACGCCGATGGTCCTTTACGTGTAACAGGGAAGCCCGTAGGGCGGATTAGCGAAGCGTAATCCGCCAATTCGTCGGCCGCATCGCAATGGCGGGTTACGCCTTCGGCTAACCCGCCCTACGAGCTACGAGCTTACCCTCCCTCTTGCGGGGAGCGTCGGTGAGCTGGCGTGCGCTCGATGACGGCCGCCATACGAACAAGTGTATCAATCGTGCTGACCAGAAGTTGAAGACCTTGCTCCACGGGAAGCGCAGTGCGGTCCACATGGGCTAACGCAAACTCCTTTTCAATTTCCTTCGGAGCCAAGTGCGCGTCCCCTACACGCAAGTTATAGATCCCTACGAGCGGTCCAATAATTGTGCGAGCCTCGGCTGCTGGAATGAGCGTCGCTAAAACCTTCTCTAGAGACTTCAGCGATCCTCGTTTCTCGCCCTTTTCCAGCGGAACAATTTTGTGAAGCGGGTCAACGTCGATGCTATCAGCTGTGAGCCGAGCAACGTCCTTTGCTAAAGCCAGCAAGGAAGGGAGGTCCGTCGAACGAAAGCGATTGGTTCGCCTAATTATGTCCACAGTGTCTTTATGCGGACGCAGCAGTTGGGCGCCCCAACGTTTTGTGAAGACGTCGTTCAGGTTGTCGAGTGCTCTTTCTAAGAAATCTTCGGGTGCGAGCGATCTTGCCGGCTCCGCTGCCATTTGTGCAGAAAGCAACTCTTCTGAGACGCCTCCATCCGGTGAGACGTTGTAACCCATCCAAATTCGTTGTTGCCACTCAGGCAATCGAGCGACGTCGGAGGCGAAAGTATTTATGAGTCCCTTCGCGTTAATGCCGAAGTGAACTCGGTCCGCGCCTGAAGCAGATATGCCTCCCGTATAACGGGTATACCACTCTAGTAAACCGCCCCTACGGCTTTCCAGTGCCGGAATAACCTTAGGGTCAAACCAAAGCCAGCGCGCATTGTCTTCGCCATCTAGTTTATCGGAGGTCGCTCGATTGCCTGCGGCGTCTACGATGAACGAACATGATGCCGGGATCTTGTCGCCTCTGACGCGAGGGCTTTTGTCGCCAGGCTGAATTAGTTCATCTCGCCAGACTTTCCCAAGAACGTGAAATAGTTTGTTGCCCTCGCGCTTTGCCGTCCACGATTTTGAATCTACATTGCTATCGTTGGGAGGTTCGAAGATTGGGACATCTGCGGTCGGGTCAACATCATTTCGGCCGACATGAAATACCGCGATGGTTGATCCGAATTCGTCTCCGCGCCCCTCGTTGATTTCGATAATATGGCCTGAGTATTCGGCGCCACCATCCTTCTGTTCAAATTTCTTATCAGCCCACTTTATGTGGTTCACATCAGCCAAAATTTCATCGCGCTGCCTAAACGTTGAAATCTTTAGCGCCATATGCCGCGCAGCGAGGTAGTCCCTCAGGTATTCGGATCGAATTTCAATGGCGGAAGTTGAGCCATCCAGTTTACGTCGGAGGCGAGCGACCTCGATGTAATTTTCGCAGGGCCGGACCCAAACATCGTCTTCTCTGAGCAATTTCAGGGCAACAACCAAATCTTGGTTTAGGTGCCATTGGTGCGGCTCTAGACCGCCAAAATCTTGATCGATAACAAGGTGAATCCCAAAATCTTCTTCGTCTCTGCGCTGGTAGCTCTCAGCCGTCGCGTAGCTGTTCTCAAAAGCATAAACTCCGTGAGAATGTCCAAATCCGATATCGGGCCATCCTAGCTTTTCGGCTTCGGGGAGTTTGGCAATAGGAATCGCAACTGGCGCCACGAGATTTAGGTCTTCCTTGTATCCAAAGTATCCATATTCACCTTCGCGTTCGGTTCGGCTTTCACGAAGCGGTATCCAGACAGCGTCGTTGAAACGCTTCTTTCTGATGTCGCGGAATTCAAACCAATTCTGATCCATTGTTGCTCTCACTCGGCGCAAGCACTTAAGGCAGATAAGCGAAGCGTAATCCGTCAATCTAAATGTACCAAGACCGCAGGGTGGGTTGGCGCCACCCAAATCGACGCTTTGTGCCGCCCGGGCACAGGCTCCGGCGCGTAACCCGCCACGCTATCGCCAGTTACGAGTCTTTGTGGTGGATTATGGACTTCGTCGTCGCAGAGCCGGGTGCACTTCGCGTCCGACACTCTGCTGCAATCGATCAATCTCGCGGTCGCAGCCGAGACACCAGCCACCGCCCGCCGTCCAAAAATTTCTCACCCGCATCTTGACTTTGATCCTATGATCGAATACCCATGTTTCGCCCGCCCCTCCGAGGGGCTGCGAACCGGTTGCGCCGGCTCGTGGGGGATGGGCCGGCGTCCGCGGGCGCGCTGAAAGCAGCAGTGCGCGCTCGGGCGATGCTCCGAAAGGGGTCGGGCACTCAGGTCGACAGCGCAGCGAAAAAGCCGCCGGAAGCGTGGCCCGGCTGCCGCGAAAGCGCCGCACGGCGCACCGAGAGGCGCCACGCGCTCAAGCATTTGAGTGCGTGCAGCTAAGGACCCCGCGCCTTTCGGTGCGCCGTCCCCCTCGTCTTTCGAGGCGGGGAATCTGGCAAAGCTCGGGGCCGCGCCGCCCGCGAGAACGATGGAGCTTGCCCGGTGAACAATGGCGGATTTTCGCAGCGGCTTGTCAGCGCGCCTTGCCGGCGCGCCTTGCTGGCTCGACTTGCGGCGCAAGGCCGGTCGCGCTCGGGCGTCAGTGCCCGAGACATGAAAACGGGCGCATGACGGAAGACAATGTCCATCATGCGCCCGCACTGAACCGGTCGCGGCTTATGCCGCCTTGGTCGATGTCGTTATTGGGTCTTGATGCCGGAGAAGACCACCACGTCGTGGTAGCGCTTCATCTCCCTTGCGATGAAGGCGGCGGTCTCGGCGCGCGTCGTGGCCTTGATCTCGAGGCCCTGCTTGGTCAGCGTCTCGCGCACCGCCGGCAGTTTGAGCACCTCGACGAAGACGGCATTGAGCCGGTCGAGCACCGCGGCCGGCGTGGCGCCGGGGGCCAGGAACAGGTAGCCGGAGTTCGATTCGAATCCCGGATAGCCTTGTTCGGCGACCGTCGGCACGTCCGGCAATTGCGGGTCGCGCGTCGGGCCGGCGATGGCGATCGCGCGCATCTTGCCGGCCTTCACCAGCGGCGCGGCGTTCGGCGTGGTGGCGAAGGCCATCTGGATGTTGCCCGACATCACATCGGTGAGCACCGGGCCCATGCCCTTGTAGGGCACATGCACCATCTTGGTGCCCGACAGCTTCTGCAATTCCTCGGTGCCGAGCTGGAACGAGGTGCCGATGCCCACCGAACCGTAATTGATCTTGCCGGGATGGGCGCGCGCGTAGTCGAGCAACTCCTTCAGCGTCTTCGCCGGGAAGTTATTATTGACGACAATCGCGTGCGGCGTGACGCCGGCATAGGTGATCGGCGTGAGATCCTTCAGCGAATCGTAGGGCAGGGTTTTGAACAGGCTCGGATTGATCAGGTACGTGTTCGCCACCAGCAGGATGGTGTAACCGTCCGGATTGGCCTTGGCCACCGAATTGGTGCCAACCTGAGTGGCGCCGCCGGCGCGGTTGTCGATGATGAAGGCCTTGCCGAGACGCTCCTTGACGTGATCGGACATCGTGCGGGCGATGATGTCGGCGGTGCCGCCGGCCCCATAGGGAACGACCACGTGGATCGGCTGCGTCGGCGTCCATTGCGCCAGCGCCGGCGCGGCGAAGCCGTAGCCAAAACAAAGCGCGGCCGCAAAGCCCGCCATCCGGACAGAGAACAACCGTTGCGATCGCATTCCAAACTCCTCCCTGTTATTTCGTATTGGGGCCGCATCTATATCCAATTCATATGCCGGAGCAATCGGCGGCGGGCGGGACTGACCTGCGCCGGAAGCATCGGCCATGCGATGGCGCTTCGGGACACAGGGCGTTCAGGGAGATCGGGCGCTCAGGGAAATATGGCGCGTTGGTTATGGCTGGCGCGGAAAACGATATTGGATTCGAAATGCCGTTGCTGTCAGGTTTTTCGCTTGTATCGCAACCCGTCGGCGGATGGTCCGCCAGTTCGCAATACCGCGGTTAACTGGAGCATTCGATGGTGTTCGGAATGTTGTCTGGAGCGTTATCCCGAAAACTTTTTGTTGTATGCAATGTCCTGGCGGTTATGACCGTCGCGTTCGGCGCCAGCGCCTCGATGGCGGAGCCGGCCTTGCCGCAAGGCACGATCAAGATCGTGGTGCCCTATCCGGCCGGCGGCCCGCTCGACGTGTCGGCCCGGATCGTCGGCAAGAGCCTCGAGAAATCCCTGAACCGTGTCGTGCTGATTGAAAACAAGGCCGGCGCCAACGGCAATATCGGCTCGGACTATGTCGCCAAGGCCGCGCCGGACGGCATGACATTGCTCTGGGTGCTGAGCAATACGCTGACGGCGAACCCGTCCTTGTACAAGACGATGTCCTACGATCCGGACAAGGATCTCATCACGATCGGCATTCCGGTTACCTTTACCCAGATGCTGACGACGGTGCCGTCGATGCCGGTCAACTCGGTGGCGGACTTCGTCGCCTATGCCAAGGCCCATAAGGATCATCCGATCTCTTACGGCTCCGGCGGCGGTGTTGGCAGTCCGGCATTCCTGGCGATGGAATACTTCAAGAGCCTGGCCGGCTTTCCGGCCCTGCATGTTCCTTACAAGGGCGCCGCGCCGCTGCTGAACGACATGCTGTCCGGCGTCATCAATTCGACCTTCATGGTGTCGGCGAGCTCGGTGCAATATGTCAAACAGGGCAAGCTGAAAGGTCTGGCCATTTCAGGGTCGAAGCGGTCGCCGCTGGCGCCCGAGATTCCAACCATGGCGGAGGTCGGCTATCCGGATTTCGTCATCGAGACCGGCTTTGTCCTGCTCGCCCCCAAGGGCACGCCGAAGGATATCGTCGACTTGCTGGAATCGGATTTGCGCAAGGTGGTCGCGAGCCCGGAGGTGCAGACGCGAATCCGCGCCTTGGGTCTGGAGCCGGGGACCGCGTTCGGCGCGGCGGCGCATACGGCGCTGAATTCGGAAAAGGTGCGCTGGACAAAGGTGATCAAGGAAGCCGGCATCGCGCCGCGTTAGCGGGCGGCGCGATCGGGGCGCGGTCGCGAAAGTCGATCCCACGGCGCGGCCGCCCGCCATGGGGCGTCCGGGGCCGTGGGCCCGTGTGCCGGGGCGGGCTAACGGCTGTGCCTATTAGACATCCACGCGTGGCGTGCCTAAATACGCCACATGAAAAACATCGGCTTTCTTTCTTTCGGTCACTGGACCCCGTCGCCGCAGAGCCAGGTGCGGTCGGCCTCCGACGCCTTGCTGCAATCCATTGAGTTGGCGGTCGCGGCCGAGGAACTGGGCGCCGACGGCGCCTACTTCCGGGTTCACCACTTTGCCCGTCAGCTCGGTTCGCCGTTTCCGCTGCTGGCGGCTTGCGGCGCGCGCACCAGGAAGATCGAGCTCGGCACCGCCGTCATCGACATGCGCTACGAGAACCCGCTTTATATGGCGGAGGACGCCGGCGCCGCCGATCTGATCGCCGGCGGCCGGTTGCAGCTCGGCATTTCGCGCGGCTCTCCGGAGCAGGTGATCGATGGCTGGCGTTATTTCGGTTACGTGCCGCAGGACGGCAAGACCGATGCCGACATGGCGCGTACCAATGCCGAGATCTTTCTCGAAGTGTTGAAAGGCCAGGGCTTCGCCCAGCCGAACCCCAATCCGATGTTTCCCAATCCGCGCGGGTTGCTGCGGCTGGAGCCGCATTCGGAAGGCTTGCGCGAGCGCATCTGGTGGGGCGCCGGCACCAACGCGACAGCGGAGTGGGCGGCCAAGCTTGGCATGAACCTGCAATCGTCGACGCTCAAGATCGACGAGACCGGCAAGCCGTTCCATGTCCAGCAGGCCGAACAGATCCGGCTCTATCGCGACGCCTGGAAGGAAGCCGGCCACAGCCGCACGCCGCGCGTGTCGGTATCGCGCTCGATCTTTGCGCTGGTCGATGATCGCGACCGGATGTATTTCGGCCGCGATGAAAGCGAGGATCAGGTCGGGTTCCTCGGCGGCAACGAACGCGCCATCTTCGGTCGCAGTTACGCCGACGAGCCGGATGCCTTGATCGAGCAGTTGAAGAAAGACGAGGCGATTGCCGAAGCTGATACGCTGCTGCTGACGGTGCCCAATCAACTCGGCGTCGATTACAACGCTCACGTGATCGAGGCGATCCTCAAGCACGTCGCGCCGGGGCTTGGCTGGCGCTAAGCGCATCGAAGCTCGGACATGAAAAAACACCGGAGAGCGGACTCCCCGGTGTTTGAAATGTATCCGGTTTTAAAGGCCCGGCTTGTTGGTTGGCTTCGCCTAGATCCGGCGTCGTCGCAGAACGCTTAAACGGCTTTACGCATGATGGGATCCGAAAAGCGATCCCCACCTTCCGGCATCATGCGTTAGAATGCTCCCAGCAACACAGCGCCAACGAACAGGAACACGGCGCACACAGCCAGTACATTCAGTCGCAAGGCATGGTCCACGGCAGTGCCTCCCTTGTTGAGGTTGCCGAAATCTATCACAGGCGGCCTGTTGCCCGAAGTGTTGAGCGCATCGCGCGTTCGAAATATGTCGCTGCACGTCATGCGATATGAGTATGACTATGGCGCGGTGCAGCAAGCACTTGATCGTTATGCCGAAATGGAATCGCTGCGGAAAAAAGTGGCAGTGTTTTCGACATGGGCGGCGGCAATCGGCGTGAAATCGTGCTCAAACGCGGTCCGCAGGATGGTAAATTAGTGCGGTGTCGCCTTTGCGTTGCAAAATTGCATGCGGTGCCGCTCGATATTTTTTCATTTTTATTCACGGGCGAATGGCGGTCTTGACCCAAGGCGACATTGCTTGCGGGCGGCGTGTTCCGATTGCGCGCCGGCATCGTTCATTTCATGCGGCACCCCGCATGCGTGCGTAGTTTTTACGGCTTGGATATTTGCGGTTTGCGCAAGGTTGTGAAGACATGCGCCGACGCGCGCACCTTCTGCGACTGCGCAATCAAAAATCCGTCCATCGGGAGAAAACATGACTCACTTTCGAGCCGCCTTATTTGCTTTGTTCGGTCTGACGTCGCTCGCGTTCGCGGTTGCCCCGGCGTCCGCGCAAGCGCCAGCCTGGCCGACCCGGCCGGTGCGCTTTCTCATTCCACTCGGGCCCGGCTCGGGCGTCGATATCACCGCGCGCCTGATCGCCGACAAGCTGTCGCAGAAATGGGGCCAATCGGTCGTGGTCGAGAACCGGCCCGGCGGCGATGCCATGATCGCGATCTCGGCGATGGTCGGCGCCAATGACGATCATGTGCTTCTGTTCGCGCCGGCTTCGACCTTTACCGCGCATCCGCTGTTGCACGCGAAGCTGCCGTATAAGGCCGCCGATCTGGCGCCGATTGCGCGCGTTACCAACACGCTGATCGCGCTCGGCGTGCCGACGCCGTTGGGCGTCCACTCGGTCAAGGAACTGGTCGCCAAGATCAAGGCGACGCCGGGCAAGTTGAATTATGCCTCGGTGACCGGCGCCAACGATCTGCTGTTTGCCGCCTTCCTCAAGACCGAGAAGCTCGAGATGGCCAAGGTGCCCTACAAGGACCCGGTGACCGCGATCAACGATCTGGCCGAAGGTCGCATCCAGGCCTTCGTCGGCGCCTATGCGATCATGCGGCCGCGCATTCAGCAGGGTAAGGTGACGGCAATCGCCCTGACCAATGCGCAACACGCCAAGGCGCTTGACGCCATCCCGACCGCGGCGGAGGCCGGTTACAAGTCGCTGGAACTCGACGGATTGGTCGGCCTGCTTGGCCCCAAGACAATGTCGCTGGCCTTGCGGCAGAAGATCGCAGCCGACATCCGTGACGTGCTTAACGATCCGGCGATCAACGCCAAGCTGGCCGCGACCGGTCAGGTGGTCAATCCCGGCTCGCCGGAGGAGTTCGCCGCCGCGCTCGCCGATCAGCGGCAGAAGGTTGGCGAGATCGGCAAAACGCTCGGTATCAAGGCCGCGCAATAAGACGAGATTATTATTGTTGAACCAAGCCCGTTCCGGATTTTGTCCGGGACGGGCTTTTGCGTTCCCGATGACCGGCGGATCTGGCGGTTCCGTTTGGTAGCGAGCCCGCCAATCGGCTCGTCAACGATTCCTTATCCTTAATGAATTCCTGCCGTTCAGCATTGATAGCTCGTTAAAGAAAGTGTCGGCACTTTAGCGGCATGACAGGTGCTGGACGCCTTTTGCTTGTTTCCGGTCTGGGCGCGTTGCTGGCTTTGGCCGGGTGCGGTCGTGGATTCTTCACGGCCGAACGTCCGGCCTGGCGGCATCAGGCCGAAGCGCAATGCATGCGCTCGGGTGCGGTCAAGCTCGGCACTGACGTCGTGCAGATCAAGCCGATTGAGGGCCCCGGCATGTGCGGGGCCGATTTTCCGCTGAAGGTGATGGCCCTGGGCGAAACCGGTTCGCGGTACGGTTACTCCGATGTGCCGCGGCCACCGGCCGGCATCGGCAACAGTTCACAGATGCCGGATTGGCCGACGCAATCGCGTTATAGCAGCCCCTATAGCGCTGCGCCGGAACCGCCGGTCGCGAATGTGAATGGCCAGCAATTGCGCTGGACGCCGGGTGCGCCGTCGATCACCGCGCCGCAGACCGTGCCACCGCAAACCGCGGTGTCGCGCGCCTATCCGCAACAATCATATCCGCAGCAACCTTATCCGCAGCAGTTATATTCGGCACCGGCAGGCCAGCCGATGTCGCTGACGCCGCCCGGCGTCGGACAGCCCGACGATATTCCCGACGATGCCATCCTGCCGCAGCGTCGCGGCGCGCCGCCGCCGTCGCCGCAACGTGCTTATAACAATCTGCCGCCGCCGCAGCGTTACACGCCGCCGGCGCTCGGGCCGTTGCGCGGGCCGCAATCGACCGGCGCGATCATGCCGGCGGTCTTGAAGCCGGCGGCGACCTTGTCCTGTCCGATCGTGTCGTCGCTTGAACGCTGGGTGACCGATGGCGTCCAGCCGGCGGCGCTGCACTGGTTCGGTTCGCAGGTGGTGGAGATCAAGCAGATCTCGGCATATTCATGCCGCGAGATGAATGGCGCCGGTGGTCACGGCATTTCCGAACACGCCTTCGGCAACGCGCTCGACGTCGCCGCTTTTACGCTGGCCAATGGCCGCACGATCACGGTCAAGGATGGCTGGCATGGCACGCCGGAAGAACAAGGCTTTTTGCACGACGCGCAACTGTTTGCCTGCGAGACTTTCGTCACCGTGCTGGGGCCGGGCTACAACGCCGCCCATTACAATCATTTTCATCTCGATCTGATGCGGCGTCGGCCCGGTTATCGGCCGTGCCGGCCGACCGCGATCAAGGGCGAGATCGTTGCGGCACGGGCGCGTGCGGTCTACGCCAGCCGTCACCGCGGCAGCCCGGCTTATACAGGCTCGATTGCCAGCAAGGCGGACAGCGACACCGCACCGGCCGAAGTCGCCGGCGCCGACGGCGAAGCCGACGACGACGATACGGCGGCGACGCCGAGCGCGACCGCCGAGGCCGGTTGGCCACGGCTGGCGCCTCTGTCTGCTACCGCGATTCATTAGCGCCAGCGGTTCGCGCCGCCCGCCAGGTCGGTCTATACATTCAAAAAACGTGATATTAGACTGCCCCTGAAACCGGACGAACCGGTTCAGCCATCAGGGGAGAAACGCCGTGAAATTCAAAACACCGCGCGCGATCGGCTTCGCGTTGCTGACGCTGGGCATGGTCTTCGGCATCCAGCCGCTTCATGCCGCCGATGCCAAAGTTCATCGCATCGCCTTCCAGGTCGATTCAAAGGACCCGGCGGTGATGAATCTGGTGCTCAATAACGTCGCCAATGTCGAGCGCGATTTCACCGGCAGGGGCCAGCAGGTCGAAATCCAGATCGTTGCTTACGGCCCAGGCCTTCATATGTTGCGGGACGATACCTCGCCGGTGAAGGCGCGCCTCAAGTCGATGAGTGAAAGCATGCCCAACCTGACTTTCGATGCCTGCGCCAATACGCGGCGCGGCATGCAGAAGGCCGAGGGCAAGGATATTCCACTGGTGCCGCAGGCCAAGGTCGTGCCGTCCGGCGTCGTTCATCTGGTGGAATTGCAGGAAGCCGGCTGGAGTTACATCCGACCTTGACGCCGTGCCGCATCGCGCCGGCCCGATATCACATCGCAGTGACGTCGGGCCGATGGCACGCGCCGGCGGTCGCTGGCCGGCACCGCGCCCCACGTCTGCGCCCGTCGCTTGGTAACTTCTGACCGACTGCATTCCAATCATGTCGCATGACATCACGTCAGTGTTGCCGCCGTTTCTCGTGCGGACGGTCCTCGGCTTCGGCCTGGGGATCCTGCTCGGCTTCGCGGCGCGCCGCGGCCGGTTCTGCACCGTCGGAGCGATTGAAGACGTGATCTATTCCAGCGACCGGCGGCGTGCCGGGGCTTGGGTTCTGGCGGTGGCGGTCGCCATCATTGGCGTGCACGCCCTTGAATTGTGGGGCGGTCTCGATCTGAGCCGTTCGATCTATACCGGTTCGCGCATCGAATGGGGCGGCGCGATCATTGGCGGTTTGTTGTTCGGTGTCGGCATGGCGCTGGTTGGGACCTGCGGTTTCGGCACGCTGTTGCGGCTGGGCGGCGGCGACCTGAAGGCGCTGGTGACGTTTCTGGTCATGGCGGTGACCGCGATGGTCACGATGCGCGGCCTGATCGGCATGGCGCGGGTGCGCATCACCGATCCGCTGACCGTCGATCTTCCTCATTCGATGTCGCAACGGCTGCCGGGCCTGATCGCCGCGCTGACCGGCTGGTCCGGCCTGACTGTGGCGATCATGGCGATGGCGCTGGGCGCGCTGGTCGGTATCGCCGTCTTTGCCAGCGGCGGCCTGAGCCGCGCCGCATTGAAGCAGTCGTTGTCGGCTTATGCGCCGGGCCTGGCGATCGGCGTCATCGTCGTGCTCGGCTGGTGGGCGACCGGCATCGCCGGCTTCGACGTTTTCGATGCGCGTCGGGTCGAGTCTTTTAGTTTTGTCGCGCCGCTCGGCGATACGCTGCTCTATTTCATGTTGTCGTCGGGTGTGCGGCCAGACTTTCCGGTTGGCGCCGTGCTTGGCGTCGTGCTTGGCGCTTGTCTGGCGGCGCGCAGCGCCGGTCAATTCAGATGGGAAGCGCCCGATGGCGCGGGCGAGATGCGCCGCCATCTGCTTGGCGCGGTGCTGATGGGCGTCGGCGGCATTGCCGCGCTCGGCTGCACCATCGGGCAGGGCGTGACCGGTATCTCGACGCTGTCGGTTGGTTCGATGCTGTCGATCGCGTCGATTCTGGTCGGTGCGCGGGTGAGTCTTTATTGGCTGATCGAGCGATAAAGCATCGCCATCGCGCCGGTCGAGCAGCCGTCAGAGCGAGGCCTGGATCAGCATCGCGGCAAACAGGATCAGGCCGGCGTCGCGGTTGGCGCGAAACAGCATCAGGCAATGCGCGCTGTCGTCGATGTTCAGCCGAACAACCTGCCAGCCGAGATGGACGGCGAAGCCTAAAAGGCCGATGCCAAAGACCCAGCCGCCGCCGGCCATGAAACCGGCGATGCCAATCAGGATCACGGCGATAGCGTAGAACAGCGCCAGCATCGGCCTGGTGCGCTGGCCGAACAGCAGCGCCGTCGACTTGATGCCGATCAGCAGATCATCCTCGCGGTCCTGATGGGCGTATATGGTATCGTAGCCGATCACCCAGGAGATCGACCCGGCATAGAGGATGAGTGCCGGCCAATCGAGCCGGCCGAAAGCGGCCGGCCAGCCCATCAGCGCGCCCCAGGAGAAGGCGAAGCCGAGGAAGATCTGCGGCCAGTAGGTGACGCGCTTCATGAAGGGATAGACCGCCACCACCAGCAGCGAGGCCAGTCCGCACAGCACGGTGAAGCGATTGAACTGCAGCAGCACCAATAGGCCGATGGCGGCCTGTACCAGCATGAAGACGGTGGCGCCCCTGACCGTAACCTGTCCGGACGGAATGGGCCGCGACCGGGTGCGTTCGACCCGTCCGTCGAGGTCGCGGTCGACCAGATCGTTCCAGGTGCAGCCAGCGCCGCGCATCGTGAAGGCGCCGATCAGGAATAGCAGAATATGCCAGCCGCTCGGCGATTGATCTTGCGCCATGCCGGCAAGGCCCACCGACCACCAGCATGGCATCAGCAGGAGCCAGGAGCCGATCGGTCGGTCGAGCCGCGCCAGCCGCAGATAAGGCCGGGCGCTGGCCGGCGCCCGCCGGTCGACCCAGTTATCGGTCGCGTCGGCGACGGGTCCGGTACTGTGGCTCATTTGCCGAGCGGGCTGCCCGACAAGGTGTCGAAAGTGCCGCGTCCGGTTTTAATGTTGTTGGAATCGGGGATCGGTGCCGACAGGGCGTCGCTCAGGCTAGGGCCGGCCGGTCGTGGCGGTCCGGCGGCGGCGACCCGGCAGATATTGGCGCGGATCGCATTGGTCTTGGTGTGCTGCTCTTTCATGCCTTTGACGATCTGCGGCGGAATACTGCAGTCGGCCTGATGGACCTCGGCGTATTTGACCATTTTGGCTTCGGCCGCCGAAAACGAATTGAACAGGCCGCAGGCTTCCTTCGGCGACGGCTTGCGTTTGTTGGCGGTGGCGGCCTGGATTGCCCCGGCACGCTTCTGGGCTTCGTCGCGCAACACGACAAATTTCTTGAAGCATTCCGGCGGCTGGGCCGGCTGCTGGGCCTGCGGCCAGGCGCCCGGCGGCGCTTGCTGTGGCTGGGCCTGCGGTTGTGGCCACGCGCCACCTTGCGGGGCCTGCTGCTGTGGGGCCGGCCAGGGTGCCTGGGCCGGTTGCTGCGCCTGCGGTTGCGGCCACGGCGCCTGCGCCAGAGCTGGCGCGGCGGCGGTCGGCAGCAGGCAGGCGGCAAAGACGATGGCCTGGCGGAAATTCATCGTTTCATCCTCATTGGGCGTCCGGCCCTTATACAGGATCGCGCGAAAGGGTGGGCCGGTGGCCGAAACTAGACTTTGACGAGCCCCGAAGGGGTCGAACCAAGTCATATAACGCGACGTTTATTCTGACGACGCCTTATAACAACCGACAGAATGCGTCGTGAAGGCGGCAAGTCGCGCTAAATCGACGCCTCGCACATTTAACGCCCTGAGCCGGGCCGAACCGGAAGCCGCCGATGCCCCGCTACGATATCCGCACGCCGCGCCTTTATCTCGATCATCCTTTGGCGACAGGCCAGGGCGTGCCATTCGACCGCGATCAGGCCAATTACCTGCGCAATGTGCTGCGGTTGGGGCAGGGCGACCCGGTGCTGCTGTTCAATGGCCGGGACGGCGAATGGCAGGCCAAACTGGCCGAACTCGGTAAAAAAACGCTGGCCGCCGAGATCGGCGAACGCCAGCGCGAACAGCCGGCAGCGCGCGACCTGCAGTTCCTGTTCGCGCCGCTCAAGCACGCCCGGCTCGACTACATGGCGCAGAAAGCCGTCGAAATGGGGGTTTCCAGGTTGCAACCGGTGATTACCCGGCACACCCAGGTGGCAAGGGTCAATGTCGAACGGATGCACGCCAATGCGATCGAGGCCGCCCAGCAGTGCGGGGTGCTGTCGATCCCTGAGGTCGGGGAGCCGGTTCCGTTCAAGGCGCTGCTACGGCCGTCTGAGGCTGACCGTCTGCTGATTTTCTGCGACGAGGATGCCGAGGTGAAGGATCCTATTGCGGCGCTGGCCGGTGCGCGCAGCCGGCCGAACGCGCTGTTGCCGGCTTCGGCGGCCGAGGAGGTCCAGCCGATGGCGGTGTTGATCGGGCCGGAAGGCGGATTTTCGCACGAGGAACGCGATGCCTTGCTGGAGCGGCCCAACGTGCTGCGGCTATCGCTCGGCCCGCGTATCCTGCGCGGCGACACCGCCGCGGTGGCGGCATTGGCGCTGGTTCAGGCGGTGCTGGGCGATTGGGCCTGACGGCGCCGGTCAAGGGGTACAGAGGGGCCACGGGAATCGATGCATCGTAGGTCTGTGTCGTGCAAAAGCTGTGATAAACTTGCGCTAGATAGTGCCGCGTTCAGCGGTCCCGCAGCGCCGGGATCGCGCGTTTTGGGGAGTTGAGCTCATGGCGAGTGCCATTATTCGCAACCGGCTGGCGGGTTTCGGCCTGTTCGGCGCTCTGATTTGCGCCGGTCTGGGTCTCGTTCCGGCACCGGCTCAGGCCGCCAACGGTCTGGAAAAGTCGATGCTGATGTCGGGGACCGGCTACGATGGCGCTCTGCCGCCCTGTGAGGCTGCGCTCGGCACGATCTCGCGCCGTTTCGAAACCAAGGAAAGCCGGTTCTGGCAATCCAACCTGCAAATCCTGGGTTATGAGCGGGTGCGCCAGATCGCCTTCAGTCCGTGGGCCCGCGGTACCATTCCGCGTCGGTTTTGCAGCGCGGTTGCGCTGGTCAGCGATGGCCGCAAGCATCGAGTCGATTACTGGATCGGCGAGGATACCGGCATGATCGGTGCGAGCTGGGGCGTCGAATGGTGCGTGGTCGGCCTCGATCGCAATTGGGCCTATAACCCGGCCTGCAAGATGGCGCGGCCCTGATCGGCGCGAGGCGGCGGCGCTTTCAGGGCAGGGCCTGACTCGGTTTACTGAGATTCGGTCAGCCTCGAACGAAATGCCGTTCGAGGTGTGGAATGGCTTGGCCGGAAGGGCTTGGCCTGAAGACTTTACCGCTGCCTTGCCGATGTGGTTCTATATTCGTTCTTGTTCGTTCGACGTAGGTTCGTGAATTCCGGCGAAAGTCCGGCGGAACCTTGTCATAGGTCAATTTCCGGTTTGTTCCGGTGCTGTAGTGGCGAGGGCTCTCGATGAGCGCGATACGCATGACGTTTAGCGACAGGATTGCCGGTCAAGGCATTGGCTTGCTCGGGTTGGTGCGCACGGCCGTTGTCGCCGGTGGTCTGTTGTTGGTGCTCGGCGTCGGGGCTTTCGCTCAAAGCCGGCACGACCGTCAGTACGAACCCGGTCGATTCGACTTTTACGTTCTGTCGCTGTCGTGGTCGCCGTCGTTCTGCGCTGCCGCCGCCGAGCGTGATGCCAATGGTCGTTCGAACCGGCGTCCGGACCCGCAATGTGGCGGGCGGCCTTTTTCGTTCGTGGTGCATGGGCTGTGGCCGCAATTCGAACGCGGCTTTCCATCGCAGTGCCAAAATCCCGCGCCGTGGCTCGACCGCAGCGTCATCAATCACACGCTGGACATCATGCCGAGCACCGGCCTGATCATTCACGAGTGGAAGCAGCACGGCACCTGTTCGGGCCTGTCGGCACGCGCCTATTTCGACACCGTGCGCAAGGCGCGCGAGCGGGTGACGGTGCCCGCCGTTTACAATGATCTCAGCAAGCCGACGATGGTGTCGCCGGGCGATGTCGCCGCCGCCTTTCTCAAGGCCAATCCGGGCTTGTCGCCCGGCGGCCTGATGATCGCCTGCGACAGCAAGCGATTGAGCGAGGTTCGCGTCTGCATGACCAAGGACTTCAAATTTCGCGATTGTCCGGGCGTGACGCGTGGCGCTTGCCGGCGCGATAGGGTCTTCATGCCGGCGGTGCGCGGCGGCTAGGGCTGTCCGCTTGCCTTCAATCGTTAAACGTCGGCCTGTTCCCTCGGACTTTAACGGTCTCGTTAGGTCACCGCTAGGATTGGCCATCGCGGTATAGGGATAACCCCTGCGGCTCTGCAATTGATGCAAGCTTCTCGAAAGGTAACTGCGCAATGTTGCCCGCGCGATTGAGCGCGGGACATGCGCGGCGATGCATCGGGTCAAAGACTACATCCGGTTCGTGATCTGTTTTATCGGCATCGGTTACATGGTGCTGTGGCCCTTGACCGCGCATGACGTCAGGATCGCGTTAATCGGTACGGCTTCGAGTTGCGACGGCCATGCCGTCAGATGGATCGCCATGACCTGCCGATCGTCGTCCTGGCTGCACCTGACGCCGGGGCTCGATCTGCTCGGGCTGGCATCCGCGGTTTGCGTTCTGCTCCGGCTGGTGTTGCGACATCTGCTGCGATGGCGTCATACCTCGGCGACGAGCATATCGTCAGCCGATACGCTGGCGGAAGAAACGCCGCCGCAGGATGCGGTCGGGCGCATTGCGGCGTTGCTGCGTCGGACGGCGCCGCCGCCACCGCCGCGCACGGTTCAGCCGCGCAATCATTTCGGACTGCGCGGCGCGCCGGATTGATCGGCGAATTTATGCCATAAGCTGATGACCGGCTCGCGCGCCAGTATCGGTCGCGGATGCCGACATCTGTTTCGGAGCTTCGAGACCGCCTTGAATTATCGTCACGCCTTCCATGCCGGCAGTTTCGCCGATGTGTTCAAACACGCGGTGCTGTGCCGCATTCTGGCCTATCTGCGCGAGAAGCCGACCGGCTTTCGCGTCGTCGATACCCATGCGGGCACCGGTCTTTACGATCTCACCAGCGCGGAGGCCAAGCGCGGCGGCGAATGGCGCGACGGCATCGCCAAGCTGGTTACCGAGCACGAAGCCGGGCATGTGCCGGAGACGACCGTGGCGCTGTTGCAGCCGTTTCTCGACGCGGTCGGTGCGCTGAACGAGCGCGGCAAGCTCAAGGTTTATCCTGGTTCGCCAGCGTTCGCGCGCGCCTGGCTGCGCCCGCAGGATCGGTTGGTGGCCTGTGAGCTTGAATCGCTCGCTTACACCGCGCTGAAACGGAATCTGCGCGGCGACGCTCGGATCAAGACGCTGGAGATCGACGGTTGGACCGGCTTGCTGGCTCAGGTGCCGCCGCCGGAGCGGCGCGGCCTGGTACTGGTCGATCCGCCGTTCGAGGAGGATGCCGACTTCCATCGGCTGTCGCATATGCTCGGACTGGCCTATCGCAAATGGGCGACCGGGATTTACGCCCTGTGGTATCCGATTAAGGGCAGGGGCGAGGCCGACGCACTGGCCAAGCGCCTGACCAAGCTCGGAATCGCCAAGATCCTGCGGGCGGAGCTGATCGTGTCGCCGGTCCGCGACCAGACCCGGCTGAATGGCTCCGGCCTCATTCTGGTCAACCCGCCCTGGACCCTGCATGACGAATTGCAGGAGCTGTTGCCGGCGCTGGTCACGCTGTTCGAACGCCAGCCGCGGGCGGGCAGCTACAAGCTCGACTGGTTGGTCGGCGAATAATTCGCGGCGTCGCGACAAATCGCCGGGTGCGACGCGGCCCAAGCGGGGCGGGGACAAGACCCCGCCGGCGGTCATACCGCGTGATGACCTCTTTCCATATGCCCGTACTTGGTGTGTAGTTTAGGATTGGCAGTGACGTTCAGTCCCGTGGGTGGGGCCGGCGGAGTGACGGAGGCCGTTTTCGGCCGATGCTTTCCCCGATTGCGAATGTCCGGCCGAGCCGCCGTGCGTGGGGCCGGTGGCGGAGCAGTAATACGGGGAGGAAATACACGATGGCGCAGACCGGAGTGGTTAAGTTTTTTAATGCCGAGCGTGGCTATGGTTTCATCAAGCCGGATGATGGCGCGCGCGATGTGTTCGTTCACATTACCGCAGTCGAGCAGGCCGGGCTGAAGAACCTCAACGAAGGCCAGAAGATCAGTTTCGACGTCGAGCCGGATAAAAAAGGCAAAGGACCGAAAGCGGTCAATCTGGTCGTGAGCTGACGCATCGTCTAGAACGGTCATGGGTCACTGACATCAAACGGCGCCCGCCGCTGGCGGGCGCAATTTCAACGTTGTCCGTTTCCTCGACACGGCCGCGGGTCCCGCGGCCGTAACCGTGGACTATTCGCGTCGCGCGAACGGTCGATCAGGATGAGTTGCCCATGATGATCCTGCGTTCCTCTCCGGCTTCGCCCTTTGTCCGCAAAGTGCGGATCGCCATGGCGGTGCTCGGTCTCGCCGACAGAATCGAAATACGGGACACCGACCTCAACGATCCGGACGAGCCGGTCCGCGCGCAGAATCCGCTCGGCAAAATCCCGGCGCTGGTGATGGAAGACGGCGCGACCTATTTCGATTCGCGGGTGATTCTGGAAGTGCTCGATCATCTCGCCGGCGGTGGCCGTATCGTGCCGACCGAGCCGAAGGCGCGGTTCGCCGCGCTGCGGCTGCAAGCGTTGTGCGATGGCATACTCGATGCCGGCGTCTTGCTGGTTTACGAAAACCGCTACCGTCCGCCGGACAAACACGTCCAGCTCTGGATCGATCGGCAGCGCGAGAAAGTCGCGCGCGCCTTGGCGGTGCTGGAAGCCGCGCCGCCGCCGCTCGACGGCGTCGCACCCTTCGTGCCTGACGTTGGACAGATCGCGCTGGCCTGCGCGCTCGGCTATCAGGATCTGCGCTTCGGCGGCGACTGGCGCGCCAGCTATCCGAAGCTGGTGGCCTGGCTCGATCGTTTTGCGGCGCTGGTGCCGTCTTTTGATCAGACCAAGGTGCAGCCTTAGCCGTCGTGTCGTTATCTGCTGAAGGCGGCAAAGCCCCGGCGTTGACGCCGGGGCTTTGTCTTGTTGTACGTTGTCGGCGGCGCGTGGCGATCGCGAACTAGAATTTGTAGTTCAGTCCGGCGCGAACGATGTTGGTGTGGAAGTCCGACGAATTGGTACCAATGGTCGGGCCGTTGCCGAGATCGACGTAGAGATATTCGACCTTGGCGGTCCACGGTCCGGCGAGCGCGGCCTCGACGCCGCCGCCGAGAGTCCAGCCGGTCTTGCTGTCGCTGACGGTGCCGAAGCCGGCCGACGAATTTTCGATGTCGCCGAAAGCCAGACCGCCAGTGACGTAAGGCAGTACGCTGCCGGTCGCGCCCATCGCATAGCCGAGACGGCCGCGCGCGGTGCCGAGCCAGTTGTTCTGCGTCGAACAGGCCACGCCGGCGCAGGTGTCCGAACCCTTGATGTTGGTCCAGTTCATGTCGCCTTCAAGACCGAGCACCCAGGGGCCGGCCTGATAATTGTAGCCGAGCGTGCCACCAACAATGCCGCCGTCGCCTCCGTTGCTGCCGGAGAAACCGTAACCGCCATTGATGCCGATATAGGCGCCGTTCCAGTTATACATCGCGGGTGCGCTATAGATCGGCGCCTTGGCCGGCATGACGCGCTGACGCGGCAGGTCGGCAGCGGACGCCGAAGCGGCACCGAGAATGGCGAGACCGACGGTGGCGAGCAAAAGCTGTTTCATGACATACCTCACTTCGACTGGTTGTGTGGAACAGCCTTCGCCGTTCCCCCGATTGGACAGTCAACGTCGAGTGCGGCGCTGCGTTCCCTGCGATCCGATCCTTTGTCGAAGCTGTTGCGTTTCGGCAACTCGGGCGGCGTTGCCATTGATATGATGGATCAACGCACAGGATCGGTGGCAAAGATCGATGCGAAGGTATGTCGGTGCGGCAAAACGAAAAAAGCCCCGGACGGATGTCCGGGGCTTTTCGTCGATTGATGTCGCGCTTCGATTAGAAGCGGTAGTTCAGGCCGGCGCGCACCAGATTGGCCTTGGTGCTGACATTGGCGCCCGACGGGGCGCTGGTGTTGCCGAGGTCGGTGTAGAGATATTCGACCTTGGCAGTCCACGGGCCGGTGAGCGCGGCTTCGACGCCGCCACCGAGGGCATAGCCCGCCTTGGTGGTGGTCGAGTCGCCGAGACCGGTGGCCGAGTTCTTCACGCCGCCGTAAGCAACGCCGCCGCTGACGAACGGCATGAACCGGTCGAAGGCGTAGCCGATGCGGCCGCGGGTGGTGCCGAGCCAGGTGTTCTTGGATTCGCAGGTCAGACCGCCGCAGGCGGCGCTACCCTTGACGTTGCTCCAGTCGAGGTCGGTCTCGATACCGAACACAGCATGGCCAACCTGGTAGTTGTAGCCGAGGGTGCCGCCGACTTGGCCGCCGGTGGTGTTGATGTCACCAGTCGCCAGCGGGGCCGAGAAGTTCGCGGTGCCCCAGCCGTAGCCGCCGTTGATACCGGCATAGAAGCCGGTCCAGTTGTAAGCCTGCTCGTACATCGGGGCCTTGGTCGGCATCGCGTGCCGACGCGGGAGGTCGGCCGCATTGGCCGCACCCATCAGGGTGACCATGGCGAGAGCGCCGACACCGGCGAGAACTAGACGCTTCAT
>WGNB01000002.1 GCA_016124795.1 Rhodopseudomonas sp. | reverse complement strand
AGGTTGGTCTGGCGCGCGATCTCGTCGATGACGCCGATGATGTCGCTGATCTTGCGCGACGAGTCCTCGATCTTGGCCATCGCCTGCACCGCCTGCGCCACCACCTTGCCGCCACGGTCGGCGACGTCACGGGTGCTGCTCGCCGACTGGTTGGCGACCTGAGCGTTCTCCGCGTTCTTGCGCACGGTGGCGGCCAGTTCTTCCATCGCCGCCGAAGTCTCTTCAAGGCTGGCGGCCTGTTCCTCGGTGCGCTGCGACAGATCGGAAGTCGAGGTCGAGATTTCCGCCGAGGCATTGGTCACCTCGCGGCCCGACGCCTTGATGCCGCCGATCGAGGCACTGACCTTCTCGGCCATCAGCGCCACCGCGCCGGCGATCTGACCGACTTCATCCATGCGGCCGACACCCGGCACATGAATAGCAAAGTTGCCGCCGGCCACCTGTTCGAGCGGCGCGACCAGCGCCTTGAGCGGCCGGGCAATCGTGCTGGCGCCGACAAAGGCCGACGCGATCAGGATCAGGATCACCGCGACGCCAACCGCCAGGTTCACTTGCGACGACGACCGCATCGCCTGCTTGGCGTTAAGCGCTTCGGCAGCCGACGCCTTCGCCGCGCCGTCGGCCATGTCCTTGACCAGCGCCATGCCGGCCTTGTTGTCGACTTCCATACGCGTGCTCTGGATCTTGTCCATCTTGGTGGTCAGATCGGCAATCTGCGCATAAGCCGAGGTGTCGTAAGCCTGCAACTTCAACTGCAGCGGAACGATTTCCTTCAGCGCGGTGTCGACGAACTGATCCAGATAGGCCTTGACCTTGTCGAGCTTGGCGTCGCTCTCGGCGGAGACGACCTTGTTCTTCAAGGCCTCGATGAAGCTGTCGGCGTCGCGCTTGATCCCCGGAAGGTTGTTGGCGGCGTCGAGCTTCTCCTTGGTGTCGGCGAGACGGATGTTGCGCACCGTCAGCATGGCGTTGGAAAAGCCGAGTTCGATGCGGGCCAGATCGGTCTGGATGCCCTGCTGCAACAAGGCTTCCTCGCTCGAGCCTTTGACATAGGACGAACCGTACATCGCGGCCGCGATCATCGCGGCCACCAGCAGAACACCGAGACCGGACATAATGCCGAGCTTCAAGCCGATGCCGATATTGGACAGTCGAAACATCCGGAAAGCCTCCAGAAATTAAATGCTGAGTTGGTTACACGCCTTGATGGATGGTTTTTCTTGGCGACAGCCCATGCCCGACATCGGCCCCTTCCAAAAGTTCAACCGACCGAAACGACCGCGATACCGGGCAGAGCAGCGAGCTTGCGTCATGGTCGATCGCCCCTTTACCGCGATACCTCCAGCCGCATGCTCCTACGCTCCGCGCGCCGGCCCGTTTCACAGCGGGTTCCGTGTGGAATTCGGATCAATGGCCAGAAGCGAAGCAGCTTGCGTGGTATCTTGATGCTCACATTAAGATTGGAACGTGAGAAAAGCCCTTAAATCGACATGATTTGAAATTGATAAAATAGAATAATGCGCGTTATCTTTGTTAAATGCAACTTTTAGCGGCGTAAACGCGGCATTGCCGGCCCGCTTTCCGGACACCGAAAGCTGGCCGGAAGCAGCAGTGGGACCAATCGCCCGGCCGGACACAAAGCCGCAAACGCCGCGCTTTCATGAAACCGTCGGGCGGCGTTTCTGAAATCGGAGACGCGCCGGCCTATTCCCGGCGGGTCTCGAGCCAATGCTTGAGATAGACAAGCGCCAGCGCCCGCTCATCCTCGGTCGATTGCTGGTAGGCACTGTCGTACAAATTGGCGACCCAGGTCTGGTCGGACGACTGGGCATTGGCCTTGGCCAGCGTCAGCCACATCAGACCGCGCGCGGCCTGGCGCGGCACGTGATCGCCTGAGAACAGCATCGCTCCAAGCATCGCCTGGGCCTGACACTGGCCCTTCTGCGCCGATAGCCCGAACCAGCGCGCCGCCGTGCGCGGATCGCGCGGCGCTCCGTTGCCGTTGAGATAGAGCCGGGCCAGATAATACTGCGCATCCGGATCGCGGAAATAGGACGCGGCGTAATTGAACATCTCGCGGGCCCGATCGGGGTCCGGCTTGATGCGGGTGTTGGGAATGCCCTCGAGATAATAGTGACCGAGCGCGACGAAGGCGTTCGAGACGAACCGCGCCTGCGGCGTATCCGGATTGTCGTCGGCATGGCTGTCGGCGATGCGGCGGAAATAGTTGAACGCCTTGAGGTCGTCCTGCGCAACACCGTCACCGGACGCATACATCCGGCCGAGCTTCCACTGCGCCAGCGCATGCCCGTTCTCGGCCGCGTAACGCAATTCATGCAGCGCCTTGGTCTTGTTGCCTTCCTTGAGCCAATGCGCACCCGAGCGGAACGCCTGCATCGGCGTGAGCGGCGGCGCTCCGGCGATGGTGTCGTCCGATTTGGTGCCGTCAAAGGCCAAAGCCGGCGTGGCCATGAAGGCCACGCCGAAGGTGGCAAAGCCCACCCCGGCCACCGTCCCGCAGGACAGGCCGAGGCCGACCATCGCCACCCGCAACAACGTATCAGCTATCCGCATAACACTCTTTCTCGGCCGCACCGCCCGGATGGGTCACCGCGCCGTCGACGGCCGGTCCCACCTGCTGTGCGTACTTCCATAGATACCCGGAGGTCGCGTCGTTCTCGCGCGGCTTCCAACTCTTCTTACGCTCGGCCAGTTCGGCGTCGCTCAGCTTGACGTTGAGCGTACCGGTGGTGGCGTCGATCTCGATGATGTCGCCATCGCGCAGCAGGCCGATCGGACCGCCAACGGCGGCTTCCGGACCGACATGGCCGACACAGAAACCGCGGGTCGCGCCGGAGAAGCGGCCGTCGGTGATCAGCGCCACAGTCTCGCCACGGCCCTGGCCGTAGATCGCGGCCGTGGTCGACAGCATCTCACGCATGCCGGGGCCGCCCTTCGGCCCTTCATAACGGATCACCAGAACGTCGCCGTCCTTGTAATCCTGCTTCTTGACCGCCTCGAAGCAGGCTTCCTCGCCGTCGAAGCAGCGCGCCGGGCCGGTGAACTTCAGGGTCTTCATGCCGGCGACCTTCACGATGCCGCCTTCGGGCGCAAGGTTGCCCTTGAGACCGACGACACCACCGGTCGCCAGCAACGGCTTGTTGGCCGGACGCACCACATCCTGATCCGGGTTGAACTTCACGTTCGCCAGATTTTCCGCGATCGTGCGGCCAGTGACGGTCATGCAGTCGCCGTGCAGATAGCCGTGTTCGAGCATGGTCTTCATGAGGTTCGGCACCCCACCTGCTTCGAACATATCCTTGGCGACATAACGGCCGCCCGGTTTCAAATCTGCGATATATGGTGTCTTTTTGAAGATTTCGGCGACGTCGAACAGCGTGAACTCGATACCGCATTCATGCGCGATCGCCGGCAGATGCAGCGCCGCATTGGTCGAACCGCCGGTCGCGGAAACCACCGCGGCGGCATTTTCCAGCGCCTTGCGGGTCACGATGTCGCGCGGACGGATATTCTTGACGATCAGGTCCTTGATCATCTCGCCAGCCAGCGCGCAGAACCGGTCGCGCATGTCGTAGGGCGCCGGCGCGCCGGCCGAATAAGGCAGCGCCAGGCCGATGGCTTCGGAAACCGTCGCCATGGTGTTGGCGGTGAACTGCGCGCCGCAGGCGCCGGCCGACGGACAGGCGTTCTGTTCGAGTTCCAGCAGGTCCTCGTCCGACATTTCGCCGACCGAGTGCTTGCCGACCGCCTCGTAGACGTCCTGCACGGTGACCTGCTTGCCCTTGAAGGTGCCGGGCATGATCGAACCGCCGTAGATGTAGATCGACGGCACATTGAGGCGGCACATCGCCATCATCATGCCGGGCTGCGACTTGTCGCAACCGGCAATGCCGATCAGCGCGTCATAGGCATGGCCGCGCATCGTCAGTTCGACGGAGTCGGCGATCACTTCGCGCGACGGCAGCGACGCCTTCATGCCGGCATGGCCCATGGCGATGCCGTCGGTGACGGTGATGGTGCAGAATTCGCGCGGCGTGCAGCCGACCGAGGCAACGCCCTTCTTGGCGGCCTGGGCCTGGCGCATCAGCGCGATGTTGCAAGGCGCGGCTTCGTTCCAGCACGAGGCGACGCCGACGAAAGGCTGGTGAATCTGTTCTTCGGTCAGGCCCATCGCATAATAGAACGAGCGATGCGGCGCGCGTTCGGCGCCTTCGGTGGCATGCCGGCTCGGCAATCGCGACTTCAATGTGTTCTTTGCGTCCATCTTACCTTTGGGCCCCCGCCCTCTTCCTGCGCCGCCGGTTCAGCCCGGACGGCATTGTCAAAACAAGTGCGACGGCTCCTTTAAAAAACCCGGCCCGGGCTGTCGCCCCGATCTGGACCGGCCTTAAAACCAGAACTTCCGCAACGGCTTAATATCCCCGGCGCCGCATTTCGGCCCCTTCGATTTCGGTGAAGGGTATGGCCAAATCGCGGCGCTGCGGACCATGATGGCTTGTACGACTTCAATTGTTTCTAAGGTGTTGCAAGCGAGACACAGAGTTCGACCGTGAAAAATGCCGAGATTGCGTAAAATCCGCCGCTCCTTCTTCGACCGCTCGGTCCACGAGGTCGCCCCCGACCTGATCGGCAGCCTGATGTTGGTTAACGGCGTCGGCGGCCTCGTCGTCGAGGTCGAGGCCTATCACCACACCGACCCGGCGGCCCATTCCTACGGCGGCCAGACGCCGCGCAACGGCGTGATGTTCGGCGCACCCGGCTTCGCCTATGTTTACCGCTCCTACGGCATTCACTGGTGCCTCAACGTTGTCTGCGAGCCGCAAGGCTCGGCGAGCGCCGTGCTGATCCGCGCGATTGAGCCGACAGCCGGGATTGCTGCAATGCAAAGACGGCGCGGCCTGACCGACCCGCGCGCGCTATGCTCGGGACCCGGCAAGCTGGCCGAAGCGATGGCCGTGACCATCGCGCATAACGGACTGGCGCTCGACCGGCCACCCTTCGAACTGCGCGAGCGCGAGGCCGAACCGGAGATCGTTGCCGGCCCGCGCATCGGCATCACCAAGGCGGTCGACTTGCCCTGGCGCTACGGCCTGAAAGGCTCGCGCTTCCTGAGCAAACCCTTCAAGGACTGACGCGCGCCCCGCAGCGGCTGCGGTCTAGACCGCCGCCGCCAGCAGGTCGGCGGTTTCCACCGGCTTGGCCAGCATCAGATCGTGGCCGCAATCGATGGTAAAGGTTCGCCAATCCGACCGCTGCTTGAACGTCTCGTAGGTCGCCTGCATCCCCGGATTGGGGAAGCCGAGGGTGCGCACATAGGTCTTCTTGGCGATCTTTTGGTAGGTGCCGGTCAGCGTCATCTTCTGGTTATAGGTGTTGACCGGCTGCGGCGTCAGCTTGGTGTCGGCCCAGGCCGCGTCCTCGGGCAGCACGCCCATCGCCGCCGCCGGATAAGACGGCGTGAAACCGGTCACCGGCATCTCGCGCTTGACGATATCGGCCATCGACTGACCGTTCTCCGGCATGAAGGCGTCGAGATAAACGATCGACGACACCCGGTCGCCGATCTTTTCGGCGGCGCCGGTCACCACCAGACCGCCATAGGAATGACCGACCAGGACGAAATCGTTGAGGTCTTCCCAGGTCACGAAATTGACGACGTCGGCGATGTGGGTGTCCATGTTGACGGCGTCGCTGGCCAGATGCGAGCGGTCGGCGAGACCCGTCAGGCTCAGCGCGTGGACCCGAAAGCCCTTGGCTTCCAGCAAATCCTGCACACGGCGATAACACCACGCCCCGTGCCACGCGCCGGGCACCAGCAGAAAGGTCTTGCGCGCTGTCGTCATGTCAGTCTCCCGGGTCCATCTTGGGGGCGTCACGCCGCCAATGGAGCCATAGGATACCCGCCCGCGCGTCCGAGCCTTGACATGGCGCAAACCAGGTCAGCCGGGCCGCCGGCATACGAGAGCCAGCGGCCTTGCTGCCGTTACGTCAGGCCGCGCCCTTGAGCCGCTCCAGCGCCTCGGTGAGCTTGGCGAGACGGTCGGCGGCCTCGGCGCGCTTTTCCTTCTCGCCGTCGATGATCTCCTCCGGCGCATTGGCGACGAACTTTTCGTTGCTCAACTTGGCATCGACGCGCTTGATGTCGTCTTCCGCCTTCTTGATCTCCTTGGCGAGGCGTGTGCGTTCGGCGGCGATATCGATGACGCCGACCAAGGGCAGCGCGACCAAATCGCCGCGCACCACGAGCTGCGCCGACCCCTTCGGCGGCGCCGCCGCGTTCGAAATTTCCGACACCCGCGCCAGCCGCTTGATGAACTCGGCCCAGCGCTCGGCGCGGCTCTGCGTCTCGGCGGACGCGCCGGCCAGCACCAGCGGAATGTTGACGTTGATGTTCATCTCGGCACGGATCGAGCGCACCGCGGTGATCAGGTCGATGACCCAGCCGATTTCGGCTTCGGCCGCATCGTTGGCAAGCCCGTCGAGCGCCGGCCACGGGCTCAGCGCCAGCATGGCGTCGCGCTTCGGCCCCTGCTCGGCCGTCACCCGCCACAGCTCTTCGGTGATGAAGGGCATGAAGGGATGCAACAGCTTGAGGATTTCGTCGAGCGCCCAGGCTGCCATCGCTCGCGTTTCGTCCTTGGCCGCGCCGTCGGGGCCAGTCAGCACCGGCTTCGACAGTTCGACATACCAATCGCAATAGACGTTCCAGACAAAGCGATAGGCCGCGCCGGCCGCGTCGGCGAAGCGATAGGTCTCGATCGCCGCGGTGATCTCTGCGACTGCCTTGGCGGTCTCGTGCGCGATCCAGCGGTTGAGGGTTTCCTTCGCCGACTTCGGATCGAAGCCTTCGACGCGAGCCGCGCCGTTGAACTCGACGAAACGTGCGGCGTTCCACAGCTTGGTCGCGAAGTTGCGGTTGTTCTCGACATCCTGCGGCCCGAGCCGGATGTCGTGGCTCGGCGCCACCGCCCGCATCAGCGTGAAGCGCAGCGCGTCGGCGCCGAACTCGTCGATGACGCCGAGCGGATCGACGACGTTGCCTTTCGACTTCGACATCTTGGCGCCGGAGGCGTCGCGCACCAGACGATGGATATAGATATCCTTGAACGGAATTTCCGGCGCGCCCTTGCCGTCCTTCATGAAATGCAAGCCCATCATCATCATCCGGGCGACCCAGAAGAAGATGATGTCGAAGCCGGTGACCAGCGCGTTGGTCGGATAAAACCGGTTGAGTTCGCGCGTGCCTTCCGGCCAGCCGAGCGTCGAGAACGGCCACAAGGCCGACGAGAACCAGGTGTCGAGCACGTCCTCATCGCGCCAAATCCCAATCTTCTTCCCCATAGAATTTTGACGAAGGCTTGCGCTTGCCTGTGCGTCAGCGACGATAACAACCTCGATGCCAGTTTCTTGATGATAGAAACTACAATACGCGTGGAGGGCCTGTTCAATTGCTGCATCTTCGTCGACAGCAACAAAGACCGAGAATGGTGTGTTTCCATCTTGAGGCTTGGGCTGACCAGCGGCCGGTCCATACCAGGCCGGAATCTGATGACCCCACCACAACTGGCGCGAGATGCACCACGGCTGGATGTTTTCCATCCAGTTGAAATAGGTCGCTTCCCAGTTCTTCGGCACGAAGGTGGTGCGGCCATCGCGCACGGCGGCCAGCGCGGGCTTGGCCAGTTCGCCGGCGTTGACGTACCACTGGTCGGTCAGGAACGGCTCGATGACGACGTTGGAACGGTCGCCATGCGGCACACTGAGCGCATGCGGCTCGATCTTCTCGACAAGGCCCATTTCCTCCAGCCGCGCGACAATCTGCTTGCGCGCCGCGAAGCGGTCGACGCCTTCAAGCGCCCCGATCTCGGCAAAGCCGGCCTGCCCGCGCACCGCGTTGAAGCCCTCGTCGGCAAAGGTGATCTTGCCTTCGATGGTCAGCACGTTGATCTGCGCCAGATTGTGCCGCTTGCCGACCTCGAAATCGTTGAAGTCGTGCGCCGGCGTGATCTTGACCGCGCCCGAACCTTTTTCAGGATCTGAATAGTCGTCGGCGACGATCGGGATCTTGCGGCCGACCAGTGGCAGAATCACGTTCTTGCCGACCAGCGCCTTGTAGCGTTCGTCGTCGGGATGCACCGCGACGCCACTATCGCCCAGCATCGTCTCCGGCCGCGTCGTCGCGACCACGATATAGGTCGAGGGATCTTCCGCATCGAAGGTCTTGCCCTCGATCGGATAACGCAGATGCCACATGCTGCCCTTGGTCTCGACCGGGACGACTTCCAGATCGGAGATCGCGGTCAGGAGCTTCGGGTCCCAGTTGACCAGCCGCTTGTCCTTGTAGATCAGGCCTTCGTTGTAGAGCTGGACGAACACCTTGACGACCGCCTTGGACAGGCCCTCGTCCATGGTGAAGCGCTCGCGCGACCAGTCGCAGGACGCGCCGAGACGCTTCAACTGATTGACGATGGTGCCGCCCGACTCGGCCTTCCATTCCCAGACCCGCTTGAGGAAGGCCTCGCGGCCCATCTCGCGCCGGCCCGGCTGCTGCCGCTCGGCCAGTTGCCGTTCGACCACCATCTGCGTCGCGATGCCGGCATGATCGGTCCCCGGCTGCCACAACACGTCCTTGCCGCGCATCCGCTCGAAACGGCACAGCACGTCCTGCAGCGTATTGTTGAGCGCATGGCCCATATGCAGCGAGCCGGTAACGTTTGGCGGCGGGATCACAATGGCGTAAGGCTCGGCGGCGGCGCGCTCCGGACGGCCGGCCTTGAAGGCGTCGGCCTGTTCCCAGGCGGCGTAGATGCGGCCTTCGACTTCGGACGGCTGGTAGGTCTTGTCGATCATTCGATTCGCTTTTTCGGTTTGCTTTCTAGCGGTCTGGACCGTTCGAGTGTCGTTTTAGGGGTGTTGGTGGGGTAGAAAGCCTGCCGCCCTACGAGGTGTCAACTTTTGCCGGAAATTCCAGCCACGGCCGCCAACCGAGCCCCTGCCGGGCCCGCCCCCGGCGGCACCACCAGCGCCATCGCCCTGCTTTCCATCGCCGCTTTCGCCGCCCAGGCGATGGTCCGCTCGACCGATACGCTATTGCCGCAGATCGCCGCCGACCTGTCGGTCACGGTCGGCGCGGCCTCGGCGGTCGTGACCTTCTACCTGCTGGCGCACGGCTCGGTGCAACTGATTATCGGACCGATCGGCGACCGCTTCGGCAAATATCTCTGCGTCTCGATCGCCGCCGCCTTCTCGACGCTGATGGTGTTTGCCTGCGGCCTCGCCTCCTCGCTGCCGCTGCTGGTGGCGGCAAGGCTCGCCTGCGGTTTGGCGACCGGCTGGATCATCCCCTTCGCGCTGGCCTTTGTCGGCGACGTCATTCCCTACGAACGCCGCCAGCAGGTGCTCGGCGCATTTCTCTCCGGGCAAATCCTCGGCCAGATGTTCGGTCAGGCCGCCGGCGGCGTGCTCGGCGATTATTTCGGCTGGCGCAACGTGTTCTTCATCTTGGGCACGCTGCTGGCGATTGCCACCGCCGGCCTGTGGTTCGAACTGTGGCGCAACCCGGTCACCCGCCAGCCGAGCGCCGCCGCGCCACAAGGCCGCGGCTTCATCGCCGATTATCGCACGGTGCTGAGCTCGGCCTGGGCGCGCCGCGTGATCGCGATGGCCTTCATCGAAGCCGCCGCGATGTTCGGCGCCTTCACTTATGTCGGCGCCGACCTGCATCTGCGCTTCGACGTCTCGTTCACGCTGGTCGGGCTGTTCGTCGGCTTCTTCGCCATCGGCGGACTGATCTACAGTCTGGCGGTGCGCAGTCTCGTCGCCCGGCTCGGCCAGATCGGCCTGAGCTGGTACGGCGGCTGCCTGCTGGCCCTGGCTTATGTGGTGCTGGCCTTCGAGCCGCATTACTGGATCGCGCCGGTCGCGATCACCGCCACCGGACTGGGCTTCTACATGCTGCACAACACATTGCAGACCAACGCCACCCAGATGACGCCGGCCGCGCGCGGCACAGCGCTCGGCCTGTTTTCATCGGCATTGTATCTGGGCCAGACCGTCGGCGTCGCCGCCGCCGGCTTTACCTTCGACCGCTTGACCGCGGTGCCGGTGTTTCTGGCCGCCGGCGCGATGCTGTTCGCTCTGGGCTGGTGGGTGTCGCGACTGTTGAAGCAACGCGCCGCGATGGGAATCTAGCGCCACATTCGGCCGTTGACGCAAACCGGCACAAACCGGTCAGCGACGACGGATCAGGAACGGCCGCGCGAAACCCGTTCGATCTCGGCACGCACGATGCGTTCGACCAGGGTCGGCAGATTGTCGTCGAGCCAGCCTTTCAGCATCGGCCGCAGCATTTCCTTGACCAGATCTTCAAGCGTGCGGGCATTGTTGCCGAGCACGGTATGAGCCAGCGAGTTGAAGGCATTATCGACCGCCGACATCGTCGCGCTGGAAATCAGGCCCTGATTATCGCTGTCGAAATTCGACATCGGACGCCGCGGCTCGCCGGCCAGCCGCATCGCCTGTTCGGCGGCGGGATCGGGATGCCGATCGGTAAAGACCACATCAGACGCCGCATCGATGGTGCGAAACGACGGCGACACGCTGGCCTGTGACGGCGCAGTCATCGCCTCCGTCAGATCGAGAATGTCGGCCGGCGGCGGTTCGACCGGTTTGGGCGACGGCGGCGGTGGTGGCGGCGCGACGGCAGCCGGCTTCGGCGTAACCTCCATGTCGGCGAGCATGGCGTCGATGGCGGTCTGATTATTGGCCGGGGCCGGTGGGGCCGGCGGCGGCTTCACGGGTTCGGGCGGAGGAACCACGGCAGCCGGCGGCGGCGGGGCCGGCATCGGAGGCGGCGCGGGCTTGGGCGGCGCGACCGGCGGTTTGGCCGCCTTGCTGGTATCTTCATCGGCAATGATACGCCTGATGGAGGCGAGGATCTCCTCCATCGAAGGCTCTTGCGCCTTAGCCGGTTGGTTCATTGCACGAGTTCCCGAACGCAGTAAGTCCCAAACACGGTCGTCAAGCACCGCCAGCCGATTCGCGAAGACCGCCCGGGGACAGCCGCTGCGAATCGATAAACGGAACGAGACGCGGGTTGCCACGCTTCAAGCGCGCGACGCGCCGCGTTTTGCCCGCGGTACGCTATACGCACAAAACGCTTCGCCCGTTGCCCGCAATGAGCGTTACGCGCGGCAAGCTTTGCGCGCGACAAGCCGCGCTGGCGATACGCTGAACCCACGATACGCCTCACCAACGATAGAGCCGATTCCTGACAGACCCGGAATCGTGGAGAGAATCGAAGCGAATCGCCGCCGCGTCTCATTTATACGCCAGACCCCACTGACGGGGCAGCCGGAATGGACCGATCGGGCAATGAGCTGTGGACATAGACCGCGCCGCCGCAACTCTGATGAGCCAAGCCGACAAGCGGTAACCGAACCCTGACGGCTTCAGTGAGGCGCCCGCATCAACGCGAGGCCGAATGCAAAACGAGCGGCCGATGGCCGCTCGCTTTAACTGAACCCGTTCTGTGTGAGCGCCGGTGAAGGCGCCGTTGCCGTCAGCGACCGTCGGGCGTACGCACCCCGGCCCAGCTGTCACGGACCTGCTTGTAGTGCACTTCGGCCTGATAGACCGGCACGCGCAGACCGAGCACCTGCGGCGTCAGCCGGCCGACGCCGGCGAGCAAGGTGTAGGACGCGACCACCCGATCGCGCTGCGCCGTGACCAACGCCACCCGCGCATTCACCAAAGCCTGCTGGGCGTTCAACACATCGAGCGTGGTGCGCTGACCGACGCGGGCTTCCTCGCGCACACCGTTCAGCGCGATCTCGGAGGCCTGCACCTGCGCGGTCGTCGCTTCGATGTTGCCCTTGGCCGCTTCGAGCTGGCCCCAGGACTGCACGACGGTCTGACGCGCCGCATCGCGCGCCGCGTCGAAATCGATCCGCTTCTGACCGAGCGTCTCCTTGGCCTGACGGATCAGCGAGTATTCCGCGCCGCCCTGATAGATCGGCACGCTCACCTGGCCGAGCACCGAGCCGGAATAGCTGTCCATCGTATTGAGCGACGACGTCGACAGATAGTTCTTGGTGAAGCTGCCCTGCACCGACACGGTCGGGTACAGCGCACTCTCGGCAACCTTCACCTGTTCCTGCGCCACGTCGATGCTGTATTGCGCCGACACCACCGACGGATGATTCACCGTCGCCGCGCTGATCGCCGCGTTCAGGTTCGGCGGCGCGAAACGATCGACCGGCGTGCCGGCCGCCAGCTTGCCGGGCGTCGAACCGATCACCTTGCGATAGGCCGCGGTCGAGGATTTGAAGTTGGATTCGGCGGTGAGATATTGCGAACGGCCCGAGGCCAGACTGGCTTCCGACTGCGCGACGTCGGTGCGGGTCACCTCGCCGACGTTGAAGCGGTCGCGCACCTGACGCAATTGCTCCTGCAGCACCTCGACGTTGCTCTTCTGCAATCCGAGAATGGCGGTGTCGCGCAACAAATTCATATAGGCGGTGACGGCGTCGAGCAGCACCGATTGTTCGGTCAGACGCAAGGTCGCGCGCGACGCCAGCACCTGGGCTTCCGCCTGCCGGGTCTTGCTCGCGGTCTGGAACCCGTTGAACAGCGTCTGACTCGCGGTGATGCTAGCGCTGGCCGGCGAGTTATAGCCGTTCTGCTTCGAATAAGTCGCCGGATTGGTGGACGTCACCTTGGTCGTCGACCCGATCGACTGCTCGCCGCCATAGGCGCTGATCGATACTTTCGGGCGATAGCCCGACAAGGCCTGCGGCACGCCTTCGTCGGTCGCCCGCATCGACGCACGTTGCGAGTTGAGCGTCGGATTGTTGCGATAGGCCTGGATCAGCGCGGACTCGATCGTATCGGCGCGGACCTGCGAAATGGAGAGCGGCAGAGCCACACTGCACATCGCCGCGGCAGCGATACTGCCCGTCCAAACACGTCCTAGGCGAAACGACATTTCGTGACCCAACCCTCATGCGACCAAATTATGCCGCCAGTACAATGACTTTCGTCATCGAACCGAACGGTCAATGGCGAACATAGGCGGACTACCGCACCGATAAAACCCCCGCAACCCGTTTCACACACAGAAAGGCCCCATGTGGGGCATTTCCGCCACGCTTTCGTCGTAAGCGTGCAACGGACTTAAAATGCAAATTCCGGCGTTAGCGCAAAGCCAGGCAAAGGCGCTGCCGCCGCATCGAAAATCGGCCGATTGCCGAAATCGTCACCGCTGCGACGGTACAGCATGGCCGACGCTCCCGGCGTCGTCCCCAGGACGCAAACCAGCCGGCCGCCGTTCTTGAGTTGACGCAAAATCGCCGGCGGAACGAATTCGACCGCGCCATCGATCAGAATCACGTCGTAAGGCCCGCCCCGCGTCCAGCCTTCGTTCAGCGGCGCCTTGACGACGATGGTGTTGACGTCCTCGGCGAGCGCGGTGCGCGCCGCCTGGATCAGGCTCTCGTCCTGTTCGACCGCGACCACCTGCCCGGCAATACGCGACAGCACCGCGGCGGCGTAACCGGTGGCACTGCCGACCACCAGCACCTTGTCGCCCGATTCGATTCCGGCGGCCTGAATCAGCTTGGCCAGCACCATCGGCTTGAGCAGACAGCGCGGCGCCGAGGCCGTACCGCCGACCGGAAGCGCCAGATCGAGATAGGCCAGGCCTTCGGACTGGGCCGGCACAAAACGCTCGCGCGGCACGGTCTGCATGGCGGCCAGAATGCGCAGATCGGTGACATCGGCGGTGCGGACCTGACCGTCCACCATATGGCGGCGCGCGGCGGAATAATCGGTCATCGCATATCCTCGACGAAATGACGGAAGTGGTGACTTTTGTGCGGCAGCCCCGGACAAAAGGCAAGGGAAAGACCGCTGAAAGGCGGCCGAATACCCAGTCAAAGCCAATTACCATCCATTTCGGAAGTATAGCCGGGATCGGCGCCCAATACTGTTTTGAAACGTCAAGGAAACGTCATCAAAAGCACAGCAAAAGCACCGGGCCCCGTTGTCCCCGGCACTGTCGTCCTATATAGGCTTGGCCCCTGAGGCAAAGCGTCCGACCGATTCCGGACGCTTTCTTCATGGCCACGTGGCGGAGTGGTTACGCAGAGGACTGCAAATCCTTGCACCCCGGTTCGATTCCGGGCGTGGCCTCCAACAGCCTGCCCATGCCATCCGGCAGCGGCAGGCGTTTTCCCCAGGCGCAAGACTGGAGAAAGGCTGATTTTCCCTCTAAGGCGAGGGGTCGGGACTAGACTCTTTGCAAAGCGGTTACGCTTTGTTATAGGCCCGATGCGTAGACGATGTGTCTCGTTCCCTGGTAGCTCAGCGGTAGAGCATTCGACTGTTAATCGAATGGTCGCTGGTTCGATCCCAGCCCAGGGAGCCACTTTCCCCCACGAAAACCTGTCAAAAGCCCCTATTCTGGACCGAAGCGCCCGCTTCGGCCGCGCCAGCAACTTTCAGTAGGTGCTTACCGATGGCACACCCCCTGGATGCACCCGACACCGCGCACCGGCCGGCCGAAAACTGGGAATCGCGTCTGGCCGAAGCCGCCGGCGACCCGGTCCGGCTCGCCCGCACCGCCGAGCAGATGGCGCTTGCCGACGACAGCGCCAAAGCGCGGGAACTCGCCGCTGAGGCCCTGACCCGGGCCTTGCAGCTCGCGCCGCATGAACCGGAAGTCGTTACCATCGCCAGCGAACTGTTCAGCGAGAGCGTGCCGGCCTGGCACGGCACCATCGTCACCGACCGCGCCCGTAACCAGGCCTATGACGCGGCCTTGCAGAACGCGATCGAGCCCGGGATGCGCGTCCTCGAAGTCGGCACCGGCACCGGCATTCTGGCGATGATGGCGGCGCGTGCGGGGGCAGCCGAGGTCGTGACCTGCGAAGCCAATCCGCTGATCGCCGCGCGCGCTCGCCTGATCGTCGCGCAAAACGGTTACGCCGACCGGGTTCGGGTGATTGCCAAGCATTCCGACGATCTGCGTCTCGGCGTCGACCTTAGCGAACCGGCCGATGTCTTTGTCTCGGAGATCATCTCAGGCTCGCTGCTCAACGAGGCCGTATTGCCAGTGGTGCAGGATGTCGTGCCGCGGCTGATGAAGCCCGACGGCATCGTCATTCCATTTCGCGGCGCGATCCGGGTGGCGCTCGCCTGGTACGAAGGCGCACCGTCGATGCGCCTTGGCACCATCGAAGGCTTCGACCTGTCGGGCTTCAACCCGCTGCTCGCACCGCATTACTCCCTGCAGGTCGAGGACGCGCTGTTGCGCAAAAGCAGCGCCGCCGCCGAACTGTTCGCCTTCACCTTCCAGTCGGGCGGCCCCTACCCCGACAATCGCGCTTCGCTGACGCTGCGCGCCACCGCGCGCGCCAATGGCGTGGTGCAATGGATCCGCATCCGCACCGACCGCGAGACGTATTACGAAAACGAGCCGGGCACCGGCGAAGGCTCAAGCTGGTGCGCCGAGTTTCACCCCTTTCTCGATGGCGGCGCGGTCGAGCCCGGCCAGGATGTCGTCGTCCACGCCAGCCACAGCCAGACCGCGTTGCGGATCTGGACGGCCGGCGCTTAAGCCGGCGCGCCGAACAAGGCCCGCAACTTCGCGCCGACGCCTTTGGCGCGGATCGCCGCGCCGAACATCCTCGCCCAGACACCGAACACCACCTTGAACGGATTGAGCGTCGGCGCGGTGCCGGCCAGCCCGAAGCGCAAGGCTTCGTCGCGCGGCGCTGGCGCGAATGTCCCGAACATCCGATCGAACACGATCAGCACCGCGCCGAAATTCTTGTCCAGGCAGACGTCATTGGAAGCGTGATGGACCTGATGATGGCGCGGCGTGTTCAGCACATATTCGAGCGGACCGAGATCGGGCGGATGCGCCAGATGCAGGAAGAACTGATACAGAAGTCCGACGGCCAGCATGCCGAATACCGCCGCCGGATGAAAGCCAAGCGCGACCAGCGGCAGATAAAACAGGAAGCCGCCGGTCAAGGGACCGCCCCAGCCAAGCCGCACCGCCGCGCTCAGGTTCAGCCGGGTCGGCGAATGGTGCACCGAATGTGTCGCCCAGAACCAGTTGATCTTATGCATGGCGACGTGATGCAGATAATAACAGAACTCGACGCCAACAAAGAGCGCGCCCCAGGCCCAGACATTATCGAGCGCGACATCGAACAACCGGTAGCGGTAGACGAACAGCAACGGGATCGCCACCAGCCCGGCCGTCAGCAGACCGGTGACCTTGTTGCCGAGCGCGATGGCGAGCGAGACCGCGGTCTCGCGCGCATCGTGGCTGTCGCTATGATTGAACTTGTGGAACAGATATTCCACCAGCATCAAGCTCAAGGCGAGCAGTGCCAACAGCAGCGCTCCCCGATGACCGAATGTCGCGATGGCGTTCATCGTCGCTCCTCACTCACCTTGCTGGCCCGACATCGCACGCGCACCCAGCAACGCGCTCTTGCAACCCGGCGACAGTTGCGCCCGCTTGGCGATGAAACATTGCTTGATCCGGCCGCCGCCGGGCGCGATGCCGGCGCACAGCACACGAACATCCTCGGCGCAGGCCTGCCGCAGCGCAGATGGCGGCTTGGCCGGCGTCGGCGCGTCCTGCGCGGCGGCGGGACGGATCGCGGTCGACGACGCCAGCAATGTCGCCAACAGCATCGCCCCGCCGATTGCGAGCGCGAGATCGCGCCAGATATGTCGCGTTACCATCGGCACACCCGCCGCGAACCGTAAGGCGTCGCCACCCACCAGCAGCGCGGCGGCGGTGGCGCGTAGACCGGATAAGGCCCGTAGGCGTAAACGGCGCCGTTCGGCCGGCAATAACCGTAAGGGCCGCGATGCCAGCCGGCGCCGCAGCCATTACGGACTTCGATCAAACCGGACGTAACGACCGCGCTTGCGTTGACGACGGGCATCGCCCGCGCCGAAGCACCGAGCGCGCCGACGCCGGCGACCAGCGCCGCGGATAAAATGAGAGTCTTCATCGAGCGATCCTTTCACCGAAAGTCGTCATGAAAAATAGAGCGGAAATCGCGGCCGCCGATGCGGCATGCGTTGGGGGACCACGCCACGCCGGCGGCCGCTCAGGTCACGCGCCTTCCGTTCAATACGGATAGGTCGTGACGGTGCCGCTGCGCGTCACGCTATTACCCTGCGGGCCAGTCGTGGTGCGCGAATAGCTGTAGGAATTCGGCGCGGTCCGGGTGACGCTGCCCGAGCGCGACGCCGTGCCGCCGTAAGGCCCGGTCACCGAAGCCGAACGCGAACAACTGCCGCCGCCGCAACCGCCCGACGCGGAACCGGTGTAAGTGCCGCGCGCGGTGGTCACGCTGCCGCTGCGGGTCCAGGCATTGGCGGCGGTCACCGAACCGAGAGCCAGCACGGCGGCAAGCGAAGCGGATACCATGGCGAGTTTCATCAGAGCCTCCTGTGTTGCGGTGCGCGGCGAGACCGAGCTGCGGCCGGCACCATGTAGGGGGCACCTTGCGCGGCGCAGTTTGCCGCGACATTTCAGGCAAGCGCCGTTTTGTAACGTTTTGTAACCGCGCCGGCTGCCGGCTTGCCGCGCCTCGAATTGCTCATAGAGTGGCCGCCATGACCGAACGCACGATCATGATCGTCGAGGACGACAGCGAAATCCGCTCGCTGCTCGCCGATTTCCTGACCCGCGAGGGCTTCATCGCCGCCTGCGCCGAGGACGGCGCGGCGATGGACCGTGTCCTGACCAGAACCCGGCCCGACCTGATCGTGCTCGACCTGATGCTGCCCGGCGAAGACGGTCTGTCGATCTGCCGGCGGCTGCGCGCCAAGACGGCAACGCCGATCCTGATGCTGACCGCCAAGGCCGACGACATCGACCGCATCGTCGGCCTTGAACTGGGCGCCGACGATTACCTCGCCAAGCCATTCAACCCGCGCGAACTGCTGGCGCGCATCCGCGCCGTGCTGCGCCGGACGGAGGCCGCGGTCGCGCAACCGGCCTCACGCCGGCTCGGCTTCGGCAGCCTGATCGCCGATCTCGACGCCCACAGCCTGACCGCCGTCGACGGCACGGCAGTCGACCTGACGGCGGCCGAATTCGAATTGCTCGCCTGTTTCCTCGAACGGCCCAAGCGCGTGCTGTCGCGCGACCAGTTGCTCGACTGGACGCGGCGGCGCGTCGCCGACCCGTTCGACCGCACCATCGATGTCTCGATCAGCCGGCTGCGGCGCAAGCTCGCCGCCGCCGATCCGCCCTCCGCGCTGGTCATCAAGACCGTGCGCAATGGCGGCTATCTGCTGTCCGCCGACGTGCGCGCGGTCATTATCAACGACGCGGAGCGCTGAACACCGATGGGCCGCATTCGCATCGCCGGCCGGCTCGCCCTGATCGTCGTCGGCGCTACCGTCCTGGTGCAGCTGCTGATGGCAGCGGTGTTCATCGCCGACTACCGGCGCGACACCGGCCGCACCGCGATCGTGCCGCTGTTGAACCAGGTTGCCGCGCTGACTCAGGCGCTCGACCGGCTGCCGACCGCGGATCGCGACCTGGTGCTCCAGGCCGCCACCAACACGCGCTTTATCCCCGCCATCCAGGCCGAGCGCCCGGCCAACGTCATTCACAGTGCCGTCCTTGGCCGTGCCGAACAGCGACTGCTGAATTTAATCGGACCGCCACAGGATCGCTTCATCGCCTTGTCGCTGGTGACCGGCGGCCAGAACGGCAACCGGCCACTGACCCGTTTGCGCGATCTCGTCGGCTCGCGCGTCCGCGCGGTCATCGCGCTTCAATCCGGCGGCTATCTCGACATCGACGCCGGCGGCGAACTGACATTGCGACTGTTCGGCGTGCCGGCCGGTCTGCTCGCCGGCATTCTCGGCTTCGCGGTCGCACTCGCCGCGATCATCGCGGTGCGTCATGAGACCCGGCCCCTCTCGGCCTTGACGACCGCGGTCGACCGTTTCGGCGAAGCCATCGAACCGCAGGCAATCGCCGAGCGCGGCGCGCCCGATCTGCGCCGGCTGATCAAGGCGGTCAACACCATGCAGGAGCGGATCGCCGGCCTGATCCGCAGCCGCACGCTGGTCCTCGGCGCGATCAGCCACGACCTGCGCACCTACGTCACGCGCCTTCAGCTGCGGCTTGAAATGCTGCCGGACAGCGCGCCGCGCACCAAGGCCATCGCCGATCTCAACGCCATGCAGGCGCTGATGGACGATGCGCTTGCTTTCGCCCAGGCTTCATTCGTCAGCGGTCCGGTCGAGACCGTCGACCTGACGCGCATCGCGCGCGCCGAATGCGAAACGCGAATTGCGCATGGCGCGGCGGTCACATTGAACCCGCCCGATTTTTCTACGCCACTTTGGGTGCGCGCCACGCCGGCAGCGCTGGGCCGGGTCATCGCCAACCTAATCGACAATGCGGTAGCTTATGGCGGCGGTGCCGAAGTCTCCGTGTACGCCAGCCCCGACGCGGTCGAACTGTTGATCGAGGATCGCGGTCCGGGCATTCCAGCCGCCGAGCGAACCCGCGTCTTCGAGCCGTTCTATCGGCTGGAACCGTCACGCAACCGCAACAGCGGCGGCGCCGGACTCGGCCTGACCATTGTGCGCCAGATCGTCGAGGCGCAAGGCGGCAGCGTTACCATTGAAGACCGGCCGGGCGGTGGCGCGCGGTTGCGGGTATCCCTGCCCAGGGTGACAGGCAACCGATAGCCGTCAACCGGCTTTATCGAGCCGTTCCAGTTCGTCGGCGATCGACGAGAACTGCACGGCACGGGCACGGTCGGCGCGGAAGCGCGCCAGTTCGTCGGCGAGGTTGACGAAGCTGGCATGGGTGTCGTCGCAGATCCGGGCAATTTCAGAGCCGATATCGTCGCTGGTCTTGCGCGCGGCCTCAAGCGATTGCGTCACCAACTCGACGTGCCGGCCCAGCGACACGACCGCCGCCCGCATCCGCGCCGAGGCGTTGCGGTTGTCGCCGGTCCCGGCGCCGTCATTTTCAATGGCATCGCGCGTATCATTGGCCAGCTTGCGAACCTCCTGCGCGACGATCGCGAAGCCCCGCCCGGCATCGCCCGCCCGCGCCGCCTCGATCGTCGCATTGAGCGACAGCAGATTGGTCTGCTTGGCGATCATCGCGATGACCCGCAGGATGCGTTCGATCGCCTGGCCGACCTGATCGAGCTGCTCGAAATCGCCGCGCAATCCGCTCTGCACGGCGGCATGATCGACCGCCGCGTTCAAACCGAGTTGCAGCCGGCCCTGGCTCGTCTTCATCGCGTCGGCGAGATGGCCAACCCGTTCAATCAGGCGATCCATCCGGTCGGCTAGATCGTTCGATGTCACCAGTTCGGTGCGGAACACTTCGATCAGGCGCTGACGCGCGCGGGTCTGGAAGTCCGCGAGCGCCAGACGGCGATACAGGAAATAGCTCTTGAACCGACTATATTGGACCGCGAAGTCGTCAACATAACGGTCGTGAAACGACACGCCGCCGGCGACGTCGAAAAACACGATAGCGCATAGAGTCTGGTTGATGTTGATGCCAAGCAACTCGCCGAAGGTCGAAAAGCCAGCGGCCGGCATCTGGGCGAAGGTCTTCAGCCGCCCGAGCTCGGCGCCGTTGCCGAGCCTGCGGCAAATGCAGTCATTAAGGATCGCGCCGAGCGGCGCCGGCTTGCTCGCAAGAAATTTCGCGAAATCGGCGTCGGTCCGGCGCACGAAATTCTCCGCCTTCAGAAGGTGGAGCCGGTCGCCCGGCGCCACGTCGCAATAAAACCTGATCTGTCCACGCTCCAGATCGATGCCGGCGACGGCGCGCACGAAAATCTCGCCTTCGATTTCGATACCGAAGGCGTAATCCTTCATCTTCTCGGCAAGTTGCGCCGGCCGGCAGTCGAACCGCCGGGCCAGCACATCGATGAAATTGACCGGCTCGAACTGGTCGACTTCGGCCACCTGCGACACGCTCCGGCCAATCGGGTCCGACCTGCACACCAGAAAGCTGGTGCCGACCGGTGTGAAATTATGACTCTTGAAAACGCCGAACCGCTTGTGATTGGCCATCCGGACGAAGGCGATCACGGCGGCGTTCTCGACCACGTTTCGCCCGTCGAATATAAAGGTGTGCTGGAAGTCGAGCTTGCCACCGGCCGAACCGCCGAGAAACAGACATGGGAATCGACCGTCGCGATAGACCGCTTCCATCAGAAAGCTTTCGCTGGCCGACAGGCCATCGACAAAGGTCAGCGCGAAGGTTTCGGTGACCCGCAGATCGAAGGCCGGCCTCACCTTCGCCAATTCGCCGCGGATCGCATCGATACGCTCGTCTACCGACAGCTGCGGCCGGCCGGCCCGAATATCCCGGCTGTGCAAGTCGACCGTATGCAGCGAGACGTCCGCGATCAGCGCCGGCGAAAACAATTGCAGCACAACGGAAGACCAACTTGCCGGCGCCGCGCAATACAGCGAACGGCCGTCCGGGTCCGGGCCCGACGCCAGTTCCCCGGCGGTCGACACCGCAACGAAGCGGACACCGGCGCCGAGTCGGGCTTTGATCCGCAGCGTAACGTCATGAAAATCGAGATGCGGCGAGATATAACCGATCGCCAGCGACGGCTGACCGCCGTCAATCGACAGATCGGCCTCGTTGATCGCATGATCGGAGAATGAATCGAACCGGACGACCCGCGTCAACTCGGCGGCTTTATCGACGACAATCGCCGGACTTGGACGAACCGTCGGCGCAGCCTCGGTCACAGCAGCGTTCCGCGTTTGCCAGCGCCCGAACATCTTCCGATTCCCAGTAAGACTGCATTCTGTTACCGTCAACGTGGTTAAAAATCGATTGATTGCGCTGCGCCGGGAGAGGATGCGCGCGCCTCAATTTTATGCAATGGCTAGCCGCCAGCCGGTCTCCGACCGTCTGAAATGACTGTATTGGCGGTGCTTTCGAGCCGTCGATCGACCGTTGCGCCGAACCGAAAAGCACGAAACTCAATGACAAGCAGCCCTACGCCTTCCACCAGCCCATTGCTGACCGACCTCTACGAACTCAACATGGTTCAGGCCTATCTGGACAAGAACGAGGACGGCCAGGCGGTGTTCGAATTCTTCGTGCGGCGGCTGCCGGCGCGGCGCGGCTTTCTGTTGTCGGCGGGCCTAGAGGACGCGCTGCAATTCCTCGAGACCATGCGTTATTCCGACGACGACATCGCCTGGCTGAAAAGCACCGGCCGGTTTCGCGACAACCTGCTCGATTATCTGCGCGACTTCCGCTTCACCGGCGACGTCCACGCCATCCCCGAAGGTTCGGTGTGTTTTCCCGGCGAGCCGCAACTGCGCATCACCGCGCCGCTGCCACAGGCGCAACTGGTCGAGTCGCGGCTGATCAACGTCATGCATTACCAGACGCTGATCGCATCGAAGGCGGCGCGCATGGTGCTGGCCGCGCCCGGCAAGATACTGTCCGATTTCGGCCTTCGCACCGCGCACGGCGCGGAAGCCGGCAACTATTCGGCGCGCGCCAGTTACATCGCCGGCTTTGCCGGCGCCGCCAATGTGCTGGCCGGCGAGATCTACGGCATTCCGATTGTCGGCACCATGGCGCATTCCTTCGTCCAGGTGCATGGCGACGAGATGGTGGCGTTCGAGACCTTCGCCCGCGCCCGGCCCAACGACGTGATCCTGTTGATCGACACCTACGACACCGAGGCCGGCGCGCGCAAAGTCGTCGAACTCGCGCCGCGCCTGAAGGCCGACGGCATCGCCATTCGCGGCATCCGCATCGATTCCGGCGATCTGATCGCGATGTCGCGGAAAGTGCGCGGCATTCTCGACGCCGGCGGTCTGAACGACGCCATCATTCTTGTTTCCGGCGGCATCAATGAGGACGTGCTGCAAGGCATGATGCGCGAACAGGCGCCGATCGACGGCTTCGGCATCGGCGTCAATCTCGCCGCCTCGATCGATGTGCCGGCGCTCGACTGCGCCTACAAGCTTCAGGACTATCGCGGCACGCCGAAGCGCAAATTATCAGAAGGCAAGCAGACCTGGCCGGGCCGCAAGCAGGTCTGGCGCACCTATAGCAGCGGCGGCCAGATGGCCGGCGATACGCTGACCGTCGAAGGCGACGAGCAAGCGGGCGAACCACTGATCGTCGAGGTGATGCGCGGCGGCCGGCGTGTCGGCCCTGCGCCGACATTCGCGCAAATGCGCGCCCGTGCCCAGGCCGATCTGGCCCGACTGCCGGAACCGCTGCGGCAGTTGCAGCAAGGCGTGGATTATCCGGTCACCGTGGCCGACGCCTTGAAAACGCTCGCCGCCGAAGCCGATAAGCACACAAAACGGTGACCCGGCTGCGGCGGACGTATCACAGCGCTCCGCCGGCCTTGTTCCAGCCGCGCAGACCTTCGCCATAGATCTCGTGGCCGGTGTCGGTCACCACCACGGTGTCTTCCAATTTGATGAAGCCGCGTACCGGATGCAGCAGCGTGGTTTCAACCGACACCACCATGCCGGCTTCCAGCGGCAGGTCGGCATAGTCGGCCGGATATGGCACCGGGCCGTGATCGGTCAGACGCGGCGCCTCATGGCTGACCATGCCCATGCCATGCGCCAGAAAGTCGAGATGGTTATGATGCCGCGATCGGGCGCGCAGCGGTTCGCCGGCGGCGTAGATCACGCTGCCGGGCGCGCCGGCCTTGATCGGGCTCATCGCGGCGCGCTGGATGGTCTCAAGCTCGGCCAGCAAATCGACCAGTTCGGCATCCGGTTCGCCCTGGATCGCCATACGGCAGATATCGCCGATATAGCCGTGGTAATTGCCGCCTGAATCGATCGACATGATATCGCCCTGCTCCCAGCGTTGCGCCGACGGCGCGCGGTTGAGACTCGTGCCGGCCGTGATCAGGCAATATTCAAAGGTCAGACCGCGTTTGGTTTCCTCGCGGCGCAAGGTCTCCGTGACCTCGGCCTTGGTCGTGCCCGGCGCCGATTGCGCGATGGTCGCCTGCATCGCGGCGAGCACCGCTTCCGAGGCGATCTTCAGCTTGGCCAGTTCGTCCGGCGATTTTTTGGCGCGCTGGCGTTCCAGCACATAAAGCGCGTCGACCCATTCGGCCTCCGGGAACGCGGCACGCAAGACATTGGCGGCATCGTAAGGCAGGAAGCCGAACTCGGCGGCGATACGCTTCGGCTTCAAGCCGGCCTTCGCCATGTAGGCGACCGCCTTCTGCATCGCGTCGGCCGACCCGGCGGACACCGTCTGCGTTTCCGGCGTCCAGAGCGGCGTGTTGCCGGTCTGGAACCCCTCCAGCCGGTGCCCGATATAGGCGGCTTTCTCCGGCGCGCCCTTCACATAAATCAGCACCGGCAGATAACGGCTGATGCCGGTCGCGTCCATGTAATCGAAGAAGTCGGCGCGGTGACCGCCGAGCAGATACTGCGCGTTATGTTTCGAGGTCGCGACGATCACATCGATGCCGGCCGCGTCCATCAGACGATCGAGGCGATGATGATCGAACGGAATGGCCAGGCCGGACGACGGCTGCGCGTTCACATTCATGGCGAATGGCTCCCGGAAGTCCGGCGTCTTGAGCCGCGCCGGTCCGCTCCAGCCTAGTCCAGCCACGCAAAAACGCCAGCCCCGGACGTACCGAAGCTGGCGTCAGTACTTGTAACGCCCCTGCCGGGGCGCGGCGTATGGCTCGCGCCTACCAGAGTTCCCGGCTGGCGATCTTGGCGCCTTCGACCAGCGCCTCGAACTTCGCCCACATCACCGACGGGTGAACCCGGCGATAGAACGGACCTTGCGCGAAGCCGCAATCGGTGCCGGCGATCACGTTCTCGCGGCCGAGAATCTTGGCCAGCCGCACGATGCGTTCGGCGACCAGTTCCGGATGCTCGACCACATTGGTCGCATGACTGATAACGCCCGGGATCAGCAAACGGTCACCGAGCTTGACGTCCTTCCAGACCTTCCACTCATGCTCATGGCGCGGATTGGCGCCTTCGATCACGAAGGCGCCGACCTTGGCCTTGAGGATGACGTTGACGATATCCTTAAGCGGCACGTCGGTGACGTGCGGGCCCGGCCACGACCCCCAGCAGACGTGATAACGCACGCGATCGGCCGGAATGCCCTCCAGCGCCGCGTTCATGATGTCGATCTGCCTTTCGAGCCAGCGCAGATAATCGTCGAAGCTCGCCGGCGGCACCATGCGGTCATAGGTCACCGCGCTGCGGGCATCGTCGAGCTGCACCAGCAGGCCGGCATCGACGATCATCTTGTATTCGGTATGCATCGCCGCGCCGATGGCGGCCTGCAATTCCTCGTCCGACTTGTAATATTCGTTCTTGCGGTCGGGGATGACACTGGCCGGCGCGGCGACCGGCAGGAAGGCGTCCTCGGTCTTGACGGTCTTGAGCGCGGCCTTGAAGTTCTCGATGTCGCGCGCCAGTTCGGCCTGGCCAGTATAGGCGATCGGCCCGGTGCAGATCGCCTCGGTGACGGTCGCGACCTTCTGCTCGCCGTCGAGCTCGGCATAGAACTCGGCGAAGCGGGTGCGGTCAGCGCCGCGCTTGAACGGATTGGCCGCGTCTTCCTTGATCGGGCGGCGCTCGAAGCCCGACAGCCGGGTCAGCGCGTATTGCGCCCAGGAAATCGACTTGCCGAACTCGCCGTCGCTCGGCACGTCGATGCCGGTGTCGGTCTGCTCACGCACCACCTCGGCCACCGAATCGGTGAGGCACTTCTGGTACGCTTTCTCGTCGTAAGGCTTGCCGGCCTGGATCGCGCGCAGGAAGTCCTGCAACTGCGCCGGCCGGATCAGACTGCCGACATGGGTGGTGAGGATGCGGTTGGTGCTGCGCTTCATCGTCTCAGGCTACCTTCTATGGAAGACGGTTAGCCTATGCCGCCGCTGGCCGCGAAATGCAATGGTGGGCATGCGCCCAGCTGGCGCCGCCCGAGCGCGTCAGCTTTTCACAACGCCGATGAGTTGTTCGAGCCGGGCCGGATCATTGCGCAGATCGGCGCTCGCCCCGTCGAACACGATCCGGCCGCGATCCATCACCACCGCACGCGGCGCGATATCGAGCGCCAGCCGCGAGTTCTGCTCGACCAAAATGAGCGCCATCTCGCCGGCCTGCGTCAGCTTTTTCACCGCCCTCGCCAGTTCCTCGACGATCACCGGCGCCAGCCCCTCGGACGGCTCATCCATCAGCAGCACCGAAGGGTTGCCGATCAGCGCGCGGGCAATCGCCAGCATCTGCTGCTCGCCGCCCGACAACTGGTTGCCGCGATTGCTGGCGCGTTCCGACAGCCTCGGGAACAGTTCATAGACCGTCGCCAGATTCCACGGTCCCGGCCGCGCCGCGACATCCATGTTCTCGCGCACCGACAAGGACGGGAAAATCTCGCGCTCCTGTGGCACCAGTCCGAGCCCGGCGGTGACGCGGTTATAGGTCGCGGCCGTCCCGATATTCTGACCTTTCAGCGCAATCGCGCCGCCATGCAGCGTGGTGTGCCCCATGATGGTCGACAGCAGCGTGGTCTTGCCGACGCCGTTGCGGCCGATCACCGACACGGTTTCGCCTGGCGCGAGCGAAAAATTCACGTCCTCGAGCACGACCGTTTCGCCGTAACCGGCAAAAACCTTGGACAGTGACAGAACCGGTTCAACCATGCTGGCCTCCGCGCCGGGCCGCATCGTGACCTTCTTCTCCGAGATAGACCGCGCGCACGTCGGCGTTATTCATGATGTCGTCGGGCGTGCCTTGCGTGAACACCGCGCCCTGAACCAGCACAGTGATTTCCTTGGCGAAACGGAACACGACGTCCATGTCGTGCTCGATAATCAGCACGGCGATGTCGGGATCGAGCCCGGCCACGACGTCGAGGATGAGATGGCTCTCCGACGACGGCACGCCGGCCGCCGGTTCGTCAAGCAACAGCACGCGCGGCTTCTGCGCCAGCGCAATCGCGATCTCGACCAAACGCTGACGGCCATAAGCGAGATTGCGCACAAGATGCAATGCGTCGTCGACCATATTGAGCGATTCAAGATGGTCGAGCGCCTCGTCGATCACCTCGCGCTTGGCGCCGGCCGAACGCCACAGGTTGTTGTTGTGCCCGTCGCGCTCACCGATCGCCATGCAGATGTTTTCAAGAACCGACAGGCCGCGAAACAACTGGTTGATCTGGAAGGTCCGCGCCAGGCCGCGCCGCGCGCGATCGGCCTGCGACAGCTGGGTGATGTCCTCGCCGTTGAGCGAAACTGTGCCGGACGACGGCCGGATCACGCCGGTGATCAGGTTGATCAACGTCGTCTTGCCGGCGCCGTTCGGCCCGATCAGCGCGCAACGCGCGCCACGCTGCAAGGTCAGGTTAACGTCGCGGGTGACATGGAGCGCACCGAAACTACGGTGCAGATTTTCGACCTGAAGGGCGGCGGTCATGAGGCCTGCTCCTCAACCGCGGTCCGGCTCGTCAGCAGCAGATAGATCGCGTTGATCGCGGCGGCGATGACCGCGCCGCCCAAAGTAAAGAGGATCGCCCGCGTCGGCAGGTCAGTCACGAAACTCAACATCAGGGCCGCCTGCTTCATGTTGGTGGCAAAACCGGCAACAAAACCGATGATCCCGCCGTCGAGCGCCGAGATCGCCAGCGCCTTCCAATGCTCCGGCTTCCAGACCAGCCGCCGCGGCGTCGACGAAGCGCGGGCCTTGCGACCGAAGTAGCCGCGAATGTCCTCAGCCAGTCCGAGCAGCCCCCGCCGCGCAAACAGCACCACCAGCACCAGCAAGAGGCCGATGCCAAGCTGCCAGAAGGTCGGCGACAGCTTGGCGAGATAATCCTCCAGGATCATATAGACCGCCGCGCCCAGGAACGGCCCGTAGAGCCGCCCGGTGCCGCCCAGGATCAGCATCACCATCACTTTGGCCGAACTGTCGAAGTCGAACACCGTCAGCGTCACGTAGGCATTGGTCTGCGTGAACAGACCACCGGCGATACCGGCGATCGCGGCCGAGATCGCATAGACCGTCACCAGCCGGCGATGCACCGGCGAGCCGATGGCGTGCATCCGGCGGACATTCTCGCGAATGCCGGTCAGCGCCTGTCCGAACGGCGAATAGGTAATGCGGCGGACGAAATAGAAGATGATCGCCAGCACGCCGAGCACATACCAATAATTGGTATGGCCATAAAGATCGTACTGGAAATGGCCGAACAGCGGATCGAACATCAGGCCCGGCAGGCCGTCATAGCCGCCGGTAATGTCGGAGCGCAGATTGCCGGATTCCTGCAACATCGCGGCGAAGGCGATGGTCAGCATCAGCAGCGTTAACCCTCGGTACCGCAGAATGAACCAGCCCGCGATCGCGCCGACGAGACCGGCCACCAGCCCACCGGCAATAAGCCCGCTGATCGGCTCGCTCCAGCCCGCCAACATCGAGGCGAGCGCCACCGTATAGGCGCCAATGCCGAAGAACGCGGCATGACCGAGCGTCACGATGCCGGCATAACCAAGGATCAGGTCGAGCGACAGCGCGAACATGATCATGATCAGCACCTGCCCGCCGAAGGTCATCCGGTTCGGCAGAATGAAGAACAGGGCAATCGCGATCAGCCACGGCAGCGCCTCCGCCCAGCGGAAGTAATGCCGGCGGACAAGATAATCCATGGCGCGCAAGCGCGCTTCGTTGCCGGCCTGCGTCGCCGGCGTCTGGGGCTTGTTATCACTCACGACCGAAGAACCCCGTCGGCTTGATCAACAGCACAATCGCCGTGATGGCGTAGATGAACAGATTGCCGGCCACCGGAAAGGCGTATTTGCCGGCCGTGTCGATGATGCCGATCGCCAGCGCCGCCAGCAGCGTGCCCTTGAGGCTGCCCATGCCGCCGACCGCGACAACGATCAGGAACAGCACGAGATAAAGAACGGCGAAGGACGGCGTAAGCCCGAACAGCTGGATCGCAAGACCGCCGCCCATCGCCGCCAGCGCCGAGCCGAGCGCGAAAGTCAGCGTGAACAGAAGATCGACATTGATGCCGACCGATTCCGCCATTCGCCGGTTGTCGACCGCGGCGCGAATCTTGGCGCCGACATTGGTCTTCTCGAAGGCATACCAAAGGACAGCGATCAGCACGGCGCCGACGGCGATCAGGAAGGCGCGATAACTCGGGAACGAGCGGAAGCCGAGATTGACGTCGCCCTGCAACCAGTCCGGCAAGGGCACCGACTTCGGGATCGGTCCGTAGAAATACGTGAAGGCGGCAATGGCCATGAAAGCCAGACCGATCGTCAGCAGCACCTGCTCGAGGTCGGTCGCCTTATAGAGCTGCCGGTACAGCCGGCGTTCGAAGCGAATGCTGATCAACCCGATCACCACGCCGGCGATCAGCAAGGACGGCACAAAGTCAATTCCGTAAGAGCGCGTCAGCGACACCACGACATAGCCGCCGGCCATGGCGAAGGCGCCATGCGCCAGGTTCACGAAGCCCATCAACCCCATCGTCACCGACAGCCCGACGGAAGTGATGAACAGGAACATGGCATAGGCCAGGCCATCGAACAGGATGCTGACAGCGATGATGGCGAAATGCGACACGAGCCCTACCCTGACCTTTAAGAAAACGCCGCCGCGCCATTGATGCGCGGCGGCGCTATTTTGGTGTCAAATTTTCACGATGTGATCAAGCTTATTACGAACCGCAACGGCCGATTTTCAGGACCTTGCACTCGTCCTTGACCTGCGGGATCGTGCCGACGACCTTCTCGCCCAGCTTGCCATCGGCCTTGCGATAGATCTCCATGGCGTGCTCGTCCTGCACCACGTCGCGGGTATCCGGGTCGATCACGACGTGACCACGCGGACCGTCAGCCGACCAGCCCTTCAGCGCGGCGATCACCTTCGAGCCATCGCTCACGTTGCCGTTGAGCTTCTTGATGGTGTCGAAGATCGCGTGCATGGTGTCCCAGCCCTGCGCCGACATGAAATCCGGATAGGATTCCTTGCCGTAAGCCTGGTGCCATTCCTTGTTGAAGGCCTTGTTGGCGGCATTCTCGAGATCGACCGCGTAGTGGCTCATCACGATGGTGCCGATAGCGGCATCGCCCATGTCCTGCAGCTTGTTGTCAGGCACGAGATCCATCGGGCCGATCAACTTGACGCCAGCCTTGCGCAGACCGAGTTCGCCATAGGCCTTCATCACGCCGGTCGCGTGAGCGCCCGACGGAATGAACACGTACATGCAATCCGGCTTGGCATCCTTGATGCGCTGGAAGAACGGCGTGAAGTCCGGCACCTGCACCGGCGAACCCATCGGGATCGACAGCGTCACCTTGCCGCCGGCCTTTTCAAAACCGGTCCGGAAAGCTTCGACCGAGTCCTTGCCCGGCGGGAAGTCGGTGTAGGCGACCGCCGCGGTCTTGCAACCGATGTCCTTGAAGGCGTAGGAGCCCATCGGGAAACCGGTGTGCCACATGCTGAACGACAGGCGCGCATAATACGGCGACAGGTTGGTGATCCAGGCGGTGCCGGCGTTGGCGATCACCATCGGCACCTTGGCCTGGGTGACGACAGGCGCGAGCGCGATCGCCGACGGCGAGAACACGAAGCCGGTCAGGATCTGGACCTTGTCGTTGGTGATCAGTTCGGTGGTGACCGTCTTGGCCTGCGCGCCCGTGGGCGGACCTTCGTCACGCTTGATGATCTCTACCTTGTTCGGCAGGATGTCCTTGGCGTGCAGTTTGACGTAGAGGTCGAAGGCCTTGTCGATCTGATGGCCGAGGTCGGCATTGGCTCCGCTGAACGGCAGCACGACGCCGATCTTGATGGTTTCGGCCTGGGCGACGCCGCCCAGAGACAGGGCGAGAGCAGCAAGCCCTGCCCAACGCAGAATCTTCATCTTATCCTCCCTTGCAGCTTGAATTAGTTTGGAATCCCACTTTTTCTCGTACAGATCAACGGAAATTGGCCGGATCCCGCAGCTTTTTCCCGTTCAGGGGTGCGGCACATTTGCCCACCGCCTCGTTTGTTTCCATGACCCGCCGCCCGCATTAGTTCTGCGAACGGTCTGAAACTGCCGGTATTGCCCAGTCTAATCAAATGAATAGAATATGTCTATTCATGCATTTGGTGCATGTAGGCCGCGGTGGCCCTTCATTTCCTCAATGATTACGGCGCGCAGACTGGCGGCCGGCGGCGACAACGGCATGCCGCGCCGCGTCACCAAACCGTAAGTACAGATCAATTGCGGCGATCGCAGCGGCACCGATACAAGCCCCCGTCCACGATGCAGGACAACGTCGATGCGCGGCACGATCGCCATGCCGAGACCGACCTCGACAAGATTGACCGCGGTCTCGACGTGCTGGACTTCATATTGCCAGTTCAGCGTCACCCGCGCGGCGCTCAGCGCGGCGTCAATGATCGGACGTACGGCGGTCTTCCCGCCGACCCGGATCATCGGCAGATTGCAAAGCTCGGCCCAACCGACCGAACGCTTCTTCGCCAGCGGATGTTTGGCCAGGCAAGCCAGCACCAGCGGCGACGACGAAATCATCTCGACGTCGAGATCCCACTGGTTGGTCTTAACGACGCTCAGACCGAATTCGACCTCGCCGGATTGCACCAGATCGCCGATCGCGGTCGACGGCGTCTCGTACATTCGCACCTGCACATCGGGCTGGGCGTTATGAAATTTGCGCAGGATGGGCGGCAGATAATTGATCGCAAAGGCCGGCAGGCAGGCGATATCAAGTCGCTCCCGACGCTTGGCGCCCTGCTGCTTGAGATCGTCGAACGACAGTTCGAGTTCGGCGAGCGCTTTTTGCGCCTTGGGCAGAAACTCGATCCCGGCGCGCGTCAGCGTGACCTCGCGGGTGGTCCGGGCAAACAGCATCAGCCCGATTTCTTCCTCGAGCTTGCGCATCCGGTGACTGATCGCGGTTTGCGACAAATTCAGATGGGCGGCGGCGCGCTGGAAACTGCCGCGCTCGGCGATACTCAAAAAGGCTTCAAGCCCGAGAAAATCGATCCGCATTCCGCCGTTTCCCCCATGGCCTCGGCCGTTTCCGGTTCATGCATGGGGTTCATGAATAGCGGTAAAGCGCCGGTCTGTCGCGTCCGGCGAGGTCCAGGCTGGCAATCGGACGGCGTCAGGCGGCGTTCTGCGCGGCGGCCGTGGCCGCCCCGGCGTCCGAAAACGCCGCGGCATTGCCGGTGCGCTTCAACAGGGTTTCGAACGAGGCGACCTCGACCCGGTTGCGACCATTCTCCTTGGCGAGGTACAGCGCCTGATCGGCCTGGGCCAGAAGTTCCGGCACATCCAGCACCGGTCCGTCGCAGTGCACCAGGCCGATGCTGACGGAAGCGCTGACCGGCCGGCCGTTGACCTCCTCCGCCTGCTCGGCAAACGCTTCGCGAATCCGTTGGGCCACGGCCAACGCCTTTTCCGCGCTGATGTCGTAAAGCACGGCGGCAAATTCCTCGCCGCCGATCCGGCCCAGCAGATCGGACGCCCGGATCGACTGGCGCGCCGCGCCTGTGAAGATTTCCAGCACGCGGTCACCGAGCGCATGGCCGAAGCGGTCGTTGATGGATTTGAAATGATCGAGGTCGACCAGCAGCACGGCGGTCGGACGCGGCCTTCCACGATAGCGTTCCGCCAACTGGCCGGCATCCTGCAGGAAGGCGCGCCGGTTGGCGATGCCGGTCAAAGGATCGACCATCGCCGCGGTGCGATGCCGCAACTCGGTACGTTCCTTGGCCATCGCCAGCAGAATGAAGGCGATCGAAATCGTGAACAGCAGCGCCTCAAAGCTGAGCACGGTCAGCCAGACGCTGGCGAAGATGTTGTTGTTGGTCACCGACCAGGGCAAAATTGCCACCAGCGGCGTACGCAGAAGAAACAGCGCGCCGTGCGCAAACAGCATGAAAATCGCCGGCCAGCGCGACACCAGCTGCTCGCTGCGGCCGCGCCAGAATTCGTAAGCGGTCAGCCATGTGTAACCGGCGATGATGGCGGATGCGATCATCGACCGTACGTCGATGGCATCGGTCAGCACCGGCAGCCGGCAGAGCAAGAGCCACAGCACCGCGCCAGTCACCAGATAGACCGGCTCAACCGGCTTGCCATCGAAGACCCGCGCACCAGTCCAGGTCACCGCGAAAGCCGTGAATAGCAGCGCATTGGCCAGATCGATGGTAACCAGCTCGGGTGCCGAACCATACATGCCGAACAGAACGACCGATGCCGCCCGGATCAGATGCGCAAACCCCCACCAGGCGACCGCGTGAATCGCCATGTTCTGAGCCCAAGCGAACAACAGCAGCAGGCCGAGAATAGCCTCGACATAAATCGTCACAATAAAGAGCGTATTGACGTCGAGTTTCATCAATTTCGGTCGCCTTTTAATTCCGTAAGGGGACACTCAGGCCGTTTTCACCCCGCAGTGCAAAAGTACCGCCGCCCACCCAAAAAGATGTGAACGCGCGCTAAGAGTTCCGACCTATGCGTTGATATGGTTTCGCAGTCCTTGCCAAAACCGCTCGCATACTAACCAACCGGCCGCTCCGGAGGCCGAAACCGCCGATCCCGGCGGTCTTGTGGCTGGCCGGTGCCTCCACTAGGCTTCGACTCGTCCACCCGCAAACCCTTGGAAACGGAATGCAAATTCGTAACGGCCTGGTTGAGGCCATCGGCCAAACGCCGCTGATCAAGCTTCGGCGCGCTTCGGCGCTGACCTCGTGCACCATTCTCGGCAAGGCCGAATTCATGAACCCCGGCGGGTCGATCAAGGACCGCGCCGGCAAACAGATGATTCTGGAGGCCGAAGCCCGCGGCGAATTGCGGCCGGGCGGGCTGGTCGTGGAATCCACAGCCGGCAATACCGGGATCGGACTTGCGCTGGTCGCGAATGCGCGCGGCTACCGCACGCTGATCGTGATCCCGGAGACGCAGAGCCAGGAGAAGAAAGACATGCTGCGCCTGTGTGGCGCGGAGCTTGTCGAAGTCCCGGCCCTGCCCTTCGGCAACCCGAACAATTACCAGCATGTCGGCCGACGTCTCGCCGAGGAGCTGAAGAAGACCGAAAAGAACGGCGTGATCTTCGCCGACCAGTGGAACAACCTCGACAACAGCAAAGCGCATTACGTTTCGACCGGGCCGGAAATCTGGGACGACACGGAAGGCAAGGTCGACGGCTTCATCTGCTCGGTCGGGTCCGGCGGCACGCTCGCCGGCGTGTCGCGCTATCTCAAGGACCAGAACAAGGCCATCACGATCGGCGTCGCCGATCCACGCGGCGCGGCGATGTATAACTTGTTCGCCCACGGCGAGGCGAAAGCGACCGAAGGCGGCTCGATCACCGAAGGCATCGGCCTTGGCCGCGTCACACCGATCGTCGAACAGATGAAGGTCGACAAGGCCTATCTCATTCCCGATGAGGAAGCCGTGCCGGTGGTGTTCGATCTGCTCGAGCACGAAGGGCTTTGCCTGGGCGGTTCGTCGGGCGTCAACGTTGCCGGCGCGATCCGGCTGGCCAAGGATCTCGGCCCCGGCCACACCATCGTCACCGTGCTCTGCGATGGCGGGGCGCGCTATCAGTCGAAACTGTTCAATCCGGAATTCCTGCGCGCCAAGAAATTGCCGGTGCCGGAATGGCTGGAACGCAAATCGGATATCAAGCCACCGTTCGTCTGAGACCGCTGTCGCCATGCCGACCGATTGCCTGTTTCGCGACGACTCATACAGCAAGGCCTGCGCGGCCCGTGTCACCGCGATCACCGCGCGGGGCGAGATCGTCCTCGATCGCACCGTGTTCTATGCCACGTCAGGCGGTCAGCCCGGCGACAGCGGCGCGCTCGTTATCAGCGACGGCAGCCGGGTCGCTATCGAGACCGCGATCTTCACCGATGCCGCGAAAAGCGAGATCGCCCACGTGCCGAAGGCTGGCGCTCCATCCGTCAATGTCGGCGACATGGTGCAGGCCGAAATCGACTGGGAACCGCGCTACGCCCGGATGCGGATGCACACCGCGTTGCATCTGTTGACCGCCGCCCTGCCTTATGCGGTGACCGGCGGTTCGGTCGGGGTCACCGAAAGCCGACTGGATTTCGACATTCCCGATGGCGGCCTCGACAAGGACGCCATCACCGCCAAGCTTGCGGAGATGATCGCCACCGACGCCGCAGTCACCAGCCGCTGGATTTCGGACGCCGAACTCGACGCCAATCCCGCACTGGTCAAGACCATGTCAGTCAAACCGCCCGTCGGCACCGGCCAAGTCCGGCTGATTGATATCGACGGCATCGACCTTCAGCCTTGCGGCGGCACCCATGTTTGGCATCTGGGCGAAATCGGCGCGGTCCGGGTGACCCAGATCGAGAAGAAGGGCAAGCTGAACCGACGCGTGCGGATCGTCTTCGCCTAGCTGGCATCCCGGCTGTCGCGAACCTGATAATGCTGCGAGCGCGAATCGAAGCGCTTGAGCACGGCCCGCGCTTTCGGCGGCACCACCGCCTGTTCATAATCCTCACCGGCAAACGCTTTGACGGCGTCAAGCGTATCGAACCACATCACCGTGACAAATTCGACCTCGTCGCCGACGTCGGCGCGTAACATTTCAATCCGGCGGAAGCCCGCGACCTTGCGGGCGAGGATGCCGGGGAATATTTCGCCACGCAGCAGCGTTTCGTAAGCATCGGCGTTATCGCGTGTGGTCCAGCCACGCCAGATCCGACTGATGGTCATGTTCCGCTCTCCCGCCGGCATCGGGCCCGGCCTATGCAACTTTCGACCGCCCCGGCCGTTATCGATGTCATGGTCCGCCCGATCCTTGCGTCGCGACCGTGTTTCGCACAATGTGCCGTATCAATTCCCGCCGGAGCTCACAATGACCGATCTGTCCCCCGCCAGCCAGTGGCTCAAATCGCCGGAATGGCTTGCCGGCGAGATCGCCAAAGCGAAGTCCAATCTCGCCATCGTCGACGGCTCATTCTATCTGCCGGCGCAGAAGCGCGATGCCCGCGCCGAATATCTCGCCGGCCATATCCCCGGTGCGGTGTTTTTTGATATCGACACCGTCGCAGACCACTCGACCGACCTGCCGCATATGTTGCCAGGTCCGAAGGATTTCGGCGAGGCGGTTGGCGCCCTCGGCATTGCCGATACTGATACGATCGTCGTTTATGACGGTGCCGGCCTGTTCGCGGCGCCACGGGTTTGGTGGACCTTCCGCATCTTTGGCGCCAGGAATGTCTACATCCTCGATGGCGGGCTGCCCGCCTGGAAAGCTGGTGGCCATCCGACCGAAGCCGGCGACGTGAAGCCCGCTCCGCGCACTTTCAACGCCGAGATGGACACTTACGCGGTCGCTTCGCTGCCCGACGTGCAGATGGCCTTGACCGACGGCCAAATCCAGGTCGTCGACGCACGCCCGGCCGGGCGCTTCGCCGGCCGCGATCCGGAGCCGCGCCCCGGCCTGCGCGCCGGTCACATGCCCGGCGCGTTCAGTGTCCCGTCCAGCGAGCTGGTCGAAAACGGGCGACTGGTGTCGCCGGAACGGATTGCGGCAGCTTTCAAGAAAGCCGGTGTCGACACCGACAAGCCGATCATCACCAGTTGCGGTTCCGGGGTGTCGGCCGTGATCCTGTCATTGGGGCTCGACGCGATCGGCAAAAAGCTAGCCCCGGTGTATGACGGTTCCTGGTCGGAATGGGGCGCACGGCCCGACATGCCCGTGGTCAAGGACTGATCTTCGCGGTCCTTTCGACCGTCCGAATTAAAGCCCCGAGCGTCAACGGTCAGGCCGCAACGTTCGGCGCGAAATTCACGCGCGGCGAGATGCGATCCGCCGACACAAAATCGCCGTTAGTGCAGGATCTGGCTGAGAAACAGCTTGGTCCGTTCATGCTGCGGGTGGGCGAAAAACTCATCGGGCTTGTTCGCCTCGATGACCTGACCGGCGTCCATGAACACCACACGGTCGGCAACCTGCCGGGCAAAGCCCATTTCATGGGTCACGCAAAGCATGGTCATGCCCTCTTCCGCCAGCGTGACCATGGTGTCGAGCACTTCCTTGACCATTTCGGGATCGAGCGCCGACGTCGGCTCGTCAAACAACATGATCTTCGGGTTCATGCACAGCGCACGAGCGATCGCGACACGCTGTTGCTGACCGCCGGAAAGCTGACCCGGATACTTTCCGGCCTGTTCCGGAATCTTGACCCGTTTTAAATAATGCATGGCGATCTCTTCGGCCTGACGCCGCGGCATCTTGCGCACCCAGATCGGGGCCAAGGTGCAGTTTTCCAGAATCGTCAAATGCGGAAACAAATTGAAGTGTTGAAACACCATGCCGACCTCACGGCGCACTTCGTCGACCTTTTTCAGATCGCTGGTCAGCTCGACGCCATCGACGATGATCTGGCCCTTCTGGTGCTCTTCCAGCCGGTTGATGCAGCGGATCATCGTCGATTTGCCCGAGCCCGATGGACCGCAAATCACGATGCGCTCGCCGCCCATCACCTTGAGGTTGATGTCGCGCAGCACATGAAAATCGCCATACCATTTGTTCATGCCGACGATTTCCACCGCTACCTTATTGACGAGCGGTGTCGGCTTGATGTTAAGCGCGGCGTCAGTCATTACGTCACCTTTAAGAGGCCCATTGTTGTTTAGCGCTTTTCAGCCTTGGCCAGCCGGGCTTCGGTCGCGCGGGCGTAGCGCGACATGCCGTAACAAAATATCAGATAGAAAATCGCCGCCACCGCGTAGCCGGTAGTCGACGTCACCGGCGTCGCCCATTTCGGATCGATGCGCGCCACCTCGATGGTCTTGAGCAGATCGAAAATACCGACGATGAACACCAATGTGGTGTCCTTGAACAGGCCGATATAGGTGTTGACGATATTCGGGATGGTGATCTTGAGCGCTTGCGGCAGGACGATCAGCCGCATCATCTGCCAATAGCTTAAACCCACGGCCATGGCGCCTTCGAACTGGCCTTTCGGGATCGCCTGCAAGCCGGCGCGCACGACCTCCGCCATATAAGCGGCGGCGAACATCGCGATGCCGACCAGCGCCCGCAGCAATTTATCCGGCGACAGTTCCTCGGGCACGAACAAGGGCAGCATGACGCTGGCCATGAACAAGACCGTGATCAACGGCACGCCGCGCACAAACTCGATGAAAATCACCGAGAACAGCTTGACCGCCGGCATGTTCGAGCGACGACCGAGCGCGAGCACGATGCCGATGGGCAGCGAGAAGACGATACCGACCGCCGACACCACAATGGTCACCAGAACGCCGCCCCACAGATTGGTGTCGACCACCGGCAGACCGATCAGCGGAAAGCCATGCAGCAGGATGAACGACGCGATCGGCAGCACGACAAAGAAATAGCCGGCGCCGAGATCGCGGCGGGGCGCGTTCAGCCACAGCAACCAGCCGATGCCGACCGCCAGGAGCAGAAAGAAAACGTCGACGCGCCAGCGCTCCGGGATCGGATAAGAGCCGTAAGTAAAATAGGGCAGACGCTCCCAGACGAAGGGCCAGCAGGCACCGATTTCGCGATGCTGCACCACTTCGCGACAGGCGTCGCGGTCCGCGCCGGTCCAGACTGCGTCAACGAACAGAAACTTGACCACCTCGGGCACCGCCCAAATGAACAGCAAGGCGATGAGGATCGTCATCACGATGTTGAACGGCGTCGACAAAAGGTTTTCGCGCACCCAGGCCATCGGCCCGCGCATCGAGGCCGGCGGCGGCTGTTGCGCCACCATTTCGCCGCGCACGAAATGCAGTTCGGTCACGGCCAGATCGCCTTCGGACATGGTCATGGTCAGGCCCTCACCTTTCCACCAGTGCGAAGCGGCTGTTGTAGATATTCATCGCCAATGACGTGAACAGGCTGATGCTCAGGTACACGGCCATGGTGATGGCAACGACCTCGAGCGCCTGGCCGGTCTGATTGAGGACCGTGCCGGTGAAGACCTGCACCAGATCGGGATAGCCGATCGCGACCGCCAACGACGAGTTCTTCAACAGATTGAGGTATTGGCTGGTCAGCGGCGGAATGATCACGCGCATCGCCTGCGGCACCACGACGAGCCGCAAGGTTGGCCCGGGCAGCAAACCGAGCGAATATGCGGCCTCGGTCTGGCCGCGCGAAACCGAGGTAATACCGGCCCGCACCACTTCGGCAATGAAGGCGGCAGTGTAGATCGACAGACCGAACAGAAGCGCGGCAAATTCCGGAACCACTTCGAGCCCGCCGGTGATATTGAAGCGGCCCGCCTCGGGATAGGCGAATTCCAACGGCACGCCGGCCGCGACCAGCACGATGGCCGGCAGACCAACCACCAAGGCCAGCGTGGTCAGGAAGACCGGCGCCTGCTGGCCGGTGCGCTCCTGGCGCTTGCGCGCCCAGACGGAAAAGCCGACCGAAACGACAACGCCAATGACAAAGGCGATCAGGACAAAAAGAAAGCCATTCTTGAAAATCGGCGCCGGCAGGAACAGGCCGCGATTGTTCAGGAAGATGCCGCCCGGAATGACGATGCTTTCGCGCAGAGACGGTAGCGCCTTAAGAACGGCATTATACCAGAACAGCAACTGCAGCAGCAGCGGAATGTTGCGAATGGTCTCGACGTAGCCGGTCGCCGCCTTGCTGACCAGAAAATTGGTCGACAGCCGCGCGATGCCGACCACGAATCCAAGGATGGTCGCGAATACGATGCCGAGGCCGGCCACCAGCAGCGTGTTGAGCAGGCCGACCCAAAAGGCGCGGCCATAGGTGGACAGGTTCGAATAGGAAATGAGCGTCTGGCTGATGTCGAAACCGGCGGTGTTGTGCCAGAAGCCGAAACCGGAGGCGATATGCGCCTTTTCCAGATTGTCGATCGCGTTGCTGGCCGCACCATAGACCAGAACACCGATGACGATACACAGCGCGACCTGATAGGCGACGCTCCGGACCTTGGGGTCGTTGTAAAATGCGACTTTCGCGGGCCGATCGCCCGCCGGAAGATCAATCGACATTTACCCCTCTTCGCGTCACTGACGCGCCCGTCTTGTCCGCCTCATATCTTTATCGGCCAATGCACGATCCGTGCCGAACCGGCTACCCGCCGGCCAAGATCGCGCCCTGGCAAGAAGTTAGCGGCTGCCGCGAAGCCCCACTTCGCGGCAGCACAGGATCAACAACGCCGCGCTTAACGGACCGGCGGGGCGTACTGAAGGCCGCCCTTGTTCCACAGCTTGTTCAAGCCGCGTTCGATCTTGAGCGGCGAACCCATGCCGACGTTCCGGTCGAACACCTCGCCATAGTTGCCCACAAGTTTGACGATGCGCACGGCCCAATCCTTGGTCAGGCCAAGCTGTTCGCCATAGCTGCCTTCGGTGCCGAGCAGGCGCTTGACGTCCGGATTGGTCGATTTCAGCATCTCATCGACGTTTTTCGAGGTCACGCCGGCTTCTTCGGCGTTGATCATCGCGAACAGCACCCACTTGACGATATCAAACCACTGGTCGTCGCCATGGCGCACGGCCGGACCGAGCGGCTCCTTCGAGATGATCTCCGGCAACACGATGTGATCGTTGGAATTGGCCAGCCGCAGCCGCTCGCCATAAAGCGCGGAGGCATCGCTGGTGTAGGAATCGCAGCGCCCGGCATCATAGGCTTTCACCGCCTCGTTGGCGGTGGCGAAGGTGACGGTCTTGAGCTTCATGTTATGGGCGCGGAAATAGTCGGCCAGGTTGAGCTCGGTGGTTGTGCCCTGTTGCACGCAGACCGAAGCTTCGCCGAGTTCGAGCGCCGAATTGACCTTGAGCGACTTGCGGACCAGGAAGCCCTGGCCGTCATAGTAGTCGACGCCGGTGAAGTTGAGACCCAGCGAAGTGTCGCGCGACGAGGTCCAGGTGGTGTTGCGCACCAGCAGATCGACTTCGCCGGACTGCAAGGCGGTGAAGCGGTCCTTGGCGGTCAAGGCGACAAATTTCACCTTGGTGGCATCGTTGAAGATCGCGGCGGCGACCGCACGGCAAACGTCGACATCAAGGCCCGTCCATTTGCCCTGCGCGTCGGGCAAACCGAAGCCAGCCAAGGTCCCGTTCGAGCCGCAGTTCAGAATACCCCGGTCTTTGACAGTCTTGAGCGTCTGGGCGGAAGCGCCTTGCGAGACAAAAATGCCAGCAAGTGCGAGGAGAATTGCAATACGTTTCATCGTGCGGCCTCATCCGTGCGTGTTAATGTGCGACGCTATTCCCGGGATCAACCACGTTCCCCAGAAAGGCCATGCGACCGCACGTCAGCCGCCCCGGCCCCTGGCAAATCCCCAAGCTCCGCTCTTGCGACGCATCTCAGAACGATCGGAGCACAAGGTCAAGGGGTTACCGGCGAAGGCGACAATATTCGGGCCGATAAAACGGGTTCACGGCGCCATGGCGTCATCGCAGTGGCCAAGGCCGACCCGACCTCACAAAAGCGGGGCCGCCTCACCGCCGGCGCTCAATCATCACAAAAGCCGCGCTCTGAAATGCAAGCCCTGCTTGGCCGCCATCCGCTGTCATATTGTCACGCCGGCGCGCCCTGCCCGCCGCTGCGCAGAACGAATTGCAGATTGCGCAGATAAACAAAAACGCCGAAGCCTTGGCCGAGAATGAAAACCGGGTCCTTGCGATAAAGCGCATAGCCCAACAGCATGAAGCCGCCGCCAATCGAGAACACCCAGAACGCCGTCGGCACCACGCTCTTGCCGGCCCGCTCGGAGGCGATCCATTGCACCACGAAACGCATTGCGAACAGAAACTGCGCGACATAACCAAGGATGATGCCCCAGTCGGCGTTGACGATAAAGACATCCTGCAAATAACCGCCAACGGCGTGCGTGATATCGACCAGCATTGTGTGTTTCCCAAATGACGAAGAATGCAGCTTCTGAAGAGATGTCGTAAGCGACGTTGATCGCGCGGATGCCGCCAGCGATGGAACCGGCTTGGGGCTATTCCATGGCCGTTCGTCGGCTCGCGGACGGCCCGTTCGCGCCGCGACCGCCCGGCTCAGGTTTCCGAAACCTCCGGCACTCGCTTCCTGCGGCGGATCAGCCACCAAACCCCGGCCAGATCGAGAATGCCGACCCAGAGCCGGTCCCACATGCCGTAGTTCGACACGCCGGCGCCGCGCGGCCGGTCGACCACGTCGACGTAACCGATGGTGAAACCGTCGCGCTTGATCAACGCCGGCAGGAACCGGTGCAGCCCGTCAAAATAGGGCAAACCGAGAAACGCCGCGCGCCGGAACGCTTTCAACCCGCAGCCGGTGTCGCGCGTACCGTCGCGCAGCACCGCGCCGCGCACCGCATTGGCGATCCGCGATTGCATTTTCTTGAAGCCGGACGCCTTGCGTCCCACCCGCTGGCCGGCGACCAGACCGATTTTCGGATCGGCCTCCAAAAGCCGCAGCATGGCTGGAATAAAAGCCGGGTCGTTCTGGCCATCGCCGTCAAGCGTTGCGACCAGCGGCGCGCGCGCGGCCGAGACGCCGGACCGCACCGCGGCCGACTGGCCGCAGGACCTGGCATGGCGTAACTGACGCAGCCACGGGTGCAGGGCCATCAGCCGCCGCAGTTCGGCCTCGGTGCCGTCGGTCGATCCGTCATTGACGTAGACCACCTCGAAGGGCCATTGGCCGTCGAGGGCCGTGGCAATCTCCGCCACCAGCCCCGCGACATTACCGGCCTCGTTGCGGACCGGAACCACCACCGACACGGCCGGATTATTCACATTCATCGTTTTATCGATCCTGTCGCGGCCCGCGCCGCCGCGCCGATCCGGCGCCAATACCGCTCCCGCCGCCGAACCGACGACCGGACCAGTGGCCATTCCCGCCGTGCTCTTTATTAAGCCAACAGCTCGCGGGCAACCGATTTGATCCGGCGAACCGAGGGACCGGGGAATTGCCGCAATTGGCCATCGGCCGCGATCGCAAAGCCCAGGCCCTGCAGGGCAAACCAGCGCCGCACCAGCAGAACGCCGACGATTCCGACCAGCGCCCCGGCCGCGACATCGGTCGGATAATGGGCCCGCACCACGATCCGGCTGGCCGCGATCACCAGGGCATAGATGAGCAGATTGGTCCGCGCCCGCGGCCACAGGCAGCCGAAAGCCGCCAGCACGGAGAAACCGGTGGTGGAATGACCGGATGGCAGGCTGGCAAACGCCGGCGCCCAGTGAAACGGGTCGAACAGATATGGATTGAGCGTGCCGCCCACGAACGGCCGCGCCCGCCCGATCATGTTCTTGACGATCGAGGCAAACAGCCCGGGCACGCCGATCGCGACGAACAGGAAGCCCACCCGCACCATCAAGGCCGCCAGCACCCGTTGCGCCATCGGCGTCAAACCGCCGCGCGGTAGCGACGCCAACGCCAGGAACAGCAGCCCTAGCGGCCACAGGAACCAGCCCGATTTTCCGAAATCGGTGACCCAGTCGAAAAACCGCACCAGCCAGACCGGGAGATGACCGACCGCGCGCGAGATCGGCGCATCGATCAAGACCATGCCGGCGACAAAAACCGCGAGCACGATGGCGGCCGCGACGACCAGCCGCTTCGGCTCGCGTTGCCAGGGAAAAGCCGTCGGCCAGGGAAAACCCCGGCCGCGACCGCGCGGTCGCATCAAGCGCTGTAGCGCCAGGCCGGCCGTCGTCAAACTGCGCCTCAGTGCCGACAGCAGGACAGCCATCAAGCCACGACCCCGGCCACCATTGAAGGCGTCCGTCATGGCGCCGCCGGCCGGAACACGGTCATCGCAAAGGGCTTGCCGTTACTGATGTTGAAGCCGTCGATCCGCTGACTCAGCGTGTAACGCAAACCCACCGCATTGGCGCGCTGGACAAAGCCGCGCTCGCTGCGCGCATCGACCAGGGCGAAACGGCACGGCCCGCCATTCATGAACTCGGCCGCGCCGGCACCGTCCGTGAAACGGGTATCGGTGCCGAGCAGGAAGACAAGGCTCGGTTCCTGATAGGCATAAGTCGACGCCAACTGCGGCCGCGGGCAGCCGGCGGCATGAACCTCGGCGGCGACCAAGGCGCTCGGAAACAAGGCCGGCAGCAACGGAAATGCCACGGCATAGACTGTGACCGCGACGCAGACCGACGCCGCCATCCCCCGCAACAACGATCGTTCAGCGCCGTCGACCTCGTAAAGCCACCAGGCAAACAGGCCAAGGATCACCGCCGCGGCGGCCGACGGCCAGGCCAGCAACCCGAGGTCACGATTGAGCATGAAGAAGCCGACCGGCACGGCAATCGCAATGACGCTGGGAAAGATGAACCAGCCGGCGGTGCCGGGCAGCAGCCAACGGTTCTTCGACAGGCCTTTGCCTTCGACAATGCCGGCGATCAAAATCGCAATCGCCGGATAGAGCGGCAGCACATAATGCGGCAGCTTGGTCATTACCGCTTCGAACACGATCCAGGACGGAATCAACCAGGCCAACAGAAACCGCGCGCCCGGTTCGCGCCGCGCCTTCCAGATCGTCGGTGTTGCGATCGCCGCCAGCACCGAGCCCGGCCAGAAGGTCACCCAGAACAACACCAGATAAAGACCGGGCGGCGCGCCATGCGCCTCCTGCCCGCTGGTGATCTTGTCGAACATGTCATGCCCGAGCGACTGCGCGAAAAAGCTGTCGCCGGATTTCAGTACGATCGCGATGAACCAGGGCGACACCAGCAACAGCATCCAGAGCAAACCGGGCAACAGCCGCAGTTGTCTGATCCAGCGCAGCGAGCGATCGGCAATCGACAGGGTGATCGCGGTCAGCCCGATGAACATCAGGATCAACGGCCCCTTGATCAGCACGCCGCCGGCCGCTGCAGTCCACAACAAGGCCGGCATCGGCCATTCGATGCGGCGCTCCGGCGTGCGCCGGCAACTCAGATAGATTCGCGCCATCGCACCCATCGCCGCCACGCAGAACATCAGCAGCGTGGCATCGGTCTTGGCCAGACGCGCCTCGACGCCGAGCAGCACCGAACTCGCCATCATCAGACCGGCAAGCAACGCCGTGCGGCGCGAGACGAAGGCCAGTGCGGCCCAATAAGTCAGAAGCACCGCCCCTGTCGCTCCGAACAACGACGGCAGCCGATAGAGCCAGATCGTAGTACGGGCATTCGACATGCCGAACGCCTCGGCGGTCTTCACGGCAGCGGCCTGCAACCAGTAAATGCCGACCGGCTTCTTGTAGCGGACCTCGTCCTGGAAGCGGATATCGACATATTCGCCGCGCTCGACCATCTGCTTGGTCGCCTGCGCGAACCGCGCCTCGTCGCGATCGACCGGCGGAATCTGGAAAAAGCCCGGCAGGAAGGCGATCACGCAAAAACCGACCAGCAGAGCGACGGCACGCCAATGCGACGCAGTCGCAAAATCCAGCGCCGTGGCCAAGCCACGCGCCGAAACGGAAGATCGCTGCGTGTTATCGGTGGTCGTACTCATGATGGCTACTGATCGCTTCCGTTGATCCGGGACCGCTATCGACCGGCCTTGTCCGATCCCGGCCGAAATGGCTTTTTGGGAGGTCAGATGAATTGATTAGCTTGCGCTGTCCGATAAAAACAGGGCCGGCCACTTCATTTCCCCGGCAAGCGGCTTCGCGGCAACACCGGCTGTGGACACAAGGCCATTGCCGCCGCGCTCATTGGACGCGGACCACCACGCTGTCAGCGCCGCCGCGGGCGTCCATCACCGTCAAACGGACAAAACCCGGCCCATCCGGTTGAAAAAACAGGCTGCGACGGCTGCCCCGCGACGGTAACACGACACCATTAACCATCACCGTCAAAGGCGCCGCGCCGCCGGCGATCTTCAACGCCACCGGATCGGGTTTACGGCCACCGGACAGCTCCAGCCGGGCGCCATCGGGCGGAAACATGATGCGGGGCGGCTCGATGGCCGATATCCGGCCGCTGCCATCGTTGAAACGCCGAAGCGGCGGCGGCAACTGGCCGGTGGTGGCGATCACCGCCCCCTTTGGCGCAGGCGGCAGCGGCACCGGCGTCAACCCGGAACGGGCGAAAGCATCGAACAGGATCGGCGCGGCACTGGCACGCCCGACCAGACCGGGCACTGGCGCGCCGTCCGGCTGTCCGACCCAGACGCCGATGGTCATGCGGCCATCAAAGCCGATCGCCCAGGCGTCGCGATAGCCATAGGACGTGCCGGTCTTGAACGCGATCCGGCCATGCGGCGCATTGACCGGCGGCGGCGCACCGATCAGCACATTGCCGACATACCAGGCGGCGACCGGATCGAGCAGCCGATGCGACGGCCGTTCGGCCGCCGCCCGCCCCTCCGTCAACTCTTCGGTCCGCTCCTGCAACGCCAGGGTCTGCCCACCACGCGCCAGCCCCGCATACAGCATCACCAGATCGTTGAGGCTGATGCCGACGCCGCCAAGCCCCATCGCCAGCCCTGGCGCTTCGCCCTGCGGCAGCACCAGCGCGGCACCTGCCGCGCGCAACCGCGCGCTCAGACGATTAACGCCGACCCGGTTGAGCACCGCGATCGCCGGCACATTGAGCGACAATTGCAGTGCACGTCGCACTGTCACCGTGCCCTGAAAGGTCAGATCGAAATTCTCCGGCCGATAGCCGCCGAAGCGCACCGGACTGTCGTCGATCAAGGTCTCGGGGTGAACCAACCCGTCCTCGAAACCCAGACCATAGATGAACGGCTTCAGTGTCGAACCGGGCGAACGCAAACTTTGCGTCATGTCGACCTGACCGGCGCGGCGCGCGTCGAAGAAATCCGCCGAGCCGACCCGCGCCATGACCTCGCCGCTGGCATTGTCGACAGCGAGAATGGCAACCGAGATCAACGGGCCCATGGCGTGCGCCCGCTCCCGCGCCAGCGCCTCCAGTTTGGCCTGCAACATCCGGTCGATCGTCAGCCGGTGAACACGGCGGTCGGGTTCAAGTGCGACGATATGATCGGCGGAATGCGGCGCGAAAGTCGGCATCGCCTGACGCGCATGCGGCACCGGCTGTTCAAGCGCACGACCGATCTCGTCGGCCGGAATGACGCCCTGCGCCACGGCCCGCTCCAACACGCGATCGCGGGCCGCGCGCGCGCGCTGCGGATAGCGATCCGGCCGCCGATATTCCGGCGATTGCGGCAACGCTACCAGCAACGCCGATTCCGCCAGACTGAGGCGCTTCGGCTCCTTGCCGAAATAGGCCGAGGACGCCGCGCGGATGCCTTCGAGATTGCCACCATAAGGCGCGAGCGTCAGATAGAGCGACAGGATCTGCGTCTTGCTCAGCGCGTGCTCCAGTTCCAGCGCGCGCGTGATCTGGCGCAGCTTGGCGCCGAAACTGCGATGCTCGCGCGGCTCGAGGAGACGCGCCACCTGCATCGTCAGGGTACTGCCGCCGGAGACAATCTCGCGCTGCGTCAGCAACTGAAACGCCGCCCGCGCCATGGCGTAAACGTCAACGCCATGATGACGATAAAAGCGCTTGTCCTCGTAGGCGAACAGCAATTTGAGAAACCGCGGATCGACATCCTCGACGGTGGCCGGCAATCGCCAGCGGCCCTCCGTGGTGGCGTAAGCCCGCAACAGGCGACCGTCACGGTCGACCACCGTATGCGACAATTCAAGATGACGGCCAAGCGGCGCCGGACCCAGCGCATAGACCCATCCGGCGCAGGCGGCGACGGTCACGACGACCGCGCCAGCCAATGCCGCCAGGATGAGGCGTCCGCGCTTCATTTTGACGCCGCCGCGATATCGATGGAGCCAGTGCCGGTCCGGCCGTAACGGTCGGGCCGATACATATCCTCAACAATGGCCTGCGGCAGCACGTAATGGCCGGGCGACACCGCCCGCACCACGTAAGCCACCGTGAACACCGGCGCGGATTCCTTGCGGCGGTCGAAGGCGGCTGTGAAACGGTCGTCACGGAATTCAGAGTTCACCGGCGCGACAGCGTCGGCAATCCAGGGCAACGTGCCGGTATCGCCGGACGACACCAGATGCGGATTGTCGATCTCAAAACCGGCCGGCAGATAATCGGCCACGATGACACGCCCATATTGCGGCTGCGGCTCGGTGATCTTCAGCACCACGACGAAGCGGTCGTTCTGTTTAGCCTTGGCCGGATCGGCATCCTTGCCATCCAGCGTGTGATAACTGCGTTCGATCTTGAACCCAGCTTCGGCGGCGGGCTCCGGCGTTAACGGCGCGCCGGACACCGACACCACCGCCTGTACGGTCGCATCGGCTTTATTGACCACCTTCAACGGCGTCGCCAGCTGATCCGCGGTCAGACGACGATAGTAAGCGCCCTGCCGCGTGTCGCCATTAATGGTAAGCGAAATGGCGTTGAGCTGACCGGCCAGCGCGCGCGCCGCCAGCACCAGCCAGGCATCTTCCTGCGTCGAGGTATAGGATGTCAGCTTGCGCGCGGCATCGACCCGCGCCACGGCCTGAGTGATTGTCGCCGATGGCGCGCGGCCCTCCGACGCCAGCGTCACCAGCGCCGCGGCGTCGCGCAAAGCCGAGCCGAAATCGGCGCGGCCAAGTTCAAGCTTCGGCTGTGGCGACAATGCATGGAGCGCGGCCAGATAAACCTTATCGGCACGCGCCTTGTCGCCGAGCATCGATAGCGCGGCCGCGACCTGCGCCTTGGCGATCGGGGTTGCCAAATCATTGAGCTTGACGTCGGCGAGATAACGCAGATCGCCGACCGGCGCCTTGCCGTTACGGGCCAGCACATACATCGCATAAGCGAGTTCCCGGCCGCCGTCCTTGTTCGGCTCGGGCGCCGAGGCGACATAATTGCGCAAACGATCGATGGCAAGCGAAAAGGCCTCCGCCGGCACATCGAACTTCTGCTCGCGCGCCCGCGTGAAGAAATCGGTGACATAGGCATCGAGCCACGGGTCCTCACCACCGACCGACCAAAGACCAAACGAACCGTTCGATCCCTGCCGCGCGGCAAGCCTGACGATGGCGTCCTTGATGCGGGCATCGATTTCGCCATCGGGCGCAAGCCTGGCCTGGGCCGCGAGATCATTGATGTAGAGCATCGCCATGGCGCGGCTGACGATCTGCTCAGTGCAGCCAAACGGATAGCGATCGAGTTGGTTCAGAAGATTGGCGGCGTCGAGCGATGTCGAAATCGCGACCGATAGACCGACACGGCCGGTACCCGGTACGAAATCGGCGAACATGTCTTTCGACAATGTCAGCGCCTCACCCTTGGCCAGGGACCGCACGCTGCGCCGGGTCAGGATCTGCGTCGCCGGCCGTACGCCAAGCGCATAGTCGCGCGCCAGGGCAAAGCCGCCCGGCCCGGTGACATTGACCGCGACATGGCCAGTCCCCGCGCCGTCCGCGGTGATCGGAATGGTGATATGGCCACGCGCCTTGGCCGCCAGTTTCAATACCTGTTCCGCGGCGCCAGCGGTCTTGATGCCTCCATCGACGCCGACGCTCAGCCGGTAGTCGCCGGCGGGCCCTTCGACGTTGTCGAGTTCAAGCTGCACCGCGCCCCGGTCGCCGGTGCGCAGGAAGCGCGGCAATGTCGCGGTCAACACGACCGGATCGCGGACGACGACGTCGCCGGTCGCCTTGCCGACCATGTCGCCAGTCCAGGCAACCGCCATCACCCGCGCCGTGCCGGTGAAAGCCGGAATGTCGAAGCGGACATGTGCCGCGCCGTCGGCCCCAACGGTCACCAGCCCGGAATACAAAGACAATGGCGCCTGTGCCGGCGGGGAACCGGACAATTCAACGCCAGCCAAATCACCGCCGGACCGGATCGAACCGCGCACCCCCTGCATGCCATCGATCAGTTGGCCATAAAGATCGCGCACTTCGGCGGTTAGCCGGCGTTGACCGAGATAATAGTCGTCCGGCGCCGGCGGTTTGTAATTGGTGAGATTGAGGATGCCGACATCGACGGCCGCGACGACGACACGCGCCCGTTCGCCGCTCTTCAGGCCCGCGATCTGGATCGGAATATCGAGCGCGCTATCCGGCCGCATCGTCGCGGGCAAGGTCAGCTTGACGCCGAGCGTGCGAGCCGACCGATCGATCGAGAACCATTGCACGCCGATCGCGCGGCCCGGCATCCGCTGCGCCGGCGCGTCGAGCGGCCGCCGCAAGGTCGCGACGAGATAAGCGCCGGTGCCCCAATCCTTGCCGATCGGCAGCGCCGCCTTCACAACCCCGGCGGCGGCGACATCGAGCGACTGACTGGCCACCAGCCGGTCGGTAAAGACGTTCAGCGTCAAGCGACCGGCGCTGCGCGCGGTCACCGCGACGTTGATGCTGTCGCCAGTTGCATAGGCCGGTTTGTCCAGCGCCAGTTCGAGCAGGTCCGGCGTCTCGGCGCTCGACTCGGCATAGAAGCCGGCGTCGAAGGTCAACGAGGTGATCGCGCCATTGGCCGTGCCGTCGGTGACTTCGAGGCGATAGCGGCCCCACTTCACCGGCAACGACAAATGCGCCGGCTTGCCGGCCGTGACATCGAGCGCGCCATTGGCGACGCGGCTGGTGCGCTTGACCGGCTCGTAATTCCATTGGCCGTTCTGACGATACCATTGATACGAGGTCTCAACCCGGAGCAACTCGTATTTCAATCCTTTGGCGGCAACCGTCGCGCCGTCAGGAGTCACCATGACGACGTCGAATCCGGCGTCGGCGCCATCGTCCAGCGACTGCCCCTTGAAAGTCGGCTTGACGCCAATCATGGCGGCAGCCGGCGTGACCGGCAGCGTGACATTGTGTTCGACCGCACGACCACCGGACTCCGCCATGCTGACGGTAACGCGCGCTTCAAGCGGCCGCGTTGTCTCCGGCAGGTCGGCAAGCGCGACGGGGAATGTCGCCTTGCCGCCGGCATCGGTATCCGGCAGATCGGCGAGATCCTGGCGCACCGCCTCGACTTCATCGTCGGCAAGCCCGAAACGATAGCCGGCATAGCCTGGCCGTTCCTTGGCGACCTGGATCGTCACCGAGCCGTTCAGGGTCAGGTCAGAGGCCGGCGCGCCGTACAAGAAGTGACCGTCCACCGTCATATCGATCGGCGACTGGCGCGGCATCGCCTTGGCGGCCGTGGTCAGATCGAACTCGATCCGGTCCGGCACGTAGTCTTCGACCATGAAGGTGGTTTCGCCGACCGGCGCCTGTTTGGGATCGGTATAAGCGCGCAGCCGCCATGTGCCGCTGGCCGCCGAAGCCACCAGCGGAACGCTCCAGGCGCGGCCGCCCAGGCCCTGATCGGCGATAATCGCGCGGCGATAGCTGACGCCATCGGGCCGCTCCATCACCAGCGTCAGCGGCACATTGCCGGCGGCGACGCCACGAGCATCGCGCAACAACGCCGTCACATTGACGGTTTCACCGGACCGATAAACGCCGCGTTCCGTATACACAAAGGCGTCAAGGCCAACCGGCGTCTCGCGTCCGGCCACACCGCGATCGGACAAATCGAAACCGGCCGACTTCAGGCTGAGGAAGGCATAATCCGACTTTCCGCTGACGACCACGGCGGCCGGCGACTGGCCGCCCTCGCCGCGTGTCAGTCCGGCCTCAAAATGAGCGTGGCCATTGGCGTTTGTCGGCCGCACCGCCAGCACTTCGTTGTCGCGCGCCATCAAGCGGACCTCGACGCCGTTCATCGGCTTGGCGGTCGCCAGCGAATGCAGGAAGACCTCGATGCCGTCATGCGTCGAATAGGCGGTCAGGCCGAAGTCCGAAACGATGAACCATTGCGTCGCGAGCTGGCCGTAGTCGTTCGGCGCCACCGCATCCTTGGGCGAAGCCGTCATCGCATAAACGCCGGGCTTGAGATCGGTCAGCACCTGATCGACCGGAAAGGCCGTGACCACCTCGGTGTTGAGCTTCGGCGTTACGGTCAGTTCGCCGGTCCAGACCTTGCTGCCGCGTTCGCTCGCCAATTGCTCGGCGTCGTAATTGCTGAGATTGCGCTGGAAGTCGAAACCGAGCACGGTGTCGATCAGGTTGCGATCGCCAACCCGATAGACCGACAAAGCGACCGCCGTGGTATTGACGCTCATCACGGGAATGCCGCGCTGACCGGTACTCGGCAGCACATAGGCTTTGCCGGGAAAGCGCACGAATGGCTTGCGGTCGCGCACGAAGATTGTGAACTCGGTGGTCTTGGCCAGGGTCTCGGCCACCGTCGACGGAAGACCGGCGCGCAAGGTGATTGCGTAGCGCTCGCCGTGCTTGAGCCCTTCGACGCAGAGCTGTTTGCCATTCGCCGAGATCGCCGGCTTGTCCTGACCGACAACCGCGACGAAGGGCGAGAAATCGGTGCGCTTGCCTGGCAACGTCTCCGAGAACTGGAAGCAGGCCCGCGGCGACACGGCATCGGAGTCGACCGAATAATCCAGCATCCGGAAACCGTGCTCGGCCCGCAGCCGTTCGTATTCGCCGCGCCGCGAGGCGACCTCACGCAAGTCAAGCGACAGACGCAAGGCGTCCAGCGCATTACGCCACTGGCGCCGGTTCGCCAGACTATGACCGAGAACACCGAGACTTTCCGCTTCCTGCGCCGGTCCGGTCGCCCGCGTATAGGCGATATAAGCGGCGGTCGAAACACGCTGTTGCAACAGGTCCTTCTCGCGCGGGTCGCGCGCGCGAATGAGCAGAATCGTATTGGCGAGTTGCAGCCAGTTCGATGCGTCGGTTGGCGCCACCGTCACCAGTTGACCGAGCACCTGCATGCCGGTCCGGTAGTCCTTCTTCCGGAACGCGGCATCGGCGTCCTGCTTCAATGCCGATGGCGGTTTGGTAATGGTCCCCGCGTCGCTCTTGATCTGGGCTTCAAGCCGGATCGCGGCCTGATCGAGATCGGCGTTCTGAAACGCCTTGTCGGCGGCCAGGGCCGGCTGTGTCACCAGAGCAACCAGCACAACAGCCAAAGCACTGGCAATGGCCCCGATGAATTGAGCGCGCACGGCGATAGGCATGAACGGAAACCTCCGGAATCGGCGAACGACTATCATTGCAGCGCCCGATGGTGTCGAGGCCGTGGCCTGCACACCTTATTCTACAACAAATGCGCCATGAGCGCGGAAGGGCCGCCGGAAGGGCGACGACCCAGCCAACGCGCCCGTCGCGGGCGCCCGCCCGGTGGGCACCGACCGGACCTGCACGCGCCCCCGCTCGCGCGATCGCATCCTAAGCGATCAGTTTAACAGGCTTAAGAAGATCTCCTAACGCTCTGCTATACCTTGAGAATATCGAGGGTCGGCCGAACCCGCCCCTGTCCAGAAGCCCGGACGAGCGGCAAGTTTGAAGGCAATGCCAACGGCTTCGCCTTCCCATAAAACCCTGTAGCGGCTAAACCTTCGACGTTCACGGCCCCGTAGCTCAGTTGGATAGAGCGCGAGCCTTCTAAGCTTGAGGTCGCAGGTTCGAATCCTGCCGGGGTCGCCAATATCCGCCGCCATTTCGTGAATAAGAGCCCGATTTACCGGGCATTTTCATGTGGCACCGCAACACAAACTTAAAGAATTTGGCACACAGATACCGTTCCCGGACCGGTTGCGTCCGACCAATGAGCGCGCTCGAGATTGCATGACCGAGACGCACGGCCCCTTATCGGATGTACCGGACGCGCCTCCGCTGGCGGCGGACACTGCACCGCTATGCTACGTCGCGGATGACGACGCCAGTATCCGGCAATTCCTGTCGCTGGTGTTGCACGGCGCCGGCGTCGACACCCAGGAGTTTCCCGAAGGGACCGACCTGCGCCACGCGGTTGCCCGGCGCACGCCCCATATTGTCTTCCTCAATATTTCCCTGGATGCGGCCGACGCTATCGAAACGGTCATCGAACTTGGCCGAATCCGGTTCCGCGGTCGTATCCTATTGATGAGCGCACGCGGTGCCGCTGTGCTCAGTCACGTCAAGAATATCGGACTTCAGCACGGTCTGGCGATGCTGCCGGTGCTCAAGAAGCCGTTCGAAACTGATGCCGTCGTCAAGGTCCTGCGCGACCTGAAGCTCGGAACGCTACCCGGTGTAAACGCCACGCTCGACCTCGACGAGGCGATCACCAATGGCTGGGTCGAGTTCTGGTACCAGCCCAAGATTGATCTGCGCCGCAAACAACTAGCCGGTGCCGAGGCCTATGTCCGGGTGCGCCATCCCCTCTATGGCATCGCTTTACCCAGCGCATTCATGCCGGACGCGAGCGAGTCGGGTCTCCTCACGCTCTCCGAGATGGCCCTAACCGATGCCCTTCAAGCCGGACTGACCTTCTCGAAGCTCGGGGTCAATCTCAAACTCACCGTCAATATTCCGGTCCCGGCGCTGCAGCAGCTGCCGGTCACCGACATCGTGCGCAAGTACCGGCCGCAGGCGTCGAAATGGGCTGGATTGATCATTGATGTACCGGAAGAACAGATCGTCCGCGATCTGGCTCTGGCGACGAGCCTGTCGAACCGGCTGGAACGCTATAACGTCCGCCTCGCCATTGACGATTTCGGCCGCGGGATGTCTTCGCTAGCCCGCCTTGGCGCCATGCCTTTCGCCGAACTAAAACTGGACCGCGATTTCGTCGCCGACTGCGGCAGCGACAAGGTCAACGCGCCGTTATGCAAGACCGTGATCGATCTGGCGCATAATTTTGGCCGCGTCGCCGTCGCGATGGGAATCGAAAAGGCAGCCGACTCCCTGGCGCTGGTCAGCATGGGCTGCGACTACGGCCAAGGATTCCTGCTCGGTCAGCCGATGCCGGCGGAACGCTTCGTCTCGCTGCTGCGGCAGCGTGCCAGCACCCACCGCCGCCGGAACGCCGGTACGATCACGCAAAGCTAGCCGGACCTGTGCGCTACCGCGGACGGCGCCGCCGTTTCAGCGGCTAGTGGGTCCAGGCTTCGCGGCGCTTGAAGGAGAAATTGTCCGAATAGGAAATGGTTCGACGGGTCGCCGGCTGGGCATCGAATACCTGAAAGGCAATGCCCTGCCGCTCGCAATAGGCGATCGCCTCCTGCTGGGTGGCGAAACGCAATCGCAATTGCTGGCGGGTGTCGCCGGACGATGTCCAGCCCATCAAAGGCTCAACCTGACGCGGCTCGGCCAGATCGAAATCGACCACCCAGGCTTTACTGTTGGCAAAACCGGACTGCATCGCGTTCTTGGACGGTTTGTAGATTCGAGCTGTCATGGCGCGACCACGTTAAATGGACCCTGGCCACGATATAGAGCCAATAAGTCGAGCTGGCAACGCGATGTCGCCGCCCGGCCCCACGACACACAACCTTTGCCGACCGGCCCACGAGCCCGGCAGAATGCAACGTCCGAACAGTGAAGGTTGGGGTCTAGGAGCGGTAATTCAGCGCCCGATCGCGTGGTACGACGCCGGCAGGGCCTGTCCGGTCGGACACCGGCATCGAACTGTCGAGCAGCGCCGACCTGACGACCACCCGGAAACCGCCGTCCGCGAGATCCTCGAATTCGAGGCCATGATCGCGCCAGAACCGTTCTATGGCATGGACCGTCGCGCGCCGTGGCTCGGTGTCGCCCTGCTCCAGCTTGTGAACGGAACGCTGTGTCATCCCGACGGCCAGAGCCAACTCGGTCTGACTACAGCCGATCGCCGCCCGCGCCATCCGCAGCTTGGCGGCAAACGCCATACGTTCGAGCCGAACCAGTTCGGCCAAGTGTGGTGAATCGGTATGCGTGAAGCCGACGGACATGAGGCCACTCCGCGATGCGAACCTTGATGCGAAGAACCTCCGGCGGTTTCCCGCCGGAGGTCTTTAGCGTTAGGCGATGATCGAAAGATCAGGGCCAGAAGTTACGCTGAGCGCGGAAGATCGCCTGCCAGGCCGACTGATCCGAGTTGGTCGTCGTCGCGACGTTGGCGGT
>WGNB01000042.1 GCA_016124795.1 Rhodopseudomonas sp. | reverse complement strand
GGAATAAAAAGGGCGCGTGGCGCATGACACTTGGTATGCGGTTGGTTCGGGGACTGACCCTTTCGTGTTTGGTCCTCAGCGGTATCCTTGTCGGTACCGGAATCGCGACGGTCGCGTCTTCGCGTCCCGTCATGGCACAGACTGTCAGCTCGGTAGTCGTGGAAGGTAACCGTCGCGTCGAGAGCGATACGGTGAAGTCCTATTTCCGGCCCGGCCCTGGTGGCCGCCTCGGTCCGCAGGAAATCGACGAAGGTCTCAAGGCGCTCTACGGCACCGGCCTGTTTTCCGACGTCAAGATCAGTCATTCGGGCAGCCGCCTGGTTGTCACCGTGGTCGAGAACCCGGTGCTGAACCGCGTTGCCTTCGAGGGCAACAAGAAGGCCAAGGACGATCAGCTCAAGGCCGAAGTCCAGTCCAAGCCGCGCGGCACGCTGTCGAAGCCGACCGTGCAGGCCGACGTTCAGCGCATCATCGAAATCTATCATCGCAGCGGCCGGTTCGACGTCAGCGTCGTGCCGAAGATCATCTCGCTGCCGAACAACCGCGTCGATCTGGTTTTCGAAATCAAGGAAGGTGAGAAGACCGGCGTCAAGGAGATCATCTTCAAGGGCGCGCATGCTTTCTCGCACGGCCGTCTGAAGGACGTCATCAAGACGACCGTCAGCAACTGGCTGAGCTTCCTGCAGAGCACCGACATCTACGATCCGGACCGCGTTGAGGCCGACCGCGACCTGCTGCGCCGGTTCTACCTTCAGCACGGCTACGCCGACGTCCGCATCGTCTCGGCGTTGGGCGAATACGACCCGGCCAAGAAGGGCTTCATCGTCACCTTCACGATCGACGAAGGCGCGCAATATCACGTCGGCAAGATCGACGTCATTTCGAACGTCAAGACGATCGATCCGGCGACCCTGCGCAACAACGTGAAGCTCAGCTCCGGCAGCATCTATAATGCCGATCTGGTTGAGAAGAGCGTCGAGGCGATGACGGTCGAAGCGGCCAAGCGCGGCTATGCCTTCGCCTCGGTGCGCCCGCGTGGCGATCGCGATTTCCAGCGCAAGCTCATCAACCTGGACTTCGTGGTTGAAGAGGGCGCGCGCGCCTACATCGAGCGCATCAACATTCATGGCAATATCCGTACCCGCGATTACGTCATTCGCCGCGAGTTCGATATTGGCGAGGGCGATGCCTATAACCGGGCGCTGATCGACCGCGCCGAACGCCGCCTGAAGAACCTGAACTACTTCAAGAGCGTCAAGATCACCAACGAGCCCGGCTCGGCGCCGGATCGCGTCGTGATCAACGTCAACGTCGAAGAACAGTCGACCGGCGAATTCTCGGTGGGCGGCGGCTATTCGACCTCGGACGGCTTTATCGCCGAAGCCAGCATTGCCGACCGCAACTTGATGGGTCGGGGCCAGTACGCCAAGGCGTCGGTGAGCTACGGCCAGAAGTCGAACGGCGGCGAACTGACGTTCGTTGAGCCTTACCTGCTCGGCTACCGGATGTCCGGCGGCGCTTCGATCTTCGCCAAGAACACGCTGGCGTCGTCCTACGTGTCTTATGGTTCGAAGACCTACGGCGCCAATCTGAACCTCGGCTTCGCGCTGACCGAAGAGTTGTCGTTGCAGCCGCATTACTCGATCTATCGCCAGGAGATCTCGCTCGACTCCCTGTACAATTGTTATCCGGCGGTGTCGGGCAGCTGTCAGCCGGCGTCGTTGGCGATCCGCAAGGAATTGGCCGCCGGTCCGGTCGTGGTGTCGTTGGTCGGCTATTCGATGGCCTACAACACGCTCGACAACAACCGGTCGCCGACCAGCGGTCTCTATGCGCAGTTGAAGCAGGACTTCGCCGGCGTCGGCGGCGACGTGAACTTCATCCGCAGTTCGCTCGAAACCCGCAACTACTACGAAGTCATCCCGGATGTGGTTGGCGTTCTGAAGTTGCAGGGCGGCAATGTGTCGGGCTGGGGCGGCAAGGATCTGCGCATGCTGGATCACTTCCAGATGGGCCCGAACCTGGTGCGTGGTTTCGCGCCTGGCGGTATCGGTCCGCGCGATCTGACCAGCGGTTCGACCAACGATGCCCTCGGCGGCACGATGTACTGGGGCGCCAGCCTCGAGTTCCAGACGCCGCTGTACTTCCTGCCGAAGGAAATCGGTATCAAGCTGGCGACCTTCGCCGACGCCGGTTCGCTCTGGAATTACGAGGGCCCGACCAGCTATCAGGGACAGACGCTTGACGTCGGTCTTAACGGCGCCGGTAAGGTTCGGTCTTCGGTTGGTATGGGTCTGATCTGGGATTCGCCGCTCGGTCCGCTGCGCTTCGATCTGGCCTATCCGTTGAAGAAATACTGCGAAACTCCGGCCGCCGGTGGTGGCGAGGTTTGCGACAAGACCCAGATCTTCCGCTTCAGCGGCGGCACGAAGTTCTAACAAAACGGCCTCCTCGGAACTTGGGTTTCGAGGAGGCCGAAGTTTTACCCCCGGGACCGCAGTGGGGTTCGTGCGGGTGGCGGTTTGGGCCGAAATCGGCCGAGGCCGCAAATTTCCATCAAGCTCGGTGGCGAAGAGGGCGGGTTGGCGGGCGTGCTCGGCACCCGGCTTCCCGGACATTCGGCCGTCTGGTGGTATTTCTAGGATGTGTACCGCCGGGGGATGGCCAGCACTCTGGCTTATGGGGGTGGCCGATTTGACGGGCGGCCGGGAATTCTGCTTAGTCGGTCGCTCGATTGCCCGTGCGGTGTCCGATGAAACGGGCGATGTAACCTGCGTGTTATTTGATGGTCAGCTCCTCCGACGTCTTGCGCTGACCATCCGGTTTGGGCGCGGGGAGGAATTGCAAATGCGGCACTCCAGCGGCACGGCACTATCGGGATGAGCGATCCAGTCTTTTTGCGCGACACGCGCGGCCTCAGTCTCGATGAAATCGTCGCGCTCACCGGTGCCCGGCCGGCTGTGCCGCAGACGCGCGCGATCCACGTCTCCAATATCGCGCCGCTCGATCGCGCCGGTCCCGGCGACATCTGCTTTTTTGACAATAAGCGATTCAGCCTCGATGCCGGCAAGACCCATGCCGGGGTCTGTCTGACCGCCGAAGCCCTTGTTCAGTTCCTGCCGGAACGGGTCGTGGCACTGGTTGCCCGGGAGCCCTATCGGGCTTTTGTCCAGGTGGCGCGGACCATGTTTCCGCAGTCGCTGCGGCCCTCGTCGCTGGCCGAACGTGGTTCGGTCGCGGGCGCCTATATCGATCCGAGCGCGCGGCTGGAGAGCGGCGTCACGGTCGAGCCCGGCGCGGTCATCGGTCCGCGCAGTGAGATCGGCGGCGGTACCATTATCGGCGCCAATGCAGTGATCGGCACCGATGTCCGCATCGGCCGTGACAGTGCGATCTGCGCGGGCGCGGTGGTGACCAATGCGCTGATCGGCGACCGGGTCATCATTCATCCTGGCTGCAAGATCGGTCAGGACGGTTTCGGCTTCGTGATGGGCGGTGGCGGTCACCTCAAGGTGCCGCAGGTCGGCCGCGTGATCATCCAGGATGACGTCGAAATCGGCGCCGGCACCACCATCGACCGCGGCGCGATCCGCGACACCGTGATCGGCGAGGGCACCAAGATCGACAACCTGGTGCAGGTTGGTCACAATGTCAGCATTGGACGGCATTGCGTTGTGGTCGCTCATAGCGGTATTTCCGGCAGCGCCACGCTTGAGGATTTCGTCGTGCTGGGCGCCCGCGCCGGCGTCAACAACCTGGTGACGATCGGCGAAGGTTCGCAGATCGCCGCCACGTCCAACGTCAATAACAATGTGCCGCCGGGTTCGCGCTGGGGCGGCACGCCGGCCAAGCCGGTGAAGCAATGGTTCAGAGAAGTCATGGCGCTCGAGCGTCTCGCACGCGCCAGGGAAGGCGCAAAACCCGCCGCCGATGAGTGAGTAATTAATCGATGGAAGACGTTGTCAAAAAGATGGAAGCCGCCGACATCGGCAAGGTGCTGAAGATGTTGCCGCACCGTTATCCGTTCCTGCTGGTCGATCGGGTGATCGATATCCAGGGCGATCAACATGGTATCGGCATCAAGAATGTCTCGATCAACGAGCCGCATTTCCAGGGCCATTTTCCGGAAAATCCGGTCTTTCCGGGCGTGCTGATGATCGAAGGCATGGCGCAGACCGCCGGCGTCTTGTGTATCACTTCGACGTCGTCGGCGCAGCCCAAACAGGTGTTCTTTCTCACCATCGACAAGGCGAAATTCCGCAAGCCGGTGCTGCCGGGCGACACTATCGAATATCACATGGACAAGGTCGCCAACCGCAAGACGATGTGGTGGTATCGCGGCATCGCCAAGGTCAACGGCGTCGTTGTCGCCGAAGCCGATCTCGGCGCCATGATTTCCGATCGATGAACGTCCAGCCGATGACCACTCCTTCGATCGATCCCTCGGCCAAGGTCGAGGCCGGGGCCGTATTGGGTAACGGCGTGCAGATCGGGCCTTTCTGCACGGTCGGTCCGCATGTCACACTCGGCGACGGCTGCCGGCTGGTCGCGCATGTCAACGTCACCGGGCACACGACGATCGGCGCGCGCACCGTCGTTCATCCCTTCGCCTCGCTCGGTTCACCCCCGCAATCGTTCAGCTATCGCGGCGGCCCGACCCGGCTGACGATCGGCGCGGATTGCGACATCCGCGAACACGTCACCATGAACACCGGCACCGAAGACGACCATGGCCTGACCCAGGTCGGCGACAAGTGCTTCTTCATGGTCGGCTCGCATGTCGGCCACGACTGCACCGTCGGCAACAACGTCGTGTTCGCCAACAACACCATGCTGGGCGGGCATGTCACGGTCGGCGACAAGGTCGTGTTCGGTGGCAACGTCGCGGTCCGCCAGTTCGTGCGGATCGGTGAGGGCGCGATGATCGTCGGCTTGAGCGGCGTGCGCGCCGACGTCATTCCGTTCGGCATGGCGCAAGGGCCGCTGGCTTTTCTGGTCGGCTTGAATGTTATCGGCATGCGCCGGCGCGGGCTGTCGAAGGCCGAAATCCACGGCGTTCGTTCGGCCTATCGCGATCTGTTTTTCGGTGACGGCGGGTTCCGAGACCGCATCGAGGCGGTCGCGACCGATTATGGCTCGAATGCCCTGGTCGCCCGGATCGTCGAATTCATTCGCGCCGGCAAGCGGCCGTTCACGATGGCCATCAACCGCGCCGAGGCGGACACCGACCAATGACCGCGGCGTTGCCGTCAAAGGATGATGGCCCGCTGGCGATGATATGCGGTGGCGGCAGCCTGCCTCTGGCGATTGCCGACTACGTAACGGCACGCGGCCGCCAGGTGGTTCTGTTTCCGTTACATGGCGCCGCTGTTGGCGCGGGCTTTGAACGCTTCCCGCATCATTGGGTTCATGTCGGCCAGATCGGTAAGTTCATGCGGTTGGCCCGGGCCGCAGGTTGCCGCGAGGTGGTCTTGATTGGTTCGTTGGTTCGACCGTCAATTTGGCAAACCCGGCCCGACTTCAAGGCGCTGTGTCTGATGCCGCGCGTGGTGGCGGCTTTCCGCGGCGGCGATAACCATTTGCTGACCGGCATGAGCCGGCTGCTGGAGGGCGACGGCTTTCGGCTGCGCGGCGCTCACGAGGTGGCGCCGGAAATCCTGGTGCCGGAAGGTGTGCTCGGCGGCATCGCACCGTCTGACCGCGACCGCGCCGATATTGCGCTCGGCCTCGATTATCTTCAAACCGCCGGCCGTTTCGACATCGGCCAGGCGGTCGTGGTGGCGGGACGGCATATTCTGGCAGTCGAGGGTGTCGAAGGCACCGACCAGATGCTGGAGCGGGTGGCCGCGCTGCGCGCCAACGGCCGCATCAGGGCGCCGGCCGGTGCCGGCGTGCTGGTCAAGGCACCCAAGCCGGATCAGGACCGCCGGTTTGATCTGCCGTCGATCGGTCCGACGACAGCCGAAGGCGTGGCGCGTGCCGGCCTGGCCGGTATCGCCGTAGTTGGCGGTGCAACCATCATGGCGGAGCCCGCCCGGCTGGCCTCGGCCGCCGATCGAGCCGGGGTTTTCGTCGTCGGTATGCCGCCTGAATCGGCTTTTGAATCGCCACGGGACCGCGCATCATGACCGACGGACATGTCCCGCATATCTTTCTGGTGGCCGGCGAGGAATCCGGCGACCGGCTCGGCGCGGCGCTGATAAAGGCGTTGCGGCGCGGCACGGGTGGGTCGATACGGTTTTCTGGCATTGGCGGCTCCCATATGGCCGCAGAAGGCGTGGCGAGCGCGTTTCCTCTCGGGGATCTGGCGATCGTCGGCTTTGTCGCCATCGCCAAAAGCCTGCCAAAAATCCTTAAGCGCATCACCGAGGCGGCCGACGCCGTTATCGCAGCGCGGCCCGACGTGCTGGTGATCATCGACAGTCCGGAATTTACCCATCGGGTGGCGCGCCAGGTTCGTGCCCGAGCTCCCGCTATCAAAATCGTGGATTATGTCTGCCCGTCGGTCTGGGCCTGGCGGCCGGGACGGGCCAAGGCGATGCTCGGCTATGTCGACCGGGTATTGGCGCTGCTGCCGTTCGAGCCTGACGCGATGCGACGGCTGGGCGGCCCGCCGACAAGTTTTGTCGGCCATCCTATCGGCGAGCGGGCCGCGCTGATGCGGCCGAATGCCGAAGAGGCTGCACGGCGCATGTCCGAACCGCCGGTGCTCCTGGTGCTGCCGGGAAGCCGTTCCGGCGAGGTTCGCCGGATGGCGGGGGTGTTCGGCGAAGCCGTGGCGCAGGCGGCCTTGCGTGCCGGACCGTTCGACGTTGTGGTGCCGACGGTCGAGCGGCTCGCCGGACTGGTTCGGAAGGCGGTGGCGGACTGGAACGTGCCTGGCAGCAGCGTGCGGGTCGTCACCGAACCGGCCGAGAAAGACCAGGCGTTTCGGGTTGCGCGGGCGGCGTTGACCAAATCCGGGACCTCAACGCTTGAGCTGGCAGTTGCCGGTGTGCCGATGGTTGCGGCCTACAAGGTCTCACTGATCGAAGAGGCTGTCGCCCGGCTGATGATCAAGGCGCAAAGCGCCATTCTGGCCAATCTGGTGCTGGGCGAGAACGTCGTGCCGGAATTGCTGCAACGGCAGGCGACGCCGGCAGGGCTTGCCGCAGCCCTGCTGCCTCTGTTGCGCGACACGCCGGAGCGCCGCCGCCAAACCGAGGCCTTCGCGCGGCTTGACCGGATCATGGATATTGCCGGCTCGGTCCCGAGCGAACGCGCCGCTACCCTGATTTTGCAAGGCAGTTCCACGACTTAACCAAAGAGCAGCCGGAAAGGTGGCGTCTGCCGCGCGGAGGGCGTAATTTGTTGTCACAATCGTCTTGCTGAACCAACCCGCCGCAACGATTTACTGAACTGCTTTACCGATCTGACTCGGGCCCGCGTCATGTGGGTTTCGTTCTGCCGCCACTTAACGACCCCAACGCTGGAAGAACCGCCTTGACCATACCCGTCCGTGCATCGATCACCGCCGTTCACGGTTACGTGCCGCCGGATCTCCTGACCAATGCGGACCTGGCGATGCTGGTCGACACGACCGACGCCTGGATCACAGAACGTACCGGCATCAAGGAACGGCACATCCTCAAGGGCGAGGGGCTCGGTACCTCGCACATGGCTGCGGAAGCCGTGCGCGGCCTGCTGCAAAAGACTGGCACCAAACCGGAAGAGATCGATCTTCTGATCTGCGCCACCACCACGCCGGACATGCAGTTTCCGTCAACCGCCAATCTGATCTGCGACATGGTCGGCATCCGCGATATCGGATCGTTCGACGTCCAGGCAGCCTGTTCCGGCTTCCTTTATTCGCTGACCATCGCCTCGCAATTCATCGCCAACGGCACGGCGCGCAAGGTCATCGTTGTCGGTGCCGACAAGATGTCGTCGATCATCGATTACACCGATCGCGCCACTTGCGTCCTGTTCGGCGACGGCGCGGGCGCCGTCCTGCTGGAGCCGAATGCCGAAGGCTTCGGCATCATGGATTCGCTGATCCGGTCCGATGGCGCGGGCTGGGTCCATCTGCATCAGAAAGCCGGCGGCAGTCGTATTCCGGCCTCGGCCGAAAGCGTCGCGCTGCGTCAGCATTATGTCCATCAGGAAGGCGCGGCGGTTTACAAGTTCGCCATCGCCCGCATGGCCGAAGTCGCCGGCGAAATTCTCAAGCGCAACAATCTGCAAGGCGAGATGATCGACTGGCTGGTGCCGCACCAGGCCAACAAGCGCATCATCGAATCGACGGCAGAGCGCATGAAGCTGCCGATGGACAAGGTGATGGTCACCATCAACAAATACGGCAACACGACCAATGCGACGATCCCGCTCTGCTTGTGGGACTACGAATCCAAATTGAAGGCCGGCGATAAATTATTGCTTGCGGCTTTTGGCGGCGGCTTCACCTGGTCGGGCGTCTACGCCCAGTGGGCCTATGACGGCGCGAAAGCACCAAAGCTCAATGGCCGCAGCTAACGGCGGGTCGCACTGACCTTTTGACGACTTCGATTGGTCGCCGCTCTCGGCCATTCTTGCTTTAAATCAATAACTTCAACGTGTCTTGCCGCTAGGCTTTTTGGGTCGGTTCCGGCAGTGGCGGCGTTTTCTGGCGCGACCGGTCCCGGCGGCGTTCTGCGGTCCATTTTTAACACCGCGCGACCCGTGATCGCTAGTCGAGGCATATTTCCAATGAACATGAGCCGCACATGGCTTACCAGGCTGGCCGTCATCTTGTTTGTCGCCGGCGCCGGTTATGTCGGCTGGCAATATCTCCGGCCGGCGTCATTGCCTGCGGGTATCGCTGCCGCCAATGGCCGCATCGAAGCGACCGAAATCGACATCGCCACTAAAATTGGCGGGCGGGTCAAGGACATCCTGGTTCAGGAAGGCGACTTTGTCACCGCTGGTCAGGTGCTCGTCAAAATGGACACCGCGACGCTGGAAGCCCAGCGCCGCGAAGCGGATGCCCAACGCCGCCGGGCGATCGTCGGCGTGACGACCGCGCGAGCCCAGGTCGTGCAACGAAAGGCCGAGAAGAACGCGGCGGTCGCCGTGGTCGCCCAGCGCAAGGCCGAACTTGATGCAGCGGAAAAGCGCTTTGAGCGCACCACCGAGTTGGAAAAGCGTGGTACGGCCTCGGTTGAATCGCTGGATAACGATCGCGCCCGCTTCGAAAGCGCGAAGGCCGCCATCAGCGCCGCCGAAGCGCAGGTCGCGGCAGCCGACTCCGCCATCGGCGCCGCCGAATCCCAGATCATCAATGCTGAAGCAGCGGTCGACGCGGCGAAAGCGACGGAGGATCGGATTCAAGCCGATATCGACGACGGCATCCTGCGGTCGCCACGCGACGGCCGCGTGCAATACCGCGTCGTCCAGCCCGGCGAAGTGCTTGGCGCCGGCGGCAAGGTGCTCAACATCGTCGATCTCAGCGACGTTTACATGACGTTCTTTCTACCGACGGAATCGGCCGGCCGCGTTGCGATCGGCAGCGAAGTCCATCTCGTCCTGGACGCCATCCCGCAATACGTCGTACCGGCGCGAGCGACCTACGTCGCCGATGTCGCACAGTTCACGCCCAAAACGGTCGAGACCACGGAAGAACGGCAAAAGCTGATGTTCCGTGTGAAAGCAAAAATCACTCCCGAGTTGTTGAAGAAATACATCCGCCAGGTGAAGTCCGGGCTGCCCGGCATGGCTTATGTGCGGCTCGGTCCGGAGGTCGCCTGGCCGGAAAAATTGCAAGTTAGGCTGCCGCAATGAACGCGCCCGCGGCTGCGCCGGTTGCCAGCCTGCGCGACGTCACTCTGCAATATGGCGCGGTGAGAGCGCTTGATCGGATCACGCTCGATTTGCCCGCTGGCAGCATGGTTGGCCTGATCGGACCGGACGGCGTCGGCAAGTCCAGTCTGCTGGCGCTGATTTCGGGCGCGCGGGCGGTGCAATCCGGTCGGGTCGAGGTCTTCGGCGGCAATATGGCCAGTGCGGCACACCGGGGCCAGGTGTGTCCGCGGATCGCCTATATGCCGCAAGGACTTGGCAAAAATCTCTATGCGACCTTGTCGGTTCAGGAAAACATCGACTTCTTCGCCAGTCTGTTCGGTCATGGCCGCGAGGAACGCCGTCACCGTATTGCCGATCTGGTCGAGAGCACGGGGCTTGCGCCCTTTGTTGATCGTCCGGCCGGCAAGCTCTCTGGCGGCATGAAGCAAAAGCTGGGCCTGTGCTGTGCGCTGGTGCACGACCCCGATCTATTGATCCTCGACGAGCCGACGACCGGCATCGATCCGCTGTCACGTCGTCAATTCTGGGAGCTCATCGACCGTATCCGCGCCGGCCGTCCCGGCATGAGCGTCATCGTGGCGTCGGCATATATGGAAGAGGCGGCGCGTTTCGATTGGCTCATCGCCATGAATGCCGGGCAGGTGCTGGCTGCCGGCACCGTACAAGAACTGCTGGCGAGCACCGGCGCGGATTCACTCGAAGCGGCCTTTATCGCGCTGCTGCCGGAATCGGAGCGGCGCGGCCACAAGGCCGTGGTGGTGACGCCACGGCCAGCCGACCATCGCGACATCGCCATCGAAGCACGGGACCTGACCATGCGCTTCGGCGATTTCGTCGCCGTCGATCATGTCAGTTTCCGGATTGAGCAGGGCGAGATCTTCGGCTTTCTCGGTTCCAATGGTTGCGGCAAGACCACGACCATGAAAATGATGACCGGGCTGCTGCCGCCGAGCGAGGGGCAGGCCTGGCTGTTTGGGCAGGCGGTCGACCCGAACGATCTCGATACCCGCCGCCGTGTCGGCTACATGTCGCAAGGCTTCTCGCTCTACAGCGAACTAACCGTGCGGCAGAATCTTGAGCTGCATGCGCGGCTGTTTCAGATTGCCGCCGATGCGATTGCGGAACGTATCGCACGGGTGGCGGAACGCTTCGATCTTGTCGACATCATGGATGTGTTGCCCACGGCGTTGCCGCTCGGCCAGCGCCAGCGCCTGTCATTGGCGGTCGCCATGATCCATCAGCCGGCCATGTTGATTCTTGACGAGCCGACGTCGGGGGTCGATCCGGTCGCGCGCGATGCCTTCTGGCAAACATTGATCGAATTGTCGCGACGCGACGGCGTGACGATTTTCATTTCCACCCATTTCATGAACGAGGCCGCGCGCTGCGACCGCATCTCGCTGATGCATGCGGGCCGGGTGCTGGTCAGCGATACGCCCGGCGCCTTGATCGAAACATGCGGCGCTGCATCTTTGGAAGACGCCTTTATCAGCTACCTGGAACAAGCGACGTCGGGCGCGCCGGTCGCCGGCGTGCCGCCGCCCGCGCTGGCCGGCAATCCCGCCGAGCGACCGCCGGCTCGCCGCTTCGATCCGCGCCGCATGCTCAGCTTTGCCCACCGCGAAGGCCTCGAACTGCGGCGCGATCCGGTCCGCGCCACGCTGGCCTTGCTCGGCAGCGTCTTCCTGATGTTCATCATGGCCTATGGCATCAGCCTGGACGTCGAAAATCTCACCTTTGCCGTCCTGGACCGCGACCAGACCACCACCAGCCAAAACTACATTCTCAATATCGCGGGCTCACGCTATTTCAGCGAACAGGCGCCGATCACCGACTACGCCGATCTCGACCGGCGGATGCGCGCCGGCAAACTGACACTGGCGATCGAGATTCCGCCCGGCTTCGGTCGCGACGTCGCGCGTGGCGCGCCGGTGACTATCGGCGCCTGGATCGACGGCGCCATGCCGACGCGGGCCGAGACCGTGCAGGGCTATGTCCAGGGACTGCATACGCAATGGCTAACCGAAAAAGGCGGGCTCGCCGTCCCTGTCGAAATCGCTATCCGCTATCGCTACAACCCCGACGTCAAAAGTCTGATGGCGATGGTGCCGGCGGTGATCCCGATGCTGCTGCTGCTTATTCCATCGATGCTGACGGCGCTTAGCGTCGTGCGCGAGAAGGAGCTCGGGTCGATCATCAACCTCTATGTCACGCCGACGACCCGGCTTGAATTCCTGCTGGGCAAGCAATTGCCCTACGTCGCGCTGGGGATGCTGAATTTCCTGCTGCTGACCGCATTGGCGGTGACGGTGTTCGGCGTGCCGTTGAAAGGTAGCTTCCTGACGCTGTTCGCCGGCGCCGTGCTCTATGTCGTGTCGGCGACCGCCATGGGCCTGGTGATGTCGTCCTTCATGCGCAGCCAGGTCGCCGCCATTTTCGGCACGGCCATCGGCACCCTGATCCCGGCGACGCAATATTCCGGTTTTCTGGATCCGGTGTCCTCGCTTCAGGGCGCGGGCGCTGTCATCGGCTCGGTCTATCCCGCCACTTATTTTCTCATCATCGCGCGCGGCACCTTCGCCAAGGCGCTGAATTTCGGCGATCTGCAATCCTCCATCGTTCCGTTGGTGCTGGCCGTGCCCGTGCTGCTCGGCCTCTGCGTGCTGTTGTTGAAGAAGCAGGAGGCCTGAACCATGCGCCTCTCCAACATTGTCCACCTCGGCGTCAAGGAGCTGCGCAGCCTCGGCCGCGACCCGATCATGCTGGTGCTGATCGTCTATGCCTTCACATTCGCGATCTATACCGCGGCGGAGACCATGCCGGAGACGCTCAACAAGGCGCCGATCGCGATTGTCGACGAAGACCGGTCGGCGTTGTCGACCCGGCTGGTCGCGGCTTTCTATCCGCCATATTTTACGCCGCCGCTGCTCATCAGCCGTGCCGAGATGGACAAACGAATGGACGAGGGAATGACCACTTTCGCCCTCGATATCCCACCCAATTTCCAGCGCGACGTGCTGGCGGGCCGCAAGCCCGACGTCCAGCTCAATGTCGATGCCACCCGCATCAGCCAGGCTTTCACCGGTGCCGGCTATATCGAGACCATCGTCGCCACTGAAGTTGCCGCCTTTGCCCGACGCTATCGCAGCGAGACCGTATTGCCGGTCGATCTGGCGCTGCGCGCGCGCTTCAATCCGTCGCTGAACAAGGCGTGGTTCGGCTCGGTCATCGAAGTGATCAACCAGGTGACCCTGCTATCGATCATTCTGACCGGTGCGGCGCTGATCCGCGAGCGCGAACACGGCACCGTCGAGCATTTATTGGTCATGCCGATCACGCCGTTCGAGATCATGGCGAGCAAGATCTGGTCGATGGCGCTGGTTGTATTGCTGGCGGATGCGGCGTCGCTGATTTTCGTGGTGCAGGGCCTGCTCAAGGTCCCGATCGAAGGCTCGATCTTGCTCTTTCTGGCGGCCGCAGCGGTGACTTTGTTCGCCACCACCTCGCTCGGCATTTTCCTCGCCACGGCGGCGCGGTCGATGCCGCAATTCGCGCTGCTGGTGATCCTGATCATCTTGCCGCTCGAAATGCTGTCGGGCGGATTCACACCGCGCGAGAGCATGCCGGTGGTGGTGCGCGACGTCATGCTGGCGGCGCCGACCACTCATTTCGTCTCGCTGGCGCAGGCGGTGCTGTTTCGCGGCGCCGGCATTTCCGTGGTGTGGCCGCAATTCGTCGCCTTGATCGCGATCGGCGCGGCATTCTTCACGGTCGCATTGCTGCGATTCCGCCAGGCAATCAGCCAGATGGTCTAAGCCGAGGCGGCGTCTGCGGACCGGACTGCAATCGCAAAAGAAATGGCCGGGACAAGCCCGGCCATTGCAATGTCGTCGGATGAAGCGGTCGAACCGGCGATTATTTGCGCCGCGAGATCGGCGTATAATCGCGCGCGGTTGCCCCCGTGTAGAGCTGCCGCGGACGGCCGATCTTCTGCTTCGGGTCCTCGATCATTTCCTTCCACTGCGCGATCCAGCCAACGGTGCGCGCGACCGCGAACAGCACGGTGAACATCGTCGTCGGGAAGCCCATCGCCTTCAGCGTGATGCCCGAATAGAAGTCGATATTCGGGTAGAGCTTCTTCTCGATGAAATATTCGTCGTGCAGCGCGATACGCTCCAGCTCCATCGCGACGTCGAGCAGCGGATCGTCCTTGATCCCGAGTTCGGTCAAGACCTCGTGGCAGGTCTTCTGCATGATCTTGGCGCGCGGATCGTAGTTCTTGTAGACGCGGTGACCGAAGCCCATCAGGCGATAGGGATCGTTCTTGTCCTTGGCGCGCTTGACGAACTCCGGAATGCGATCGACGGTGCCGATCTCCGCGAGCATGTTAAGCGCGGCTTCGTTGGCGCCGCCATGTGCCGGGCCCCATAGACAGGCGCAGCCGGCCGCGATGCAGGCGAACGGATTGGCGCCCGACGAACCGGCCAGACGCACGGTCGAGGTCGAAGCGTTCTGCTCATGGTCCGCGTGCAGAATGAAGATGCGATCCATCGCGCGCGCCAGCACCGGGTTCGGCTTGAAGTCCTCGGTCGGCACCGCGTAGCACATGCGCAGGAAGTTGGTGGAGTAGTCGAGGTCGTTCTTCGGATAAACGAAAGGCTGACCGACCGAATACTTGTAGGCCATGGCGGCCAGCGTCGGCACCTTGGCGATCATGCGGATCGACGCGATCATGCGCTGCACCGGATCGGCGATGTCGGTGGAGTCGTGATAGAACGCCGACAACGCGCCGATCGAACCGGTCATCACCGCCATCGGATGGGCGTCGCGGCGGAAGCCCTGGAAGAACCGGGTCATCTGCTCGTGCACCATCGTGTGACGGGTGACGCGGTAATCGAAATCGGCCTTCTGCGACGCCGTCGGCAATTCGCCGTACAGCAGCAGATAACAGGTCTCGAGGAAGTCGCCATGTTCGGCGAGCTGTTCGATCGGATAGCCGCGATAGAGCAGGATGCCCTCATCGCCGTCGATATAGGTGATCTTGGACTCGCAGCTCGCCGTCGAGGTGAAGCCGGGGTCATAAGTGAACATGCCGCTTTCGCCATAAAGCTTGGCGATGTCGATCACGTCCGGGCCGATGGTGCCCTTGTAGACTGGAAAGTCCCAGTTTTTATTGCCGACTGTAATCGAGCCGGTTGCTTTGTTGGCGTCTGTTTTGGCGTCCATGGTCGAGCCCTCGGATTTGGAGCGGGCGAAGCAATTCGCGGAACAATAGCTGAGGCTAGAAGGCGCGGTAACGAACGACCTCCAGCCTCAATTTGGGTAGCCCATCCCTGTGTGCGCTGCAAGATAGAGCAGACGCGCAGCTTGCACGCTATATAGGCATGGTTGCATCGATTGCCCGGAATTTTCAGCGTAAATTTCGTGAAAATTCAACGCTCAGACGGCGGAATTTCAGGCAGTAAGATCGCGCAACCGCGCCAGACTCTCGTCCCGCCCGAGCACCGCCAGAACGTCGAAAATCGGCGGCGAAGTGGTCTTGCCGGTCAGCGCCGCGCGCAGCGGCTGGGCTACCGCGCCGAGCTTGACCCCGGCGCCGTCCGCGAACTGGCGCACGACGACTTCCACCGTGGCAGCGGTCCATTCAGTCAGGGATTCGAGTTGCGGTACCAGGCCGCCCAGCAGCGATTTGGCGTCGACCGTCAGCAGCACTTTGGCCGCCGCGTTGATCTCGATCGGTCGGTTGGCCCACAGGAAACGCGAGGCCTCGAACAGTTCAATCAGCGTCTTCGCGCGCTCCTTCAGGCCGGGCATTGCCGCCAGCAGTTTACCGCGTAGACCATCGGTCAGTTTGCCGGCGAGCGCATCGCCGCCCGCAATGTGGGGCAGGAGGCTTTCGAGCATTACGATGAGTTCGGAGTCGGCGGTGGCGCGGATATAGTGGCCGTTCAGGTTCTCGAGTTTTGCGAAATCGAAGCGGGCCGGCGACCGGCCGATTGCCGGCAGGTCGAAAGCGGCGATCATTTCCTCTGTCGAAAAAATCTCTTGATCGCCATGGGCCCAACCCAGGCGAACCAGATAATTCCGCATCGCCGCCGGCAGATAACCCATGGCGCGGTAGGCATCGACGCCGAGCGCGCCATGACGCTTCGACAGCTTGGAGCCATCCGGACCGTGGATCAGCGGAATATGCGCCATGGTCGGGACATCCCAGCCAAGCGCTTCGTAAATGTGCTTCTGGCGCGCGCCATTGGTCAGGTGGTCGTCGCCACGGATGATGTGGGTGACGCCCATGTCGTGGTCGTCGACCACGACCGCGAGCATGTAGGTCGGCGTGCCGTCGGAGCGCAGCAACACCAGATCGTCGAGGTCGGCATTCTGCCAGGCAACCCGGCCCTGAACCTGATCCTCGATCACGGTTTCGCCGGTCAGCGGCGCCTTGAGGCGAATCACCGGCTTGACGCCGGCGGGAGCCTCGGACGGGTCGCGGTCGCGCCAACGGCCGTCATAGAGCTTGGCGCGGCCTTCCTTGCGCGCGGCCTCGCGCATCGCGGTCAGTTCCTCCGGCGACGCGTAGCAGCGGTAAGCCTTGCCCTCGGCCAGCAATTGTTCCGCAACCTGGCGGTGCCGGTCGGCCCGCGAGAATTGGTAAACGATTTCGCCGTCCCATTTCAGGCCGAGCCAGTCGAGACCGTCAATAATGGCGGCAATGGCGGCATCGGTCGACCGGGCGCGGTCGGTATCCTCGATGCGCAGCAGCATCTTGCCGCCAAAATGGCGGGCGTAAAGCCAGTTGAATAGCGCCGTCCGGCCGCCGCCAATATGGAGGAAGCCGGTGGGGGACGGGGCGAAACGGGTGACGACTGGAGCGCTCATTGCGCGCCCTGTACCACAACTGCCGCGGAATGCGAGAGTGCATTTGACATTGAGGCTAAGGCCACGTCATGGCATAGGCCCGCCGCGGGACGTTCTGAAGGTCGAAGAGCATGGCGATGGACGACAAAACTGGAAATCATTCGGCAGAGGGCGCCGCCGCGCCGGCCGAGCCGGGCCTCGATTTCATCCGTGAGATTGTGACCGGCGATCTGTCGGCAGGACGCGTTCGCGAGGTCGTGACCCGGTTTCCGCCGGAACCGAATGGCTATCTCCATATCGGTCACGCCAAAGCGATCTGCCTGAACTTCGGTATCGCCCAGGAATTCGGCGGCCGCTGCCATCTGCGGTTTGACGATACCAACCCGGCCAAGGAAGAGCAGGAATATATCGACGCCATCGAACGCGACGTGCGCTGGCTCGGCTTCGACTGGGGCCAGCATCTCTATTTCGCCTCGGACTATTTCGACCGGCTCTATGACTGGGCAATCGACCTGATCAAGGCCGGCAAGGCCTATGTCGACGACCAGAGCCAGGAGGAGATGCGGGCCAATCGCGGCACGCTGACCGAGCCGGGCCGCCCGAGCCCATACCGCGACCGTTCGGTCGAGGAGAACCTCGACCTCTTCGCGCGCATGAAAGCCGGCGAGTTTCCCGATGGTGCGCGCGTGTTGCGCGCCAAGATCGACATGGCCTCGGGTAATATCAACATGCGCGATCCCGCGCTCTATCGCATCAAGCACGCGCATCATCCGCGCACCGGCACCGCCTGGAAGATCTATCCGAGCTACGATTTCGCCCACGGCCAGTCCGACGCCATCGAAGGCATCACGCACTCGATCTGCACGCTCGAATTCGAGGATCACCGGCCGCTCTACGACTGGTTCATCGCCAATCTGAGCGTGCCGTCGACGCCGCATCAGTACGAAATGGCGCGGCTCAACATCACGCACACGGTGCTGTCGAAGCGCGTGTTGACCGAGCTGGTGCGCGGCGGTCATGTCTCCGGCTGGGACGATCCGCGGATGCCGACGATCGCCGGCTTCCGTCGGCGCGGCGTGCCGCCGGAGGCGATCCGCGATTTCATCAAGCGGGTCGGCGTTTCCAAGGCCAACAGCCAGGTCGACGCCGTGATGTTCGACTTTTCGGTGCGCGAGGCGCTCAACAAGAATGCGCAGCGCCGCATGGCTGTTCTGAAGCCGCTGAAAGTGGTGATCGAGAACTATCCGGAGGGGCAGGTCGAGGAACTCGAAGCCGTCAATCATCCCGATGACGAAGCGGCCGGTTCGCGCCAGATCAAGTTCACCCGTGAACTCTACATCGAACACGATGACTTCATGGAAGTGCCGGAAAAGAAGTTCTTCCGTATGGCCCCCGGCCGCGAAGTGCGGCTGCGCTACGCCTATTTCATCACCTGCAAGGAAGTGATCAAGAACGCGGCCGGTGAGGTCGTCGAACTGCGCTGCACTTACGATCCGGCCAGCAAAGGTGGCAATTCGCCCGACGGTCGTAAGGTCAAGGCGACGATTCACTGGGTCTCGGCCGAGCATGCAATTCCGGCGGAGGTGCGGATCTACAATCCGCTGTTCCTCGATCCCAATCCGAGCTCGGACGCAGCAACCTTCGCGACCGGGATCAATCCGCAGTCGCTCGAGGTGATCGCCGACGCGCGGCTCGAACCGAGTCTGGCCGAGGCAAAAGTCGAGACGCCGTTCCAGTTCGAACGCCAGGGCTATTTCTGCCGCGACAAGGATTCGACACCGGACCGGCTGGTTTTCACCCGGACCATCGGTTTGCGCGATACCTACGCCAAGGATGTCGCCAAAGACACCAGGGAAAGCCCCCGGCAAAACGCCAAGGCCTAGTTGGGGGCTTAAACCGGCGTGGGAGTGAAACGGCTGCCCCGTCCTGCGGCGAGCCGCAGGGCGCCCGCTGATGGTGCCGTCCTCCGCTCTGTCAACGCATTCTTGCGACGTTCGCAACCGTTCCCCTGTCTGCAACCTGAGATGGCGATACCATGCCGCCTGGTTGTGGTGGCGTTGGGGGCGGGGTGTCTGACAAGGACCCGAAAGCAAAAGCCGCATCGTGGGACCTGCCCGGGTTCGCCCGTCGCAGCGGGCAGACGCTGCCGGCGTGGCTGGTTCGCGCCAGCGCGCGCTGGCGGGGCCGCCTGGCGGTCTGGGCCGTATCGGAGATGGCCCCAGGCCGTCTGTTGCCCTGGCTGCCGGTGGCGTTCGGGGCCGGGATCGCACTTTATTTCAGCGCCGATCGCGAGCCGTCCCAGTGGGCCACCGTGGTGGCCGCGACAGTCGCCGTCGCATTGGCCGTCGCGTTGCGGCAGCGCCCGGTCGGTTTTCCGGTAGCACTCGCCGTTGCGGCCATGGCCGGCGGCTTTGCGGTCGCGACTTTGCAAACCGCGCGGCTGGAGCATCCGATCCTGCGGACGTCGACCTGGAGCGCACAGGTCTCGGGTTATGTCGAAGTCCGCGAAGAGCGCGACCGCAGTGACCGTATCGTGATCCGGGTGGCAAGCTTTGCGGCGCCGCGGGTGACGGAAAAGCCGGCGCGGGTGAGGGTGTCAGTTCGCAAGGGGACGGCGCCCGCAGTCGGCGCCTTTGTCGCACTGAAGGCGCATTTGTCGCCGCCGCTGCCGCCACTGCGGCCCGGCGGATACGATTTCGCCCGCGATATGTATTTCCAGCAGATCGGCGCTTCCGGCTACGTGCTCGGCAGGATCAAAGCCGCCACGCCACCGGCCGCCCCCGGATTCTGGCTGGCTTATGCCGTGATCGTCGACAATATCAGGGAAGGCCTCAACCGGCGCATTCACACCTTGTTACCAGGCGACCGCGGCTCGATCGCTTCGGCGCTGATCACCGGCAAGCGCAACGCGATCTCCCAACCGGTCAAGGACGCCTTTTACATCTCAAGCCTTGCCCATGTGTTGGCGATTTCCGGATTCCATATGGCGGTGGTCGCAGGCATTGTATTCTTCTGCGTCCGGGCCTCACTCGCACTGGTGCCATCGCTGGCGATTGGCAGACCGATCAAAAAGTGGGCCGCCGCCGCCGCGCTGGTCGCTGCCGCGTTCTACCTGTTGATGTCGGGATCGAGCGTGTCAACGCAGCGCTCCTTCATCATGATCGCCATTGTCCTGATCGGCGTTATCGCCGACCGACAGGCGATCACGTTCCGCACCATCTCGATTGCCGCCTTCGTCGTCCTGATGATCGCGCCGCAATCGGTGCTGCATCCAAGTTTCCAGATGTCGTTCTCAGCCAGTCTGGCGCTGATCGCCGGCTTCCAATACGGATTATTCGGGCATGGCGATGCCGACGATGCGCTGGCCCGCCGGGCCGCGCTGTGGGGGGTGCGTGAAGTCGCTGGTTTGATCCTGGCCTCCGTGGTCGCCGGGCTCGCCACCGAGCCTTACGCCGCCTACCATTTTCACCGGGTCGCGCCTTACGGCGTCATCGCAAACCTGTTGGCGATGCCGGTGGTTTCCACTGTAGTAATGCCGATGGGGCTGCTTGGCGTGCTGACCATGCCCTTCGGCCTCGACGCGATATTCTGGCGCCTGATGGGCTTCGGCATCGACTGGATGATCGCCGTGGTCCAACGGGTCGCCGGCCTGCCGGGATCGGTCGGTCATCTGGCCGCCTTCGGTCCGGGGCCGCTGTTGCTGTCGACGCTCGGACTGCTGCTGCTGTGTCTGCTGCGCTCGCCGTTGCGCTGGACCGGCGCGGTCGTGGCCATTGCCGCCACCGCTTGGGCGCTCACGATTCCGCGGCCAGACGTGCTCATCGCAACCGATGGCCAAAGTGTCGCGGTGCGCGGCGCCGATGGCCAACTCTCGATCCTGCATGCCGGTCGAGACACCTTCGCGATCAAGGACTGGCTGGCCGCTGATGGTGACGGCCGCGATATCAAAGACAAGAGTTTGAATCGCGGCGTACGTTGCGACGACATCGGTTGCACCGTGTCGTTAGCGGATGGCCGGATCGTCGCTTATGCGCTGTCGGCGGAAGCTCTTGCCGAAGATTGTGCCCGTGCCACGGTTGAGGTCAGCAGTCACGATGCCCCGCTGGCGTGCAAGGCGATCCTCATCGACAGGCGGCATTGGCGCCAACATGGTGCAACGGCGCTTTACACCCATGGCAGGCGCATCACGATGGAAGTGGCGCAACCGCGAGGAACTGACCGGCCGTGGGCGAGGTCCGCCGACGACGGAGACGAGAAGGCTTCAGCTAAAGCACCCGCGACGAAATCGCCTGACGCCACGCCCAAGCCAAGCGACATAGACGCGGGCGACTAGCTCGACCCATTTCGAGGCAAGCCGGCGAGTGCGAGCGACCGCAAACGAAACCAGACTTCAATCGAGCAATGTCAACCTTCAGTACCGCCGAAACATCGCCACCAGCTTGCCCTGGATGCGGACACGGTTCGGCGGCAGAATTCGGACTTCGTAGGCCGCGTTGGCCGGCTCCAGCGCGATCGATGCGCCGCGTCGGCGGAAACGTTTCAAGGTCGCTTCCTCGTCATCGATCAGGGCCACCACGATGTCGCCGGTGTCGGCCGCTTCGGTGCGCCGGATCAAGGCAATGTCGCCGTCGAGAATGCCGGCCTCGATCATCGAATCGCCGCGAACTTCGAGTGCGAAATGCTCGCCAGCCGTCAGCAGATCGGCCGGCATGTTGATGACATGACTGCGGGTTTGAATCGCCTCGATCGGCGTACCGGCAGCGATCCGGCCCATTACCGGCACCGCGATCGGCCGGCCATTATCTTCCTCGGCCGGTGCCCGGCCGCGACCCAGATCGCCTTCAATCACACTCGGATTGAACCCGCGCACCCGACCGCCGGCGACAGCGCTGCCGGCAATACCATGAGAGACCGAATCGGGCAGTTTGATCACCTCGATCGCACGCGCCCGATTGGCCAACCGCCGAATGAAGCCGCGTTCCTCCAGTGCCGTAATCAGCCGGTGAATACCCGACTTCGACCGAAGATCGAGCGCGTCCTTCATCTCATCGAATGAAGGAGGCACTCCGGATTCGGTCAGCCGCTCGTGAATGAAACGCAATAATTCGAACTGTTTACGGGTCAGCATCAGGTTTCCCCCGGTCGCCGCCAGGTCCCGGAAACCGCTCAGCGCAATCGAACCTGACGAGCCTTAAGCCTTATGGGCTGGCGTGGTTCGGAATGCCTGAGGGCTGAAACAGGCCCCAGCTCGAAACAAATCATGAACGAACACTATCTGTTCGATATGTGTTCCGCAACCACTTAATTTGCCGTGAACAATGCGAAAGTTCGTTATAGGGCAAGCTTAAGGATGACACATCGTGAACCGGTTACCGCTGCCGGCGCATGCGGCGACCGAATCACCAGGCAGTCGGCGGCGGCGAGGGGGGCCATCAGCGAGGAGTCCTGATTCAGGACAGGCGTGGCGACCAAGCCATCCGGGCCTCGTTCGACGGTGGCGCGCAGATAGTCAGCGCGCTCGTCGTTTTCCGGCAGATCGCGGCCGAGCAGCGCCGGTTCAAGTTGATGATCGATATCGCTGCGGCCGGACAATGTGCGGATCAGCGGTACCAGGAACAGAAACGCGCAAACGTAGGACGAAACTGGATTGCCGGGCAGGCCGAGGACATGCATCCGGTCAAGACGACCATGCATCATCGGCCGGCCGGGCCGCAGCGCTACGCGCCAGAACGATAGATCGAGACCTTCGGCGGCCAGCGCTCGCTGCACCAGGTCGTGATCGCCAACCGACGCGCCACCACTGGTGACCAGAATATCGCAGCCTTCCTCCCGCGCACGACGCACCCGGACAACGATGTCATCAAGCTTGTCGCGGGCGATGCCGAGATCGATCACATCGGCGCCTTCGCTTTGTGCTAGGGCGGTCAAGGCAAAGCCGTTCGAATAGACAATCTCGCCGGGCTTAAGCGCCTTACCCGGCATGATCAACTCATCACCAGTGCCAAGGATCGCAACCTTCGGACGGCGCGTCACCGGCAGGCTCGGATAATTCATCGCCGCCGCCAGCATCAAATCACGATCGGTCAGCAAGCGGCCCTGGGCCAACAAGGTATCGCCCTGACTGAAGTCAATGCCCTTGGCGCGCACATTGCGATCCTTGGCGGTCGGTTTCACGACAGTGATCCTGTCGCCGTCGCGCGCTGTGTGCTCCTGGATAACGACAGTGTCCGCACCGTTCGGCATCAAGCCGCCGGTAAAAATTCGCGCGGTCTGTCCTTGGCCCACGACGCCGTCGAACGGATGGCCTGCGGCGACCTCGCCAATCAAGCTGAGGGTGACCGGTGCGTTCGCCACATCGTCGGCGCGCACTGCATAACCGTCCATCGCCGACACGGCATCGGGAGGCTGGGTACGCTGTGCCGATAGACTCTGGCTCAGCACCCGACCGCGCCCTTGCGGCAGGACGATATTTTCCGACGGCAAAGGCCTGGCATCAGCCAGCACGCGAGCAAGCGCTTCGGCAACCGGCATCAATGCCATCGTTTAAAATTCCGCCTTGTAGTGCCCGGACTTGCCGCCGCTTTTTTCCAGGACGCGAATGCCTTCAATGCGCATCCCACGCTCGACCGCCTTGACCATGTCGTAGATCGTCAGGCACGCGATCGACACAGCAGTCAACGCCTCCATCTCGACGCCGGTTTGACCGGTCACTTTCACGGTAGCCTGCACCAGAAAGCCGGGCAGGGTGTGCTCGGGGTTGATGTCGATTTCGACCTTGGTGATCGGTAGTGGATGGCAGAGCGGGATCAGCCCATGGGTGCGCTTGGCCGCCAGGATGCCGGCAAGGCGGGCGGCGCCGAGCACATCGCCCTTCAAGGCGTTGCCCTCGATCACCATGTCGAGCGTGTCCGTCCGCATGATGACCTTGCCTTCGGCGACTGCAACCCGCTCGGTCTGCGCCTTGGCCGAAACGTCGACCATGTGAGCCTGTCCGCGCCGGTCGATATGACTTAGTTTTGGCTTGGCAGCCGGCCGGGCCTTGGAGCGTTTGACCGCGTTTTTGCCGAGCGCGGCTCCACTGACTGAGGCCTTGGGCTTGGCCTTGACCTTGCCTTTGACCTTTGGCGCGCGTCTGGCGGCCTTGGCTTTCTTGACCGGCTTCCTGGCCATGATGATTTACTCCGCCGCTTGATGCTTGGCGGGCTTGCCGTGGGTTGCAAGCAAAGCGCGCGTGGCCGCCGTCACATCAGCCTGACGCATCAGGCTCTCGCCGATGAGGAAAGTCGAGATGCCGATACCCTTGAGGCGGGCGACATCGTCGGCGGTATAGATGCCGCTCTCGGCCACCACGATCCGGTCCTTGGGCACGAGGGGCGCCAGCCGTTCGCTGACCGTCAGCGATGTCTCGAAACTACGCAGGTCGCGGTTGTTGATGCCGATCAGCCGCGACCGTAGCCGCAAAGCCCGCTCAAGCTCTTGTTCTTGGTGAACTTCAATTAAAACATCCAAACCATATGATATTGCAGAGCTTTCGAGCTCCTCAGCGGTCGTGTCGTCGAGCGCGGCCATGATGATGAGGATGCAATCGGCGCCCCAGGCGCGGGCCTGCGCGACCTGATAGGGCTCGAACATGAAATCCTTCCGGAGCGCCGGTAGTCCGACCGCCGCGCGCGCCTCGGTCAGGAACTCCGGCCGGCCCTGAAACGATGGCCCGTCGGTCAGGACCGACAGACAGGTCGCACCGCCCGCCTCATAAGCCTTTGCGAGCGCCGGCGGATCGAAATCGGCCCGGATCAGCCCTTTCGACGGACTGGCCTTTTTGATCTCGGCAATCAAAGCCAATTCGTCGGCCGCGATCCGGGACTCGATCGCGCGCAGGAAGCCACGCGGTGGGGGCAGCACCGCGGCCATTGGTTCCAGATCGCCGAGCGAATGCTGCCGCTTTGCGGCCGCGATCTCCTCGCGTTTATACGCCTCGATCTTCTTGAGAATGTCAGTCATTGGATTTGCTCAGTCCGCAGGACACAGCAATCAACCGATCCAGTCGACCTTCGGCCTCGCCGCTATCGATCGCCTCAGCGGCAAGCCGGGCGCCGTCCTGGAGGTCCTTGGCCTTGCCGGCAACGATCAGCGCCGCCGCCGCGTTGAGGATCGCGACGTCGCGGAACGCGCTCTTCTTGCCCTTGAGCACATCGAGCAGGGCCTGGGCGTTATGCTGGGCGTCGCCGCCCTTCAGCGCGCCGGCTGTGGCGCGCGCCAGGCCGGCATCTTCCGGGGTGATTTCGAAACTGCGGATCGTGCCGTTCTTCAATTCGGCGACTGTGGTCGGTCCCGTTGTGGTGATCTCGTCGAGGCCATCGGACCCGTGGACGACCCAGATGCTGTCCGAACCGAGATTGCGCAGCACCTGCGCCATCGGTTCGACCCAGTGCCGCGAAAAGGTACCGATCATCTGGCGCTTCACCGACGCGGGGTTCGACAGCGGCCCGAGCAGGTTGAAGATGGTACGGGTGCCGAGTTCGACCCGGGTCGGACCGACGTTCTTCATCGCCGGATGATGCGCCGGCGCGAACATGAAACCGATGCCGGCGGTCTCGATGCAGGCACCGATCTGATCCGCCTTGATTTCGATATTGACACCGAGTGCGGCCAGCACATCGGCAGCCCCCGATTTAGACGACAGGGCGCGGTTGCCGTGCTTGGCGACCGGTACGCCGCAGCCGGCCAGAATGAAGGCGGCGCAAGTCGAAATATTGTATGAGCCGGAAGCGTCGCCGCCGGTGCCGACAATGTCCACTGCATCGACCGGCGCTTTCACGCCGAGCATCTTCGCGCGCATCGTCGTGACGGCGCCGGTGATTTCATCAACCGTCTCACCGCGCACCCGCAACGCCATCAGCAGGCCGCCCATCTGTGAGGGCGTGGCTTCACCGGACATCATGCTGTTGAAGGCGGATGCCGATTCATCGCGTGTCAGGCTTTCGCCAGTTGCGACCTTGGCGATGAGTGCTTTTAAATCGTCGGCCACGGCGTTCTCCCTCAACTCGCCAGATGGGTCGGCGATTGTTGCCCATTCACTATGCGGCTTCCCGCCGCTTGTATCTTGCGTCCCTGCGCCAGATTCCAGGCGCGGGCGATATCGAGAAAACTGCTCAGCATCTGATGACCATGCTCCGAGGCGATGCTCTCGGGATGAAACTGCACGCCATGCAGCGGCAGGCTTTCATGCGCCATGCCCATGATCAGACCGTCGTCGGTCTCGGCGTTGACCTTGAGCCGCTTCGGCAGCGAGGCGCGCTCGACGATCAGCGAATGATAACGGGTGGCCTGAAACGCTCCATTGATGCCGCGAAAGACGCCGGTGGCGTCGTGATGCATCGTCGATAACTTGCCGTGCACCATATGGGGTGCGCGAATGACGCTGCCGCCAAGCGCTTGCCCAATCGCCTGATGGCCGAGGCAAACGCCGAAAATCGGAATGGTCGCCGACGCTTTGTCGATCAGGTCGAGACAAATGCCGGCTTCATTGGGGCTGCACGGTCCGGGCGACAGCACGATGCCTTCCGGTTCCTGGGCCATGACCTCGGCGACCGAGATCTTGTCGTTGCGATGGACAACGACGTCCGCCCCCAAGCTGCCCAGGTAATGGACCAGATTGAAGGTAAAGCTGTCGTAGTTGTCGATCAGGATGATCATGTTTTTGAGCCCGCTCAAGGTCTTAAGGCGGGGACCCCAGAGGGTCAAGTTGCCGATTTATTGCGCCCCTTCAGGGCCTTCCGGCTGCGATTTCCGGCTCAGACGGCGGCGGCGCGACCATTTCATTGAGCCGCTTGTCTATCTCTTCTTTGGAGACCGCCTGGGCCGGCGCCCGGGTGATGGCGGTGTCCTGATCGAAAATGTGAACCAGCTGCGGAAGCAGCAGAACAAGCGCCAACAGCAGCCACTGCGCCACCAGAAATGGCGCCAGCGCCCTGACAACCGGCCGGAACGGCGCGGCCGGCTTCAGCGCGCCGCGCACCATCATCAGGGCATAGCCGAAGGGCGGCAGCAGGAAGCTCGATTGCAGGGTCAGAAGCACCAGAACCGCGACCCAGCGCACGTCGGCGACCCGGACCAGCAATGGCGGCAGGACGATCGGCAGGATCACGAAAATGATCTCGAAGGCATCGAGCACGAAGGCGCATAGCCCGATCACCGCCAGAACCGCCGTGGTCGCCGGAATATCCCCGCCGGGGATGCCCGAAACCAGATCGCTGACCAGCCGATCGGTACCGAGGAGACGGAGGATCAAGGTGAAGGTCGTCGCCGCCAGCAGCAGCGAAAACAGCGCGCCGGTCACCGCCATCGCATCGTGCAGCAGCGACCGCATCACCGGTCCGCGCAGCCGTCCGGTGACGATCCCGGCCGTCAGCAGGGCAAAGGCGCCAACGGCGGCGGCTTCGACCGCATAGAAATAGCCGGTGGCGACGCCGCCGAGCAACAGCAGCAGGGCCAGCAGCGAAAAGCCGGCTAGCAGGCCCTGACCGCGCGTCAGCTTCTCGTGTCGCGGCAGACCGGTGACGCCGCGGCCGCTGAACCAGGCGAGGATCAGGCACAGGAGCATGAACAGCCCTGCCGGCACGAGCGCGGCATGGAACACGTCCTGGGTATTGACGACGCGGTCGCTGCGACCAGTCTGGGTCACCGCGAAGGTATGGGCGTTGAGCAAGGCGTCGCTGAGCAGGATCAGCACCAACGACGGCGGCACCAGCACGCCGAGCGTCGACGCCACGGCGACCAAAGCCTCGCGTTTGGCCGCCGGCACGCCCTCGGCGGCCAGCCGCGGCGCGACCACCCGCGCCAGCCCCAGTACGCTGGCGCCGACCGATCCGTTCATCGGCCCGAGCAGAGCGCCGAGCAGCATCCCCGATACCATCGGCGACGAGGGCTTGCGCGGCAGGATCGCCATGCTGGCGCGGTAGAGCGCGTCGGCCACCGGCAACCGGTCGAGCAAAAGCCCCATGGTCACGTAAAGCGGCAGCGCCTGCAGCAGATCGGATTCGAACAGATTGATCAGCCGCCCTGGCAGCGCGCCCAGAAGCGCCAGAGAAAAAGTTCCCGACGCCAGCCCGATCACCGTGCCGATCGAAGCTGCCATGATCAGCACGATGAAGGCCGGCAGCCCGGTGAACAGGATGCCGGCGCCGACCGCGAGCAACAAGGCAAAGCCGACCCATTCCATCAGACGTCATCCGCCGGGCAGGGCCGCAACACGTCGACGATACATTGCAGCAGAATGGTGAAAGCCATCAGCCACAACGCCAGCTTGATCAGGAAATAGCCGGGGTTATTGGTGTCGGGGAAAGCCTCGAGCAGTTGCACCGACTGCAGGACCATATCCCAGCCGGCATAAATTACGAGCAGGGCCCAAGGCGCCAGGCCCAAAGCCGCGCCGATGCGTTTGAGCCAATGACGCGTGCGCACTGAATAACGTTGCGCGACGGTGTCGGCGGCCAGATGGGTTCCGGCGCGGGTCGCCGCCGTTACGCTAACCGCGACGTAGAGCGCGAAAATCCACTGCCCGAGATCGTTAGCCTCGCGCGAATAATTACGCACGATGTCGCGCAATGGCCATTGCAGGAACAACAGCACGATCAAGGGCAGCGCAAGCCATTGCAGCACTGAAACGATCAGGCCGGCGAGGCGGTCAAGCCGATGAAGGATGGTTGCGGTCAGGAACGGCCCCCCAAGGCCGGCACGGTGTAACCTGACCTATACCACGCGCCGGAGTTTTACGCCTTATGGATCGGATCGACCCAGGCGACATTTTCCGGCTTCTCCACCGGTTCGATATCGAGGTTGACCACCACCGCCTCGTTGTCGGAGCGCACCAGCACGCATTCCAGCACCTCGTCCGGGCTGGCGTTGATTTCCTGATGCGGCACGTAAGGCGGGATGAAGATGAAATCGCCGGGTCCGGCCTCGGCGGTGAATTGCAGGTTTTCACCCCAGCGCATCCGGGCCTTGCCGCGCACCACGAAAATCACGCTTTCGAGCGCGCCATGATGGTGCGCGCCGGTCTTGGCGTTGGGGTGGATGGCGACGGTGCCGGCCCATAGCTTCTGGGCGCCGACGCGGGCGGCATTGATCGCCGCCTTGCGGTCCATGCCCGGCGTCTGCGCGGTGTTGGGGTCGAGCGAGTTGCCGGGAATGACGCGCACGCCGTCGTGCTTCCACTTGTCGTGGCTGTGATCATGCGTGTGGTCGTGAGAATGATCGTGGCTCATCGGCTGTCTCCGCTCGGTCCCGCGCTGGCGGGGCTTGATTACATCGTTATCCCACCGACTGTTCGTCCCAGCCGATCGGCGCGGATCGGCAAGACCGCAAGCCGACTTTATTGTCCGCGTTTCGCGGTGCTGGCAAAGCGCCGCGCTTCTTCCGCCGCGCGGAACAGGGCTTTCGCCTTATTAACGCATTCCTGCTGTTCCGCGTCAGGGTTTGAATCGGCGACGATGCCGGCCCCGGCCTGAACGTACATCTTGCCGTCTTTCACCAAAGCGGTGCGCAGCACAATGCAGGTATCCATCTCGCCCGCGGCGGAGAAGTAGCCGACGCAGCCGGCATAAAGCCCGCGCTTTTCCTTTTCCAGCTCGTCGATGATTTCCATCGCCCGCACCTTGGGCGCGCCGGATGTCGTGCCGGCGGGGAAGCCGGCGGCCAGCGCATCGAGGGCATCATATTTCGGGTCGAGCCGGCCCTCGACATTCGAGACGATGTGCATCACCTGGCTGTAGCGCTCAATGAAGAACTGATCGGTGACTTTGACCGTTCCGATGGCGGAGACGCGACCGACATCGTTACGGCCGAGATCGAGCAGCATCAGATGTTCGGCGCGTTCCTTAGGATCGGCCAGCAGTTCTTCCTCCAGCGCCTTGTCTTCGTGCGGCGTCAGGCCACGCGGCCGGGTGCCGGCCAGCGGCCTGATCTCGACTCGGTCGCCGCGCACGCGCACCAGAATCTCCGGGCTCGATCCCGCGACCGAAAAACCGCCGAAATCGAGAAAGAACAGAAACGGCGCCGGATTGGTTCGCCGCAACGCGCGATAGAGCGAAAAGGGCGGCAACGTGAAGGGTGCTTCGAAGCGCTGCGCCAGCACGATCTGGAAAGCGTCGCCGGCGGCGATGTAATCCTTGGCCTTGGCCACCATCGCACGATATTCGTCCGCTGTGGTGTTCGAGACCGGTGCGATGTCGAGCGGACCCTCGCTGTCATCGGCCAGCGATTTGTCGAGCGGCTTGTCGAGCTGGTCAACGATGGCCGACAAACGTTCGGTCGCGCGCGCCCGCGCGATAGCCGCGTCAACGCCCGCCTCGGGGCGAACCGGCGTCACCACCGTAATCGAATCCTTGACCGCGTCGAACACCACGATCAGCGTCGGCCGCAGCATGATGGCGTCAGGAATGCCGATCGGGTCCGGGTTGGCCGGCGGCAGTTCTTCCATCAACCGCACGGTGTCGTAGCCGAGATAGCCGAAAACGCCGGCCGCCATCGGCGGCAGACTGTCGGGCAGATCGATCCGGCTTTCCGCGATGAGCGCCCGCAAGGCGGTCAGCGGCGGCTCGGGGCAGGGCGTAAAGGCCTCCGGTTTTGTCCGGGCCTGCCGGTTGATCTCGGCTTGCGTGCCTTGCGCGCGCCAGACCAGATCCGGCTCGATGCCTATGATCGAATGCCGGCCGCGCACCGCGCCGCCTTCCACCGACTCGAGCAGAAAGCTCAGCGGCTTGCCGCCGCCGAGTTTGAGAAAGGCCGAAACCGGCGTCTCCAGATCGGCCACCAGCGTCGTCCAGACCACCTGGGCTTCGCCCCGCCGGTAGCGTTCCGCAAAAGCGCTGTCGCTCGGCTCGATCTGCATCGTCGGACTTTACGGTCTTCTGGTCTTAGTTGCCGGTCGAGCCGCCGGTGACCTGGTTGAGCGCGGTTTGATTGATCGACACGCCGATATCGTTTTCGAGCTGCGCGATATACTGGCCGATGATGTCGTCGGCGTAGGAGTTCTGCATTTGCGCCGCCATCGCCTTGGCCTGTGCGGAAGCGGCATCGAACTTCGGATCGGTCACATCGGTCACGACCAGGACGTAACGCTCTCCCGGCTTGACGCCATCGGTCGCGGCGGCGGCGTCCTTGGCGGTCTTGAAGGCGGCCTCGATCACCGGGGCCGGCACGGCGCCGGCCTGCTTGCCGCGCTGCAGATCGACGGCGGTTTCGATCTTCAGGTTGTTGTCGGTCGAGATCTGAATGAGGGTCGCGCCGGCTTTCAGGTCGGCGACCATCTTGTCGGTCTTGGCCTTCAGCCGTTTGGCGATTTCATCGTCACGCCAGCGCGTTTCGACCTGATCCTTGACCTCGTCGAGCTTGCGCTCGCGCGACGGCGTGATGCCGGTGACGTCGTAATAGAGAATGCCGTCATTGGGCAGACGCAGCGGCTCGTTGTCGACGCCAACGTCGCTGGCAAAGACCGAACCGATCACGTCCGGCGTTTTCGGCAGGTCGGCCACCGGCTTGCCGTCGGGACTACGACCGGCGCGATCGACGGCATCGATCATGATCGCCTTGAGGTTGAGCTTCTTGGCGGTCTCGGCCAGCGTCGAGCCGGCGGCGCGTTCGTCTTCGATCTTGTCGCGCAGGTTATCGATCGTCGTCTTGGCGCGGCTTTCAGCCAGGCTGCGTTTGATATCGGCGGCGACGTCCGCATAGGTCTTCTGGCTGCCGGGCTCGATCTTGGTGACCTGCAACAGCACTGTCCCGAACGTACCCTTGACCGGGGCCGACACTTCGTTCGGTTTGAGTTCAAAGGCAGCCTTGGCGACCGCCGGATCGATGATCTGCGCCTTGGAGACGACGCCGACATCGACGTCGGACGACTTCATGCCGCGTTCCTTGGCCAGGTCCTGAAAACTCATGCCCTTGACGATTTTGTCATGTGCGGCCGCGGCTTCTTCCGGGCTGGGAAACACGATCTGGTGCAGATCGCGCTTCTCCGGCGTGCCATAGGTTTCCTTGCGCGCGTCGTAATAGGCCTTGGCGTCTGCATCCGACACCGCATCGGGCTTGGCAAGCTCGGCCGGCGTCAACGCCAGCAAGGTGGCCTTGCGATATTCCGGCGCGCGGAACAGCACCTTGTGAGCATCGAAATACTTGTTCAGATCGTCCGGCGTCGGCGCCGGAACGGTGCCGGTCTGCGCCGCCGTCAGCGCGACATAATCGATAGCGCGCTTTTCGTTCTGAAACTGGTTGATCGCGGCCAGGGTCGTCTGCGGCACTTTCAGTTCGCCGCTGACGGTCTGGGCGATCTGGCGGCGCAACATCACGTTGCGTTGCTCGGCGACGTAACGCTGCTCGGTAAAGCCGGCCTGACGGATAATCTCGGCAAAGCGCGACGGGCTGAATTTTCCGTCCGGGCCGCGGAAGTTCGGATCGGACTTGATCCGTTCGGCGATTGAATCGTCGGACAGGCCGAGACGCAATTGTCGGGCCTGCTCGTTGAGGGTGGTTTCAGCGATCAACTGCCCGAGCAATTGCCGGTCGATGCCGAGCGCGCGCGCCTGATCGGGCGAAATCGGCCGCCGCAGACGCTGGCTCAGTTCCTGCAATTTCTCAGTATAGTACTGCCGGTACTGCTCGATCGAGATCTCGGTGCCGCCGATCTTAGCGACCGAGTTGACGCCGAAGCCGCGGAACATGTCGCCGATGCCCCAGATCGCGAAACTGATCACGAGGAAGCCCATGACCACGGCCATGACGGCCTTGCCGAGCCAGGTGGACGAGGCTTTGTGAATACCGCGGAGCATGGGCTGCTGTTCTCTTCCAGGCTGGACTTAAAAGACAGGTCGCGACCTTATAGGGAGCGGGCCAACTGCTGGCAACGCCAGAGGGATCGCGGCGAATCCGGGGAATAGGGCCGGACACTATGGCGCGGGCTTTCGCGCTCTGGTAATCGCGAGCGAAAAAGGGGCTCCTATAATGACGCAGGGCATTCGTCCGCTGGTGGCGGGCAACTGGAAAATGAACGGCCTGTCGGCGGCGACCGCCGAATTCGGCAAAATGGCGGCTGGCGCCGCCGAGGTCAAAGCGGCCGATCTGATGATCTGCCCGCCAGCGACCTTGATCGCGGGATTTTCGGCCGCCGCCAAAGGCACAGCGCTCAAGGTCGGCGGTCAGGATTGCCACGCCAAGGCATCGGGCGCTCATACCGGCGATATTTCGGCTGAAATGCTGGCCGATGCCGGCGCGACCGCCGTCATCGTCGGCCATTCCGAACGTCGTACCGATCATCATGAAAGCGACGCCGACGTCAAAGCCAAGGCGCAGGCGGCCTGGCGGGCGGGCCTCTGCGCCGTTCTGTGCATCGGCGAGCAATTGAGCGAGCGCGAGGCCGGCAGGACCCTCGACATTATCAGCGGCCAGCTTGACGGATCGCTGCCCGACGGCGGCACGGCCGATAACCTGGTGATCGCCTATGAACCGGTCTGGGCGATCGGCACCGGGCGGACCCCGACCCCGGCCGACGTGGCGCAGGTGCACCGCTTCATCCGGGAGCGGCTGAGCGCACGTTATCCGGAGCAGGGCGCGGGCATCCGCATCCTCTATGGCGGCTCAGTCAAGCCCTCGAACGCGAAGGAGCTTCTGTCGATCGCCGACGTCAACGGGGCGCTCGTCGGCGGCGCCAGCCTGACCGCTGCCGATTTCCTCGGGATCGCTACGGTTTACCGGTAACTAGGTACGGGGGCGTCGGAATGCGGCGGTGGCCGCCGCGGCTGGTTACGGGGCGGCGCAATGGGTGGAAATGCCGCGAACTATCGTGTAGAGACCGCGTCGAATTCCACTAGGCAGCCCGCGATCCGGAAGATCGGCTCCCGATTTTCTGACAAAAATCGCGCGGATGACTATATGGCGCTTTGGAGCGCCGCCGGACGGATCGCCCGGCCGGCCAGGCTTGAACGGATTTTTGGCTTATGCAGCAGGTTATTATTGTCATTCATCTGATGCTGGTGCTCGCTTTGATCGGCGTGGTGCTGTTGCAGCGCTCGGAAGGCGGCGGTCTGGGCATCGGTGGCGGCGGCGGCAGCTTCATGTCGAGCCGTGGCGCCGGCAATGTGCTGACCCGGGCGACCGCGATTCTGGCCGGTCTGTTCTTCGCCACCAGTCTGATTCTGTCGATTCTGGCGGGCATGGGCCGTAAACCGACCTCGATCCTGGGCGGCAGCGGTCCGTCGGCCCCGATCAGCGCCCCGGCCGCGCCGGGTTCGACCCCGCCGCTCGGCGGCGGCGAAGGCGGCGGCCTGCTCAAGCAGTTGCAGGGCGGCCCACCGGCCGCGCCGGCAGCCCCCGCGGCGCCGGCCGGACCGCAGGTTCCGCAATCGAAATAACCACCAACCAAGGGCCGGGAAACCGGCCCTTCGGCATTAGGTCGGCCGGTTACCCCTGGCGCCACCATGCTTGCCTTGGCGGTCGCCGGCGCGCCGTTCCACGGATTCATAAACGCGATGCAAGCGACGGAAATGACAGTCGAAATCGAATCGATACACAGGCGCAAGGCACCCCTTCGCTTTTCGCGCTCGTCGAATCGATCTGGCCGGCTTAGAGGTTGAGCCCCATGGCGCGGTACATCTTCATCACCGGCGGCGTGGTGTCCTCACTCGGCAAAGGTCTGGCTTCGGCGGCGCTCGGCGCCCTGTTGCAGGCGCGCGGCTATAAAGTCCGCCTGCGCAAGCTCGACCCCTATCTCAATGTCGACCCCGGCACCATGTCGCCCTATCAGCACGGCGAGGTCTTCGTCACCGATGACGGTGCCGAGACCGATCTCGACCTGGGGCATTACGAGCGTTTCACCGGTACGCCGGCGACCCGCCACGACAACATCACCACCGGCCGGATCTATCAGGACATCCTGACCAAGGAGCGGCGGGGCGACTATCTCGGCGCCACCATCCAGGTGATCCCGCACGTCACCAACGCCATCAAGGATTTCGTCCGCGACGGCAATGACGGCTTCGACTTCGTGCTGTGCGAAGTTGGCGGCACCGTCGGCGACATCGAGGGCCTGCCGTTCTTCGAAGCCATTCGGCAGTTCGGCAACGACATGCCGCGCGGTCACGTCATCTATATCCATCTGACCCTGTTGCCGTTCATCCCGAGCGCCGGCGAGCTCAAGACCAAGCCGACCCAGCATTCGGTCAAGGAATTGCGCTCGATCGGCATCCAGCCCGACATCCTGCTGTGCCGCACCGACCGCGCGATCCCGGAAGGCGAACGGCGCAAGCTGGCGCTGTTCTGCAATGTCCGCGAATCCGCGGTGATCGAGGCGCGCGACGTCGACAACATCTACGCCGTGCCGGAGGCCTATCACGACGCCGGTCTCGATCGCGAAGTGCTCGCCGCCTTCAATCTCGATAATATCGCCGCGCCGCATCTGGCGCGCTGGCACGACATCAACGAACGCGTCCGTAACCCGGAGGGCGACGTCACCATCGCCATCGTCGGCAAATATACCGGCATGAAGGACGCCTATAAGTCGTTGACCGAAGCGCTGTCGCACGGCGGCATCGCCAACAAGGTCAAGGTCAAGCTGGAATGGATCGAGTCCGACGTCTTCGAGAACGAAGACCCGGCGCCGTTCCTCGAACAGGTCAACGGCATTCTGGTGCCCGGCGGCTTCGGTCAGCGCGGCGCCGAAGGCAAGATCCGCGCGGCCCAGTTCGCGCGGGAACGGCATGTGCCGTACTTCGGCATCTGCTTCGGCATGCAGATGGCCTGCATCGAGGCGGCGCGCAATCTCTGCGGCATCAGCCAGGCCAACTCGACCGAGTTCGGCCCGACCAGCGAACCCGTCGTTGGTCTGATGACCGAATGGGTCAAGGGCAACGAACTGCAGAAGCGCAATGCCGCCGGCGACCTCGGCGGCACGATGCGGCTCGGCGCTTACGCGGCAATGCTGTCGCGCGGCAGTCGGGTTGAAGCGATCTATGGCACGACCGAAATCTCGGAACGACACCGCCATCGCTATGAGGTCAATACGGCCTACAAGGGGCGGCTGGAACAGCACGGGCTGCGCTTCTCCGGCATGTCGCCGGATGGCATCCTGCCGGAGATCGTCGAATATGACGATCATCCATGGTTCATCGGCGTGCAATTCCATCCCGAACTGAAGTCGCGTCCGTTCGAACCGCATCCGTTGTTCTCGTCGTTCATCGGCGCGGCAGTCGACCAGAGCCGCCTAGTCTAGCGGCTGAACCGGCAGCGCCCGATCGACTTCGATTAAACGTCGCGCGGCCACGACGCGGGACGCGGCGTCGCCATGACAAGATCGCTTTATTTATATCAATAACGGGCGGCGTTGCCGTGACGGCATGAAAGCTGCCCGACGTCGGCTGCAATGATGACGCGCCGCCGACGCCGCAACGCCACTCAATCAGCGTAAAGCAAGCAACCGCCACAGCATCGAGCCGGCGTCACATGCCGAAACGATATGGTCGGTTTACGTTTCACCTATCGTCGAAGGTGAACCTCGCGACATCTGGTATCGTTGAAGAATTACTGCATGTCATTGATGCGACGACGTTCAAGCGCATCGTCACGCTAACGAACCGGATATTGCACCGGTCCGCAAGAATACACCGGCTTTATGCAGGGTTGATGGTTGTCGTCCCGTTTATTGGATCGTTACGAACCCCAACTGAGGAAACAACCATGCGTATTCTTCTGACCATCGCCGCTCTCGCCGCCGGCCTGTCGGTGACCGCGGCCAGCGCACAAAACTATGTTCAGGGCGGCCCGGTGCAGCAGGGCAACATGTGCAACATCTCGACCACCGGCAGCGACGGCTATTTCGGCTACGTCGCCCCTTGCGCCCCGCAGGTCAAGATCATCAAGAAGCGTCACCGCAAGCACTGATGCACAGGCGATAACCGGAACGCGTCAATACGGTTGTCTCCGCACACGACGGGCCACGGTTCCGCGCCGCGAAGCGCGGAGCCGTAGCCATTTTCGTTTTGCTGAAAAGTTTGTCATGATGGCCGTCGGAATCGCGTGACACAACGCGACAGCGGAGGATGACGGCATTGGCGCATGGGCTCGACCACGCGGTTCACGCGGTGCGCGACCTCGATGCCGCCGCCACGTTCTATCGGAAGCTCGGCTTTACGGTCGGCGCGCGCAATCGCCATCCTTGGGGCACGCATAATCACATCGTGCAACTGCCGGGCTTTTTCGTCGAACTTCTGACCTTGGTCGAGCCCGACAAACTGGGCGATGACGGGTTCTCGACTTTGTTCGCCGGTTATGCGCGCGACTTTGCCGCCCGCCATGACGGATTGGCGCTGCTGATCCTGGAATCGGCCGATGCGATGGCCGACAGGACAGCCTATGGTGCGGCCAATATCGCTGCCTCCGACACGATGCGTTTCGAGCGCGAGGGCCAAAGGCCGGACGGCGCACCGGTCAAGGTCGGCTTCTCGCTGTCCTTCGCCGCCGATCCTTTGTCACCCGATATTCATTTTGCCACCTGTCAGCAGCATTTCCCGGAGAATTTCTGGAACCCGGCTTTCCAACGACATGACAATGGCGTGAGTGCGATTTCCGGCGTTGTGCTGGTCGCCGAAAGGCCGGAAAACCATCTCGACTTTCTGGTCGCCTTCAGCGGCGGGCGGGTCGAACCGGCCGGCGAGGGCGGCTACAGCATCGACCTGCCGCGCGGCGCTATCGACGTCATGACACCGAGCGCATACGCTCGCCGCTTCGGATTGGCCGCGCCGGCGCTGGGCGATGGCGCGCGGATGGCGGCATTGCGTTTCGCATCGCACGATATGGCGGCGCTTAAGGCCGCGGTCCGTTCGGCCGGCCTGACGCTGGCCACCGCCGGCGACTTACCGGCTCCCGGTGGCGGCGCGGTCCTCAACGCCGACAGCGGCGCGGTTTCGGTGCCGGCCTTCGGCGCGGCGCTTGTTTTCGAGCCCGACTTTGACTGACCGGCAATGCCGGTCGATTTCTGCATAAGTGCCCGTTTTCGAATGCGATTGACCGGGGAGCCCGCACGCTTCATGGTCCGCCCGCACGAGGAAAACTGTCTTGGACCAACGCCTTGATACCCCTTCGGACGCGCCGCATCCGGTTGTCGCGGTCGGCTCGGTGCGCTTCGGCAATGCCCTGCCGCTGGCGTTGATCGCGGGGCCTTGCCAGCTCGAAAGCCGCGCGCATGCGCTGGAAATGGCGTCGGCGCTCAAGGAAATCGCCGGCAAGCTCGGCATCGGCCTGATCTACAAAACCTCATTCGACAAGGCCAACCGAACCTCGGCCAAGGCCGCGCGAGGTATCGGGCTGGAGGCGGCGCTGCCGATTTTTGCCGAGATTCGCGAAACGCTCGGCCTGCCGGTGCTGACCGACGTCCACGATACCGAACAATGCGTCCGTGCCGCCGAAGCGGTCGATGTTCTTCAGATCCCGGCGTTCCTGTGCCGCCAAACCGACCTGCTGCTGGCTGCGGCCAAAACCGGCAAGGTCGTCAATGTCAAAAAGGGGCAATTCCTGGCGCCCTGGGACATGAAAAACGTGGTCGCCAAGCTGACTGGCGCCGGCAACGGCGACGTGCTGCTGACCGAGCGCGGCGCATCCTTCGGTTACAACACGCTGGTCTCCGACATGCGGTCGTTGCCGGTCATGCAGCGTACCGGTGCGCCGGTAATCTTCGATGCCACCCATTCGGTGCAGCAGCCGGGCGGGCAGGGGACATCGTCGGGCGGGGAACGGGAGTTTGTTCCAGTTCTGGCGCGCGCCGCCGTTGCCGTCGGCGTCGCTGGCGTATTCATCGAGACCCATCAGGACCCGGACCATGCGCCGTCCGATGGACCGAACATGATGCCGCTCAGGGACATGGAATCCTTGCTGCGTAATTTGATGGCCTTCGACCGGCTGGCCAAGGCCTGACCGGTCCCGTGCCGCTTCCGGACCGTTGCCGGCGGCGCCGATCAATTAAAGTCATATTTGTCGATGAACCGTATTCTGACCGTTATTGCTCTTATTGTTTTCGCGAGTTCGCTGTTCTCGCGCTCGATCGATCCCATCGTGCCGCAGATCGCGCATAGTCTCGGCACCGATCCCGCCACGGCCGCCTTGCTATCCACCGCCTTCGCCTTGCCGTTTGCCATCGTCCAGCCGCTGCTTGGTGCGCTCGCCGATATGTTCAACAAGGCGCGGCTGATGCTGATTTGTCTGGCGCTCCTGGCGGTGGCAACCGTTGCCGGCGCTTTGGCGCAGACCTTTCCGCTGATGATGATCACACGCATGCTGGCCGGCATCGCCGCCGGCGGACTGGTGCCGATTGCCTTTGCAATGGTCGGCGATCTCGTGCCGTTCAACGCCCGCCAGGTGGCGATGGGCCGGCTTCTGTTCGCCATCATGAGCGGCAATCTGCTCGGCGCCACCAGTTCCGGCTTCATCGGCGATTTATTGGGATGGCGTGCCGTGTTCACGACCATGGCGATCGTCGGCTTCCTGATCCTGGCCTTTGCAATCCCCGGCCTGCATGGCGTCGGCAGCCGCGGCCGCGGCTTCGATCTCGGTTCGGCGAATGCCGGCTACAAGGCGATCTTCTCGAACCGATTGGCGAAGTTCTGCTTCGGCGCCGTCTTCGTCGAAGGCTCGCTGATGTATGGCGTGTTTCCCCATCTCGCCGCACTGTTTCACGACATGGGCGAGGTGCGGGCATCGATACCGGGGCTGGTGATCGGCGGCTTCGCGATCGGCGGCGTCGCCTACAGCCTGCGCGTCAGCTGGCTGCTGCGCACCTTCGGCGAAACCTGGATGATGCGTATCGGTGGTGTCGTCATGGGCCTCACCGTCGCTTTCATTGGCCTACGGTTGCCGTGGCCCGCCGACGTCGTCGACTTCGCGATCCTCGGCCTCGGCTTCTACATGATGCACGCGGTCATTCAGATCTATGCCAGCGAACTGGCCCCGGAAGCGCGCGGCTCGGCAATGGCCTTGCACTCGTTCTTCTTTTTTCTGGGCCAGGCCGCGGGTCCGGCGATCTACAAAGTCGGCTTCGACTGGGCCGGCGCTTCGCCAGTCATCTTTACCGGCGGCGCGTTGTTGATCGTCAACGGATTGATCGTGGCGCATTACCTGCGCCGTCCGGCAACAAAGCCGGTTTAGCCGCGGCCGCGATAGGGCGCCACGCCCTGATCCGGCACCCAGGTGCCCTTGGGCAAGGTGCCGACCTGCCAGAAGACGTCGATCGGTATGCCGCCGCGCGGATACCAGTAACCGCCGATCCGCAGCCACTTCGGCTTGAGCAGCGCGTTCAGCCGCTTGCCGATATCGACGGTGCAGCCCTCGTGGAAAGCGCCGTGATTGCGGAACGAGGCGAGATAGATTTTCAGAGACTTCGATTCGACCAGGTATTTGTCCGGCACATAATCGATCACCAGATGCGCGAAGTCCGGCTGGCCGGTAATCGGGCACAAGGTGGTGAATTCCGGCGCGGTGAACCGGGCGACGTAATGGGTATCGGCGTGCGGATTGGGCACGCGGTCGAGCACCGCCGCCTCGGGCGAGGCGGCCTGCGGGACCGGACGACCGAGTTGCAGGGCGGGCTGCCCGGTCCTGACTTTCGATTTTTTCGCCATTTCGTGTCATTGCCGCGACACGGCGGCCGGGTCAAGTACCAGACGTGCGGGACGATACCGGGAGCGTTGCGGAACGAATCCGATATCGCTCCGATACAACCAAACGACCCTTTGCCGCGCGCGTCCCATCCTGTAGAAGCGCGGCAAATCCGATTTACCTCTTTCCAGCCGGGGCACTTTCATGACCGCCATTATCGACATTATCGGCCGCCAGATTCTCGATAGCCGCGGCAACCCGACGGTTGAAGTCGATGTCATTCTGGAAGACGGCTCGCTCGGCCGCGCCGCGGTGCCCTCGGGCGCTTCGACCGGCGCGCACGAGGCGGTTGAACTGCGCGACGGCGACAAGGACGTCTATTTCGGCAAGGGCGTGATGAAGGCGGTCGACGCCGTCAACGGCGAGATCTTCGACGCCATCGGCGGCATGGACGCCGAGGAGCAGGTGCTGATCGACGACACCTTGATCGAGCTGGACGGTACGGCGAACAAGGGCCGGCTTGGCGCCAACGCCATCCTTGGCGTCTCGCTCGCCGCCGCCAAGGCCGCCGCCGATGCCACCCAGGTACCTTTGTACCGTTATGTCGGCGGCACCAGCGCGCGGCTGCTGCCGGTGCCGATGATGAACATCATCAACGGCGGCGCCCATGCCGACAACCCGATCGACTTCCAGGAATTCATGATCATGCCGATCGGCGCGCCGACCTTCTCGGAAGGCCTGCGGATGGGCGTCGAAGTCTTCCAGACGCTGAAGAAGTCTCTGGCCGATGCCGGGCACAACACCAACGTCGGCGACGAGGGCGGCTTTGCCCCGAATCTCGCCTCGGCCGACGAGGCGCTGACCTTCGTCATGAAGGCGATCGAAAAGGCCGGCTACAAGCCCGGCGAGGACGTCGCGCTGGCGCTCGATCCGGCTTCAACCGAATTCTTCAAGAATGGTGCCTATGTCTATGAAGGCGAAGGCAAAACCCGTTCGGTCTCCGAGCAGGCCAAGTACCTCGCCGAACTGGTCGGCCGCTATCCGATCGTGTCGATCGAGGACGGCATGGCGGAAGACGATTTCGCCGGCTGGAAGGAAGTCACCGACCTGATCGGCAACAAATGTCAGCTGGTCGGCGACGACCTCTTCGTCACCAACGTCAACCGGCTGTCGGACGGCATCAAGCGCGGCCTTGGCAATTCGATCCTGATCAAGGTCAACCAGATCGGCACGCTCACCGAAACGCTGGCCGCCGTCGAGATGGCGCACAAGGCCGGTTATACGGCGGTGATGTCGCACCGCTCGGGCGAGACCGAGGACTCCACGATCGCCGATCTGGCGGTCGCGACCAATTGCGGTCAGATCAAGACTGGCTCGCTGGCGCGCGCCGACCGCACCGCCAAATACAATCAGCTGCTGCGCATCGAGGAACAGCTCGGCAGTCAAGCCAAGTATGCGGGCCGGGCGGCCCTCAAGGCGATGCGCTAAATTTGGCGCGCTGATTTCGGGTTAGAGCGGGGCGGCAGTTTTTGCCGCCCCTTTTTCATGGAACCCGGTCGTCATTAAAGACACCTTAACGGCCGCTGTGGCCTGATGTCGAAATGGTCTCTCACCGCCGCCGCCATGCTATTTTGACCGCCATCGGTCTTTATATCTTCGCCGCCGCCTTCATCGGCTATTTCGCCGTGAATGCGTTCACCGGCAATCATGGCTTGCGCGCTCAGGCCGACCTCGACCAGCAGCTTGCGCTGATGCAGGCGCAGCTCAAGACCATCAAGGCCGAACGCACGACCTGGGAGCGGCGGGTCGCCTTGCTGCGCTCCGACAAGATCGACCCCGACATGCTGGACGAACGCGCTCGCGCCTTGCTCGGCTATAGCGATCCGCGCGACGTGGTTCTTCTGCTCGCACCGCGCTAACCGGCCGGCCCATTCAATAACCGGCGGCGGACTTTAGAAGGCCGCCAGCCGCACGGCAGCCAGACCGCCGCGCGCTTCCGCCCCTGCCTGAATTACGCTATGGGACGTCGGTTGCGTCGCCGTTTGCGCCCTCGGGCGCTCTTCGCAGTGCGAAAGAAACGGTCTGCGCACGATTGCGGCTTGCGGACGCCTTTATTCGAAAAGATCGTGCGCAGGCAAAATGTTAGAGACGGTTTACCGCCCGGCGCGCCGGGTCATAATATTCGAGCCCAATTACCTTCCGAGCATAAGCGTCGAGCAAGAAGTCTAGGGAGCGCCCATGGCGGCCGTTCAGTCCAAACCCACTGCCACTAAAACCGAAGTGCCGTCAGCCGGCGACGCCGTCGAATCATTCGCCGCGGGCACGCCCGTCGAGTTCGACAAGGCCCAGGACCTGTCGGCTTACGAAACGATGCTGACGATCCGGCGCTTCGAGGAGAAGGCTGGCCAGATGTATGGCATGGGCCTGATCGGCGGCTTCTGCCATCTCTACATTGGCCAGGAAGCGGTCGTGGTCGGCATGCAGATGGCGCTGAAGGACGGCGACCAGGTCATCACCGGTTATCGCGATCACGGCCACATGATCGCCTGCGGCATGGAAGCCAAGGGCGTGATGGCGGAATTGACCGGCCGCGCCCATGGCTATTCCAAGGGCAAGGGCGGCTCGATGCATATGTTCTCGAAGGAGAAGGGCTTCTACGGCGGGCATGGCATCGTCGGCGCGCAGGTTTCGCTCGGCACCGGCTTGGCCTTCGCCAACCGTTATCGCGGTGACGATCATGTCGCGGTCGCTTATTTTGGCGACGGCGCGGCCAACCAGGGTCAGGTTTACGAGAGCTTCAACATGGCCGAGCTGTGGAAGCTGCCGGTCATCTACGTGATCGAGAATAACCGCTACGCCATGGGCACCGCCTCGACGCGGTCGTCAGCCGAAACCAACCTGTCGCGGCGCGGCGTTTCGTTCAAGATTCCCGGCGAGCAGGTCGACGGCATGGACGTGCGCGCGGTCAAGGCCGCCGCCGACAAGGCGGTCGCCTGGTGCCGCGGCGGTCACGGTCCTTACATTCTGGAAATGCTGACCTATCGCTATCGCGGCCATTCGATGTCGGACCCGGCCAAGTACCGGACCCGCGAGGAAGTCGACAAGGTCCGCACCACCCACGACCCGATCGACATGGCGCGCGCGCGCATTCTCGACAAGAAGTTCGCGACCGAAGACGACCTGAAGAAGATCGACGCGAAGGTTCGCGACTACGTCAATCAGGCCGCCGAATTCGCAACCCACGATCCCGAGCCGGATGTGTCCGAGCTTTACACCGAGATCTACCGCTAGCCGCACGGTCCCGAACGGGGACCGCCGGTCCGACGACCGGATATGCGCCAAGACGAGACTTGTTAGGAAACAGTAGCGCCCATGCCGACCGACATTCTCATGCCCGCGCTTTCGCCGACGATGGAAAAGGGCAACCTTGCCAAGTGGCTGAAGAAGGAGGGCGATAGCATCAAGTCCGGCGACATCATCGCCGAAATCGAAACCGACAAGGCGACGATGGAAGTCGAAGCCGCCGACGAAGGCACGCTCGGCAAGATCCTTGTCGCCGAGGGCAGTCAGGACGTCGCGGTCAACACACCGATTGCCGTCATTCTGGCCGACGGCGAAGACGCCTCGGCCATCGGCACGGCCAAGGCCGCCGCACCGAAACCGGTAGAGGCCAAAGCCGAACCCAAAGCTGACGTAAAAACCGAACTTGCTGCCCCGACTGCCCCCCAGACTGCCCCCGAAGCTCCCGCCAACCAGGCCGCTTCAGACCCCGACATCCCCGAAGGTACAGAGATGGTCACGATGACCATGCGCGAAGCCTTGCGCGATGCGATGGCCGAGGAGATGCGCGCCGACGCCGACGTCTTCGTAATGGGCGAGGAAGTCGCGGAATATCAGGGCGCCTATAAAGTGACCCAGGGCTTGCTGCAGGAATTCGGCGACAAGCGCGTCATCGATACGCCGATCACCGAGCACGGCTTTGCCGGCCTCGGCGTCGGCGCGGCGCTCGCGGGCTTGAAGCCCATCGTCGAATTCATGACCTTCAACTTCGCCATGCAGGCGATGGACCAGATCATCAACTCGGCGGCCAAGACGCTCTACATGTCAGGCGGCCAGATGGGTTGCCATATCGTATTCCGTGGCCCGAACGGCGCGGCTGCGCGCGTGGCCGCCCAGCATAGCCAGGATTATTCGGCGTGGTATTCGAGCGTACCGGGCCTCAAGGTCGTCACGCCGTCGAACGCGGCCGATGCCAAGGGTCTGTTGAAGGCCGCGATCCGCGATCCCAATCCGGTCATCTTCCTCGAAAACGAAATCCTCTATGGCCAGAGCGGGCCGGTGCCCAAGCTCGACGACTTCGTGCTGCCGATCGGCAAGGCGCGGATCGCGCGCGCCGGCAAGGACGTCACCATCGTGTCGTGGTCGATGGGCATGCGCTACTCGCTGGAAGCCGCCGAGGAACTGGCGAAGGAGGGCATCGACGCCGAGGTCATCGATCTGCGCACCTTGAAGCCGATGGACACCGACACCATTATTGCATCGGTCAAGAAGACGGGCCGCGCTGTGACGGTGGAAGAAGGCTGGCAGCAATCCGGCGTCGGCGCCGAAGTCGCCGCCCGGATCATGGAGCACGCCTTCGATTATCTCGACGCGCCGGTATTGCGCGTGTCGGGCAAGGACGTGCCGATGCCTTATGCGGCCAATCTCGAAAAGCTCGCTTTGCCCTCGGCCGCCGAAGTCGTCGCGGCTGCCAAAGCTGTCTGTTACCGCTAGGGTTTAAGCATCATGGCCACCAACATTCTCATGCCCGCGCTGTCGCCCACGATGGAGAAGGGCAACCTCGCCAAGTGGCTTAAAAAGGAAGGCGACGCCATCAAGTCGGGCGACGTTCTTGCCGAGATCGAAACCGACAAGGCGACGATGGAATACGAGGCCGTCGACGAGGGCGTGCTGGCGAAAATCATTATCCCGGAAGGCACGCAAGATGTCGCCGTCAACTCGGTAATCGCCGTGATGGTGGCCGATGGCGAGGATGTTAAATCGGCGGCGTCGAGCGCGGCGAGCGCACCGGCCGCACCGAAAGCCGAAGCGGCCAAAACCGAGACGACAAAAGTCGAGCCGCCCAAGGCCGAACCGGCAAAGGCCGCACCTGCCGCACCTGCCGCCGCTTCGCCCGCCGCCAAGCCGGCCGCCGCTCCGGCGGGTGGCCGCATCTTCGCGTCGCCGCTGGCCAAACGTCTCGCCAAGGAAGCCGGCATCGATCTTGGCCGTGTCGCGGGCACCGGTCCGCACGGCCGAGTCATCGCCCGCGACATTGATGACGCCAAAGCGGGCAAGGGACTCAAGGCGGCTCCGGCCAGCACGGCAACCGCCGCAGGCACCGCAGCGCCGGCCATGACGGACGCGCAAATTCTCGGGCTCTACGAAGAAGGCTCCTACGAGTCGGTGCCGCATGACGGCATGCGCCGGACCATTGCGCAGCGGCTCACCGCCGCGACCAATTCGATGCCGACCTTCTATCTCACGGTCGATTGCGATCTCGGCAAGCTCACCGCCGCCCGCGAGGATATCAATGCCGCGGCCGGCAAGGACAAGGACGGCAAGCCGCTCTACAAGCTGTCGGTCAACGACTTCGTCATCAAGGCGATGGCGCTGGCCTTGCAGAAGATTCCGGAAGCCAATGTGTCGTGGACCGAAGCCGCGATGCTCAAGCACCAGCATTCGGACATCGGCGTTGCCGTCGCGCTGCCGTTCGGCCTGATCACGCCGATCATTCGCAATGCCGAACTGAAATCGCTGTCGGCAATCTCCAACGAGATGAAAGAGCTGGCCGGCCGCGCCAAGGCCAAGAAACTAAAGCCGCACGAGTATCAGGGCGGCACCACCTCGGTGTCTAACCTGGGCATGTACGGCATCAAGGACTTCACCGCCGTCATCAACCCGCCGCAGTCGTCGATCCTGGCGGTCGGCGCCGGCGAGGAGCGGGCGGTGGTGCGCAACGGCGTCATCGTGCCGGCGACGATCATGAGCGTGACATTGTCCTGCGATCACCGCGCCATCGACGGCGCGCTGGGCGCCGAACTGATCGGCGCCTTCAAGAAGCTGATTGAAAATCCGGTGATGATGGTGGTGTGATTTCCTGACGTCGCCGGGCCTGAACCGGCGGCGGCTTCCAGATTGGCAATAGCTGTGCGTCCCGCGACGGGACGTCCGGGACAAACCCGGCCGCGACAGCAAAACAAGAAGACGAGCAAAAATGGCCGATACCAATTTCGACGTCATCATCATCGGCTCCGGCCCCGGCGGTTATGTCACCGCCATCCGCGCCGCCCAGCTCGGCTTCAAGGTCGCGATCGTCGAGAAATCCTATCTTGGCGGCATCTGCCTGAACTGGGGCTGCATTCCGACCAAGGCGCTGCTGCGCTCGGCCGAAATCTATCATTACATGCAGCACGCCAAGGATTATGGGCTGAAGGCCGACAACATCGGCTTCGATGCCGAGGCCATCGTCAAGCGGTCGCGTGGCGTCTCGAAGCGGCTCAACGACGGTGTCGGCTTCCTGATGAAGAAGAACAAGGTTTCGATCATCTGGGGCGAGGCGGCGGTCGACGCGCCCGGCAAGGTGACGGTCAAGGCATCGAGCGTCGAAGGCCCGAAGGGCGCGCTCGGCGCCGGCAGCTATCAGGCCAAGCACATCATTATCGCGACCGGCGCGCGGCCGCGCGTGCTGCCGGGGCTCGAACCCGACAAGAAGCTGGTCTGGACCTATTTCGAAGCGATGGTGCCGCCGTCGATTCCGAAGTCGTTGCTCGTCGTCGGCTCCGGCGCCATCGGCATCGAATTCGCCTCGTTCTTCCGCACGATGGGCGCGGACGTGACCGTGGTCGAAGTGCTGCCGCAGGTGCTGCCGGTCGAAGACCACGAAATCCAGACCTTCGCGCGCAAGGCCTTCGAGAAGCAGGGCATCAAGATCATGACCGGCGCCAAGGTCGTGAAGCTCGACAAGCAAGCCGACAGCGTGACTGCAACTATTGAGGCCGACGGCAAGACGCAGCAGGTCACGGTCGAGCGCGTCATCTCGGCGGTCGGTGTCGTCGGCAATATCGAGAACCTCGGGCTTGAAAAGCTTGGCGTCAAAACCGAACGCGGCTGCGTCGTGATCGATGGTTACGGCAAAACCAACGTGCCGGGCATCTATGCCATTGGCGATGTCGCCGGCCCACCGATGCTGGCGCACAAGGCCGAGCATGAAGGCGTTGTCTGCATCGAGGCGATCAAGGGCCTGCACCCGCATCCGATGAACAAGCAGATGATCCCCGGCTGCACGTATTGCTCGCCGCAGATCGCCTCGGTCGGTCTCACCGAGCAGGCCTGCAAGGACAAGAAGCTCGATATCCGGGTCGGCCGCTTCCCCTTCGTCGGCAACGGCAAGGCGATTGCGCTCGGCGAGGATCAGGGTCTGGTCAAGGTGATCTTCGACAAAAAGACCGGACAACTGCTCGGCGCGCATATGGTCGGCGCCGAGGTTACCGAATTGATCCAGGGCTATGTGGTGGCGATGAACCTCGAAACCACCGAGGAAGAATTGATGCACACCGTTTTCCCGCATCCGACCTTGTCGGAAATGATGAAGGAAGCGGTGCTGGATGCTTACGGCCGCGTGCTGAATATGTAGTCGATCCGTCATCCTGCGGTGCGCGCCGCACGGCGCGCCTCGAAGGATGAGCGGCCACGCTATAACAAGCCGTCGCCCGTCGAGGTTCGCTGCGCTCGCGCCTCAGGGTGACGGTCAATATCGGGAGGCTCCTCATGGCCAAGTTCGACTCGATCCTCGGCACCGTCGGCAACACACCAGTCGTGAAGATCAACAAGCTGGCGCCTCCCGGCATCAACCTTTACGTCAAGGTCGAGGCGTTCAATCCGCTCGGCTCGGTCAAGGACCGTCTCGCGCTCGGTATCATCGAAGCCGCCGAGAAATCCGGTGCGCTCAAGCCCGGCATGACCGTGGTCGAGGGTACCTCGGGTAACACCGGCATCGGACTGGCGATGGTCTGCGCCGCCAAGGGCTATCCGCTGGTCATCACGATGGCGGAAACCTTTTCTGTCGAACGACGCAAGCTGATGCGCTTCCTCGGCGCCAAGGTGGTGCTGACACCCGGCAGCGCGCGCGCCTTTGGCATGGTCGAGAAGGCCGCCGAACTCGCCAAGACCCATGGCTGGTTCCTGGCCCGCCAGTTCGAGAACGAGGCCAACCCGGACATGCATTCGCGCACCACGGCGCGCGAGATCGTCGCCGACTTCAAGGACAGCAAGCTCGATTACTGGGTCACCGGTTTCGGCACCGGCGGCACGCTGACCGGCGTCGGCCGCGTTCTGAAAAAGGAAATGCCCGATACCCAGATCGTCGTCTGCGAGCCGGCTGACGCGCCGATGCTGTCGACCCAGACGCCGCAAGCGCGCAACCCGGATGGCTCGCCTTCGGCGCCGAATGCCGCCTTCAAGCCGCACCCAATGCAGGGCTGGTCGCCCGACTTCATCCCGAAGATCACCGCCGAGGCGGTCGACGAGAAGCTGATCTCCCGCATCCTCACCGTCGCCGGGCCGGACGCCATGAAGTATTCCAAGGCGCTGGCGCAGCAGGAAGGCATCTTCGTCGGCATCACCGCCGGCGCGACCTTCGCCGGCGCGCTCGAGATCGCCAGGACAGCGGCACCCGGTTCGACCATTCTGTGCATGCTGCCGGATACCGGCGAGCGCTATCTGTCGACGCCGTTGTTCGGCGATGTCGCTGCCGATATGAATGACGAGGAACTGTCGATTTCCAACTCGACGCCAAACCATCGCATGCCGCCAAAGGCGGCTTAATATGAAGCCGCCAAAGGCGGCTTAGGAGCAGGGCATTCCGATGGGTATCATCGCCTGGATCGTGATCGGCCTGATCGCCGGCTGGCTCGCACACGTCATCCTCGGCGGCCGTGGCGGGTTTCTCGGCAGCCTCGCCGTTGGTCTGGTCGGCGCGATTGTCGGCGGCTTCCTGTTCGAGAAGCTGAACCTGCACGTCATGCCGGACTTCTGGGGCAACCTGATTACCGCCACCGTCGGCGCTATCGTTTTCCTCTTGATCTGGCGGGCAATCCGGCGGGCCTGATCCGCGTCCAGCAGGGGGCGGCAGCCTTGCGGGCCGCCGTCCGCCGCCGTAAGTAGGACCCATGGCCGTCGTTCTCGATCTGATCAACAATCCGCGTCCGCGCCACCCGGAAAAGGCGCATAAGCCGGATTCCGCCCTGCTGAAGAAGCCGGACTGGATCAGGGTCAAGGCCCCGGTGTCGGCTGGGTTTAACGCCACCCACCAGATCATGCGCGAGAACAAGCTGGTCACGGTCTGCGAGGAGGCCGGTTGCCCGAACATCGGCGAGTGCTGGGACAAGAAGCACGCCACTTTCATGATCATGGGCGATACCTGCACGCGGGCCTGCGCCTTCTGTAACGTCAAGACCGGCCTGCCGGGCGCGCTCGATGCCAGCGAGCCGGAGCATGTCGGGCAGGCGACCGCCAAGCTCGGGCTTGCCCATATCGTCGTAACCTCCGTCGACCGCGACGATCTGCCGGACGGCGGCGCGCGGCACTTCGCCGACACCATCCGCGCGATCCGCGCGCATGCACCCGGCACCACGATCGAAATCCTGACCCCGGATTTTCTGCGCAAGGACGGCGCGCTCGAGATCGTCGTCGACGCGAAGCCCGACGTGTTCAACCACAATCTGGAAACCGTGCCGTCGCTTTATCTGACGGTTCGCCCCGGCGCACGCTATTTCCATTCGTTGCGGCTGTTGCAGCAGGTCAAGGAACAGGACCCAACGATGTTCACCAAGTCGGGCATCATGGTCGGTCTTGGCGAAGAGCGGAACGAGATCCTTCAGGTCATGGACGACCTGCGTTCCGCTAATGTCGATTTCCTGACTATCGGGCAATACCTGCAACCGACGCGCAAGCATCATGAAGTCAAACGCTTCGTGCCGCCGGACGAATTCAAATCGCTGGAGACGGTCGCCTACGCCAAAGGATTCCTGATGGTGTCGGCTTCACCCTTGACGCGCTCGTCGCATCACGCCGGCGAGGATTTCGCGAAACTGAAGGCCGCCCGCGACGCGCAGGCGAGATAACGCCAATCCGTCAACCTGAAGTGCGAGCATCACTCGTCTCGAAGGATGACGGCCCCATTGTACCAACGCCTTGGCCGCTGCCCTTCGATGGCCCGCGGCGCGCAGCCACCTCGGGGTGACGGATCGACAATCATGCCGCAATTTTCGACCAAACGCCGCGTCCGGCACTCCGCATCCGATATGTTCGACCTGGTCGCCGACGTCGAAAAGTATCCGGAATTCGTGCCGCTCTGCGACGGCATGAAGGTGCGCAGCCGCGCCGACAAAGGCGAGGGCGTGGCCGTGCTGGTCGCCGCGATGACCGTCGCCTACAAGATGATCCGCCAGACCTTCACCAGCCGGGCCACGGTCGACAAACCGAACCTGAAGATTCTGGTCGAGTATCTCGACGGGCCGTTCTCGCGCATGCAGAATCGCTGGACCTTCAAACCAACCGGCGACAATATTTGCGAGATCGATTTTTTCATCGATTACGAATTCAAGAGTCGCACTCTCGGCATGCTGATGGGCGCGATGTTCGATACGGTATTCCGCCGCATGGCGGCGGCGTTTGAAAAGCGGGCGGACGAGATTTATGGCCGTGGCGAAGCTTAAAGTACCGAAGCTACCGCCGTTGCCGCCCGGCAGCCTGCGCCGCGCTGCGTTGTTTCTGCTCGGCATCGGCGTGCCGTTCTGCGTCGGTGTATTTATCGACGAGCCGGCCGGTGCCCTGCTTGGCGCGATCACCGGCATGATCCTGTCCTTTGCCGACGACGAAGGCAGCCTGCGGCGGCGCTTCACCGTCCTCGGCTATGTCGCCGCTGGCGTTCTTGTCTGTGGCAGCCTCGGCTTGCTGTTTCGGGATTTCGCCTGGCCGCTCTGGGTTCTGTTTGCGGCGGCAACCTTCACCAGCGGCTGGTGCCTTGGCGTCGGCAAGGCGCAGACGCTGGCGGCGCGCTTCGGTGCGATGGCACTGGTCGTGACCAGCGGCGCACCGGAATTCCATCCGGCCGAAATCGTTTTCGCCGCCGGTGCCTTTGCCTTCGTTGCGATAATACGTTTGGCCGATCATCTTTGCTTTGGTCCCTTGCCGCAGCAGCGGGCGCGGCCGCGCCAGGTGCCGTCGGGCGGCTGGCTGCGCTTTGCGCTCGCCTATGCCGCGGCCGCCTGCGCCAGTCTGGCACTGGGCGTGGCGATCGATCCGAGCCGCGTTCTGTGGGTGGTGGTCACGACTCTGGTCGTCATGCAGCCGGACGCGCGCACTAGCTACGTGCTGATCGTGCAGCGTATCGCCGGCACAGTACTCGGCGTCATTGTGGCCTTCGCGATCACCAGCCAGGTGCACGCCCCATGGCCGATCGCCATCGTCCTGCTATGCGTCGCGCCGTTGATCCCGCATCATCTGCGGCATCGGTATTGGCTGCATACCGCGCTGATCGCCTTGCTGATCCTGCTCGCGTACGATCTGGCCGCGCTCGACCCGCGCATCATGCAGGGGCTGCTGACCGAACGGCTTCAGGACGTGCTGCTCGGTGGCGGCATCGCTTTGATCGGCACGCTGGTGGCTTTCCCGCGCAATCCGCCGGATGAAGCCTGACGGCCGTCAACGGTTGAGAACAACGATCGCCGCATTCAGCACAGTGGCAAACCCGACCCATAACGCCAGCGGCACAAGACAAAGCCCGGCGGCACGATCGAGCCTTACAAAGGCAATACAGGTCGCCAACACACAGAGCAGTTGCGGCACGATATCGATCAGCCCCAGCAACGGATTGTGAGCGGCGAAAAAAGCCCAGGACCACGCCGCGTTCAGCGCCAATTGAGCAAAGAACAGCACAAGCGCATTGCGGCGAACCGGCGACGCCGGTAGCCGAGATATCCGGAAGGCCGCGAAGGCCATCAAGGCATAAAGCCCGGTCCAGACCGGCCCGAATAACCAGTTCGGCGGATTGAACGACGGCTTCATCAGCGTCGCGTACCAGGGCAAATTGGGGAAGGTCGCCCATTGTCCCAGCGCCGACGCGGCGACGACCGCGGCCAAGGGCCACGCCGCCAAACTGACATCACGTTGCCACGAACCTGATTCCTGTCGTTCCACGATGACTTTTTCCTGTTCGACCGAATGCCACATAACCGATGACGGGATAGCCGAATAATCTATATCAGAATGCCGCCGCCGAGAATTTGGTTGCATGTTGCGATGCAAGCTGGCGGCAGAGCGCAAGCCGCCGCGGTTTCCAATGGGAGACAGTTTTGTGCCGATGCGACCCGTTCATCAACCAATAGCGCCCGACGGCTTGCGCTCCCGCACTAGGATCGGGTCGCCAGTTCCTTCAGCATCGCCAGAGCCTGCAACACGGACCGGTGACGAACCTTGTCGCGGCCGATATCGCCGTATCGCATCTCGGCGTGAATGAGCGCGCCGGCACGGGATGCGGCAGCAAAATGCACCAGCCCCACCGGTTTATCCGGCGTGCCGCCGCCCGGTCCGGCAACGCCGGTGATCGCGACGGTCAGGTCGGCGGCCGCTTCGCCCAGCGCGCCGCGCGCCATGGCTTCGGCGGTTTCGCGGCTCACCGCACCATACGCGGCCAAGGTCGCCGCCGGCACACCGAGCATCTTCTGCTTGGCCGCGTTCGAATAGGTCACGAAACCACGATCGACCACGTCGGACGAGCCGGCGATTTCGGTCAAGGCGGCGGCCACAAGGCCGCCGGTGCAGGACTCGGCCGTGGCGACCATCAGCCCACGCGCGCGGCAAGCCTCCAGAACGGCAACGGCGGCCTGGTGCAGATCGTCATTCATCGCATCACTCCCGATTACATGTCACGGCAGTCGCACAGTGGCGGTGGCATAGGCCGCGATGCCTTCACCGCGCCCGGTGAAGCCGAGGCGCTCGCTGGTCGTCGCCTTGACCGCGACCCGCTCGACATCGAGCCCGGCGATAGCCGCGATACGCGTCCGCATGGCATCGCGATGCGGCCCTATCTTGGGTGCCTCGCAAACGATCGTCAGGTCGAGATGCGCGATGGCGCCACCGCGCGCGGTCACGCGACCGACCGCGAATTGAAGGAACCGGTCCGACGACGCGCCGCGCCATTGCGGATCGCTCGGCGGGAAATGCGAACCGATATCGCCATCGGCCAAGGCGCCAAGGATCGCGTCGGTCAGAGCGTGAAGTCCGACATCGGCATCGGAATGACCGGTCAGGGCCTTGTCGTGTGGCAAGCGAATGCCGCCGATGATGACATGGTCCCCGGGGCCAAAGGCATGCACGTCGATGCCGGTGCCGGTGCGGATATCGGTGAACGCTGAAGTCATCGCTTGTTTTGCCATCGCCTCGCTGCGCATGAAATCTTCCGGATGGGTAATCTTGATATTGCCCGGTTCGCCATCGAACACCACGACCTGCATGCCGGTCCATTCGGCGAGCGCGGCGTCATCGGTGAAGTCGTGGCGCGCCTCTCGGGCCGCGCGGTGATGCGCTTCGAGCAAGGGGGCAAAAGCAAAAGCCTGCGGAGTCTGGACCGCGCGCAATTGCGCCCGCTCCGGCGTTTCGCCAACCAGTCCGTGATGGTCAATGACCTTGATCGTATCCGTGACGGCAAGACCCGGAATGGCGGCACCGGTGCGCTCGGCGGCGGCGATGGCGCGGCCGATAAGTGCCGGGGTCGCGAAGGGCCGGGCGGCATCGTGGATCAGCACCATGTCAGGCGCATGGGCCTCAAGCGCTTTCAGACCGGCGTAGACCGAAGCCTGGCGGGTCGTACCGCCTTCGACCGGCGGCAGCGTCTGGATACCGCCGGTGGCAGCTCGATACAGATCGCCATCTTCCGAGCGGATGACCGTCTGGATCAGGTCGATGCCGTCATAGCCGGCAAACACCCTCAGCGTCCGGCGCAACAGGGTTTGGCCGCCGATTTGCCGGAATTGTTTGGGTATGTCGTCGCCACCGGCGCGACTGCCACGCCCGGCCGCGACGATAATGGCTGCTATCAGCGGCATAATTCTGTGCTCCGAAATTGGACTGTCGCTTTAGCGCGTTCCGGGCCGGCCGGAAACGCGCTAGGAGCAGGCCTGTTCGGTTCTTAAGCATAAACAATATATTGCAGTGCAGCACTTGCGCCCTCTGCCAAAATGGCTAAACTCTAAGCAATGAAAGGTTCAGCCTAAATGCTAGGCAGCCATCCCGAGCGGGGCGAGAGAGATGTGTTTTCGGCTGCGTCACTGCATATCGGTACAGTTACGGTGCCGAACCGCGTGATTTTGGCTCCCATGTCCGGCATCACCGATGCGCCGTTCCGTCGCCTGACCGAACGCCTCGGTGCAGGGCTGGTCGTCTCGGAAATGACCGCCTGCGCCGGTCTGGCCAAAGGCGAGCGAGAAGCGCGGGCTCGCAGTGAAGGGGCAGGCGTCGCCATTAACGTGGTCCAGCTCGCCGGCTGCGAGGCGCACTGGATGGCCGAAGGCGCGCGCATTGTCGAAGCACAAGGGGCTCAGGTTATCGATATCAATATGGGCTGCCCGTCCAAACAAGTCACCAACGGCGCTTCAGGCTCGGCCCTGATGCGCGACCTCGATCATGCGCTGACGTTGATCGACGCGACCGTCAACGCGGTCGCCGTGCCAGTCTCGCTCAAGATGCGGCTCGGTTGGGATACCGACAGCATCAACGCACCGGCCTTGGCGCAGCGCGCGCAGGACGCCGGTGTACGGATGATAACGGTGCATGGTCGGACCCGCTGCCAGTTCTATACCGGTAACGCCGACTGGTCGGCCGTGCGCGCCGTCAAGGAGGCCGTGAGCGTTCCGGTCGTCGTCAATGGCGATGTCCGTTCCTGCGACGATGCGATTACCGCGCTCGAAGCCTCCGGCGCCGATGCCGTAATGGTCGGGCGCGCTGCGCAAGGCCGACCGTGGCTGCCGGGGCAGGTGGCCCACTTCCTCGCAACCGGCGAGCGCCGCGCCGACCCGACGCTGGCCGCCCAACGCGAACTGATCGAAACGCTCTACGATGAAATGATCGCCCATCACGGCGTCAGGATCGGCCGCCGTCATGCCCGCAAACACCTTGGCTGGGCGCTCGACAGCGCCGCCGAAACGGCCGGTGCGCCGGCCGAATTGTTGAAACAGCATCGTGCCCAGGTGCTCACCGCCGAAGAGCCCGCCAAAGCGCGCCGCCTCTTGGCCGATGCCTATGATGCTTTTGCCTGGAGGGCCGCCGCATGAGCCGCGCCCATGCCGTCGCCGCGCCGATCAACATTTCGGCCGACGCCATGTTGAATGCCTTGCCGCATCCGGTGCTGATGATCTCGGCCGACGGCAAGATCGCCGATGCGAATGTCGCCGCCGAACAATTTTTCGAAGCCTCGATCCCGATGCTGCGTCGCCACCTGTTGCGTGAACTGGTGCCGTTCGGCTCGCCGCTCTTGACGCTGATCGAACAAGTCCGCCGCAGCGGATCGGCGGTCAACGAATACAAGGTCGACCTGGCGACGCCGCGCAATCCCGGCGAACGGCTGGTCGATCTGCATATGGCGCCATTGCCGGAATATCTCGACCACGTCATCGTGATGCTTCAGGAGCGCACCATCGCCGACAAAATGGATCGGCAGCTCACGCATCGCGGTGCCGCCCGTTCCGTCATCGCGCTGGCCGCCATGCTGGCGCATGAAATCAAGAACCCGCTGTCCGGCATCCGCGGCGCGGCGCAACTGCTCGAACAGTCGGCCACCGACGAAGATCGTCAACTCACCACCCTGATTTGCGACGAGACCGACCGGATCGTGAAGCTGGTCGATCGCATGGAAGTCTTCGCCGACGAACGTCCGGTCGAGCGCGAACCGGTCAACATCCACGTCGTTCTCGACCATGTGAAACGTCTGGCGCAGACCGGCTTTGCCCGCCATGTCAAATTCATCGAGGAATATGACCCGTCGCTGCCACCGGTTCTGGCCAACCGCGATCAGCTCGTTCAGGTCTTCCTCAATCTGGTCAAGAACGCCTGCGAGGCGATCGGTGAAGACGCCAGCGATGGCGAGATCCAGTTGACCACCGCCTTCCGGCCCGGCGTGCGTCTGTCGGTGCCTGGTACCAATGCCCGCGTTTCCTTGCCGCTCGAGTTTTGCGTCAGGGACAACGGCCCGGGCGTACCGGAAGATCTAATGCCGCATCTGTTCGATCCGTTTGTCACAACAAAACGGACCGGCAGCGGCTTAGGCCTCGCTTTGGTCGCCAAGATCGTCGGCGACCACGGCGGAATTATCGAGTGCGAATCTCAGCCGCGGCGAACGACCTTCCGCGTGCTGATGCCTATTTACAATGGCGACGACGCCGTCACCGACGACGCGCCGTCCGTCCAAAGCCCGTGAGGTAAAACCATGCCGACGGGAAGCATCCTTGTCGCCGATGACGATGCGGCAATCCGCACCGTGTTGAATCAGGCTCTGTCGCGCGCCGGCTATGAAGTGCGCTCGACCGGCAATGCCGCCACGCTGTGGCGTTGGGTCAGCCAGGGCGACGGCGATCTGGTCATCACCGACGTGGTGATGCCGGACGAAAATGCTTTCGACCTGATCCCGCGCATTCGTAAAGCGCGGCCCGACTTGCCGATCATCGTCATGAGCGCGCAGAACACATTCATGACCGCGATCCGCGCCAGCGAGCGCGGCGCCTACGAATATCTGCCGAAGCCTTTCGATCTGAAGGAACTGATCGGTATCGTCGGCCGCGCAATGTCGGAGCCGAAGGAGCCGCGGGCATCAAGCGCCAAGCCGGAAGAATTCGATTCCATACCGCTGGTCGGCCGCTCACCGGCGATGCAGGAAATCTATCGCGTGCTGGCGCGTCTGATGCAGACCGACCTGACGGTGATGATCTCCGGCGAAAGCGGCACCGGCAAGGAACTGGTGGCCAAGGCGTTGCACGATTACGGCAAGCGCCGCGCCGGCACTTTCGTCGCGATCAACATGGCGGCGATCCCGCGCGACCTGATCGAGTCGGAATTGTTCGGCCATGAGAAGGGGGCATTCACCGGCGCCAATACGCGCTCGGCCGGCCGTTTCGAGCAGGCCGAAGGCGGCACGCTGTTCCTCGACGAAATCGGCGATATGCCGATGGAGGCGCAAACCCGTTTGCTGCGCGTCTTGCAACAGGGCGAATATACGACAGTCGGCGGCCGCACGCCGATCAAGAGCGACGTGCGCATCATCGCCGCCACCAACAAGGATCTGCGCTTGCAGATCCAGCAGGGCCTGTTCCGCGAAGACCTGTTCTTCCGGCTCAACGTCGTGCCGCTGCGGCTGCCTCCCTTGCGTGAACGCACCGAGGACATTCCCGATCTGATCCGGCATTTCTTCGCGCAGGCCGCGCGCGAGGGTCTGCCGCCAAAGCAACTCGATCAGGCTGCGCAGGAGCGGCTCAAGCGCCACCGCTGGCCGGGCAACGTCCGCGAACTGGAAAATCTCGCCCGGCGTCTGGCCGCGCTTTACCCGCAGGAAACCATCACCGCCGCCGTGATGGACGCCGAGCTCGCGCAACCGGCCTTGCCGGTCGGCGGCGACGAACCGCGCGGCGAGGAGAATCTGTCGGCCGCTGTCGAGCGTCATCTGTCGACTTATTTCGGCGGCTTCGAGGACGGCTTGCCGCCGGCCGGTCTCTATCACCGCATTCTGCGCGAGATCGAGTACCCATTGCTGACGGCGGCGCTGGCGGCCACCCGTGGCAACCAGATCCGCGCCGCCGATCTGCTCGGCGTCAACCGTAATACGCTGCGCAAGAAGATCCGCGATCTCGATATTCAGGTATTCAGGGGCGGGAACTAGCCGCACGAACGGCTGATCGGTGCCCGGCTGCGACGGGCTTCATTGATCGAGATCAACATATCGCTGCTTGCCGCGCGGTTATCTGGCCTTAGAAGTCAGACCAACATAACCGCGCGGCGAACGGTATGCGATGTCGTTGAAGGCAGGAACACGCAGCTTTTTATCGACGGCCGTTGTTGCGCTCATCTTGTCGGGATGCGTACTTTTCCCGGCCCATGCCGATTGGCGCAAGGACGCCAGGGAGGCCGCGCTCAATTATGCCGACCAGAAGAAAGACGAACTGGTCAGATCGCAGTCCAAGGCCGCCATCTTCGCGCTCTATAAGAAGCTTTACGCGGCACGAAAAACGATAAACCCGACGGCGTCCCGCGCCCTTGCCGAAGTCGCGGTCATGACTCCGGATTTCGAAAAACTCGCCGAAGATACCGCCGACGCTTATGCTTCTGGCGATCCCGACAAGATCCGCGCCGCGTCCGAATCGGTGGCAGTGAAATTCGGTGAACAATTTGCGCGTCTCAGTTCGAACGCGGAGACGCGCGAGATGCTCGGCTCCATGATCGGCAAGGCCGACAAGGTTCGGGAAATTTCGCAAGCGCTCGGCAACGCCATGTCGGGCACCAAGGGTGGCCAGCGCGCCGCGGCCGAATATGTCGGTCAGGCGCTGATCGGTCTGACGCCAGCTGCCGGCGTGATCGGTTTTTATGAAGCCTCTGCCGGCGCGATGAAATACGCCAAGGGCGAATACGTCGATAGCAAGATCGAGGATCTCTACAGGGATTACAAGAACGGCGATGCCAAGGCGCGCGAATTGATCCTCGATCAAGTGCGCGCCGGTACCGGCGGTTATGCTTATGTCATTGATGTACGCCGCCGCGATCTCGAAGCCCAGAAGACAGCGGCAATTGGCGACGCCGCGGCTTCCGCGAACGACGGCCTGCGCGAACGCCTGACCAAAACCACCGAGGACGAGATTATCGCCAGCATCGTCAAATCGTTCGACGGCCGGATCAAGAAGGAAAAGGATGACAAGGCGCGGGCGGACGCCGCGGTCGCGGCCGAGAAAAAAACCGACATCATTCTGGGCCCGCTTAAGGATGCCATTGAGCGCAAGGACGGCCGCCACGCGCTCGACAATAACCCTTACAACCTCAAGACCTATCTCGACCGAGTGATCGCCGGCATGGAAAACATGCCTGAGCTTGATCCGAACAACGACCGTCACCTGACACTGGCATCGCGGATGCTGTCCTCCGCGCTGATCTACGGCAAGGACAGCAAGGAATATGCCGACGCCGCCGACGCCGTGAAGCAAGCTCGGGAAATGGCGGTCGCGGCGAATATCGGCGGCGCCTGTATCGCCGACGCCCAGGAACAGGCATTGCGGCTCTGGAAGCACGGGCAGTCGCTCTATAATGCCGGCAAGCCGGCCGAGGCGGTGCCTTTCTTCAAAAATAGCCTCGCCATATGCCCGGACGACAAGCGCGCCGCCCAAGTGGCGGAACTCGTCAATATCCTTGAAGAGCCGGAGGGCTTCGACGGGATTTATGTCGGCCGTGGCAGCTACGGAATTCCCGGCTATGAGCAGACCCAGTTCACGCTGAGATTGACGATCACCCGTGACCGCGTGACCGGAACGTTCGACGCCATTCTCGCGAAAGCCAAGGTTCGCCAAAGTGCGACCGTTACGGGCCAGGTCTCGCAAGATGGCCATATTGTCGCAACGCTCACCGGCCGCTCCGTAAAGGCCGACGCCGTGTCAGGTCGCGGTCCCGTCGACATTCGCGACACCGGCGCTGCTGTTGGCGCAGCGATGCAAGACGTCATGGCGATGATCTACAATTATCCCTTTACCGCGCAACTCGACGGTCGAATTACCGACAGGAGAGCAGCAGGGTCGCTTTCGTTGCGCCGGACCAGCAAGCCGTTGTGGAAAGCGCCGCGAAACGGCAAGTGGAACATTTCTCGCCAATAGAGATCGCCTCAGCCCCGATGCTTTGTCGGTTGACGTAGATCAACGTCCGGCTACCGCGATCCTCCGACAAAGTTGACACGTCTTGGCGCGCCGTTGGGGCCCTAGTTCGGAGACAACAAATATGCCGTGCCGCCGAGTCCTGCCTCTCATTGCCGTTAGCTCAGCGATTTTCATCATCGCCGCGTCGGACATGGCCCCCATTGCGGCATTGGCGCAATCGAGCGATCCCTTTGGCGATATCGATCTCAACAGTCTGAGAAAGAATCGGGGCGCTGGACATCCCGTCCCGGCAACTCCCGCGCCGCAACCGCCGTCGGAGCGGCGGCGCCCGAGCGACCCGCCGTTTGTCAGCACGAACGATCCGATTGGATCGTTGACGCCGACCGGCGTCTTCGATCGGGCCAAGCGCGTCTATGTCGGCAAATCGCCGACGGGTGCGGTCGCTTGCTATTTCCGCGAGGAGGGCGACAGCCACAGGCTCGACATCGGTATAGCCGCGCCTGGCGCTTTCGTGCGCCTTGCAACGCCGGAACCGCGCGAGGCAACACCGACCCCACCGGTTCGCATTTTCGCCGGCAAGGAAAAGACCCGACGAGTAGGCGGCAATGAATTCACGACCGGTGAATACACGATACTGAAAGCCTATGATGGTCCGGTTGCTTTTTCCGTGCCGGAGCCGAAAAAGGGCGGCTTCACCGCGGTCGGCAAGGCCGATGCAAAGCGCTTTCTGGAGATGGTTGCAGCCGCCAAAGGCGAATTCGTTGTCGTGCAATCCGAGCGCGGCGCGAAGGCCGCCAATATCGTCGCCGTCTACCGGTTTGACGCGACGATGGTTCCGGTGTTGGTGTCTTGCGCCGAAAAGCAAGGTATCGCCACCGTCGAAGCAGCGCCTGCGCCGGTACAAGTCCAGTCCGCGGCCTCGCCGGAAAATTGGACCGTTTATGAAAACGCTCGTTACGGCACGACGGTTGAGTATCCCGCTGGAATATTCAGCGCGCCGGAACCGCCATCGGAAAACGGCGATGGCCGGGTTTTCCACAGTGCCGACGGCCGCGCACGGCTGACGATCTATGCCAGTCACAATCTCGACGGCGACAGCCCGCAAAACTACCTCAACAAATATATCGGCCGGGACGGTCTCAGTTTCCGGCGGGTCACGGCGGCGTTCTTCGCCATATCCGGTACCCGCGACGGCGACATTTTCTATCAGCGGTGCAATTTCTCCAAAGCGCCAAACGACGTCATCCACTGTCTGGCGGTCAGCTATCCGGCCGACCAGAAGACCCGCTGGGACGCAACCGTTGATCGCATGAGCCGATCGTTACGCGCCGGGCAGGGCATCGAAGCCCGGTAGTGTTTGGCGGCCGACGAGTGAGGATTATGTAATATCGGATGGCTGGTGTATTGACCGCTCGACCCTACTGATGCGGGAATGAGCGGAGAAAGACAAATGCCCCCCATCGAACTCGGCCTCGACACCTTCGGCGATATCACCGATGGGCCGGACGGCAAACCGCTCCACGCCGCACACGTCATCCGCAACCTGATCGAGGAGGCGGTGCTGGCGGATGAAACCGGCGTCGATGCCATTGGCATTGGCGAACACCATCGTGCCGATTTCGCCGTGACCTCGCCGGAGATGGTCCTCGCGACCATCGCCGGACGAACCAGACGCATCAAGCTTGGCTCGGCGGTGACCGTGCTGTCGTCGGACGACCCGATCCGGGTCTATCAGCGCTTCGCCACGCTCAACGCCGCCTCGAACGGTCGCGCCGAGGTCTGTCTCGGCCGTGGCTCGTTCATCGAGTCATTTCCTTTGTTCGGCTTCGACCTCAATCACTACGAAGTCCTGTTCAACGAGAAACTCGACCTCTATGCCGAGGTTCTCAAGCAGCATGCCGTCACCTGGCAGGGCTCGACGCGGCCGCCGCTGAAAGATCAAAGCGTCTATCCGAAGCTCGATAAGCCGTTGGCGACCTGGATCGGCGTCGGCGGCACGCCGGAATCGGTGATGCGCGCGGCCCACTACAATTTCCCGATGATGCTGGCGATCATCGGCGGCGACCCGAAGCGCTTCGCGCCTTATGCCGATTTATTCCGCCGTGCCCTCAGTGAGGCCGGCAAGCCGGCCTTGCCGGTCGGCGTTCATTCTCACGGCTTTGTCGGCGAGACCGACGATCACGCCAAAGCCGAACTGTTCGACGACTACAAGCGGATGCGCGACAAGATCGGCGCCGAACGCGGCTGGCCGCCTTTCGGCAAGGCCGAGTTCGAGCGCGAAATCGCGCAGGGCTCGCTTTATGTCGGCAGCCCTGAAACCGTCGCGCGCAAGATCGCCGCGACGGTCAAGGCGCTCGGGGCCGAGCGGTTCGACATGAAATATTCGGCGGGGCCGCTAAGCCACGACAAGATGATGAAGTGCATCGAACTCTATGGCCGCAAGGTCATCCCGTTGGTGCGCGACATGGTTGCCTGACGACGCGGGTCATGGCGCGCTACCTTCGACTTCCGCCGCCGACGGATTGACCAGATAACCGACGAAGGCCAACAAGGGCAGTGCGGCGCCAACGGCCATCGAGAGCGGCCAGCCGCCTTCGGCATAGGTCCAGCCGCCGAGCGCGGAGCCGATTGCGCCGCCGGTGAAGAACGTCGCCATGTAAAGGCCGTTGAGCCTGCCACGATAGGCGGCGGGCAATGAGAAGATCGCGCGCTGTCCCAACACGAAATGTCCGGTGACGCCGAAGTCGAGCAGCACCGCGGCGGCGACAAGCGCGGCAAGGCCGGCGTAAGAACCGGACAGGCCGAACCAGCCCAGCAGCAGCGACAGGCTCACCGTGATCATCGCCACGCCAGTGCCGGCCTTGCTCCAGCCCCGGTCGGCGGCGCGACCGGCCAGCGGCGCGGCGATCGCACCGGCAACGCCGGCAAGGGCGAACAGCGCGATGCCACGCTGCGACATGCCGAAGGTGTCGGCCAACAGGAGCGGCACCGTGGTCCAGAACAGGCTGAAGGCGCCGAACAGACAAGCTTGATACAGCGCGCGGCGCTGCAAAACCGGGGTATGAAGGGCCAGCCGCACCATCGATGCCAGCAGGGCGATATAGCTCAGGCCCGGCGCCGGCTGCCGCTTGGGCAGGGCCAGCCGCAGCACGACCGCCAATCCGGCCATCAGCACCGCCGATATGACGAACACGCCGTGCCACGACCACAGGTCGGCAACCACGCTCGCGGCCGGGCGGGCCAGCATGATACCCAGCATCAAGCCGCTCATCACGTTGCCGACGACGCGGCCGCGCGCCTGCTCCGGCGCGAGATGCGCGACATAAGGCACCAGCACCTGCACCGCCACAGCGCCGACGCCGATCAGCAGCGCCGCCGTGAGAAAGCCGGCAACATGCGACGACACGGCCGCGCCGATCAGCGCCAATGTCGCGATCGCCAGAATGATGACGATGAGGCGGCGGTTCTCGACGAGATCGCCGAGCGGCACCACCAGCAACAGACCGGCGCCATAACCGATCTGCGTCATGGTGACGATCAACCCGGTCGCCTGGGGCGACATGCCGAGTGCGGCGCTGATCGCACCGACCAGCGGCTGGGCGTAATAGACATTGGCGGCGATCAAGCCGGCAGCCGTCGCCAGCAGCAATGTCAGCCATGGTGGCAGCGTGGCTGCCTGCCGCACCGCGGCCCGCGGCGCATAGGTCATGTTCATCGTTCTCTCCATAATGGGAACAATCGTTTCCTAAATAGGCGACGCTTCGGGATACGGTTTCGAGATAAAGCGTTGTTTTAGGCGAGCAGCTGTAAAGCGCGGTCGGCGGCGGCGATCATGTCGGCGCGGCTCCGCCCGACCTTGCCGACCACACGCAGGCCCTGTACCAGGCACAGCAACGCGCGCGCCGTCGCATTGCGATCGAGGGCGGCGGGTACGGAACCGTCGGCCTGGCCCCGCCCAATGAGATCGCGCAGCAGCGTCTCGACCCGCTGCAAGGCCGCGGTGACACGCGCCGCCATCTCCTTGTCGAATGTCGCAAGCTCGGCGGCGCCGCTGATCACCAGACAGCCGCGCCGGCCCTCAAGATCGTGCGAGGTCTCGGCATAGAAGCGCAGCAAGGCTCGCAGCTTGCCGAATCCATTGCGCTCAGCGTCGAGCAACGGTTGCAGCTGGGCATGGCGAAGATCGACGTAGCGGTCGAAGGCCGCGAGAAAGATCGCGCGCTTGTCGGCGAATGCCTTGTAGATGCTGCCGGCCGTGAGTTTCATCGCGGCGCTGAGATCGCCCATCGAGGCGGCATGATAGCCGCGTTCGCGAAACACCAGCAGAGCCCGATCGAGCGCGACGTCCGGATCGAACTCGCGTGGCCGGCCTGGACCACGGCGGGGGAGGGATGTCGATGAGCTGCTTTTCATATCGCCGAGATAGGAAACAATCGTTTCCTAATCAAGTGAAAATCGGAGGCCATTCTTTGGCGCCGAGCAGCGATAGGCGTCTTCCGCCGATGCCAACGGCTGGCGGTCAGGCCTCAGCCATGCAGGGCTAATGGAGGCGGGCCCCAGTCTTGTCGCAATTTGGCAACATTGTTGTATAAAAGCATCATTACGCGGGCCGATTCTACCGACACCGCGCACCGATCAAGCTTCGTCTCATCCAGGCCGCCGGAAATCCATGAGCGTCGAACAGGCCACGTCCGCCGATACTCCGCTGGCCGCCCCGTCGTCCAAACGCGGCGAGACCCGTATCATGGGCCCGCTGGCGGTCGCGCTGGCGCTAATCTCGGCCTTCATCACCTTCGTCGTGCTGGCCGACCTGACGCCGATTGCACCGACCCATTACGTCGTCGTGACCCTGCTGCTGGTCAATGCCGCGACCGTCATCCTGCTGCTGACGATCATCATCCGCGAAGTCTGGCAGGTGGTGCAGGCGCGGCGATCGGGCCGGGCGGCGGCCCGTCTGCATGTCCGCATCGTCGGCCTGTTTTCGATCATCGCCGCCGCGCCCGCCATTCTAGTCGCCATCGTCGCCAGTGTGACGCTGGACCGCGGTCTCGACCGGCTGTTTTCGACGCGCACCCGCGCCGCCATCGAGAACTCGTTGATCGTGGCCGAAGCCTATCTGCGCGATCACGCCCAGATCGTGCGTTCCGACATCATGGTGATGGCTTTCGACATCGGCCGTTCCAAGGAACTGTTCGACAAGGAGCCGGACAAGCTCCAGCAGTTTCTCACCTTCCAGGCATCAGTCCGCGGTCTGGCGGCGGCCATCGTGCTCGACGACAACCTGAAAACCGTGGCCCGCGCCGACGTCAAGATCAACCAGACATTCGCGCTGCCGCCGCGCGACGCGCTGCCCAAGATTACCGACAAGGAACCGCAGGTGGTTCTATTGCCGGACACCAACTACGTCGCGGCCATTATCCGGTTGCAGAACTATCAGGACCGCTTTCTCTATGTGACCCGGCTGCTCGATCCGCGCGTCGTGCCGCAGTTGCAGGAGACCCGCCGCAGCGTCAATGAATATGCCGCCATCGAGTCGCGCCGGCTCGGCGTCCAGGTCGCCTTCGGCCTGATGTATACGGTGATCGCGCTGATCGTGCTGTTGTCGGCGGTGTGGATCGGCCTCAACTTTGCCAACCGCCTGGTCGCGCCGATCCGCCGGCTGATCGGTGCCGCCAACGCGGTGTCGGAAGGCAACCTCTACGTCCGCGTGCCGGTCCGTCAATCGGAGGGCGATCTCGCCCATCTCGGCGAAACCTTCAACCGCATGACCCAGGAATTGCGCACCCAGCGCGACGACATCGTGCGGGCGCGCGACGTGATCGACCGCCGCCGCCGTTTCACCGAAGCCGTGCTCGCCGGCGCGTCTGCCGGCGTCATCGGCGTCGACAGCCAGGGCAATGTCCGCATTCTCAATCGCTCGGCTGAAAAGCTGATCGGCTGCAGCGAGGCCGAGGCATTAGGCAAACCGCTCGACGAGGTGTTTCCCGAACTTGCCGGCATCCTGCTGGCGGCCAAGACCGGCGCGCGCATGCAGGACCAGGTCACCATCCATCGCGACCGCCGCGACCGTAATCTGTCGGTTCGCGTCACCGGTGAACAGTCCGGCGAAAGCGACCACGGCTATGTCATCACGCTGGACGACATCACCGAACTGGTCACCGCGCAACGCACCTCGGCCTGGGCCGATATCGCGCGCCGCATCGCCCATGAAATCAAGAACCCGCTGACGCCGATTCAATTGTCGGCCGAACGGCTGCGGCGCAAATACGGCAAGGTGATCGTCGAGGACCGCGAGATCTTCGAGCAATGCACCGACACCATCGTGCGTCAGGTCGACGATATCCGGCGCATGGTCGACGAGTTCTCCAAATTCGCCCGCATGCCCAAGCCGGTCATCGTCGCCGAGGACGCCGCCGACACCGTGCGTCAGGCGGTGTTCCTGATGCGCGTCGGCCATGCCGATATCGACATCGAAGCCGATATCGCAGAGACGCCGATGCCGGCGCAGTTCGACCGACGGCTGATGTCGCAGGCGCTGACCAACATCATCAAGAATGCCGCCGAGGCGATATCGGCGGTGCCGCCCGACCAGCTCGGCAAAGGCAGCATCAAGGTATTCGCCGCGCGCGAGGGCGCCAATATCGCGATTGATGTCGTCGATAACGGCATCGGGCTGCCGCAGGAAAACCGCAGCCGGCTGATGGAGCCTTACGTCACCACCCGCGAGAAAGGCACCGGCCTCGGACTGGCAATTGTCGGCCGCATTCTCGAGGAACACGGCGGCGCGCTCGAATTGCGCGACGCCGCCGACAAGATCCCCGGCCAGCGCGGCGCCTGGGTGCGTCTCTGGTTCGCCGCCGACGGCAAGCCCAGCGCCGATGTAAAGCCGATGGCGAATGCCAAGACCAATTCCGAAAGGGTCGCGTCCGCCGCGCCCGATTTCGTTTCCGACGCGACGTCAACCGAGTAAATTCGCATGGCTGCTGAAATTCTGATCGTCGATGACGAAGCCGATATCCGCGATCTGGTCGCCGGCATCCTGGAGGACGAGGGCTTTGTCGCGCGCACGGCACGCAACTCGGATGATGCTTTGGCTTCGGTCGCGACACGGCGACCGAACCTGATCTTCCTCGATATCTGGCTGCAGGGCTCGAAGCTGGACGGCCTGCAATTGCTCGACATTCTCAAGACCGAGCACCCGGAAATTCCGGTGGTGATGATTTCCGGTCACGGCAACATCGAAACGGCGGTCGCCGCCATCAAGCACGGCGCCTACGATTTCATCGAGAAGCCGTTCAAAGCCGACCGGCTGGTGCTGGTCGCCGATCGCGCGCTCGAGACCTCGCGGCTCAAGCGCGAGCTGAAGCACCTCAAACAGATGGCGCCCCTGCCGTCGAGCCTCATCGGGCGCTCGGCGGTGATGTCGCAGTTGCGTCAGGCGATCGAGAGGGTCGCCCCGACCAACAGCCGGGTGATGATTGTCGGCCCATCGGGCGCCGGCAAGGAACTGGCGGCGCGCACCATGCATCAGCTATCGGCGCGCGCCAACGGTCCCTTTATCGTCATCAATGCCGCGTCGATCACGCCCGACCGAATGGAGATCGAGCTGTTCGGTGTCGAGCAGAACGGCAGCGAACCGCGCAAGCCCGGTGCGCTCGAAGAAGCCCATGGCGGCACGCTGTTCGTCGACGACGTCGCCGATTTGCCGCGCGAGACCCAGAACAAGATCCTGCGCGTGCTGGTCGAGCAGACTTTCCTTCGGGTTGGCGGCACTGGCAAGGTCGCGGTCGATGTCCGTATCGTTGCGTCGACCGCGCGCAATCTCGAAGCGCTGATCGCGGAGGGAGCCTTCCGGGAGGACCTTTATCACCGCCTGTCGGTGGTGCCGATCAAGGTGCCCGCGCTCTCCGAGCGGCGCGAGGATATCCCGGACCTGATCGAATATTTCATGAGCCAGATCTCGCAATCGACCGGTCTGCCGAAGCGGCGGATCGGCGAGGACGCGATGGCGGTGCTGCAATCGCATAGCTGGCCGGGCAATGTCCGCCAGCTTCGCAATAACATCGAACGGCTGATGATCCTGGCCGGCGGCGAACCCGACGCGGTGCTGTCGGCGTCGATGCTGCCGCCCGATGTCGGCTCGATGGTGCCGGCGATGCCCAACGGCAATGGCGGCGAGCAACTGATGGGCTTGCCATTGCGCGACGCCCGCGAAGTGTTCGAGCGAGAATATCTCGTGGCGCAGATTTCCCGCTTCGGCGGCAATATCTCGCGCACCGCCGAATTTGTCGGCATGGAACGCTCGGCGCTGCATCGCAAGCTCAAGGCGCTGGGGATCGGGTAATCCATCCGCTGCCACTCCGAAACGACGAGCCATCCCCATGTCCCGCATCGCTTACGTCAACGGCCGCTATGTCCCGCATGCGCAGGCTTGCGTCGGGATCGAAGACCGCGGCTTTCAATTCGCCGACGGCGTCTACGAAGTCTGTGAAGTCAAAGGCGGCCGCCTGATCGATGAAGCGCGCCACATGGCGCGTCTCGATCGCTCGCTTAAAGAACTGCGGATCGATCACCCAATGCCGCCTCAGGCACTGAAACTCGTGATGCGCCAGACCGTCTCGCGCAACCGGGTGCGCGACGGCATCATCTATGTCCAGATCACCCGTGGCGAGATGCGACGCGACTTCCCGTTCCCGCCAGCCGGTACGCCACCAACCGTCGTCGTCACCGCGCGTCATCACGACCGAGCGCGGATCGATCAACTGGCCGAACAAGGCATCGCGGTCGTCACCATGCCAGACATTCGCTGGCAGCGCGTCGACATCAAATCGGTCGCGTTATTGCCGAACGTGCTGGCCAAGCAGGCCGCCAAGGAGCAGGGCGGCCGTGAAGCCTGGCTGGTCGACGCTGAGGGCTTTGTCACCGAGGGCGCGTCGTCCAATGCCTGGATCGTCTCGCGCGACAACAAGCTGATCACCCGGCCGCTCGGCACCGGCATCCTGCCCGGCATCACCCGCTCGGTTGTGCTCGATCTGATCGCGGCGGAAGGCCTGGTCTTCGAGGAACGGCCGTTCACGGTCGAGGAAGCCTATGCGGCGCGAGAGGCTTTCGTCACGTCGGCAAGCCAATTGGTCATGCCGGTCGTGACCATCGACGGCCGTCCGGTCGGCAATGGCGCTCCGGGATTGATGGCCGGTCTGCTGCGGCGCGGCTATTCCCAGATGGCCGCCGTAAGTTGAATATACCATAATACCGGATTTAAGCGTCCGACGGCGGCTACGGTTGCCGCAAAATGGCCTAAATTGTAACTTTTTCAGTGACTTGCCGCGCTGCACGCGAACTACTGCTTGCGCCCGCTGAACGCCTGCCATCTAATACGCTTTCTCGAAGTCTGGCCGCTGCCGCTGAGGGCAGCGGGTGCTTTCGCGCCGTTCGCGAAGGCCAAGGACCAACGGGCAACGAATGTCTCGCGCGTTAAGATGCGAGCTAAAAAATGGAACACGGCCATGGCAGCCGAACGAGCACAAAACTTACAGGACACTTTTCTCAACCACGTCCGCAAGGCAAAGATCCCGCTAACAATTTTCCTCGTCAATGGCGTGAAATTGCAGGGCGTGGTGACGTGGTTCGATAATTTCTGCGTGTTACTGCGGCGCGACGGGCATTCCCAACTCGTCTACAAACATGCGATCTCGACCATCATGCCGGGTCACCCGATCCAGCTGTTCGAAGGCAGCGAAGAGCCGTTCGCCGTGGAAAAAACCTGATTGGAACAACGCCAGCGCGACGATGACACGGACCTCCTGACTCCAAAGGGATCGGGAAGTGGCCGTGCCATCGTCATCGAGCCTTGGATCAAACACCCGAACGCGCGCCAGGGCGGCCCGCGCGCGGCTGGCGATAGCCGCACGCCCGAGGCCCGCCTCGAGGAAGCGTCGGGACTGGCGCGCGCCATCGATCTGGACGTCGTCGAGGGCGGCCTGGTCACGCTGAACGCCGTTCGTCCGGCGACCTATGTCGGCAAAGGCAAGGTTGACGAGATCGCCGGCCTGACCAAAAGCCTGGACGCCGCCGTCGTGATCATGGACTGCGCGATCACACCGGTGCAGCAGCGCAATCTCGAGAAAGCCTGGAACGCAAAGGTCATCGACCGCACCGGGCTGATCCTGGAAATCTTCGGCCGGCGCGCCCGCACCCGCGAAGGCGCGTTGCAGGTCGAACTGGCGCATCTGACCTATCAGAAGGGCAGGCTGGTCCGCTCCTGGACCCATCTCGAACGCCAGCGCGGCGGCGGCGCCTTTCTCGGCGGACCGGGCGAAACGCAGATCGAATCCGACCGACGCATGTTGTCGGAAAAAATCGTCCGCATCGAAGCCGAGCTCGAAAAGGTCAAACGCACCCGCAAGCTGCACCGCGACTCGCGCAAGCGCGTGCCTTATCCGATCGTTGCACTGGTCGGCTATACCAACGCCGGTAAATCGACGCTGTTCAACCGCATGACGCAAGCCAGCGTGTTGTCGGCCGACATGCTGTTTGCCACGCTCGATCCGACCTTGCGCGCGATCGACCTGCCGCACGGCAACCGAATCATTCTGTCGGACACCGTCGGCTTCATCTCCGATTTGCCGACCATGCTGGTCGCGGCGTTCCGCGCCACGCTGGAGGAAGTGATCGAGGCCGATATCATCCTGCACGTCCGCGACCTGTCGCATGAGGACGCCGGCGCACAATCGCACGACGTCGAAAAAGTCCTGAGCGAACTTGGCATCGATCCGACCGACCGCCGCATCATCGAGGTCTGGAACAAGATCGACAGGCTCGACGCCGAAGACCACGAGCGCTTGACGAATTTGATCGAGCGCCAGCCCGACGACCGTCGTCCGGTCGCGGTGTCGGCGATTAGCGGAGAGGGCCTTGATCAGTTGACAGCAGTGATCGAGGCCCGTTTGGCCGAGACCAAACTGACCCTCGATGTGACGCTCGATCCATCCGACGGCGCGGGATTAAGCTGGCTTTATCGTCACGCCGAAGTGCTGGCCAAAAACATGAACGAGGACGGCAGTCTGCTGGTGACGGTCCGCGCTGAGCCGGAAAACACCGCTCGGGTGCGGGCGAAGTTCGGGCTATCGTGAGTGACCCCAATTCAGCGCAAGACGCCGTCCGGCCCGTCGCTGATGGATCGGCAGTGCCGCGAGGCGCGCGGCCGGACGAGGCACGCCAGGTCCGCACACTAATCCTGTCGGCCATCGATGAAGTGCCATTCTACGATGAACAATTTCGCAGGTTTGAAAAGGATCGGTTCTCCGAAGCCTTCATCAGGACGTTGATCGCCCTCGATCCATGGCACGTTTGTGTCGTGACGCAGGGAACGGATGTGATCGGCATCGCGGTAACAATCCCGGAATACGGAACCCTGTGGTCGCCCTGGATTTACGTCAAACCTCAGTTCCGAACGAGTGCGACGGCCGTCACACTCATCCGGTCAGCGCTGAAGTATTGGGACAACAATCGCTTTCACAAGATCTCTTGCTACGTTCACCCGGAAAACAGGACGGCGCTGACGATATTCCGGCGCTTTGGCTTCAAGAAAATCGCTTATCTTGAAAACCACATTTTCGGCAACGGCTTCATTCTCATGGAACGTCCGCTGACCAAGACCAATCCAACTTACGATTCCGGCACGCGGCTGCGACGCCTTGAGCGGCTGAAGATAAAACTCGCGATACTGTTTGGACGCTAGTGCCCGTTTTTTTTAAAAGCCTCTCACGCACCGCACAGGATTGTCTGCAGGCGCGGCAGCACCGAAACATCGATTTTGAGGTTTCGCAGCGCGGTCAACCACAGCGTAACGCACCATAGCCCGGTCGCGATCGTCGCGCCCCATGCCGCCCCGATCAAACCAAATGCCGGCACCAAAATGGCATCGGCAATCAACAACGATACCAGGCCCAGCACCGCCGCCGGTACGCCTGCATAAGGCCGATCGTAAAACGACAGGACGAGCGAAGCCGGTCCAAAGGCGGCACGGATGACGAACGCCAGCGACATAATCCCAAGCGGAAAGCCAGCATCGGCAAAGCGGCTGCCGAACATCAGCGCAAGCAAGGGGCCAGTCAAGAACATGCATGCCGTCAATGCGATGGCAAAGCCTGTCGCGACCAAATTGGTATCCGCCAAGCGGCGCAGAAAGTCGCCTTCGTTACGATGCACGGCGGATTCCAGAATATCCGGCATCATGACCGTATATGCCGTCGCGACGCCAAAGCCGAGCAACGAACAGATCCGCGCGCACACCCCGAAGACCGCGAGTTCCTCCCGGTTCATCATGTGGCCAAGCAAAAGCAGATCGATATCGAAGAAGAAATCGGTCGCGAGCGCAATGACCGTCCACGGCAAAGCAAAGCGCCACCAGCGCCCCCGCATGGTGGGGGCGGGCGGCGCTTCATCGCCAACGGTCCGAATCGCCCGGTGAGTCAAAAGCATCTGGCATAGCGCAATCCCGGCATAGCCGATCGCGACAATCCACATCAATGGTATCAACGGCTGCGCCATACCGGCAAAGCAGGCGACCGCGAAGAACGCAGCGATCGCCAGCAGCGGACGTAACAGCGTATCGGCAAAAAGGCCGGCAACAGGATGCTTCAAGCCCACCAGCACCGCGCCATTGACGTATATGAATGCCGTAGCCGCGGCCATCAACAGACATGGCAAACCGAAGTCACGCAAGGTGTTCGTAGGGGCAGCCCAGAACCGCGCAACCGCCAGAAAGGCCGCTAAAATCGCAATGACGGCTACTATCTGCAGGTAACTTTGACCAAGATAAGCGCGTAACGATCTGCGCGACCTTGCCGCCCGATATTCGGCGGCGAAATATCCACCGACGACCTGAAAGCCGAGAGGCATTAGGGTCGCGGCGACATTAATGCTAGCCAGCAAAAAGAGATACTCGCCGAGCGTCGCGGCGCTCCATGATCGTGCGATCAAGGCCTGGGTGACGAAGGCGATAAATGCGCCGGCCAGTCGGCCGGCGAACAACGCGACGGTGAGGGGCACCAGCCGGCGCGCAACCGTCATTGAACGCGACGCGGCTTGAGATCAGGTTTGGCCAGATTCTTGCTGCGGCTTAACAAATGATGTCGCGCGATTAGCACGACGTCACGCAGGGCAAAAGCAGCCCGGCCAATGGCCAGTGTCGACCGCTTCTCGGCGTAGTGATGGACCGCCGGCATGGGCTCGATGGCACCGGCCTTGCCGACCAATCCTTTCTTGAATTGGTGGAGGCCGCTGAAGCCATCACAGCCGCCCAGATCGTACCACCGCGCCCGGCAGTTGGCTTTCAACCAGCGCAGGATATTCCACTGCATGAAATAACCGGCACGCAACGGCAACGCATCGTCTTTGGTCGCGCCGTAAAGGTAAACCGCCGTGTCGCCCGCCTTGAAGACGATTGCGCCGGCAATGATCCGGTCGTCCCGCCGCACGAAGAAAATCTGCGGACGGAGCGATTCATCCTCCAATGCGAGCAGGGCTGGAACGGATTCGATGGCCGAATAGTCCGGAAATTTTTTCCGGTCGCTCATCGCCTGATAGATCTCAAGGAAAGCCGGAAACGCATCCGGCGTCGCCACGTCGAATTGAAGATTGGCCTTCTCGGCGCGCTGGAGGTGATAGCGCCATTTCGAGTCCAGCGCCTTTCGATGGACATCTTCCGCCGGACGCAGGTCGACAATATAGCGGTTCGGAAAGGGGACGTTCGACGCCTCAACGAAACCACGCTCATGGAGAAAGGCGACCTCGCTCCGGTCGCCGAGGGGGCTGACACGCGGCAGCAAGGTCAGCATCATGCCGCGGCGTTGGGCGTATTCGGCGATCAAAGTCTCGATGATCGATTTATAGACTGCAAGCTGGTCGCCGTCGGTGCGCCTCCCGATCATCGGCGTCCATTTGCCGACGGCAATCGAGCCAATGCCCAAAGGCAGCCGGCGCACCAACATCAAGGCGCCGCCGACGACATCGCCGCCGCGCCGGAAAATCAATGGCTCATGAACGAATTCAGACCATCGCCTGGCCGCGAAGGCGAAGGTCTGCTCGGTGCAAACGTCGTCAAAATCGCCGATGGATTTATCCCAAATGGCGCCGCTGGTGTATTCCAGTGTAAATTGAGGGGCACGTGCAATTTTCGATTCTGTGTGCGTCGATCGCAGAGCTCTCGGCGCACTTTCCGCTAAAGTCATAAATCGTACCCACAATCAATTCCGTGAGAAACATTTAGACACAAAAGGTGTCGAAACGGTTGCCAGAAAGGGAGGAAGTCTCGGCAACGATGGCCGACACCGAGGACGCTCCGCCACAGCAAACAGTTGATTTCATTGAATTTTTTAATCGATGGGCGCGGATTTCGCCGAGCGTCGCAACCTTTGTCAACTTGCCGCACCGGCGTCGCCGGCCGCAGCGCCAAGGCGCTAGCGGCTTAAGCCGAGACACCGCCTTTTTACGCCTGATCCAGGGCCAGACAGTCCTGTGTGATTGCGGCTGCCGACCGCTGGCCGATCATTGCCATCGTATAAGTCAAATCAGATTGCAGAATATCGATCGCCCGCTTGGCGCCGCGCAAGCCACCGGCTGCGACGCCATAAATCGTCGCTCGCCCGGTAAAACAAAAGTCGGCCCCTAAAGCTTTGGCCACGATCAGATCGGAGCCGCGCCGGATGCCGCCGTTGAACAGCAGGCGCACCTTGCCATTCGTCGATGGCTTGATCTGGGCCAGGGCGTCGAGGGTTGCCTGCATGCAGTCGAGTTTGTTGCCGCCGTGATTGGAAATCGTCACCGCGTCCGCGCCCGCTTGGACCGCGCGCGTGACGTCGTCGCCATGCACCAGCCCTTTCACCACCAGCGGTCCCTGCCAGAAGGCGCGGACGCGATCGAGATCGCGCCATGTCTGAGCATTGGACCAATTCTGAACGTAGTAAGCCGCCACTTCTCGGGCATTGCTGCCGGCGGGCGCGTAGGGCGACCAGCTCTCGAGCTTGGGCAAACCGCCGCTGCGCAGATAGTCGGCGGTCCAGAAGGGATGACGCAACGCATCGACAAACAGCCGCGGAAAGGTGCGCGGCGAGGGCCCCTGCGCCATCGACACACCCGTGCGTCCGACCACTTCTGAACGCGGCGCCACCGGATAGTCGACGGTATAGACCAGCACCTTGACGCCGGCGTCGCGTGCCCGGGCCATCATGGACTCGGTGACCTCGGGACGATGCGCGCCGTAGAGTTGATACCAGGTATGATCCGGCGCGATCCGGCACACGGTCTTGATCGAGGCGGTCGAAGCCCCCGACAGGATGAACGGGATATCGGCGGCGCGCGCGGCCTCCGCCAATAGCTCGTCGGCATGACGACGATAGATGCCGGCGAGGCCGACCGCCGAGATTCCGAACAAGCTCGCATAACGCCGGCCGAACAGTTCGACCGTGGTGTCGATCGGTGTCGGCTCGACCAGAGCCCGCGGTATCAGCCGATATTTTCGGAAGGCATCGACATTACGGGTGACGCCGCCGCCATCGCCGGCGCCGCCCTCCAGATAATCCCCGACGAAACGCGGCAAGCGGCGCAAGGCCAAACGCCGCAGCTCCGCGATAGTGATGGCGCGATCGACCACCGACATGCTTCCTCCGCCATAACGCGCTCGCGGGATCTTGCCGTCCCAGCCGCGCCGTTACTTCTTCAACCCGCGCCCGATGCCAAAGCGACCCGCACAGGCACCGTACAGGCACTGTACAGGCTTGGCCCAACCGCTCAGGAGTTCTCGTCCAGCTTCGCCGCGTCCCACAACTTGTCCATCTCGTCGAGCGTGGCTTCCTTCGGCGTCTTGCCTTCGGCCGCCAGCGCGCGCTCGATCGCACCGAAGCGGCGCTCGAACTTGCGATTGGTGGCGCGCAGGATGTCCTCCGGATCGGCATCGAGATGACGCGCGAGGTTGACGACCGCGAACAACAGGTCGCCCACCTCGGCCGCGGCCTTGGCTTTGATCGCATCGGTGATCCGGTCGGCGGCGTCGAGTTCGGCTTCGATCTCGTCGGCCTCCTCGCGAATTTTCGCCAGCACCGCACGCGGATCGTTCCAGTCAAAGCCGACCCGTCCGGCCTTTTGTTGAAGCTTCAGCGCCCGCGTCAAAGCGGGCAGGCCGACCGGCACGCCATCGAGCGCGCTCGCCGGCTTGGCATCGTCGGGCGTGCCGCTTTTGTCGGCGCGCTCCTTCGCCTTGATCTCTTCCCACATGCCTTTGACGGCCGTCGTGGTCTTGCCATCGGCATCGGCGAAGACATGCGGATGACGGCGGATCATCTTGCTGGTGATCGCCTCGACGACGCCGCCGAAATCGAAGACGCCTTGCTCCTCGGCCATGCGGGCGTGAAACACGACCTGCAGCAACAGGTCGCCGAGTTCATCGCGCAGGTCCTCCAGATCGCCGCGCGCGATGGCGTCGACGACCTCGTAGGCTTCCTCGATGGTGTAAGGCGCGATGGAGCCGAAATTCTGCTCCAGGTCCCAGGGGCATCCGGTGACCGGCGTACGCAGCGCCGCCATGATTTCGATCAGCCGGGCAATATCGCGGGACGGCTTCAAGGCAGGGCCTGCAGGCTGCGGGATGGGGCGGGGGCGCGATCTACCAAATCGTGTCGTCTGCACCACCGCAACGGAAAACACCGGATTCTGCACGACTTTCGAACCCGACAATGATCATTGCCGTCTGGCCCCGGAACAGCGAGCGATCTTCTGCCTCAAGCCTGCGTATGCCGCCTTGCCGGCCATCCACTGGGCAGTTTTTCGAGGCTCAATTCGCGGGCTCAATTCGGCCAGCACCGGTCATAGGTATGTCCTTAGTCGGGAAACGGACCCCGGGTCAGATCCATCTATTTCTATATAAATATTGAGCTAAAACAGTGTTTTACATAGCCTTCTTCCCGTAATTGATCCACTCGATATATTCCATAATATGTCTTATGCGAATCTGGCGTCATGAGCCCATAATCCCGCCGGATGTCGATCGCGCGCCATTACCCGGGCCCGATCGACCGGATCTCGCCATCGACCCGATGTCGTCACCACGACGTCGGTCCCGCATGGTTCTCGAAGCAACCGTCATAGGCCCCAGGCTGCGGTGGCTTGAGCGGACGCGACCAGGTCGATCCTGATCGCATCTCAGGCGTTCGGCTTGCGGCAAGCTGTGCGCGGTCCTGAGCCGGCGCCGCTGAGGCTCGCGAGCGGCGCCCTGCTCCCGTCTCGCCGGCCTCTAACCGGCGCGGCCTCTTGATAGCCCCACACGGCGATCACGCAACGACCCGTGCATCCGCGTCGCTGGTGGTCGTGTTGCCCAATGCCCAGCCTTTGACCAAGTGGGCAGAACGAACGGGCGAGCGAAGCGCACGCGGACACGGCGACCGCAAGCCCGTCGCTTAACCCCGCCCGGCCATCACTGATTGCAAGCGCCGATCACACCACTCAGGGTGCCTGATATCCACGCTATGCGAAATGGCAAAGCGGCCCCTAAGCCGGAGAATCTCATTCCAAGTTGCGAACGATCCGAGGATACCGCTATACCGAATCAACACACCCGCGATCCGACGGATTGCGGCTGAGACCACCCATAACGCCGCCCAACAATACGGAGGAAACATGCGTCCCATTGCAATGCTCATCGCGCTCGGTCTCAGCGCGACCTCGGCCATCGCCACGCCGGCCGTGGCCGCCGACTTCAACTGCGCCCGCGTCAAGATTGTGGTGCCCTACGCCGCCGGCGGATCGGCCGACGTCGCGGCGCGCCTTGTCGCCGATCGTCTGACCAAGGAAATGGGCAAGACGTTCTACGTCGAAAACAAGGGCGGCGCCGCGAGCAATATCGGCAACGATTATGTCGCCAAGTCCGATCCGGATGGATGCACCCTGCTGGTCAACGGCACCGTCATCGCGACCTTCAAGGACAGCTTCCCGAACCTGCGCTACGACCCTTTCACTGACCTCACGCCGGTCGGCGGTCTCGGCAGCACGCCGTCGATCATTCTGGCCGCGCCGCAATTGGCCGCGAACGACATCAAGGGCCTGGTCGCGCTGTCCAAGTCGAAGCCGAACGGCCTGACCTTCGCCATCGCCGGCTACGGTCTGCAACAGCATCTGGCGACGGTCGAAATCGCTCGCCGGACCGACGCGAAATTCGTCACCGTGCCCTACAAGGGCGGCGGACCGGCGCTGACCGATGTGTTGTCGGCCCGCGTCGATTTCGGCACGCTGCTCGGCGGCACCACCAAGGCATTCGTCGAACAGGGCAAGCTGAAGGCCATCGCGGTGTTGCAGGACAAGCGGTCTGCTCTGCTGCCGAATGTGCCGTCGGCGGCCGAACAGGGTTTCCCCGGCTTGCTCGCCGGCATCCAGTTCCTGTTGTTCGCGCCGGCCAAGACTCCAAAGGGTGTCGTCGCCGATATCAGCGCCTCGCTCTATAAGGTCGTCGGCGAAAAGGACTTGCAGGAACACTTCCTCAAGGCCGGTCTCGAGGCAACGCCGATGATGCCCGAAGAGCTCAGCAAGGAGATGCATGCGCTACGCGACGCTTATGCGCCGATCATCAAGAAGCTCGACATCAAGCTGAACTAGCACGTTCAAAGCCGGCGGGCGGCGCACCAGCGCCGTCCGCCGCGCCCCCTACGATGACCCCGATAACGCGATGGGTCCGATGATTCAATGGCTCCGATGACCCTGCAAAACCCATCGTCCGTCGACGTCAAGATCGAGCGCATTGAGACCATTCCGCTCAAGGTCAGGCTCGAACGGCCTGCGGCCGGTTCTACGCTCAAGCTTACCCATCGCTGCACCATCGTCACCCGCATTCACACCGACGCCGGCGTGATCGGCGAATGCTTCAACGGCAACGACGACGAATTGCAGGGTGCGGTCATCCGCGCCATCCATGACGAACTCGAACCGCGTCTGATCGGACGTCCCGTCGTCGGCCTCGAGGAAGCCTGGCAGACGATGCGGATCGCGACCGAGCCTTTCCTGCGCGACCGCCGCGTGCCGCTGCGCGCGATGTCCTGCATCGACAGCGCGCTGCACGACGCGGTCGGCAAACTCTATGGCCAGCCGCTGCATCTCCTGTGGGGGCGCGCGTCGCGTGACGTCAAGACCGTCGCACTCGGCGGCTATTATCGCGACGCCCATGAGTTGGAGGGTTTGACCGAGGAAGTCGCCGAACTCAAAGCGCTCGGCATCGGTGGATTGAAGCTCAAAGTCGGCGGCCGCACGCCGCGCGAGGATGCCGAGCGGGTCGCCGCCGTCCGCCGCGCCGGCGGCGACGGCTTCACCGTTGCAGCCGACGCCAACCAGGGTTGGACCCGCGAGGACGCTATCGACTTCGCCCAGCGCGTCGCCGATCTCAACCTCGCCTGGTTCGAAGAGCCGTGCAAATGGGACAATGACCGGCGCGACATGGCGTTGGTGCGCGCGATCGGCCGGGTGCCGGTCAGCGCTGGCCAGAGCGAAATATCGCGCTTCGGCTGCCGTGACCTGATGCTGGCAGACGCCGTCGATATCTGCAATTTCGATGCGACATGGGGCGGCGGACCGACCGAATGGCGGCGGGTCGCCGCACTCGCCGCCTGCTTCAACGTCGGCATGATGCAGCACATCGAACCGCAGATCGGCCTGATGCTGGTCGGCGGTGCGGTCAATGGCCGCTACGGCGAGGTGATGATGCCGTGGCGCGATCCGTTCTTCTATTCGTTAATCGCCGACCAGACGCCGTTTCATGACGGCATCTATACCCTGCCCGACAAGCCGGGCTGGGGCATGCCCTTCGACTGGGATTATCTCGTGCATGCGCGACGGCGGGATTGATCGTCCGGTAAATTGCCGTATGGATGACGGGCCGGGTCAAGCGCGGATCGAAAGCACCTTCGAATGAGCTCACAACGAACTTACGTCCTCGTCCACGGCGCATGGCATGGCGGCTGGTGCTGGCGTCGCGTTACGGATCGTCTCACCGCCGCCGGCCATCGGGCCTTCGCACCGACCCAGACCGGATTGGGCGAGCGCCGGCATCTGCTCACCCCGGAGGTGACGCCGGAAACCTTCGCGCTCGATATCATCAACCTGATCGAGGCCGAGGACCTGAGAGATGTCTATCTGGTCGGCCACAGCTTTGGTGGCCGCTCCATCAGCGTGACCGCCGATCGGATCCCGCAACGCTTGCGGCGACTGGTCTATCTCGATGCCGGTCTGCCGGAAAATGGCAAGTCGGCCTTCGAACTGATGGCGCCAGCGGTACGCGACGCGCGCCTCGCGGCGGCGCAGGCGCATGACGGCGGCCTGAGCATGCCGCCGCCGCCGACCGAAGCCTTCGGCGTCACCGAACCGGCCGACATCACCTGGATCGAACGGCATCTGACCCCGCACCCGACGGCGACTTATGCATTGCCGATCACGCTGACGCATCCGCTCGGCAACGGCGTGCCGGCGACCTATATCCGCTGCACTAATCCGGGTTATGCCAACACCGTCAAAAGCGCCCACTACGCGCAATCGCGCGACGACTGGCAATATCTCGAGATCCACACCGGCCACGACGCCATGGTGTCGGCACCCGCGGAATTGACCGACATGCTGCTGACGCTGCCATGATCGAATGAATGGCGGCGCCTCACTCCCGCGCCGCCATCCAGTGTCTTCACTTTTCGGATTGGCGGTCTATTCGATCTTGACGTGCGCCTCTTTGATGATCGGCCACCACTTCTTGATTTCCTGATCCTGGAACTTCGCCAGATAGGCCGCCGACTGCTCGGAGGCCGGATAGACGTCCTGCCCGACCTGAGCCAGACGTTTCTGCACATCCGGGTCGGCCAGCGCCTTCATCGCGGCGGCGCTCAGCTTGTCGACGACCGCCTTGTCGAGCCCCTTGGGACCGAAGAAGGCCGTCCAGGTCGACATATAGAAACCGGGCAGTCCGGCTTCATCGACGGTCGGAATTTCCGGCGCCGAGACGAGCCGGGTCTTTGCCGTCACGGCATAAGCCCGGATGTTGCCGGCGCGGACATGCGGCAGCGAGGTCGCCGGTGTATCGAACATCAGATCGATAGTTCCGGCGTTAAGGTCCTGCATGGCCGGCGCCAGGCCGCGATACGGAATGAAACGAAACTTGGTGGCGGTCGTCTTCTCGAAGAACACGCCGGCGATATGGCCGACGCTGCCGACGCCGGAGGTGCCCTGCGCCGCCTTGTCGGGATTGGCCTTGAGCCAGGCAATCAAACCCTTGAGATCAGTCGCCGGGGTTTTCTTCGCCGCGACGATCAGCAGCGGGTTCGAGGTCAGCAGCGCAACCGGCGTGAAGTCCTTCTGCACATCGTAAGGCAGCTTGTAGACCGCGCCATTGGCGACGTGCGTGCCCCAGATGCCGCTGATCAAGGTGTAGCCATCGGGTGCGGCCTTGGCGACGCGGGCCGCGGCGAGGCTGCCGGCCGCACCGCCGATATTCTCGACGATAATGGTCTGGCCCAATTCGTCCTTCATCTTGTTGGCGATGATGCGCGTCGTGGTATCGATCGGGCCGCCGGCTGGAAACGGCACGATGATCGAAATCGGACGGCTCGGGAACGACTGCGCAAACGCCGGCATCGCCGACAGCAACGCCAGCGCCGCAACAAGCCCTATTCGGCTCTTGTTATTCATTGACGGTTTCCTCCTTGATGGCCGGCTGCAATGGCAGGAATTCGGACATCCGCGCGCCCGGATAAAAGGTTTCCTGAAAGGCCGGCCTTGTTTGTATGCGTTGGTACCAGTCGGTGACGCGCGGATATTTCTCGGTCCAGATGTCGTCCATGCCGAGATCGGCGATGCGATCGATCAGGGGCGCGACGATGATGTCGGCCAGCGTGAACTGGTCGCCGAGCAGCCACGGACCATTCGCAAGCGCCGCGTTCATGCGCGCGCAGGTGTTGCCCATCTGCTCCAGCGAGGCTTGCACGTCCTCTTTCTTGAATCCGTTCGGCCCCATGCGCCGGTAGAATTGCTTGCGGATCGGACGGACATCGGACTCGACGCCTTCGAAGGTCTTGCGGTCCATGCCCTCATAACGCGGCAGGAAGCCCATGTTGAAGGACGGCACCCGCACCGCGGCGGTTGGCACCTCTTCGAGGAAACGCATCCAGGCGCGCATTCGCGCGCGCTCGACCAGATCGTCCGGCGACAGCCGCACTTCCGGATACTTCTCTTCGAGGTATTCGCAGATCACGCTGGAATCGATGACCACGCGACCGTCGTCGACCAGCGTCGGCACCACGCCATTGGGGTTCAGCTTGAGGTAATCGGGCTTAAGGTGCTCCTTCGCCTTGCCGAGATCGAGGCGGATATCCTCGAACGGCAGATGCTTTTCAGCCAGACAGATCCGGACCTTCTGGCTGCAGGTCGAATGCGCGGCGTTATAGAGCGTGAGCATGGTGTCGGTTCTCCAAAGCGTGAAAGTCGGATCAGGGCGCGCCGGCGGCGGCGTGCCACTGCGCCAGTTGGGAGTGATCGGTCATGAAGGTGAGCGCGCTTTGCTGCGCACGCCGGATCGCCGCCTTGAAGGCCATTGCGCCAGCCGGACGGCCGAAGACGTGAGCATGCGCTGTGAGATCGAGGCAGGCCGGCGGACTGCCGATCTCCGGCCACCCTTCCAGGATTGATGTCAGCGCGCGCACGAAAGCCTCCGGTTCGTTGCCGTAACGAATGACCAGCGGGAAATCGTTGACCTCGGTGGTGAACGGAATGGCGGTGATCGGCCCGCGTGGCGTGTCGAGGCGATACGGCAAATCCCGATCGAAGGCATCGGCGATCCAGGCCATGCCTTCCTCGGCCAGCAGCTCGGCGGTATTCAGGCTGGGTGTCGCGCGCGGACTGATCCAGCCCATCGGCTTCGTGCCGGTCGCGGCTTCAAGCGCGGCAACGCACCGGCGCAGATCGGCCTGCTCCTCATCGCGGGTCTGATAGGCCGGGATGATGTGCTGCGACCAGGCATGCGCCGCAACGACGTGGCCCTGCGCCACGATCGCCTGCATCAGCTCGGGGAAGCGCGCTGCCAGGACGCCACTGATGTAGAACACCGCCTTGACGCCGGTGTCGTCGAGAATGTCGAGCAGCCGCCAGGCCCCGGTCCGCGCGCCATAGTCGGCCCAGGATTTGGCCTGACTGTCGTAGACGCCGGCCCGCAGCGGATTACCCATCGGGCCAATGCCGGGCGCGGCGTCGTCCGTCCAGCCCTCCAGCATGACACTGACCGATAATGCGATCGGCGCCGCTTCCGGCCACCCGGCAGGTGCTTTGCTGCGCGCCAGGCGCTGCCTCGCGCCGGCTTGCAAACCGCCCGCAGAAGCCTGCGCCATCGGGGAGAGTGTCGCCATCCTGGTCCGTCCCTTTTCAAACATTTGTTTTATACGTTTGTTTAAAACAAACATTTTAGGTATTCTTTGTCAATGCCGCGAACCGCGAACGGAAAGTGAAAATGCCCAAATCCTCCGTGCTGTCAGGACCGCCCTTACGGGAACGGTCGGAAACCGGCACCGATGCCCGAATTCTGGAAAGCGCCATTACGCTGTTTGCCCAGCGCGGCTTCAGCGAGGTCACGGTTCGCGATATCGCGGAACATGCCGCCGCCAATCCGGCGTCCATCAGCTACTATTTCGGCGCCAAGGAGAGCCTGATTAAGCAGGCGATCCGGACCGTGGTGGCGCCGCTGAACGAACAGCGTCTCGCCGCGCTCGATGCGCTGGAAGCCTCCGGCGCGCCGCTCAGGCACGAAGATGTCGTGCGGGCGATGGTCGAACCGACGGTGCGCGCCTGTCTGGGCGGCGTCGGCCCGGAACGGCATTATGCGCGTGTTCTGGTGCTGACCTTTGCCTTGCGCCAGCCCTTCGTCGATGAAGTGATGTCGGAACAGACCGACCGCGTCGCGGCGCGCTTTGTCGACGCCCTGGTCGCCGCCCTGCCCGACTTCGACCGCGCCACCATGTATTGGCGCTTCGACTTCATGGTCGGCGCGCTCATTCACATTCTGCTGGATCCGTCGCGCGGCTATCGGCTGCGTCGGGTGTCGGAGGGCGGCGCCGATACGTCGGACCCGGCCGCGGTGATCGACGCACTCGTGCGCTTTCTGTCGGCCGGAATGCTGGCCCCGCCCGGCCCGTGATCCGCCACGGCGCTGCGCGATAACGCGGATGCCGTCCTCCGGGCGGCGGACTCCAACCGGCGGCTTTGGCGCTGTAAAAGGCGGTGCCGCCAATCATCGCCCCAAGCCGGATCGAGACCCAACGTGCCATCGCCATTTGAATTCGACTACACCGTCCTCGAACGCTTCCTGCGCTATGTCGCAATCGACACCCAGTCCGACCCGGACTCGCCGACATGCCCGTCGACGGAAAAGCAGAAGAACCTCGGCCGTCTGCTGGTGACTGAGTTACACGACATCGGACTGACCGATGCCGCGGTTGACGACAACGGTTATGTCTATGCCACCTTGCCGGCCAATACCGGAAAGACGGTGCCGGCGATCTGCTTCTGCTCGCACATGGACACCTCGCCGGATTGCACGGGCGCCGGCGTGAAGCCGCAGATCGTGCGTGGCTATGCCGGCGGCGATATCGTGTTGCCCGGCGATCGCAGCCAGATCATCCGCGCCGCCGAGCATCCCGCGCTCGCCACCCAGATCGGCAACGACATCGTCACCTCGGACGGCACCACGCTGCTCGGCGCCGACAACAAGGCAGGGCTCGCCGAGATCGTCGACGCCATGCGTTTCCTCGCCGCCCACCCTGAGATCAAGCACGGCGCGATCAAGGTGTTGTTTACGCCGGATGAGGAAATCGGCCGCGGCGTCGACAAGGCCGACCTGAAACGACTGGGCGCCGACTTCGCTTATACCATCGACGGCGAGACCGCAGGCCATGTCGAGAACGAGACGTTTTCGGCCGATGCCGCGACCGTCGTCATCGATGGCGTCAGCGCCCATCCCGGCTTTGCCAAAGGCGCAATGGAAAACGCCATCAAGATCGCCGCCCGCATTATTGATGCCCTGCCGAAAAATACCTGCTCACCGGAAACGACCGAAGGCCAGGAGGGCTTCATCCATCCGCATGGCGTCAATGCCGCGCTCGGTCAGGCGACATTGAAATTCATCCTCCGCGATTTCACCGAGCAGGGTTTGCGCGACAAGGCCGCGCTGCTCGATGCAACCGTCAAAGAGGTCATGCGCGATTATCCGCGCTCGACGTATCGGCTGGAAGTCACCCACCAATACCGCAACATGAAGGACGTGCTCGACCGTTACCCGCAAGTGGTCGACAACGCGCTGGAGGCGGTGCGCCGCGCGGGTCTGTCGCCGGTGAAAGGCAGCATTCGCGGCGGCACCGACGGCTCGCGACTGTCCTTCATGGGGCTGCCCTGCCCGAACATCTTCGCCGGCGAACACGCCTTCCATTCCACGCTGGAATGGGTGTCGGTGCAGGACATGGAAGCGGCCGTGCGCACCATCGTGCATCTGGCCGCGCTGTGGGAAGAGCGGGCATAGCCCCATCGGCGTCCGCGGCAAGGCCCATCTTCGACAGCAAGGCCTCTGTCGTCCGTTGGTGTTCCGGTCCTGTCAGCGTCGCTAGCTTTTGACCGCCACGAAGGCATCAACCTCGACCGCCGCGCCACGGGGCAAGGCCGCAACCCCGATGGCGGTGCGGGCATGAAGCCCGGCCTCGCCGAAAATCTCGCCGAATAGATCCGACGCGCCGTTGATCACCTGTGGCGCCTGCTCGAAATCAGGCGTGCAATTCACGAAGCCGCCAAGCCGGATACAGGCCTTGACTGGCCCGAACGAACCGCCGCAGGCCAGCCGCAACGCGGCGAGCAGATTCAGCGCGCAGATCCGGGCCGCGGCTTGCCCGGTTGCAAGGTCAAAGTCCCGACCAACCTTGCCGCGATAGACCACCTCGCCTTCAAGTTCGCACACCTGGCCGGCGAGATAGATCGTAGAACCCTCCCGACGAAACGGAAGGAAATTCGCGATCGGTTTCGGAACCGCGGGCAGCACCAGCCCGAGAGCCGCCACGCGCTTGTCAAAAATATCCTCTGTCATTCAGCCCCCTGCGCGGGGAACGGCCGCATCGATCGACCGTCCCCCGCTCCGCTTAAACCTTGGATGATTTCGAAATCGGCCGGGCGTCGAACTGGCGATGATACCAGTACGTATAACCGTCGACCGATTTCGCCATGGCCACTTCGAGATATTCCTGGAACAACGGCACCCGTGGCACATCATCGATCGCCATCTTGACGAAACCCTTGACATCATCGGCATATTTAGCCGGATCGGTCTCAACCGCGGCGGCATCAATCAGCTTGTCCATGGCCGGGTTCTTGTAGCCCATCGTGTTGAACAGCCGGTTGGCGCCGTGGTAGCAGAAGTAGAAGAAATACTCCGGGTAATTCAGCCAGCCGCCGAATGTATTGAGATAAAGCGGCATGGATTTTTCCAGCAGCTTGGCGGTCCAGACCGAACCGGGGATCTTTTCGATCGTGGTCTTGATGCCGAGTCGGCCGAGACTTTCAGCGATCAGGATGGCGGTAGGCTCCATGAGCGTCCCTGCCCCGGTGTTGTAATAAAACGGAACGCTGAGAGTACCGCCGGCCCCGGATTCGGCGAGCAACGCCTTCGCCTTGGCCATGTCGGTCTTGTAAGGAAATGGCTGTGGCCAGGTTGCATCGATCGGCTTGGTCGCGCCGAATAGCGGGCGAGATCGGCCATAGGTCGCGATTTGCATGATTTTTTCATAAGGCACGGCATAGGCGATGGCCTGGCGCAGGCGCACGTTGTTGAACGGCGGCTTGGTGACGTTCATACCGAGATACCACATGCTGTTCTCGATCGGCGTGCCGACTACTTTCATCGCGCCGGCGGCCGCCAGTTCGCTGGCATCCTTGGGATTAAGGCCATAGACCATATCGGTGTCGCCGCGTTCGAGCATCGCGCGGCGATTTCCGGCATTGGGGACCTGGCGCATGACCACGCGCTCCAAGGCGGGACGCGGGCCGCTCTTCCAGCCATCGAAACGGGCATAAACGATCTGCTGCCCGGACTGCCATTCCGCGACCTTAAAGGCGCCGCCGCCGGCCGCCGTGATCTTGAGATAGTCGCGTGCCCAGGGATCCTTCTCGGTGGCATGGGCCTTGGCGACTTTCGAATTATAGATCACGGCCACCGGAGTCGTGAGATTGGGAAGCGTCAACTTGTTCTTGGCCGGAATCTCAATCCGGAATGTGTGCGGATCGACGACGGTGAACTGCTCCGGCTTCTTCATCGCTCCCGAACTCATCTGTGCACTCGGGAAGCCGCCCACCGATACAACGCGATCGAACGACCACTTCACGTCTTCGGCGGTGACCGGCGTTCCATCATGGAATCTGGCATCACGGCGCAGTCTGAAGGTGAAGGTCTTGCCGTCCGGCGACACCGTCCAGGATTCCGCGAGTTCCGGTTCGAAGGTGCTGTAATCGTAGGTCAGCGAACCGTCCGGCCGCTTCTTGCGGCCATGAGTGATCAGGCGGTCATAGACGTTAAAGGCGACGCCGAAGACCGGCCGCGACGTCGCCGCCCCCTGCGGATCGAGGCCATTGGGCCCGTCCTCCGCCACCAGCACCAAGGTATTGCCCGGCGTCGCCGCTTCGGCCGGAATGTATTTCAGCCACGGCACTATCGCGCTTGAGCCGATAAGAGCTGTCTGGGTCAGAAATCGCCTGCGGTTCATCGTCCGATCCTCCGTTGCAATGCGTTGGCAGCTTATGTAAGTATATTCTTACTTACAAGATGCATGCCAAGAGGCGTCATGACCGCGAATTCACGACCTAACGAATTGATCGACCGCGAGATTCAGACAATGTCGTCCGAGGTGCCGGCATTTGCGCGGAGACGGCCCGCTCAAGCGGTTCGGGCGGTTGCCCAAATCGACGCCAGCTTCAGGCCCGCTCCGCCGCATAATGTGGCAAGGGCACAGCCCATGGGCCACGCATGACGGAAAACCGCCAAGTGCCGGAGCCTGCGACAGGCCCCAACCATCGCGCCGCCATCCAATCATGGGAATCCAAGGTCGGCGCCTGGGCCTATATCGACCCATTGGCCGTCGCGAGGAACGGCACCTTTCTCGGCGTCAAAGATGTCATCGATGTCTGCGGGATGCGGACGCGCGCCGGATCGGAGACGAGACGCGACATCACGCCGGCGTCCGCCGACGCAACCATTGTCCGCCGGTTACGCAACGCCGACTTCATCCCCTTGGGCAAAACCGTGACGACCGAATTTGCCTTTGTCGATCCCGCTGCGACGCGCAATCCTTACGCTCTCATGCACAGTCCGGGCGGATCCAGCAGCGGCAGCGCCGCGGCGGTGGCGGCCGGTATGGTCCCCGTCGCGCTCGGCACCCAGACCGCCGGCTCGCTGTGCCGGCCCGCCGCCTATTGCGGGGTCGCGGCCATCAAACCGAGCTACGGCCTGCTGCCAACCGACGGCGTTGTGCCGCTATCGCCTTCCTTCGATACGCCGGGCGTTATGGCGCGTCATGTCGGCTTGGCAGCGCAAGCGCTCGCCGTGATGGCGGCTTTACCCAGCCTTGCCAACGGCGAGCCGGCAGGCAGGATGAAACTCGCCTACCTGCCGGATCGATACAGCGCCAACAGTTCCGCCGACGTAAGGGATTTCCACCACCGGACGATTGCCAAGTTGACCCGCGCCGGGATCTTCGTCGAACGCGCGAAATTCGACATCGATTTCGCAGCGGTGATCCAGGACCATCGAACCGTGATGTTGTGGGAAGCCTACGCCGCGCATGGCAGCCTGCTAAAGAGCCACGCCAACCTTCTCAAACCCCTGTTTCACGATGCGCTGCTGTTCGCCGCCACTCTGATCGAATCCGATGCCGTCGCGGCCGCGCAACGGTTGACGGCAGCCCGCCAGCAGGCCTGGGACCAGTTGAAAGACTTCGACGCCGTCATCCTGCAGCCGACGCCGAGCGCCGCGCCGCGCGGCTTTGCGACCACCGGCGACCAGAGTTACCAGACGCCGTGGACCGCCTTTCATGGTCCGCTGGTAACTGTGCCCGGTGAGTTGAACGGCGACGGCCTGCCGCTGGCCGTCATGCTCGCCGGCCGCCCCGGCTCCGATCGCAAGACCATCGCCATGGCCAGGGTCATTCAATCGATGATCGACCGCGTTCCGTCGATGGCGCCGCTCTAAACGGACCGCATATCCGTCAGGTAAGACAGGATCATCTGCCTGACATGGCCGCGCCGCTCCTTGCGCCAGCTTTCCGATCCGAGGTCTGTACCGAAGGTCAGCGACAAAGTGTAGACGTTGTTGATATGGTGGCAGGATAACGCGACGATCGATACGTAAAGCTGCAATGCGTCGACGCCATCGCGAAAGACGCCGTCGTCGCGACCGCGCTTCAACAGCGTCGTGATCTGCGCCAGCAATGGCGACGACTTCTCCTGCACGCTGTGCAAGCGGGCGAGATGGACGCCGCGCTCGACGTTTTCATTCAGCGTGATCTGGACGAAGTCCTTGTTCTCGGCGAAGTGCGAATAGGTGAAGTCGACTAGAGCGGTGATGCCTTCGAGCGGCGCGAGGTGATCGAGCGCCAGCTGCTGTTCCTTTTCGCGAATGTCGGCGTAGATCCGCTCGAGCACGGCCAGGTAAAGCTTCTGCTTGCTGCCGTAATAGTGATACAGCATGCGCATATTGCAGCCGGCCTTGGCTATGATGCGCTCGATGCGCGCGCCTTCGTAGCCGCGCCGCGAAAACTCGGCGGTCGCGGCCTCCAGCAGGCGGCGCGCGGTGCGCGCGCCATCGCGGGAAGCCGTTTTGCGCGCCTTCTTGGTTTTCGGCTTGCTGGTTGTTGCCATTGATGTCGACGGATTTCCGGGTCGGGACTGACCCGAAATTCTGGTGGGCGATGACGGACTCGAACCGCCGACATCCTCCGTGTAAAGGAGGCGCTCTACCAACTGAGCTAATCGCCCGAACCAACGAACCGTGTGGATTTATCGCCATCCGGCGCCCGGACGCAAGCACAACGACGCCCTAAACCCGCCCGAAAATGCGAAAACGGCGCCTTGCGGCGCCGTTTTGCCATAGCGTTAAAGCCGTCCCGCTCAGTGCGCGGTCAGGCCGGAGCCATCTTCCTCGGCGGCCGCATCCTTGGCCGCCGTGGCGGCGAGCTTGGCGCTCGCCTCGTCCCATTCGATCGCCACCGGCGGACGGACCAGCGCGTGCTTGATCACCTCGTCCATCCGGCTGACCGGGATGATCTCCAGGCCCTTCTTGATCGTGTCGGAGATGTCGACCAGATCCTTGGCGTTCTCCTCCGGGATCAAGACCGTCTTCATGCCGCCGCGCGCCGCTGCCAGCATCTTCTCCTTCAGGCCGCCGATCGGCAGCACCCGGCCGCGCAGCGTGATCTCGCCGGTCATCGCCACGTCGCGGCGAACCGGAATACCGGTCATCACCGAGACAATCGCCGTGACCATGGCCACACCGGCCGACGGTCCATCCTTCGGCGTCGCGCCTTCCGGCACGTGCACGTGAATGTCGCGCTTGTCGAACAAAGGCGGCTCGATGCCGAAGGCGACCGCGCGCGAGCGGACGTAGGACGCCGCCGCCGAAATCGACTCCTTCATCACGTCACGCAAATTGCCCGTGACGGTCATCTTGCCCTTGCCCGGCATCATGATGCCTTCGATGGTCAGCAGCTCGCCGCCCACGTCGGTCCAGGCCAGACCGGTGACCATGCCGACCAGATCCTCGGACTCGATCTCGCCGTAGCGATACTTCGCCACGCCCAGATAATCGGCCAGATTGGCGGCGGTAACCGCGATCGACTTCTTCTTCGGGTCGAGCGTCAGTTCCTTGACCGCCTTGCGGATCACGGTCGAGATCTCGCGCTCGAGGTTACGGACGCCCGCTTCCCGCGTGTAACGGCGGATCAGCAGCAGCAGCCCGTCATTGTCGATCGACCATTCCTTCATCTCGAGGCCGTGCTTGGCGACCGCGTGCGGGATCAGATGCTTGCGCGCGATCTCGAGCTTCTCGTCCTCGGTGTAGCCGGCGATCCGGATGATCTCCATACGATCCATCAACGGCGCCGGGATATTCAGCGTGTTGGCGGTCGTGATGAACATCACGTTCGACAGGTCGTATTCGACTTCCAGATAATGGTCGGCGAACGAGCCGTTCTGTTCGGGGTCGAGCACCTCGAGCAAAGCCGACGACGGATCGCCGCGGAAATCGGCGCCCATCTTGTCGATCTCGTCCAGCAGGAACAGCGGGTTCGAGGTCTTGGCCTTGCGCATCGACTGGATGATCTTGCCAGGCATCGAACCGATGTAGGTCCGCCGGTGACCGCGGATCTCGGCCTCGTCCCGCACGCCGCCGAGCGACACACGGACGAACTCACGGCCGGTCGCCTTGGCGATCGACTTGCCGAGCGAGGTCTTGCCGACGCCGGGCGGGCCGACGAGGCACAGGATCGGACCGGTCAGCTTGTTGGCACGCTGCTGCACGGCGAGATATTCGACGATGCGTTCCTTGACCTTTTCCAGACCGAAGTGATCGGTGTCGAGCAGCGTCTGGGCAGCCGCCAGGTCCTTCTTGACCTTGCTCTTCTTGCCCCACGGGATCGACAGCAGCCAGTCGAGATAGTTGCGCACCACCGTCGCCTCGGCAGACATCGGCGACATCTGACGCAGCTTCTTCAGCTCATGCGTGGCCTTCTCGCGAGCTTCCTTCGACAGCTTGGTCTTCTTGATCTTGTCTTCGAGCTCGGCAAGTTCATCCTTGCCTTCCTCGTCGCCAAGCTCCTTCTGGATCGCCTTCATCTGCTCGTTGAGGTAGTACTCGCGCTGGGTCTTCTCCATCTGCCGCTTGACGCGGGTCCGGATGCGCTTCTCGACCTGCAACACCGAGATCTCGCTCTCCATCAGGCCGAGCACCTTCTCCAGGCGCTGGGTGACGGACGGCGTCTCCAGGATGTCCTGCTTGTCCGGAATCTTGACGGCCAGATGCGAGGCGACGGTGTCGGCGAGCTTGGCGTAATCCTCGATCTGCTGGATCACGCCGACGACTTCCGGCGACACCTTCTTGTTCAGCTTCACATAGTTTTCGAATTCGGTGACGACCGAACGCGCCATCGCCTCGGCCTCAACCTTCTCGCCGAGATCGTCGGCAAGCGCGGTGGCGTCGGCTTCGTAATAATCCTCGCGCTCATTGTACTTGAGCACCTTGGCGCGGGTCGCGCCTTCGACCAGCACCTTGACGGTGCCGTCGGGCAGCTTGAGCAGTTGCAGAACGCTGGCCAGCGTGCCGACCTCGAAGATCGAGTCGGTGGCCGGATCGTCGTCGGACGCATTCTTCTGCGTCGCCAGCAGGATGAAGGTGTCGGAGCGCATCACCTCTTCCAGCGCCTTGATCGACTTTTCACGGCCGACAAAGAGCGGAACGATCATGTGCGGGAACACCACGATGTCGCGCAGTGGCAAAACTGGATAAGCCCGGGTGTCGCCCGGCTGCAGCGTGGGTCGTGGCTTGGTGGTCATTGGCTTCCAGTCCTTTTTTGTTGTGCCCCTGTTCGAGGACCCGCAGATGCGGCATCGCCGGACAGTGCCGATAAGGTGGGTAAGCGGTCGCGGGACGCTTGAAAGTCCCGAGGCCCTTCGGAATGCCCGAAGGCCTCACCCGGTCGAAAACGAAGATGATTTTGTACGCCAGTTGCTCTTCGACACTATACGTAGGATGACGCTATAGGCTCTGCAAGTAACGCCGG
>WGNB01000007.1 GCA_016124795.1 Rhodopseudomonas sp. | reverse complement strand
TTCCTTGTAGTACTTGGCGGCGCCCGGGTGCAGCGGCACCGGCGGGTTCTTGCCGGCGGTGTCGAGCTTGATCGCCTTGGCGGCGGCGTGCGCGGCGGTCAGGCTGTCGAGGTTTTCGAACATGGTCTTGGTCATCTGATAAACCTCGTCGTCGGACAGGCCGGCGCGGGTGACCAGGTAGTTCGGCACGGCGGCGGCGGCGACGGGCTTGTCGTTGCCTTTATAGGTGCCGCCGGGAATCTCGACTGCCTGATAGGGCGTGCCGAGCTTTTCGACGACCGACTTCGGCACTTCGACGATGGTGCATTCGACCGAGGCGCAGAGATCGCGGATCGCCGAGACGCCAAGACCGGCCGAGATCAGGGTGGCGTCGAGCTGACGATTCTTCATCAATTCGACCGACTCGCTGAACGGCAGATACTCGACCTTGCCGAGGTCCTTGTAGCTCATGCCGGCGGCGCCGAGGATGGCGCGGGCGTTAAGCTCGGTGCCCGACTTCGGCGCGCCGACCGACAGGCGCTTGCCCTTGAGATCGGCGAGCGTGTTGATGTTGGCGCTCTTGAGTGCGGCGATCTGGATGTAGTTGGAATAGACCGCGGCGACGGTGCGCAGCTTGTCGAGCTTCGCCTTGAAGCCGACTTCCGGGTTGCCCTTCCAGGCATCGGCGACCGAGTCGCCGAGCGCGAAGGCGATTTCGCCCTTGCCCTGCTGCAACAGATTGAGGTTTTCGACCGACGCCTTGGTCGACTGCACGGACGGCTTCACGCCCTTCATTTTTTCGGCGTAGATCTTCGAAAGCGCAACGCCGAGTGGGTAATAGACACCGCCGGTGCCGCCGGTGAGGATGTTGATGAATTGATCGGCTTGGGCGCCGATCGGCGCCAGGGTGACGGCAGCTGCCAGCAGACCGTAACGCAAGAATTTTGAAGTGCTGATCATTGAAGCGAATCCTCCATATTTCATAGAAAAGCCGGCCTGATGCGGGCGGCCTTGCGGTTCTTGTAGCGGGCCTGACGCCGGCTGGCGATTGGCCCATCGTTATAGTTCGTCTAAAAATGCATTCAAGCCATGCGCCCTAATCATGGGCGTGGAGGTGCCATTATCGGCCGTATCGCGCCGACAGGGGATAAAAGGCGGGTAAATTAAGCGGTTACGTGCCGCTGCCGGACGCCGAAACTGACGAAATAGCCGATCGCACTCAACATCGCGATGCAGAAACTGACCGGCCAATCGGTCCTATAGGCAATGACGATGCCGAGCCAGGCTTCGCCGAGCGCCAGCCCGGCCGACAGGGCGAGGCCACTCCACAAACGTGTGGTGAGACGCTGTGCCGCGGCGGCGGGTCCCACCATCAGCGTGAACACCATCAGCACGCCGACGATCTGCGCGCAGGCCGACACCGCCAGCGCCACCAGCGCCAGGAAAGCGGTGGCGATGAATCGCATCGGCACGCCTTTGGCTTCGGCAAGTTCGGGCTGCAGCGACGCGAAGATCAGCGGCCGCATGATCGCCGCCAGTCCCGCCATCGTAATGACGGCGAGTACCGCGAGCGTCGCGATCATCGCGCGGTCGACCGCCAACACATTGCCGAAGAGCAGTGCGGTCGCCTGGGTCGCGAATGACGTATAATAGTGCAGGAACAACAGGCCGAAGCCGAGCGACAGCGCCAGCACCACGCCGATGGCGACATCGCGGTTGCTGATGCGCTCGCTGAGGAGGCCCATCACAATGCCGGCGGCCAGCGTGAAACCGACCAGACCCGCGAGTGGCGGCAGGCCGATCAGTCCGGCGCCGGTCGCGCCGGCAAAACCGATATGCGACAGCGCGTGGCCGGCGAAGGTCTGGCCGCGCATGACCAGGAAATAGCCGATGACGCCGGACACCACCGCGACGATGCCGGCGGCGGCGAAGGCATTGGTGATGAATTCATACGCGAACATTTTAGTGATGGTGTCCGTGGTCGTGATCGTGTTCGTGGGTATGTTCGACGCGCTCGACGTCGCAGCCGCGCGACATCACGAAGATGTGGCCGCCGGCGCGTAATACTTCGATGTCGGTGCCATAAAGGCGCGACAGAACCGGTGCGGTCACCACTTCGTCGACCGTGCCGAGCGCGGCCTGTCCGTTGCCCAGATAAAGGACGCGGTCGATGGACCCCAGCAGTTGATTGAGTTCGTGCGCCGAGAACAGCACGGTGATCTTACGCTCGCGGCACACCTGCCTGACGACGTCGATGACGACTTCCTGATGGCGCGCATCGAGGCTGATCAGGGGTTCGTCGAGCAGCAATAGTTTCGGCTGGCCGATCAGGGCCTGCGCCAGCAGCAATCGTTGCCGTTCGCCGCCCGACATGTCCGACAAGGCGCGTTGGGCCAGATTCCGCGCACCGACGGCATCAAGTGTCGCTTCGATCATGGCGCGATCGCGGGCGGAGACCGAAGGCAGGCCCCAGCGTTCGCCATGCATCGAACTGGCAATATAATCGAGGCCCCGCACACGCAGGTCCGGCAGCACGGTGCGCAATTGCGGCAGATAGCCGATGCTGCTGTCGCCACGTTGCGGCGTGCGCCCGAAGACGCGCAGGGCGCCGCTGTGCGGCGACAGCAAGCCGAGGATCGAACGCATCAAGGTGGTCTTGCCGGCGCCGTTCGGACCGAGCACGCCGATGAATTCACCCGGCTGGATCGCGAAGCTGACATCCTTGAGAACGGTATGGCCGCCGATCCGGATGGACGTGCGGTCGAGTTCGACGCTCGGGGTCATGCAGGTCTCATGATTGATGGCACTCGGTCAAAGTCATCGGCCAAAGACGATGCGACGTTCCGGGACGTGAGACCAGCGAGCTAGCCCGGAATCCTTCGGCGCACAAATTAACTTTAGCGCCATGATCGGGCGGCCCGCGAGGGGCCGGCCCGCTTTTCGCAGTGGGGAAATGACAGGCGGCCTATGAATTCGGTCCGCTCAACGCCTTGTCGAGCGCATTCATTTCGCTCAGCATCCAGTCCGGGAACGTCGCGTAGGCCGGTTGGGTCTCTGTCACGGCGACGACCGGCACCTTGGACTTCCTGGCGATATCGAGCAGGCGTTCGGTCAGCTTTTCGGAAACCTGGCGATTATAGATCAGCGCCTTGACCTTGTGAGTCTTCAGGTCGTCTTCGAACGCGGCAATCTCGCTGACGCTCGGTTCGGTATCGTTCATCATCGCCAGTTGAAAGCCTTGATTGCGCACGGTCAGGCCAAGCGCCTCGGCCATCAATCCGAAAACCGGTTCGGTTGCGGTGACGGCCTGGCCTTTGTGTTTGGCCCGCAATTGCGCGGCACGCTGTTCGACGCGGTCGAGCTGGCCGAGCACGGTTTTAAGTCGCGCGGCGTAATCGGCGGCGTGCGCGCTGTCGGCTTGGGTGAGCGTTGCGGCAATGGCTTTGGCAACCGCCGGCATGGTGGCCGGTGCGTACCACAGATGCGGGTTGGAACCGGGTGTGGCGCCGACCAGTTGGGCGGCGCGAATGACGCTGCGGCCGGGGCGAGGCGCCGCAGCGAGCAATTTGTCCATCCAGGGGTCGTAGTCGGCGCCATTGACGATGACGATGCGGGCGTCGGCGATCTGGCGGACGATGCCGGGCGTGGTCTCGAACAAATGCGGGTCCTGGTCCGGATTGCTCATGATGCTGGTGACGGTGATCCGGTCACCGCCGATCTGGCGGGCGATGCCGCCGTAGAAATTCTCCGCTGCGACCACGGCGATCGGGCCGTCGGCCGCGACGGAGATCGAAGGGGCAGTAAGGGTCATGGTTGAGATCGCGCCAAGCGCTACGGCCGCCCGGGCAAAGTTCCGCAAAATCGTTGGCGTTATCATCGGCATAGGCACTTCCTCGCGTTGATTGGATGCCAAAATGTAATATTATAACATATCAAATGCAAGACTATTTTCGTCTGCATCGCAGGCCGGCCCATTACCGCAAATTGCGATCCTGGGTTTGGCCGGTGCGATGCCGCTATCGCGGCCGTTTGTGGGGCTGGCGCCTGGTCCCCGGCCGGTCGGGCGAGGACGGCATTGGCGGCCGACGCAGGGTCGTATCGGGTCAGCGCCGGCGGAGTTCGGTCACGACACCGCCGGCAAGGTCGATCAGAAACGTCGCGACACCAGCACGTCGCGGCGAACGCGACGGATGTCTTCTTCCAGACGTTTGACTTCCTTGGTCAGCTCGTTGATCGCATTCAGCAGGCTGACATTGATGTCCCGTTGCGAGGTCTGTTGCCGGGCATTGCTCAGGTATGTTTCGGCAGTTGATGTCGACATGGGCGAACTCAAGGGTGGTGGCCGTGAGTCGGCGCGATATGGCCGGGATCGCAGCCAAGAACGAAACGGTATTTTCGAATCTAGGTCCGATATATGAATTTTTTAGAAAAATTGCCGGTAAAACTGACGCTTAACGGTCACGCTTGAAGGGTGCGTCGGGGGCTTTTGTCGATATGTTCGCAAGGTCCCGGACAAGGACCGCCTACCGACTTGCGGAGTTCCATATGCTGACACAAGCCGTCTTGAAGAGTTACCTGAAGGACATGCCGGCTGGGCATATTTTCGATCTGACCTATGCGCTGTTCGCGGATGCCTTTCCGCCGGGCGAGCCGGACATGGTGGCGCGCGCCGCGCTGCGCGCCTTTGCGGCGGACTGCCATTGCGACCTGAAACATAATGCCCTCGAAGGGCGCTATGAACTGATCCGCCGTTGATGCCGCGATCGGTGGAACCGCGCCGGTCATTGTCGTCCTGACGTCGCGTTCCGGGTGGCGCGAGGCTTTCATTTTTGGCGACCGTCTACCGGTATCCTGACACGTCAAAACGCCGCATCGCCGCCGAATCAAATTCGGATGAGCGCGGGTTTACGAGTTGTTAATTGATCGGCGCTGCGTGCGAATAATTCTTTCGTGAAGCTGCGCCAAATATGTCGCGCTCCGGAAAAATCGAACGCTGGCGTGGCCACGAAGCCGTTATGTAGCGGCGAATTCAGCAAAGCATTGTTGCATGAATCAGATGGCCTGAGCAGAATGCGCGCGATTAACCAATCCATTTCAATATAGAGAGTGCCCGATGCCTCAGCGACCCGATCGCGATCCCGTTGCCCTGACGTCAGACGCTGCGAACCCGTCGTCCAAAGCCCAAAGCCGTTTGGCCACTATCAGCCGACGCGCCTTTGTCGTCGGCTTGCCGTTGCTGGCCGCCGGCTGCGTCACCGCCGATTACGGCAGTGTGACCGACAATGGCTTCACAGTCGCGCCGGTCGATACGACATCGCTTGATCCCAGCCTGATGCGTCAGGAAGTTGCCTGGAACGGCAAGGAGAAGCCGGGCAGCATCATCGTCAATATTCCGCAGCGCCGGCTCTATCTGGTCGAAGCCGGTGGCAAGGCGATGCGCTATGGCGTCGGCGTCGGTCGCGCCGAGGCGCTGAATTTCAAGGGCAGTGCGATCATCGGCCGCAAGGAAAAATGGCCGCGCTGGACGCCGACGCCGACAATGATGGCGGCGATCCCGATGTACCGCAGCTATGCCGGCGGCATGGCGGGCGGTCCGAACAATCCGCTTGGGCCGCGTGCGCTGTATTTGTACCGCGATGGCCACGACACTTATTTCCGCCTGCATGGCACTACCGAGCCGCAGACCATCGGCACCGCGGTTTCGTCGGGCTGCATCCGGCTGTTCAATCAGGACATCATCGATCTGTATAACCGCGTGCCGGTTGGCACCCATGTGACGGTTGTGCAGAGCTGATCGCTCGCGACCGGCGGCGGTTGTCCCGCGACCGGTCGATTTCGAGCGTGGAATGCGAAAGGCGCTCACCGTAAAACGGTGGGCGCCTTTTTTCGGTAGAGCGGGCCTTGCCGCGCTGACCCGGCGGCCGAGGCCGTCGGCATCAGTGTCCGATCAGGGTCTTCAGTAAAGCCGCCAGCCAGGTCACGACAGGAAAAGGCGTGAAGACCTGTAGCAAGATCAGGATCGCGGCGATGACGGCGATATTGACGAGGAGCCCGGTCAATATGCGGTGCGCCAGCGGCGGATAAGGCGGGCGGTTGTCGGCCGGCCAGGCGAAGCGTTCTTCCCATTCCGGTTGTGGAATATGGGGTGGCCTGATCCGCTCGAACGGTTCCCAGGCGCGATAAGCGGCGATGCCCCGTTCGCGGGCAATCGCGTTGCGCAGGCCGAAGGCATTGCTGCGCCCGGCCAGATCGACGACGAGGCGGATCAGAACTCGCAGCAACGCCAGGATCAGCAGACAGGCGAGATAGACGTAGCCGACCCAGAAGCTGAAATTGATCCATGATTTGGTGAAGGAGCGGATGTTGAACAGCGCCGCGCATAAATCGACCGAGTTGCTCACCAGCTTGTCGAGGCCTGTAAACAGCCGCCCTAAAGCCGAGGCCGGATCGGCCGCCTGCAAAAACAGAATGATGACGACTACGATCACCAACTGGAACAGTGGAAATCTGACGATGGCCCGGATCGGCGCCGCCATTTGCTTGATGATGCCCATATCGATTCACCTTCAATGGCCGTGCGGCGCGATTTGACGAAGCGCCCCGACTGATTCTCATGACGGAAAGTGTAACGGCAGTGTCTGGCGCTCGCCGATTAAAAACCGGCCGGAACGGGGGGGCTTATCGCGCTGTCGGGCCGGATTTTCCCGGCCGCTCCGAAACCCGCGGGCAAGCCATTGGAGAATTTGCCGATTTTGTTGCTTTGCAGGGCCGGGGTCGACGCCCTATATGTCTGGGCCAAGGAGCCTTTTCCGCCATGACCAATGCCAATTCCGACACCAAATCCATGACCGCCCCCGTCTCCGGCAAAATTCCCGTCACCGTGCTGACCGGCTATCTCGGCGCCGGCAAGACGACGTTGCTGAACCGAATTCTATCGGAACCGCACGGCCAGAAATACGCCGTCATCGTCAATGAGTTCGGTGAGATCGGCATCGACAACGAACTGGTCGTCAATGCCGACGAAGAAGTCTTCGAGATGAACAATGGCTGCATCTGCTGCACCGTGCGCGGCGATCTGGTGCGGATCATTGATGGGTTGATGCGTCGCAAGGGAAAATTCGACGCCATCATCGTCGAAACCACCGGGCTCGCCGATCCGGCGCCGGTCGCTCAGACCTTCTTCATGGATGAGAACGTCGGCGCCAAGACCAAGCTCGACGCGGTGGTCACGGTCGCCGATGCCAAATGGCTCAAGGACCGGCTCAAGGACGCGCCGGAAGCCAAGAACCAGATCGCCTTTGCCGACGTCATCCTGATCAACAAGACCGATCTGGTGACGCCGGGTGAACTGGCCGAGGTCGAGGCGCGTATCCGTGCCATCAACCCCTATGCCAAGCTGCATCGCACCGAGCGCTCCAAAATCGACGTTGCCGAAGTCCTTGGCCGCAATGCCTTCGACCTCGATCGTATTCTCGATATCGAGCCGGAATTCCTCACGGCGGACGCGCACGACCATGATCATCATCACGATCATGGACATGACCATGGCCACGATCATCACCACCATCACGATCATGGCGGGTTGAAGCATTATCACGACGAGGACATGCAATCGATTTCGCTGAACACCGAAAAGCCGCTCGATCCCGACAAGTTCTTTCCCTGGGTGCAGGATCTGGTGGCGACCGAGGGCAAGGATATCCTGCGCTCGAAGGGCATTCTGTCCTTCAAGAACGACGACGAGCGTTTCGTGTTTCAGGGCGTGCACATGATTCTCGACGGCGACCATCAGCGGAAATGGAAAGACGGCGAGAAGCGCGTCAGCCGTATCGTGTTCATCGGGCGTCATTTGCCCGAGGATAAGATTCGCAAGGGTTTTGAGAGCTGCATCGCGTGACCCCGCGACGTACCTAGCTGTCGTTCCCGCGGAAGCGGGGACCCGGTAACCACCGATGTTGTTGTGATGACTGGATGTTCGCCGTCGCGGACCTGACAGTCCGAGAACGAGACCGCATTTATGGCTGCCTCCGCCGATACCTTGCCGTCGCTCGCTGACCGCGCGCGCATCGTCACCGAAGCCGAAGGCCCGATCGTCGGGGTGCATTTCTTCCGGCAGGTGCCGGTCTTCGTGCTCGGCGAGGAGGCTCTGCTGTTTGCCCCGGCCGAAAAACGCACCCGTGTCGCCATTCACGCCGGCGGCATTCTTGCTAGTGCCGGCGACGGACAACGCATCGTCACCGGTGGCGACGACGGCAAGCTGGTCGCGACCGACCGCGATGGCGGTCACGAGGTGATCGCGACCGACGACAAGAAGCGCTGGATCGATCAGCTCGCGCTCGGTCCCGATGGCGCGGTTGCCTGGTCAGCCGGCAAGCTTGCTCATGTTCGCACCGGCAAAGGCGAGTTGCGCGAGTACGAGGCGCCGTCGACGGTGGCCGGTCTGGCGTTTTTTCCGAAGGGATTCCGGGTCGCGATCGCGCATTACAACGGTGCGACGCTCTGGTTTCCCAATGCCGCCGGTGCCAAGCCGGAAACGCTGGAATGGAAGGGCTCGCATCTCGGCGTGACCGTGTCGCCGGATGGCAAGTTTCTCGTCACCACCATGCAGGAACAGACGCTGCATGGTTGGCGTATCGCCGACGCCAAGCATATGCGGATGTCGGGTTATTCGGCGCGGGTGCGCTCGCTGTCCTGGACGCATGATGGCAGCGCGCTGGCGACCTCCGGCTCCGAACAACTGATCCTGTGGCCGTTCGACGGCAAGGATGGCCCGATGGGCCGCCAGCCGTCGTTACTGGCGCAATCGCCGGCGCGCTGTTCGGTCGTGGCCTGCCATCCGAAGCAGCCGGTGGCAGCGGCCGGCTTCAGCGACGGATCGGTGTTGTTGGTGCGGCTTGACGATGGCGCGCTCATTCTGGCGCGCGAAGCCGATGGCGAGCCGGTGAGCGCGCTCGGCTGGGACGCCAGCGGTCAGGTGCTGGCTATGGGTACCGAAGAGGGCAGCGCGGCCGTGCTGACCTTGTAAAGCGGATGGCGGGCCGCCTGATCGAGGCGACCCATTTTCCATCGTTTCGCCGTCACACCAGGACGGTGCCGCCGTCGACGACGACGATCTGGCCGGTGCTGAACTCATTCCGCATCAGATAAAGATAGCTTTCGGCGATGTCTTGCGGTTCGCCGACACGGCCGACCGGCAAGGCTGCACCGGTAGTCTTGTACATTGCCTTGCGGTCCGCTTCTGCCATGCCATCCCAGAGAGACGTTCTGACGACGCCCGGTGATACGGCGTTGACCCGGATCGGGGCCAGTTCGACCGCGAGCGCTCGCGTTAAACCGTCCATCGCACCGCAAATGCTGGCCGGCACCGTCCAGCCGGCGCGCGGCCGCAAGGAGGCGATGCCGGTGGTGAGCACCACCGAGCCGCCTTTATGGATATGCGGACTGCCATATTTGACCGCGGCATAAGCGCCCCAATAGCGCAGTTCGAAGAACCGCCGAGCCTGATCGAGCGGCGTGCCGGCGATGGTGCCGAGTTGCATATTCTCGCCGGCGGTAAAGACCAGATGATCGAAGGCGCCGATCTGTCCGAAGAGATCGCGCAGGTTCTGCTCATCGGCCAGATCGGCGACGTGGCCAGCGCTGCCGGCCGGTAATGTCGTCAAAGCGCAGTCGACATTCTGCTTGCGGCTGGATGCCACAACGACCGCCGCGCCTTCCTGGGCTGCGGCCTGCGCCGTCGCAAGGCCGATACCCGACGTGCCGCCGAGCACGACGACTTTTTGTCCGTTCAGATTCATGGCTGACATCCTTCGTTGTTGGCTGCCGGCACGTTGTGCCGTTCGGGTCAGACATGGCGCTGGACAAATGATGATTCCAGAGCATTGTTGTCTTTCTAAGAATGACTTAAAATCATTATCGAAAAAGGCCGATGCTAAAGGACTTCTTTCATGGGATTTGACGGCAGGCTGCTGGGTGGCATCGGCGTTCTAGCGGCGGTGGTGGAGGCCGGCAATTTCGTCGGCGCGGCGCGTGCGCTGGGGTTGACGCAGTCCGGCATCAGCCGCGCGGTTGCCCGGCTTGAAGCCGCCGTCGGCGTCCGTCTGTTCGAGCGCAATGCCCGTGCGGTGACGCTCACCGATGAGGGTCGTCGTTTTTATGACAGCGTCGCGCCGTTGTTGTCTGATCTCGATCAGGCGGTCAGCGATGTCGGGCGCGCGTCAAAGACGGTGCGCGGTCATCTGCGCGTCAGCATCAATCCGTTGATTGCCAGAATGCTGGTGGCGTCGCGACTGCCGGCCTTCATGACCGCGTATCCTGAACTCTCGGTCGATATCAATGCGCGCGACGACGCCCGTGGCCTGGTTGCCGATGGGTTCGATGTCGCGGTGCGGTTCGGCGAGCCCGTGCTGTCGGGTCAGATCGTCCGGCGGTTGGGTGACTCGAGGATTGTGACCTGTGCGTCGCCGGCTTATCTGGCGCGACACGGCAGGCCGCGTCATCCGCGCGATGTCGCGCAACATGAGTGCATTCTGTTCCCGGATCCCGCGACCGGCCGCCCCTTCACTTGGGAGTTTCATCGCAAAGGCAAGATACTTGACGTGCCGGTGACCGGGCGGCTGACAGTCAACGATGGCGACACCATGATGACGGTCTGTGAACAGGGTTATGGGTTGGCGCAAAGTTTTGAATTTGCCGCGCCCAGCCTGCGCGACGGCCGCTTGGTAAATTTGTTTCCGGACTGGAACGAGGAGCGCTTCCCGCTCTATGTGCACTTTCCGTCGCGCCGTCAGCAGCCGGCGAAGGTGCGTGCCTTTGTCGATTTTATCGCTGAGGCCGTGAAGTCATGGTGAGTTGCGGCATGGCGTGATCGAAAAAAAAGGCGGCCCAAGGGTCGCCTTTTTTGTCTCGCGCGCCGCTTACCGCACCAGCACGTTCTTGAACTGCCACGGATCGCTGGTGTCGAGGTCTTCTGGGAACAGGCCCGGACGACCTTCGAGTGGCGTCCACTCGGTGTAATAGCCCTTCACCGAGCCGAGATAGGGCAACTGAATTTCCAGGAGGCGATGGAAATCCATTTCGTCGGCTTCGACGATGCCTTCATTCGGATGCTCCAGCGCCCAGACCATGCCGCCGAGCACGGCGGAGGTGACCTGAAGGCCGGTGGCGTTCTGATACGGCGCCAGTTCGCGCGTTTCCTCGATCGAGAGCTGCGAGCCGAACCAGTAGGCGTTTTTGCCGTGGCCGTAGAGCAGCACGCCGAGCTCGTCGATGCCGTCGACGATCTCGTTCTCGTCGAGGATGTGATGCTTCTCCTGCATCTTGCCGGCACGGCCGAACAGTTCGTGCAGCGACAGCACCGCGTCGTCGGCCGGATGATAGGCGTAGTGGCAGGTCGGCCGGTAGGTCGCCTTGCCCGAAGCGTCGTAGGCGGTGAAGTAGTCGGCGATCGAGATCGACTCGTTATGGGTGACGAGGAAGCCGTATTGCGCGCCGCGCGTCGGGCACCAGGTGCGCACCCGCGTGTTGGCGCCGGGCTGCATCAGATAGATGCCCGCGCCGCAGCCGGTGGCGTGGGTATGCGCGTTCTCCGGCATCCATTTTTCATGGGTGCCCCAGCCGAGTTCGGCCGGCTGCATGCCTTCCGACAGGAAGCCCTCGACGGACCAGGTGTTGACGAAGACTTCCGGCGGCTTCGGCGTTTTCGAGCGCTGGGTGTCGCGCTCGGCGATGTGGATGCCCTTGATACCGGCCTGCCGCATCAGGTCGGCCCATTCGGCTTTGGTCGCCGGTTCGGCGGCATTGAGCTTGAGGTCCGAGGCGACGTTGAGCAGCGCCTGCTTGACGAAGAACGAGACCATGCCGGGATTGGCGCCGCAGCAGGACACCGCCGTGGTCGAGCCCGGTTTGCGCGCCTTCTTGGCCGCCAGCGTCGTCTCGCGCAGCGCGTAGTTCGAGCGCGCTTCCGCGCCCTTCGACTTGTCGAAATAAAAGCCGAGCCACGGCTCGTTGACAGTGTCGATGTAAAGCGCGCCGAGTTCGTTGCACAGCTCCATAATGTCGACCGAGCCGGTATCGACCGACAGGTTGACGCAGAAGCCCTGACCGCCGCCCTGGGTGAGCAGCGGGGTGAGCACCTCGCGGTAATTGTCGCGGGTCAGGCCCTGCTGGATGAAGCGCACGCCGTGCTTGTCGCACAGCGCCTTGCGGCCCTCGTCCTTCGGGTCGAGCACGGTGATGCGCGATTTGTCGTAGTTGAGATGCCGTTCGATCAGCGGCAGAGTGCCTTTGCCGATCGAGCCAAAGCCGACCATGACAATCGGTCCGGTAATGGTGGCGTAAATGGGCCAATCAGCCATCGGATAGTCCTCCAGTCATCGCGAGGTTAAACAGCGCCGCGCCGGGCGAAAGGAAATGCCGCGGCGTGATTACCACGCGGCGGCGTCGAGTCGAGGCCGTTTTTTATGACGGTTTTACGCCGCGCGCGGACGGTGACGCGGGGCGGAGCGGGCCGCCATCGCGTCTCGCGCCACCAGCGCGGCGAGGTCCGGTGTCGGCTCCATCCGGCCGGCCGGCGCGATCATGCCACGCGCGCCGTCGAGCCCACCTTTTTTGAGCTCGCGGCCGAGCAGGCGGTGACGCTCGAACGGTCCGGGCATCCACAGCGCGCCGGTCTTGGCGTCGGTGAAGCCAAAGCGGCTGTAGTATTCCGGGTCGCCGACCAGGACGATCGCCGCGTGGCCGAGTTTGCGCGCGGCCTGGATCGCGCGTCGGACCATGGCACCGCCGAGGCCGCGCGAGCGGCAATCCTCGGCAACCGCGACCGGCCCGAGCAGCAGCGCCGGCTGACCATTGCCGCAGGCGATGTTCCACAGCCGCGCGGTCCCGATGACGCGACGGCCTTCCGAGGCGATGAACGACAGGCCCTCGGCCGGCAGCCGGTCTTCGCGTAGGCGCTCCGACGACTTGCGCGTGCGGGTCTCGCCGAAGGCGGCGTCGAGCAGCATTTCGCGCGCGTCGATGTCGCCGAGGCGTTCGTGGCGAATCTGGATCATGGTCATACTCCTTCCCCGCCAAGGCGTGCGTGAGCACGCGCCCTGGCGCCGTTCAATTCCGATGATGAGGAAAGGGGGAGGCGGGTTACCCACCTCCCTTAACCGTCAGACGGCAACAACAAGAAGTACCGTCAGATATGGCCCGACCGCGGAGCGATCAGATATGGATCGTCTTCAACGGCGGCAGACCGTTGAACGCCACCGCCGAGTAGGTCGACGTATAGGCGCCGGTACCTTCGATCAGCAGCTTGTCACCGATCTCCAGGCTGACCGGGAGCGGATAAGGCTGCTTTTCGTACAGCACGTCGGCCGAGTCGCAGGTGGGTCCTGCGAGCACGCACGGCGTCATCGCGTCGCCGTCCCGCGGCGTCTTGATCGCGTAGCGGATCGACTCGTCCATCGTCTCGGCGAGCCCGCCGAACTTGCCGATGTCCAGGTAGACCCAGCGCACGTCGTCTTCCTCGCTCTTCTTCGAGACGAGGACGACTTCGGTCTCGATCATGCCGGCATTGCCGACCATGCCGCGGCCCGGTTCGATGATCGTTTCCGGGATGCGGTTGCCGAAGTGCTTGCGCAGCGCCTTGAAGATGGCGTTGCCGTAGGTTTTCACCGTCGGCACGTTCTTCAGGTACTTGGTCGGGAAACCGCCGCCCAGGTTGACCATCGACAGGTTGATGCCGCGCTCGCCGCATTCCTTGAACACGCCGGCAGCCTGCGCCAGCGCGCGGTCCCAGGCGTGCTGGTTGCGCTGCTGCGACCCGACATGGAACGAGACGCCGTAGGGCTCCAGACCCTGACGCAGCGCGTGCTCCAGCACGTCGACGGCCATCGCCGGCTCGCAGCCGAACTTGCGCGACAGCGGCCATTCGGCGCCGACGCAGTCCGACAGGATGCGGCAGAAGACCTTCGAGCCCGGGGCGGCGCGCGCCACCTTCTCGACCTCGGCCTGGCAGTCGACCGCGAAGAGGCGGATGCCGAGCGCGTAGGCGCGCGCGATATCGCGTTCCTTCTTGATCGTGTTGCCGAACGAGACGCGGTCGGGCGTGGCGCCGGCTGCGAGCGCCATCTCGATCTCCTGGACCGAGGCGGTGTCGAAGCACGAGCCGAGGCTGGCCAGCAGCTTCAGCACTTCCGGCGCCGGGTTCGCCTTCACGGCGTAGAATACGCGCGTGTCCGGCAAAGCCTTGGCGAAGGTCGTGTAGTTGTCCTTGACCACGTCCAGGTCGACGACCAGCACGGGGCCTTCGTCGATGCCACGCTCGCGGCGGTCGCGCAGAAACTCACGGATGCGCTCGGTCATTGGCGCAAACTCCCAGGCTCAAGGAACGGCTCTAGCCGCTCGATCTCGCGGTGGTCGGAACCTTGGGCAGGTGCGCGATGGGGACGCAGCCGTGCCGTCAGCTCTTAACCGCTAGGTGCTGCCTTGAGATTGGAGGGGAGACCCCGCCTCACTGTTGGCAAAGATGGACAAGCCTCATCGGTAACCCGTCGCTGGCGGTGGAAGGCCAGCAGAGACCAAAGAAGCCCGCTCCGTCGTTGCTTTAAGTCGCGTCCCCTGCGGAGAGCAGAGTGCGCCGGTTTCGCCTCCGGCTGCCAATCAGAAAACTTGAGGCTACTTACTCTCTCTAGGGGCTCTTGAGAGCCGTGAGAGAAGCTCGCTGACCTCAGGCGGCTGGCGGGCCTCTTGTCCCGCTACCTACCGATTGACACACGACCACAGGCACGTGCGAAATTGGGCAAGAGTGAAATAACAAATTTTTGGGGCGATGCAAGGGAATTAGTACGATTCAGCCCGCCGCGCGCCAAATCTTCCTTAACTTTTTTCAGAACTCCCGCTGCGTCGCGTCAGCGGCGCGCGGTGAACGGCTCGATGCGGTGCGCGAAGCGCACGAACTGCACCATGATGAACAGGCCGCAGAGCATGAAGATGCCGTCGAGGATGCGCCGGCCGATCGTGCCGATCAGGTCCGGGTTCAATGTGGCGATCGCCCAGGACAGCGCAAAGGCGCCGCCGAACACCTCGGCGCCGATCAGGATGGTGGCGCTGATGACGGTGATGACGTTGAGCCAGACGATGCGACGGTTCTGCGTGGCCATGCGGGCCTCCTGTAAGATGGCCGCAATCAACCCGAATCCGGCCGATCAGGCAAGCCCCGCGGCGGCGTCGCGGCAATTCGCGGCAAGTCGCCGCAAGGCTTTGATAACGCGAATTGATCCTGGTCATGGCGGCGCCGGCTGGGGCCGCTAAATGTGATCGGATGACGGCACAGAGCGCACGAACATTGGCCCGGCGTTTCCTGGCGGCCTTGGTGGCGGCCGGTCTGGTCGTGGGCCTGGCCGCCCGGTTCGGCGGTCTTGCCGCATGGGCCGGACCGATCTGGATCGCGGTGACGCTGCCGGTGCTGACGGCACTGATCGTCGACATTGTCGTCAGCCTGCGGCGTGGCGATGTCGGGCTGGACATTGTGGCGGCCTTGTCGATGAGCGCGGCGCTCGCCGTCGGCGAAAGCCTGGCCGCCGCCATCGTCGCCTTGATGTATGCGGGTGGCCAGTTTCTCGAAGCTTTTGCCGAACGCGCGGCGCGCCGTGAGATGACGGCGCTGCTGTCGCGGGTGCCGCGGACGGTGATGCGCCATCGCGACGGCCAGCTCGAGGAGGTCCCGCTCGACGTCGTCATGCCCGATGATCGGCTATTGATCCGGCAAGGCGACGTCGTGCCGGTCGATGGCAATATCATATCCGGAGTCGCCATCCTTGATCAGTCCGCGCTCACCGGGGAGGCGATGCCGGTCAGGCTCAATGCCGGTCAGCCGGTCCTGAGCGGCTCGACGAATGCCGGCGAGGCCTTTGATCTGCTGGCGGCGCGCCCGGCGGCCCAGAGTACCTATGCCGGCGTGGTCCGGCTGGTCGAAGCGGCGCAGCGGTCGCGGGCGCCGATGTCGCGGATGGCCGACAGATTTGCGATTGTCTTTCTGGTCGCGACGGTGGCGCTGGCTGGTGCGGCGTGGTGGCTCACCGGCGATCCGGCCCGGGCGGTGGCAGTGCTGGTGGTGGCGACGCCTTGTCCGCTCATTCTGGCGGTGCCGGTGGCGATCGTCGCCGGTCTGTCACGCGCCGCCAAGCTCGGCATTCTGATCAAGGGCGGCCGTGCCATCGAGATGCTGGCGCGGATCAAGGTGCTGGTCGTCGACAAGACCGGCACCCTGACCGTCGGTCATGCCCGGATCGTCGCCACGAAGGTCGCCGACGGTATTGCCGAAGCGGAAGTCCTGCGGCTGGCGGCGTCGCTCGACCAGGCCTCCAAGCACATCATTGCCCAGACGATTGTCGAGGCCGCGCGGGACCAGGGTCTCCGGCTGCCGATCCCGACCGAGGTCGTGGAGACCGCCGGCGAGGGTATCGCAGGATTGGTCGACGGCCATCACGTGATGGTCGGCGGTCCGTCCTTCATTACCGGCAGGCTCGGCAGTGACGGCTTCGCGGCGCTGTCGAGAGGGCGTCCGCCCGGGGCTCTTGCGGTCGCGGTGGCGGTCGACGGCAAACTGGTCGGCCTTCTGACGCTGGCCGACGAACTGCGCGCCGGCACCGAGGAACTGTTGCGCGCGTTGCGCCGGATTGGCATCGAGCGCGTCGTGCTGGCGACCGGCGACCGCGCGGAGGTCGCGACCTTCATCGCCGCCGGCCTGTCGATCGATCTGGTGCGGGCGGAACTGACGCCGGACCAGAAAATCCTGGTGGTGCTGTCGGAACGCAAGAACGGTCCGGTGATGATGATCGGAGACGGCGTCAATGACGCGCCGGCGCTGGCCGCCGCCGATATCGGTCTGGCGATGGGCGCCAAAGGCGCGGCGGCGAGCGCCGAGGCGGCCGATGTTGTCTTGCTGGTCGATCGGCTCGACCATGTGCTCCCGGCCGTTCAGATCGCGCGCCGTTCGCGTCGTATCGCCTTGCAGAGCGTGGTTGTCGGCATCGGACTGTCGGCGATTGCCATGGTGGTCGCTGCACTCGGTCAATTGCGGCCGGTTGAAGGCGCGCTATTGCAGGAGGTCATCGATGTGGCGGTGATCTTCAATGCGCTGCGGGCGTTGCGCGGCTGAACCACCGGTTCCGCAGCCCTGTCGTGAACTTGAATTTATAAAAAAGACATAGTGAAGCGCTTTGCCGGCTTTCTTGTTTGAAAGTCTTGATCAAGCGTCAGTCTTAAAAGACCGATGGAACAGGAACGGCTCGCGCCGTGATGCATTGGTAGTGCAATCGATGCCGGCGGCATCGTGTTCACATATCACATCAGGAGAAGTTCCATGGGCCTGTTCAGCAAGGACATCAAAACGATGAACGATCTGTTCGTTCATACGCTCAAGGACATCTATTACGCCGAACATCAGATCGTGAAATCGCTGCCTGACATGGTCAAGAAGGCAACCGACAGCAGCCTGAAGCAGGGCTTCCAGTCGCATCTCGGCGAGACCAAGAACCACATCGCGCGGCTCGAGCAGGTGTTCAAGCTGCATGGCGTCAAGGCCGAGGGTGTCAATTGCCCGGCGATCGACGGCATTCTCGAGGAGGCCGACGAAATCGCCGGCGAGGTGGAAGACAAGGCCGTGCTCGACGCCGCCCTGATCGCGGCGGCACAGGCGGTCGAACATTACGAGATGACCCGTTACGGCACCTTGATCGCCTGGGCCCGACAGCTTGGCCGCGCCGATTGCGCCAGCCTGCTGGAACAGAACCTCAAGGACGAAAAGGCGGCCGATACCAAGCTCTCGAGTCTGGCCGAGCGCGGTATCAACGCCAAGGCGGCCTGATCGGTCTAACGAAAGTTGACCGGGGGCCGCTGGCCGCCCCGGTTGGCAAAAGACCTCGGCTTTCCCCCCGGGGCCGAGGTCTTTTCGCGCTTGGGAGGTCTTTTCTTTTTCGGGATAATTTTTCGCTTTCAGGTTGGCGTTGCGCCTTGCGGGTCGGAACCGTAGATAAGGTTCATGACCCAGACCTCTTCCGCGACCGGCGCTCCCAATCCCCTCCTGACCGAATGGACCGGCGAATTCGGCTTGCCGCCTTTTGCTTTGCTCAAGCCGGAACATTTCCGGCCGGCTTTCGATCGGGCCCTGGCGGCGCACCGCGCCGAGCTGGACGCCATCGCCGCCGACCCCGCGCCGCCAAGTTTCGAGAATACCATCGTCGCGCTGGAGCGCAGTGGCCGCGTTCTCGACAAGGTCGCCAACGTGTTTTTTGTCAAAGCCGGTGCCGATACCGGCGATGAGATCGAAGCCATCGAGCGCGATATCTCGCCGCTGCTGGCGCGTCATTCCAACGCGATGTATCTCGACCGCAAGCTTTACGCGCGCATCGCCGATCTTTATGCGCGGCGTGCCGCGCTGGGCCTGAATGACGAACAGGCGCGGCTATTGGAGCGTTATAACACGCGCTTCGTTCGCGCCGGCGGCGCGCTCGATCAGGCTGCGCAAGACAGGCTCGCCGCGATCAATGAACGGCTGGCCAGTCTCGGCACCCAGTTCGGCCAGAACGTGCTGGCGGACGAGAAGTCCTATGCCCTCATTCTGGATGAAGACGATCTTGCCGGTCTGCCGGATTTTGCCCGCGCTGCGGCCGCTGCCGCGGCGGAAGAGCGCGGCCATAAGGGCCGATATGCGATCACGCTGGCGCGCTCGTCCTGCGAGGGTTTCCTGCAATTCTCGTCGCGGCGCGATCTGCGCGAGAAGGTGTTTCAGGCCTGGATCAAGCGTGGCGAGAACGGTGGCGCGACCGACAATCGCGCGGTGATCGCCGAGACGGTGGCGTTGCGCGGCGAGCGGGCCCGGCTGTCGGGTTTTGCCACTTACGCCGACTACCGGCTCGACGATCAGATGGCCAAGACGCCGCAGGCCGCGCGTCATCTGCTCGATGAGGTCTGGTCGCGCGCCCGCGCCAAGGCCGGCGCCGAACGCGACGCCTTGCAAGCGATGATCGCGCAGGAGGGCGGCAACTTCGCGCTCGCGCCGCATGACTGGCGCTATTACGCCGAGAAGCTGCGCAAGGCGAAATTCGATCTGGATGAAAGCGAGATCAAGCCCTACTTCCAGCTCGACAAGATGATCGAGGCGGCCTTCGAGACCGCGCATCGTCTATTCGGTCTGAATTTCAAGCCGGTGACCGTGTCGCTCTATCATCCCGACGCGCGCGCCTGGGATGTAACCGACGCGGAAGGCCGGCATGTCGGTCTGTTCATCGGTGATTATTACGCGCGCGGCTCCAAGCATTCCGGCGCCTGGATGACTTCGCTGCGCGACCAGCAGAAACTGTCCGGCGATGTCCGGCCGATCATTCTCAACGTCTGTAATTTTTCCAAGCCCGCCCCGGGCGAACCGGCGCTGTTGTCCTTCGATGACGCCCGCACGCTGTTCCACGAATTCGGCCATGGCCTGCACGGGTTGCTGTCGAACGTGACCTATCCGTTGCTGTCCGGCACGTCGGTGTCGAGCGATTTCGTCGAATTGCCGTCGCAGCTTTACGAACACTGGCTGGAGGTGCCCGATATCTTGCGGACCTATGCCCGCCACGCCAGGACCGGCGAGCCGATGCCGAAGGCGCTGCTCGACAAGATCCTGGCGACGCGCACTTACGGTCAGGGTTTTGCCACCGTCGAATACACGGCCTGCGCGCTGGTCGATCTCGACATTCACGCGCTGCCTGACGCGGGCGCGCTCGATGTCACGCAATTCGAGCGCGACCGGCTGGCGGCGATCGCGATGCCATCGGAGATCGTGATGCGGCATCGTCTGCCGCATTTCCAGCATCTGTTCTCCGGCGGCGGTTATGCGGCCGGCTATTACTCTTATATGTGGTCCGAGGTGCTCGACGCCGACGCCTTCCAGGCCTTCGAGGAAACCGGCGACGCCTTCGATCCGGCGACCGCCCGGCGGCTGCACGATTTCATCTATAGCGCCGGCAATCTGCGCGATCCGGGCGAGGCCTATAAGGCCTTCCGCGGCAAGCTGCCGTCGGTCGACGCGCTGTTGAAGAAGCGCGGCCTTAACGACGCCGTGCCGGCATGAACCTGCACACCGCCGGTCATCGCCGTGGCGTCGTCTGCGCGCCACATGCGGCCGCCGTCGAGGACGGCCGCGCCATTCTCGAAGAAGGCGGCAACGCCATCGAGGCGATGCTGGCGATGGCGGCATCGATCGCCGCCGTCTATCCGCATATGAACCACATCGGCGGCGACGGCTTCTGGCTGGTTCGCGAGCCGCATGGCAAGGTGCGTGCGATCATGGGCGCGGGCATTGCCGGCGCCAAAGCGACGCCGCGATTTTATCGCGATGCCGGCCACTACGAGATGCCGGCGCGCGGTCCGCTCGCCGCACTGACGGTGCCGGGCGCGGTCGCGGGCTGGCAAAAGGCTCTGGAGGCCGCGCGGGTTCATCGCGGCCGGTTGCCGCTGGATATCCTCCTCGCCGCCGCGATCCGCCGCGCCCGCGAGGGCTACACCGTGGCGCGCAGCCAGGCGGCGCTGACCCGCGACAAATTCGCCGAACTTGAGAAAGTGCCGGGCTTCGCGGCGGCTTTTCTGGTCGATGGCAAGGCGCCCGACGAAGGCGCTGTCCTGAAACAGACGGCTCTGGCCGCGACCCTCGAGCATCTCGCCAAGGCCGGCCTGCCGGATTTCTATCGCGGCGATGTCGGCCGCGAGATCGCCGCCGATCTCGAGCGGATCGGTTCGCCGGTGACGCGCGCCGACCTGGAGAAATACGACGCCCGCATCGCCGAGCCGCTCGGCGTCGCTGTAAGCGCCGGCACGCTCTATAATACGCCGGCGCCGACGCAAGGTCTGGCCTCGCTGATCATTCTGGCGCTGTTCGACCGGCTGAAGGCCGCGCCGGCCGAAAGCTTCGATCACATTCATGGTCTGGTCGAAGCGACCAAGCGCGCCTTCCTGGTGCGCGACCGCGTCATCACCGATCCGGATCGGGTCGACGGTCCGCTGGTGCAATTTCTTGCCGCGAGTTTCCTCGATGGCGAAGCGCGCAAGATCGACGCGCGCCGGGCCGCGCCCTGGCCGGACCGCCAAGCGCGCGGCGACACCATCTGGATGGGCGCGGCCGACGCCAGCGGTCTGGTGGTGTCCTATATCCAGTCGATCTATTGGGAGTTCGGCTCCGGTTGCGTGCTGCCGGCAACCGGCGTGCTGATGCAGAATCGCGGCTCGAGCTTCTCGCTCGATCCCAAGGCGCTGAACGCGCTGGAACCCGGTCGCCGGCCGTTCCACACGCTCAATCCGGCGCTCGCCGTCCTCAAGGATGGCCGCGTCATGGCCTACGGCACCATGGGCGGCGAGGGCCAGCCGCAAAGCCAGGCGGCGGTATTTACGCGCCACGTCACCTATCGCCAGCCGCTCGATAAGGCGCTCGATGCGCCGCGCTGGCTGCTCGGCCGCACCTGGGGTTCGAACCAGACCAACCTTCGGCTGGAGGCGCGGTTCGACGGCAACCTGATCGACCGGCTGATGTCGGCGGGGCACGACGTCGCGGTGCTCGATGAAGATTACTCCGACACCATGGGCCATGCCGGCGCGGCGATCCTGCATGCGAACGGCACGCTGGAAGCCGGCCACGACCCGCGTGCCGACGGCGGCGCGGCCGGGGTCTAGTCCGTCACCCTGAGGCGCGCGCGTATGGCGCGGCCGCCTCAGGATGACGGGTAGAGTGTTCTAGTATTCATTTTCCATCGGATTAGGTTGCCGGCATGCACGGCAGCCACGACCATCATCACCATTACGATCATGCGCACGGCCTCGGCCATTCGCACGCGCCGACCAGTTTCGGCCGTACGTTTGCGATCGCGACCGGACTTAACGTCGCGCTCGTCGTCGCGCAGGTTGTTTACGGGCTCTATACCAATTCGCTCGCGCTCCTGGCCGACGCCGGCCACAATTTCGGCGACGTTATGGGCCTGGTGATCGCGTGGCTCGCCTTCGCCATTGCCGACTGGCGGCCAAGCTCGCGCTTTACCTATCGGATGCGCGCGGCCTCGATCCTGTCGGCGATGGCCAACGGCCTGATCCTGCTCGCCGCCACCGCGATCATCGTCTACGAGGCGGTGCAACGGCTGATGACGCCGGAGCCGATCGCCACTGGTCCGGTGATTGTCGTCGCCGCCATCGCGGTCGTCATCAATGGCGTCTCGGCCTGGCTGTTAAGTCGCGGCAGCAAAGGCGACCTCAATATGCACGGTGCTTTCCTGCATATGCTGGCCGATGCCGGCGTGTCCGTGGCGGTGATCGTCGCCGCCTTCGGCATCATGCTGACCGGCTGGCAGTGGCTTGACCCCGCGGTCAGCCTGTTGATCTCGGTGGTCATCCTTTTCGGCACCTGGCGGCTGCTGCGCGACTCGCTGCGGCTGGCGCTCAACGCCGCGCCGCGCGACATCGACCCGGCGGAGGTGCGGCGTTATTTCGAGGCGTTGCCTCAGGTTGCCGGCCTGCACGACCTGCATATCTGGGCGATGAGCACGACCGAGAATGCATTGACCTGTCATCTGGTGATGCCGGCCGGCCATCCGGGCGACGGCTTTCTCCAGCAGGTCGCCGGCGACCTGCAAACTCGCTTCGATATTTGCCATACCACCGTGCAAATTGAGGTGGATGAGGCCAATCACTGCGTCTTGAAGCCGCACGATGCCTGCCTCGGTCACGGCTGACGGACCCCGCGGTTCGCCTCCGTTCCGCCGCGAAGTGTGCTAAACGTCCGGCCGAATCCGTAGAAACAGGCGTGTCATGACGATCAACCGTTTGAACTGGTGGGCGGCGGCGCTGGCGGCCGGCCTGTTTGCGATGGCCGGTTTCTCCGCGCCCGCCCAGGCGCACCCGCATGTCTGGGTCACCATGCACTCGCAGGTGCTTTACGCGCCGGACGGTCGTGTCACCGGTGTGCGCCATGACTGGTCGTTCGACGACATGTTCTCGGCCTTCGCGACCCAGGGTTATGAAGGCAAGGTCAAGGGCCAGTTCACCCGCGAGGAACTGGAGCCGCTGGCCAAGGTCAATGTCGAGTCGCTGAAGGAATACGAGTACTTCACCTATGCGACGGCCGACGGCAAGAAAATCAAGATGACCGATCCGTTGCCGGATTATTATCTCGATTATAACAATCAGGTGCTGACCTTGCACTTCACGATACCGCTCGAGACGCCGGTCGCGGCCAAGGATTTCAAGGTCGAGATCTACGATCCGACGATTTTCGTCGATTTCTCGTTCGCCAAGCCGAAGGGCGATGACAAGCCGGTGCGGCTCGTCGGCGCACCGTCAGGCTGCAAGCTCGATGTCGAACTGCCGCGCGAGATGACCTATGCCGAAGGCAAGGCGCTCAGCAATATTCCCGCCGATCAGACCAATACGACGATGGCTTGGGGCGCGAACTTCGCCAACAAGATTCTGGTGCATTGTCCGTAATCTGAGTGTCTCAATCGCGATCGGCACGGCGCGGTCTTATCGGGGTTATTCGGGGATATATTGACGATGACCTGGCTCGCCCGGCGTTCGCCGCTGATGCAATGCATCCTGCTGATCGTTCTTATTCTCCTGGTTGCCGGGGCTATCGATGCGGCGACGGCCGGTCCGTTTGGCGTCGGTGGCGGTGGAGTGTCGGGTTCGGCCGACATCGGCGGTTTCACCGGCTGGGTGTTGTATCAGCAGGCGCAGTTTTATCGCATGCTGTCGGGCGCGATCCGCGCCGCCAAGGCCGACGGTTCTGCCGCCTGGACGTTGCTCGGCATTTCATTCGCTTACGGGATTTTTCACGCCGCCGGTCCCGGTCACGGCAAGGCGGTGATCTCGTCTTATCTGGTCGCCAATGACGAGACCTGGAAGCGCGGGCTGGTGCTGTCCTTCGCCGCCGCGGTCATGCAGGCCGTCACGGCGGTGGTTATCGTCGCGATTGCCGCGGTGATGCTCAACGCGACCTCGAAGGCGATGGGCATGACGGTGCGGGTCGTCGAGATGGTCGGTTACGGCCTGATTATCCTGATCGGCCTGCGGCTGTTGTGGGTGAAGGGCCGCGCGTTGCTGAAAATGCTGCGGCCGCCGGCCGATGACGCGTCGCACCATGATCATGCGCATCATCACGCCCACGATCATTCCCATGGTCACGATCACGCCCACGATCATCATCACGCTCACGCCGATGCCGGCGCGCACGATCACACGCCCCACGATCATGATCACGATGACGAAGGTCATGCCTGGGGCCATGCTCATGCGCCGGAGCCGGCCGAACTGACTGGCCGGCATTGGCTGCGGCGCGGCCTTGGCGCGGTGGTTGCCGTTGGATTGCGGCCCTGTTCGGGCGCGATCATCGTTCTGGTTTTCGCGCTGGCGCAGGGCTTGTTCTGGATCGGGGTCGCCTCGACCTTTGTCATGGGTCTGGGCACCGCGATCACCGTTTCCGCGATCGCGACATTGGCTGTTGCCGCGCGCGGTCTGGCCGGACGATTGGCGAAAGCAACGCCCGGCAAGGGCCTGTTGTTGCTGCGGGGGCTGGAGACGGCCGCCGCCGCGGTCATCGTCGTGTTCGGCGTCTTGCTGCTGACCGGTTATATGGTGAGCGAGCGGATGATCGGAGTGTGATTTCCGTCATCCTGAGGTGCGAGCGTAGCGAGCCTCGAAGGATGACGGCTTAGGCGAAATCTTCCGGCTGCAACTCGATTGGCTGGCCATGCGGCGTTCGATCGCAGGCACGGTCCCAGGCATCGCGGTAGCGATGCAAGGTGTCCTCGGTCGTAACGCCTTTATCCGCGACGATCCTTTCCAGTGCGGCCAGCCAGTGTGAATAATAGGTCTCGCCGGTGTCCGGATCGCCGGCGGCTTGCGCGCGTTTGATTTCCGACGCAAGCGCGGCGGCCCATTCCGGCCAGGTGAACACGCCACGTTCATGCAGGGCGAGGGTCATGGCGAAGGCCTGCGCCTCCCAGGGCTCGCGAAACACAGGCCCGTCCTGATCTTGCGGAATGCCGGGTACTTCCCGCGTGGCGCGGTGGGCGGCGGATGGCGATATCGATGTCATGACGCTAATTGCCGTTGTCCGTGTTTTCGCCGGGCCGGGCCGGGCCGGCGACTGCGGCTTACAGGGGCTCCAGATAAGGTTCGAAGGCTTCGATCGAGACTTTCAAGGATGGGTCAGCGTCATCGCCCCATAATTCGCGACCCTCGAACACCAGCGTATAAAGCCACTGCGGGTTCTCGCCCTTGTCGTGCGCATTGGTGTCGGGAAAGACGTGGCAGCCGTTGATACGTTCGATGACGCCGACTTTGTCCCGGGCATAGCGCGGCAGCCGTGTATGCGTGACGGGATTGATGTTCCTGGTCCGCACCCGGTCGCCAGGCTTGAAAACCGGCGACGATTGCGTTTCGCGCGCAAAGCTGCCGCGCGTTTCGACGCGGGTCACGTCGGCCAGCGAAAACTTGCCGCGCTTGAGCGACGGGCTCGGCTTCAGCGAATGGCCGGCGTCGGATTCGTCGGCCGCGATCATGTTGCGGTCGAGCAGCATCCGTTCGAAGGCCAGAAACCATTTCTGATAATAGGAACTGGTGAGATAGACCTCGGGCGGCAACATTTCGCGCGCGAAGCGCTGCGCGTCGATGTTGAGACCGCCATTGGCGCCGACCGCGCGTACCATCGCCATCACCCGACCTTCCCAGTCGTGGTGAAACACCGGCTCGTTCGGCTCGGCATCGACCTTGCCGAAGCCGTCCATGCCGCCCATGTCGTGAACGCCGTTCATTTCACCTTCACCTGCGGGTCTGGCAATCCGGTGCCGATCATTGAATCGCGCGTGACGATTTCCGCCAGTTGTTCCTCGCTCCAGCCTTCCGTACCGGCGGGCCGCATCGGCAGCACCAGGAAACGGGTTTCGGCGGTTGAGTCCCAGACGCGGATTTCGGTGTCGGACGGCAGCGTCACGCCGAAATCGTCGAGCACACCGCGCGGGTCTTTGACGGCGCGCGAGCGATAGGGCGCGGCCTTGTACCAGACCGGCGGCAGGCCGAGCATTTCCCACGGGTAACAGGAGCACAATGTGCAGACGACCATATTATGGCGTTGCGGCGTGTTCTCGACCGCGATCAAGTGATCGCCGACGCGGCTGACGTGCCCCAGTGTGCCGATCGCCTTTGAGGCGTCTGCGAGCAGCGCCTGTTTGAACGACGGATCGGTCCAGGCCTTGGCGACGACGCGGGCGCCGTTGCGCGGGCCGATCTTGGTTTCATAGGTTTCAATGATGGCGTCGAGCGCCGCCGGCTCGACGTAACCTTTTTCCGTCAAGACGGTCTCCAGCGCGCGCACGCGTAGCTGGGTTTCCGACAGTTCGGAATGGTCGTGGTCGTGATGGTGGTGGTCGTGATGATCGTGGGAGTGATCGTGTGCCATGGCCGAGAGTGTACACTCAGTGCCGGCATTCGTGAAAGCGGGCGATCCAGATAACTGGCCGATCCCGTCATCTTGAGATGACAGGTACAACGCGCCGATTTTCGACGGTTGGCGGGCCGTCGACCGTCGCGGGTCGCACTTGATGCGACTGCCTCAGGGTGACAGCGCCGACGGGGCGGGGTTCAATCCCAGACGCCCTCGTGCTGCTCGGCCGCCTCGTCCTCGAGCAGGGGACCGACCACCTCGACCTTGCGTTGGCCGGCGGCGAAGACCGTACGGCACGGCATCGACAAAGTCGGGTTTTCGGGATGATTGCCGGTGATGGTCTTCAGCCGTTCTTCCGACAGGCCGTAGACCACCCGGCCGATGCCAGCCCAATAAATCGCGCCGGCGCACATCGCGCAGGGTTCCGCCGACGAATACAGCGTGCATTCCGCCAGTTCTTCCGGCTCGAAGGTTTTCGAGGCGGCGGTCGCGATCAGCCGTTCGGCATGCGCTGTCATGTCGCCGTCCGGCAGGTAGCCGTTTTCGGCCTCGAGCAGGACTTCGCCGTCCTGGTCGACCAGAATTGCGCCGAACGGGTGGTTGCCGTTCTCATAGGCCAGTTCCGCCATGTCGAAGGCGCGGCGCAGGAATTCTTCGTCGTCGGGTCTGGGGGCTGCTACTGGTTCGGCCATGGACGCTATTTAGCGGAGAAGGCCCCAGTGTGTCATCATCGATCCATGCATCGTCTGGCCGACAATATTGACCGGCTTAATGCCGCCATCGGCCGGGCCGTCGCCTGGTTGGCGCTGGTTATCGTCCTTTTGCAGTTTGCGCTGGTGCTGGCGCGCTATGTCTTCGATTTCGGCTCGATTTGGCTGAGCGAGACTGTGATTTATGCTCATGCCACGTTGTTTCTCGGGGCGGCGGCCTGGACCTTGCGGGCCGGCGGCCATGTCCGGGTCGACGTATTTTACGCCGACGCCGCGCCGCGTAGCCGGGCCTGGATCGATCTTGTCGGCAGCCTGGCGTTGCTGTTGCCGTTCATGCTGACCCTGCTGTGGCTGTCGGTGCCCTATGCCGCCCGTTCCTGGGCGGTGCTGGAACGATCGCAGGAAGCGAGCGGGTTGCCGCTGCTGTTTCTGCTGAAGACGCTTATTCCGCTGTTTGCGCTGTTGCTGGCATTGCAAGGTCTCGCCCAGGCGATCCGCGCCGCGGAAATTTTATGGGCGAAGGCGCGCTGATGACCGTTTCCGAATTTTTTTCCGTCGCGATGGTGGTCGCTGCGGTCGCGGCCCTGATGGCCGGCTATCCGGTGGCCTTGACGCTGGGCGGCGTTTCGCTCGCTTCTGCTGCTGCTGGTTACGCACTTGGCCTGATGAATTTTTCGATCCTCGGCGCCCTCCCACAAAGAATATTTGGTGTGATGACCAATGAGGCTTTGTTGGCGATCCCGCTTTTTATTTTCATGGGTGTGATGCTTGAGAAGTCGCAGATTGCGGAGAACCTGCTGGAGCGGATGGCGCGGCTGTTCGGCAGGTTGCGCGGCGGGCTGGGATACTCGGTCGTGCTGGTTGGCGCGTTGCTGGCGGCCTCGACCGGGATCGTCGGCGCGACCGCGGTGACGATGGGCCTGATCATGCTGCCGGCGATGACTCGGCATGGCTACGACCCGCGTCTGGCGGCCGGCACGGTGGCGGCCTCGGCGACGCTTGCGCAGATCGTGCCGCCATCGACGGTACTGGTGGTGCTCGGCGATCAACTCAATAACGCCTTCCAGGCGGCGCAACTGGCGCAGGGCAACTTCGCGCCCAACGTCATTTCCGTCAGCGACCTGTTTGCCGGCGCGATCATGCCGGGTTTTTTGCTGGTCGTATTGTATCTGGGCTATCTGATCGCGGTCGCCTGGCTGCAGCCGGCACGCAGCCCGGCCCTCGAAGCGCCCGATGCGGCGCAGCAAGGCGGCGTGCTGGAAGCCCTGCTGGCGCCGGTCGTCCTGATCGCTGCCGTGCTCGGCTCGATCCTGCTGGGCGTTGCGACGCCAACCGAAGCGGCCTCGGTCGGCGCGGTCGGGGCGATGCTGCTGGCGGCGCGCAAGGCGTCCTTGACCGAATTGCTCCGACCCGTGGTCGACAAGACCGCGCAGATCACCAGCATGATCTTCCTCATCCTGATCGGCGCAACATTATTCAGTCTGGTGTTTCGTGCGCTCGGCGGCGACGATCTGGTGCAACGCGCGCTGGGCAATCTGCCGGGCGGCGTCGACGGCGCCCTGCTGGCGGTGATGCTGACGATCTTTCTGCTCGGCTTCGTGATGGACGCCTTCGAGATCGTCTTCGTGGTGGTGCCGATCGTCGCCCCGGCGCTGCTGAAGATGCCCGGCGTCGATCCGGTCTGGCTCGGCATCATGATGGCGCTGAACCTGCAGACCTCCTACATGCATCCGCCGCTCGGACCGACGCTGTTTTATCTGCGCGGCGTCGCGCCACCGGACATCACCACCCGGCATATTTATGTCGGTATAATTCCGTTCGTGCTGATTCAGATTGTGGCGATCGCGGTGCTGTGGTTCGTGCCGGGACTTGCCACCGCCCTCCCGCATGCGTTTTATGGGCTGTAAGGGAGGCAACAAGAATGCAAGCAGCCGAGATGTTCAACCTGGCCGGCCGCGTGGCGCTGGTCACCGGCGCGTCCAGCGGGCTGGGCCAGCAATTTTCCCGGGCGCTCGCCGATAACGGCGCGGCGGTCGCATTGGTCGCGCGGCGCACCGACCGGCTGGCGGAGTTCAAGGCCGAACTGGAAAAAGCCGGCGCTAAAGCCATCGCCATCGAAGCCGACGTCAACAGCGGCGCCGACATGGCGCGGGCTTTCAACGAAGCCGAGGCCGCTTTCGGCACGGTGACCATCCTGGTCAACAACGCGGGCGTGGCGCAGCAACCGTTGCGCGCCACCGAGGTCGATGTCGCCGAATGGCGTCGCGTCCTGTCGACCGATCTCGACGCGCTGTTCTACTGGGCGCAGGAAGGCGCGCGCCGGATGCTGGCCGCCAAACAGGCCGGTTCGATCGTCAATATCGCGTCGGTTCTTGGCTTGAATGTCGCCAAGGGCACGGCGGCCTATTCGGTGGCGAAAGCCGCCGTGATTCAGGCCACCAAGGCGCTGTCGATCGAACTTGCTTTCAAGGGCGTGCGGGTCAATGCGATCGCGCCGGGCTGGTTCGTGACCGCGATCAACGACGACTATCTCAACAGCGATGCCGGCCAGGCGATGAAGCGCGACATTCCGATGGGCCGCTTCGGGCAGGCCGGCGATCTCGATGGCGCGCTGTTGTTGCTGGCCTCCGACGCCGGCCGTTATATCACCGGCGCGACCATCGTCGTCGATGGCGGTCAGGTCGTGCAGATCAAGGGATAGGGGACTAACCATGGACTTCTCGCTCTCTCCCGACATCGAAGAGCTTCGGCTCAAGGTTCGCGCCTTTGTCGACGAACATGTTTTACCGCTGGAGAAAGACCCGGCCAATTTCGCCGACTACGAGAACATTCCGCATGACCGGCTCGAGCCGGTTCGGGTCAAGGCGCGCGCCGCCGGCCTCTGGGCGCCGCAGAGCCCGAAGGAATATGGCGGCATGGAATTGCCGATGGTCGCCTGGGCCGCGATCTACGAGGAGGCGGCACGTTCGTTGTTCGGGCCGCTCGCCATCAACTGCATGGCGCCGGACGATGGCAACATGAACATGTTGCGGCTGGTCGGAACCAAGGCCCAGAAGGATCAATGGCTGGCGCCGATCGTCGCCGGAAAAGTGCGGTCGGCCTTCGCGATGACGGAGCCGTCCCCCGGCGGCGGTTCGGACCCGACCATGATCCGCACCCGCGCCGAGAAGAAGGGCGGCAAATACGTCATCCACGGCCGCAAATGGTTCATCACCGGCGCGGACGGCGCGTCGCATTTCATATTGATGGCGCGCACCTCGGATGACAAACGCAAGGGCCTCACCGCTTTTCTCTTTCACAAGGATCAGCCGGGCTGGCGGATTGTGCGGCGCATTCCGATCCTGGGACCGGAGGAACATGGCGGCCATTGCGAGCTGGAATTCGATGGCCTCGAAGTGCCGGAAGAGAATGTGCTGCTTGGCGAAGGCGAGGGCCTGCGGTTGATGCAGGTCCGGCTTGGACCGGCGCGGCTGACCCATTGCATGCGCTGGACCGGTTGGGCCAAGCGCTGCATGGAGATCGCCCAGGATTATGTGAAGGACCGCGAGGGCTTCGGCATCAAGCTCGCCGACCGCGAGAGCGTGCAGATGAAGCTGGGCGAGATCGGCCAGCAGATCCAGATCGCGCGCTTGCTCACCATGCACGCGGCGTGGATGCTCGATCAGGGCGGGCGCGCCCGCAAGGAAGTGTCGATGGCCAAGGTCCATGTCGCCGAAACGCTGCACCGGGCCGCCGATGTCGCGATCCAGTTGCAGGGCGCGCGCGGTTATTCCAAAGACACCGTGGTCGAATGGATTTATCGCTATGCGCGGTCGGCCAAGCTGGTCGATGGCGCGTCGGAAGTTCACATGATGGTGCTGGCCAAATTCATGCGCGAGGAAGGCGGCGATTTCTGGCAATGGGGACCGGGCGAGGGCCGGCGCAACGGGCGGTGAGCTCGTTCGTCTGGCGTTAGTCCGGAATCAGATCGTTGCCGCAACGACAGAAGTTCGTGGCGGCAACGCGGGGTGCGATCGAATGATCGCGGCCCCGTTTGCGCGGGAACGAACGGGCCGCGCTTCGTCAGCCCTTGCAGTCGATGCTGATGTCGACGCGGCGGTTGGCCTTCTCGCTCTTGCCGTCGGGTGTCCAGACCTTCAATTGCCGTTCGCCCCAGGCGACCTTCTTGATCGCCACATTCTGTCCGGCGAAGGCCGCGCGCAATTTCGATGCCACGGCTTCGGCGCGCTCGCGTGAAACATCGAGGTTGACGGCGTCGCTGCCGAGCGTGTCGGCGTAGCCTGCGACCGAGATCGTGCAGCCGTGACGGTCTTTGACGATCCGCTTGAGATTGCCGATTAGTGCGTTGGCCTGATCGCCGGCGCTGGTGCTGCCGATCTTGTCGAAGCGCACGCTGAGCGGCGCCGCCGGAATGCCGCCGGTCGTCTCCGGCGCATTTGTCGCGGCGGTGGCCGCCGTCGCCGGCGGCACATAGACGACGATCATTTCCGGTTCGGCCTGTCCGCCGTTCGGCTTCGTTGCCGCGGCTTTCGCAGCGCTGGCCTGTCCGGTCTTGATCGTATCAATTGTCGTGTTGATAGCGGCGATCTTGCCGGAGAGATCGGTCAACGTCGTACGGACGCTGTCAAGCGAGGCGTCCTTCTGGATGGTGCCGAGCCGATCGTTGGCCGTCTTGATTTGAGCGTTCAGCCGGTCAAGCGCCTTGGTGGTGTCGGCCAGCGAGGCCAGCTTCTTGATATCGGCGACGGTGACATTGGTCTTCTCGACCTTGTCGTTGAGCGCGCCGACCTGGGCGTTAAGAGCCGCAACCTGATTGGTGAACTGGGCGCGTTCCTTCGCCGTTACGGTCCAGATCACGAAGGAGGCCACCGCGACCGCGCCCAAGGTCGCAACCGCTGCGGTCGCGCTTGTCCAAAGAGTCAGGCGTTCGCCAGCCATGGGTGTCCCTCCAGTTCGTTTTGTTTGATTTAATTGCGACTGTTTGAGCTGTCTTATTGACCTTGTCCGTTCTTTTGCAGTTCCAATTTGGAACCAGCGAAAAGTTAGTCCGCTTTGGTAGGCAGCGCAAGCGCAGCGACCCGACGGTCGCGGCATCGACGATGGCGCGCCGAATGATTATTTTACAGGACGGCTTTGGCGACAGTGCGATGACATCGTCGCTAACCGGTGCGGCTGGATGATTTTATCCGCGTCAGTTGCGGTAGCTCGTGTCGATCTTGTCGAGGATGCGGAGATAGGCCGACCAGTCGGCGTTGCCGCGACCGGAATCGTGATGTTCGTATTGCGCTGCGGTCTTGGCGCAGATCGCGGCGGGGATTTCGACGGGCTCCGTCCTGGCCGCTTCAAGCGTCAGCTGAATGTCGATGGCGTCGATCAGCGTTTTCATCAAGACGAAAGCTTCCCGCGGGGTCTTGCCGACGGTCAATAAGCCATGATGGTTGAGAATCATCGCGCGATTGCCGCCGAGGTCGGCATTGATCCGGCTGCGCTCCGCGAAGTCTTCGGTGATGCCTTCATAGGCGTGATAGCCGATGCGCTGATAGAAGCGGATGGCCTGCTGCGACAACATGCGCAGGCCGTGCGGCAGCGCGCCGATCGCCATGCCGTTATTGGTGTGGACATGCACGGCGCAATTGACATCGCCGCGCGCCGAAAGGACCCCGCCGTGCAATGTAAATCCGGGCCGATTGACGCCGGATTTTTCGTCCAGGTCTTCGTCCATGTTGACCTTGACCAGATTGCCCGCGGTCACCTCGGTGTAGAGAAGCTCGTGACGCTTCATCAGGAACATGCGCGGCTCACCCGGAACACGCATCGACGAGTGGTTATAAATCACGTCGTCCCAGCCATAGTGTGCGAGCAGACGATAGACGGCGGCGAGATCGCATCGCGCTGCCCATTCTTCCTGTGAGACCTCGGCGGATTTGATCGCGGCAGGGTTTGTCGGCTTGTTCATGATGGTCGGTCCTTCGGTTGGGACGTTGATGAACGATAGCCGATCTTCTTGGGCAATTCACTTCTATTGGTTGGCCAGATAAGCTGCATTGCAGCGCGGATCTATCGGTTTCAGGACGTGAAAAATGCCATCAACTAACAAAGTCCAGCCTATCCAGATCAGGATGGGCGGTTACGGTCCGCCGGCGACGGGTTTCAGCAAGTCGCTCAAGTTGATCGGCAATCGGCTGGAGGCCGAGTTCGGCGATCGTGTCGATATCAAATATATCTGGAACATCATGGATCTCGGCTTCAAAGCCGAGGACATTTTGTGGCTGGTCGAGCATGGTCTGTTGTCGCTCGGTTATCAGTCGTCGAGTTATCTGACCGATCGTGTGCCGGAGTTAGGCTTCGTCGATCTGCCGTTTCTGTTCGCCAACAACCAGCAGGCGCGCGCCGCGATGGATGGCGAGCTCGGCCGCTATCTGGCCGCCAAGACCGAAGAGCGCGTCGGCTATCGTATTCTTGGCTGGTTCGAAAACGGCTTCCGTCACATCTCGAACAGGTTGCGACCGATACATTCGCCGGCAGACATGAAGGGGATGAAGATTCGTGTGTTGCCGAGCGAGATTCATCGCCAGACCTTCGAGCTGCTGGGCGCTCAGGCGATGCGGATGGATCTGACCGAGGCGATCAAGATGGTCGTCGACGGCACGCTCGACGCACAGGAGAACCCGCTGGCCAACACGGTAACCTACGGCGTGCACAAGTTTCACAAATATCATACGCTGACGTCGCATTTCTATATCTCGCGGCCGATCTTCCTGCATCGCGCCGCCTTTGAAGCCTGGCCGGAGGACTTGCAGCGCGCCATGCAAGACGCGGTCACAGAGGCCGTGGCGTTTCAGCGCGAACTGGCAATCGAGGAGAATGCGCAGTCGATGGAGGCCATCAGGAAGGCGGGCTGCGAGTTTGTCGAATTGACGCCGGCCGAACATGCGGCCTTTGTCGACGCGGTGCAGCCGCTGCGCGACGAGGCGCGGGCAATGTATGGCGAAGCGATGTTTGACATGGTGCCGAAGGTCTAGCCCGCTCGCGTGTGTCGCGATGCGGCGGTCGGTGCGTGAGACTTCCGCGGTCCGGATGACTTTTCTACAGGGACATAACGTGGATGATCCTGGCGGGCGTGCCGGGGGAGCGGGCGGTAACGGTTCGGAAACCCTAACGCGGCATTGAGCCTTTGCCGGTTTACACCGATGCAACGACTTCGCCATAGATTGGCGGGCCGGGGTTGGTTCTTCTGCATCGGCGGTGTTCATGAACGTTTCTCGCCCGATTTCGCTGGCCACGCGCGGTTTGACCAAGCGCTTTGACCGGCCGGCGGTCGATAATCTCGATCTGACGATCTATGGCGGCGAGTTCTATGCCCTGCTGGGACCGAACGGCGCCGGCAAGACCACGACCTTGCGCATGGTCGCCGGATTGCTGCGGCCGGATGCCGGGACCATTACCATCGACGGGATCGATGCGCTGTCGGCGCCGGAAGACGCCAAACAGATCACCGCCTGGGTGTCCGACGAGCCGATGATCTACGACAAGCTGACGCCTTACGAGTATCTTGAATTCGTCGCCGGGTTGTGGCGCATCGACGCGACGATTGCCGAGGCGCGGGCGCGCGAGCTGATCGGCTGGCTCGGCCTTGAGGCGCAGGCGCACGACAGGTGCGAGGGTTTCTCGAAGGGCACGCGGCAGAAGGTGGCGCTGGCCGGTGCGCTGGTGCACGACCCCAAGCTGATCATTCTCGATGAGCCGCTGACCGGTCTTGATGCCGGTTCGGCCCGTCAGGTCAAGAACGTGCTGCGCGACCGGGTGACGGCGGGCGGCACGGTGGTGATGACGACGCATATTCTCGAGGTTGCCGAGCGCATGGCCGACCGCATTGGCGTCATCGCCAACGGCAAGCTGATCGCCGAGGGCACGCTCGAAGAATTGCGGGTCAAGACCGGCGCCGGCGCGTCGAGCCTGGAAGATACTTTCCTGGCGCTGGTCGCCAATGAAGCCGCCGCCGCATGACCGAGCCCGGCACACTCGCTTGGCTCGCCGGCCATGAATTCCGGCTCGGCTGGCGTGACTGGACCGCGCTGCTGACGGCCGGCGGCCGGGCGCGCACGCGCAACGCCGTGATCGTGCTGGTGGCCTTCGTGGTGTTGATGCATCTGCTCGCCTACTGGATCGTGGCGCGTTATGCCGACGCCGGATTGGCGGTCGACATGGCGACATTGATCGCGGTCACCGCCACCTTGCTGTTGTCCTGGTCGTTGCTGCTGTCGCAGGCGATGGAATCGGTGACCCGCGCTTTCTACGCGCGCGCCGATCTCGATCTGATTCTGACCTCGCCGGTGTCGGCGCGCAAAGTATTTGCCATCCGCATGGGCCGGATTGCCTTCGGCGCGGTCGCGGTGGCGGTGCTGTTGGCGACCCCCTTCATCGACGTGCTGGTGCTGCGCGGTGGCCTGCGCTGGCTGGCGGCCTTTGGCGTGGTTGCGGCGATGGGCGCGGTCGCGACCGCCGTGGCGCTGGCATTGACGGTCGCGCTGTTTCGTCTGGTCGGACCGAAGCGGACACGGCTCATCGCGCAGATCGTCGCCGCGGTGATCGGCGCGGCGTTTGTCATTGGCTTGCAGGTGCTGGCGATCTTCTCCGGCGGCACGCTGTCGCGGGCGGTCGCACTGCAATCGCATTGGCTGCTCGATCGCGTTCCGTCACCGGCGAGCCTGGCCTGGTGGCCGGCGCGTGCCGCTCTGGGCGACGCCGGCGCGCTGGCGGCTGTGCTGGTGCTGGCGGTGCTGCTGCTCGGCGCGGCAATCGCAGTATTTTCGGCGCGCTTCGGCGAACACGCCCAGGCCGCCGCCGGTGTCGGCGCGGTCGCGGTGCGGCAGCGGCGCGGGTCGCTGGCTTTCCGTCCGCGCTCGCCACGGCGCGTGTTGCGGCAGAAGGAATGGACGCTGCTGCTGCGCGATCCCTGGCTGATTTCGCAGACCCTGATGCAGATCCTGTATCTGCTGCCGCCGGCGATTCTGTTGTGGGTGACGTTCCGCGACGGCAGCGATGCCTATGTCGTGCTGATTCCGGTGGTGGTGATGGCGGCCGGACAACTGGCCGGCGGCCTGGCCTGGCTGTCGATTTCGGGCGAGGACGCGCCCGATCTGGTGGCGACCGCGCCAGTCGCTGCGTCCAGTGTCATGACCGCCAAGATCGAAGCCGTCATCGGCATGATCGCCTTGGTCTTCGCGCCGATCGTCGCGGCGCTGGCGTTCGATTCCAGTTACGCCGCGCTCGTCGCGGCCGCCGGCATCATGACGGCGGCCGGCGCGGCCACTGCCATCCAGATTTGTTTCCGCGTGCAGGCCAAGCGCAGCCAATTCCGTCGCCGTCAGACCTCGTCGCGGCTGGCGACATTCGCGGAAGCGTTTTCGTCAATCGGCTGGGCCGCGACGGCGGCGATGGCGGCGGCCGGCACGTGGTACGCGCTCGCACCGGCGACTTTCGCCGTGCTGATTCTGCTCGGCGTTCGCTGGATGAGCCCGCCAAGCCGCGATTAAACGGTAACAGCGTTCGCTCGATGCCAGCGCTGGCGCGCCACCAGCGAACCGATAATCACCAGGTTGAGCAGATTGGCGCCGATGCCAACGGCAAAGGCCGGCGCGTAATAGCCGAAATGATCGTAGAGCAAGCCGGCCATCCAGCCGCCGGAAGCCATGCCAAGCGCGGTGAACAGAAGCACGGTCGGAATGCGCCACGAAGCTTGCGACGGCGGGAACAGTTCGCGCAGCGCCAGCACATAAGCCGGGATGATGCCGGAAAAACCGAGGCCGAAGGCGGCCGATACCGTGAACAGGCCGGTTTCGCTTTGCGTCAGCAGGAAGGCGATCATCGCGCCGCATTGCCATAGCGATCCGATCAGCACGGTGGCCAGACCGCCGATGCGATCCGAGATCGCGCCCCAGATCTGCCGGCTGACGAAGGCGGTGCCAAGCAGCACCGACAGCATCACCGCGCCGGTCGACCGCGAAATGCCGAGATCGCTGCAAAACGCGACCAGATGGCCCTGTGGCATCGACATCGGGATGCAGCACATGATCGACGCCGCGCAGATCGTCACAAACACGACATTCGGCGGCAGTCCGAGCACGCGCGCCGGCAGTGCGCCGGGCAATGGTTTGAGGGTCGGATGAATGACTTCCGGTGCCGTTCCAAAGAACAGCAAGGCAATCGGGATAACCAGCACGCATTCGAGCAAGGCGTACCACAACATGGTCTCGCGCCAGCCGAAGGTCGCGATCGCGTATTCGAACACCGGAGGCCAGAACGCACCGGCGAGATAGGTGCCGCTCGAGATCAACGCCAGCGCCGAGCCACGCCGTTTGTCGAACCAGCGGCTGACATAGATGTAAAGCGGCGCGTTGATGCCGGCGAGGCCGATGAAACCGATGAACAGGCCGTGGCCGATCCACAGCGGCCAGGGCGGGCCCAAGGTCGAGATCGCCAGGCCGATTGCAATCATCAGCGAGCCGAAGGCGACGGTCCAGCGTGTGCCGATGCGGTCAGCGATACGGCCCATCATGATGCCGCCGATACCGGAGCCGAGCCATGCCAGCGAACTGGCCAGCGCCGGGATCGAACGCGCACCTTCGACCTCGGCGGCGATGTCCTTGAGCGCCACGGCCGTGATCCAGGCGGCACCGAACGACATCATTAGCACGCACAAGGCGGCGCCGGCGACGACCCACGACGCTTTCGATTCGATGGAGGACGAAGGCGATTGCAACATGAAAAGAGCACCCGGCTGGTTGCCCCTTTTACAGGCTGTCGGGAATTTGACCAGTCACCTTCGCCGGGCGGTTCACGGGGCCAATGGGCGTTTTTCGCAATACGCCAATCATGGGCGACCATGTCTTCGCGGCATTGCCGCGAGCCGGCCGGACAGGACCGTAGGTCATGCGGCGGCAGGCCGGACGTTTATTGCCCGATCGACCAATAGGTCTCGCCTGTCGCGCTTTGAAGTTCCTTCAAGACAAATCGCTTCTTTGGCGGCGCACCATGAACGATCAGGTCGTGGATGTCTTGCAGCACGCCACGCGCCGAGGCGACATAGCCATGCCCCAGCGCCGTCAGGCCGGCATTGGTGACATTGACGGTGTCTATTCCCGGAGCGATGAAAACAGGCGGCAGCAGCCCGACGCGGGCAAAATCGTGTAGCCACTCCGAAGATTCAACGGCGAGGTCGCGTTGCGAGACATAGAGCGTCGTTTGTTTTGACACGCGGGTATAGGCCGCGCAGAGGTTGCGGAAGGTGTCGGCATCGACGTCGGCTGCCGCCAAAATGATTTGGCCGAACGGGATGCTGCCGTCGACGGCCGCTTTTTGCGCGATGCGATTGACGGCGCGCAGCACGCCACGATTGCCCATGCTATGGGCGATGATGTGGACCGCCTTGGCCTGCGATTGCGCTGCGAACTTCGCCATGAATTCGGCGATCATGTCTTCGTTGGCCTCAATCGTGGCTTCGTCCGCTGTATAGCCGGCAAGGGTGCCTTGCGACGGCCAACTGAAGAACGCCATCGCGCCTTTGATCGAGAGATCGAATCCGATCTGCGCCGCCCGCAAGGCGGCGTCATCGAAAGTCACGTTGTAACCATGGACGAAGATGACGGCATCGCGGTCGTCGATATCGACGGCTGCGAGTTTGCCCGATACCTGGCTCCAAAAATCGGCTTCGGCGGTCTCTTCGGTCTTCAACAATTTGAGGCGGTCGTCGGTGAGCGTGAGAATGCGCTTCCACCACGGCGAACCGAGCGAACCGATTTTATGCGATTTCGGCACGAAGACGGTGCATGAGCCATAATGGATTTTGGAATCGCGACGGCCGGAATAGCCCTTGCCTGCATCGGCCGGATCGTTGGGCTGCCGGCTGGTGCCGTACCAGACTTTGTATTCGGCCTGGTCCGGCTGCTCGCTCACGGCTTCCGGCGCCGACCGCTCCACCGATGCAGCCACGTCTGGAAAACTCAGCCGTTTTTCAAAACCCAGTGCCGCGGGGTGCTTTGCGTGACCTATTTGATTGGACATCGGATGGCGCCGGTTCGTCATTAAGAATTGTTGGATGTCATGAACGGTTACGGCGTCGTCCATCTGCGCCGGTGTGATCGTTAGCCCTTGTACTGAAATGGCAGGTAGGCGCTCGATGTTGTTGCGTAGCGCTCGCCATTGAGCCGCATTGAAACCGCCGGCAGCCTTGAGGTCGGTGGTTAAGTCAATCGTGCGGCTGGGCAGGAGCGCCGTGAAGAAGTCGACAAGCGCTTTTCGAATGGTCGCCCAATCGTCGTTATCCATCCCCGCCCCCTCGCGTTTGGACCGACGCGCTGCCGTGCCGTGCTCTCGATATATTTTTAACCCAACCTGAGGTTGTCAATCTAGTTGCGGCTCGCGCCAGTTCTTGCCTGCCGCATTGCGCCAAAATGCGCGGAAGCCGCCCGGATGGGAATTTCCTTCTAGCCGCCATGCCGGAAACGAAATTGACCGCAAGGTTCTGAGGAGTAAGCTTTAATTTCGGTTTCGGCCGCTTTGCGTATAGGCCGCGCGCCCTATATGACAGGGGTTTCCGGCGGTGAAGTCGATCCCAGTGGATCTGTCGAAAGGGCCCCCATGACGCTTAGACCGGTCAGCCTTGCCGACAAATACGACCTGACCCAGTCGCACGTACTGGTCACCGGCTATCAGGCGCTAATCCGCGCGATTCTGATGCAGAAAGAGCGGGACCGCCGGGCCGGGCTGAATACCGGTGGCTTCCTGACGGGCTATCGCGGGTCGCCACTTGGCGGACTCGATCAGCAATTCATGCGCGCGGGGCGGGAGTTGGCCGCCGCCGACGTGAAATTCCAGCCCGGCCTCAACGAGGAATTGGCTGCCACCGCAGTTTGGGGCTCACAACAGGCCGAATTGCGCGGCGAGGGCAAGTTCGACGGCGTTTTCGGCCTTTGGTACGGCAAGGGCCCCGGCGTCGACCGATCCGGCGACGTGTTCCGCCACGCCAATCTCGGTGGCACTTCCCGGCATGGCGGCGTGCTGGCGCTGATGGGCGACGACCACACCGCCGAATCCTCGACCACCGCGCATCAGTCGGAATTCCACTTCGTCGACGTCATGATGCCGATTCTGAACCCGGCCGGCGTGCAGGAGATCATCGACTACGCGCAATACGGCTGGGCGATGTCGCGCTACACCGGCACCTGGACCGCGTTGAAATGCATGCACGAGACCGTCGAATCGACCGGCGTGGTCGATGGCAGTTTCGATCGGCTGAATATCGTCATTCCGACCGACTTCCAGATGCCGGAGGGCGGGCTCAATGCCCGCCTCGTCGACACCATTCTCGGCCAGGAAGCCCGCCTGCACGACTACAAGCGCGACGCGATGCTGGCCTTCGTGCGCGCCAACAAGCTCAACCGGATCGTCACCACCGGCGGCCGCGACCCGAAGATCGGCATTATCACCACCGGCAAGGCCTACCTTGACGTGCGTCAGGCCTTCGACGAACTCGGCCTCGACGAACTCAAATGCAACGACCTCGGCATTCGTCTTTTCAAGATCGGTTGCGTCTGGCCGATCCCGCATGACGAACTGCTCGACTTCGCCAAGGGCCTCGATCTCATTATCGTCGTCGAGGAAAAGCGCTCGCTGATCGAGGTGCAGGTTCGCGAGGAGCTTTACGGCACTTCCAACCAGCCGGTCTGCATCGGCAAGAAGGACGAACACGGCAACTGGCTGTTTCCGGTCAAGGGTGCGCTCGACGCCAACGATGTCGCGATCGCGATCGGCGAGCGCGTTTTAAAGCTCGGGCCTAATGACGAACTCGCTGCCAATGTCGCGCGGTTGAAGTCGGCGCAGCAGACCTTGCGCGCCACCAATGACGTTGCGTTGCGCGTGCCTTATTTCTGCTCGGGCTGCCCGCATAACTCCTCGACCCGCGTGCCGGAGGGCAGCCGGGCCTATGCCGGCATCGGCTGCCATTTCATGTCGCAATGGATGGATCGCAAGACGCTCGGCTTTACGCAGATGGGCGGTGAGGGCGCCAACTGGATCGGCGAAGCGCCATTCAGCAAGCGCGACCACGTGTTCCAGAATCTCGGCGACGGCACCTATAATCATTCCGGCTATCTCGCCATTCGCGCCGCCATCGCCTCCGGCGTCACGATGACCTACAAGATTTTGTATAACGATGCGGTGGCGATGACCGGCGGCCAGCATCATGAAGGTTCGCTGACCGTGCCGCAGATCGCGGCGCAGGTCGCGGCCGAAGGCGCCAAGCGGATCGTCGTTGTCACCGACGAACCCTATAAATATCCGAAAGATATCGAATGGCCGCGCGGCCTGACCGTGCACCATCGCGATGAGCTCGACGCCATTCAGCGCGAACTGGCGACCGTGCCGGGCGTGTCGATCCTGATTTACGACCAGACCTGCGCCGCGGAAAAACGTCGCCGCCGCAAGCGTGGCACTTTCCCCGATCCGGCGAAGCGCGTTGTCATCAACGATCTGGTCTGCGAAGGCTGCGGCGATTGCGGCGTCAAATCGAACTGCGTGTCGGTGCAGCCGCTGACGACCGAATGGGGCCGCAAGCGCACCATCGACCAGTCGAGCTGCAACAAGGACTATTCCTGCGTTAACGGCTTCTGCCCGTCTTTCGTGACTGTGCACGGCGCGCAATTGAAAAAGGGCGAAGGCGTCGCCGAACCGGCCGATTGGCCGGCTCTGCCGAAGCCGCAAGTGCCGTTGATCAATCATCCTTACGGCATCATCGTTACGGGCATTGGCGGCACCGGCATCGTGACCATCGGCGCGATTGTCGGCATGGCGGCGCACCTCGAAGGCAAGGGCGTTGGCGTCATCGATATGGCCGGCCTCGCCCAGAAGGGCGGCGCAGTTTACAGCCATATCCGCATCGCCAACAAGCCCGAGGAAATTCACGCCATCCGCGTCGCCGCGGCCGGTGCCGATCTGGTGCTCGGCGGCGATATCGTAGTCGCCGGTAACAAGAGCGTGCTCGGCGCGGTCAAGCCGGGCAACACGCATATGATCGTCAACACCGCCGAATTCATGCCGGGCGATTTCGCCCGCAACGCCGATTTCTCGCTGCCGACCGAGAAGCTGCGCCGCGCCATCACCGGGCTTGCCGGCCGCGAGCGCAGTCATTTCATCGACGCCACCCGGTTGGCGACCGCGCTGCTCGGCAATTCGATCGGCGCCAACATGTTCATGCTCGGCTATGCCTATCAGAACGGCGGATTGCCGCTGTCGTCTGAGGCGATCGAGCAGGCCATCGAGATGAATGGCGAAGCGGTGGCGATGAACATTGCCGCGTTCCGCTATGGTCGTCGTGCCGCGGTCGATCCGCAAGCGCTCGAAGGGCTGATCGCGCCGCGTCCGACGGAGGAAAACGATTCGCTGCGGCTTTCGCAGAGCTTCGACGAGACCGTGTCGCGCCGTGTCGAGTTCCTGACCGCCTATCAGAGCGGCCGTTATGCCCGGCGCTATAAGGCCTGGGTCGACAAGGTCGTCGCCGCCGAAGCCGCCAAGGCCCCGGGCGAGACCGCCTTGTCCGAAGCGGTGGCGCGTTATCTGTTCAAGCTGATGGCCTACAAGGACGAATACGAAGTCGCCCGGCTCTATACCGATACGTCTTTCGTGGAGCGGGTGAAGTCGACTTTCGCCGCCGGCAGCCTGCGCTTTGAATTTCATCTGGCGCCGCCGATCCTGGCCAAGCGCGATCCCGTGACCGGCGAGCCGAAGAAGCGGTCGTTCGGGCCGTGGATGTTTAAAGCCTTCGCCGTTCTCGCGAAGTTCAAGGTGTTGCGCGGCACGCCGTTCGATCCGTTCGGTTACACCGCCGAGCGTCGTACCGAGCGTCGTCTGGTCGCCGATTATCAGCGGATGCTGGAAACGGTGATGGCCGAGCTGACGCCCGGCAATTATCCGTCGGCCGTGGCGCTGGCGTCGCTACCGGAGAAAATTCGCGGCTACGGCCCGGTCAAGGAGCGCAGCATTGCCGCGGTGAAGCCCGAGTGGGCCAATCTGCTGGAGCAGTTCCGCGCCGTGGCGCCTTCGTTCCTCAAGGCGGCCGAATAATTCGCGGCATAGCGAAGCGGGCGCGAAGTTTTCGCCCGCCGACGGCCGTCTCGGGGTAGCCTTGTGATTATGGCCGAAGCGCGTGGAGCCTCGACGTGATTGCAGCCGATCATTTGCGTCAGATCGCCTTCTGGTCCGCCGACCTGACCGAGCGGGAGTTCGAGCAGGCGCGCCGTGGCATTGTCGAGAAGGCTTACGGCAAGGGTGCCTATATCTGCCATCGCGGCGACCGGCTCGATTCGTGGTCGGGAGTCACCGCCGGTCTCGTGAAGCTCGGCACCGTGTCGCGCAACGGCAAGGCGGTGACGCTGGCCGGATTGCGGGCTGGCGGCTGGTTCGGCGAAGGGACCGTGCTCAAGAACGAGCCGCGTCAGTATGACCTGGTGGCCTTGCGCGACACCCGCATGGCGCTGATGGATCGTACGACCTTTCTGTGGCTGTTCGAGAACAGCGTCGGGTTCAATCGGTTTCTGGTGCGGCAGTTCAATGAACGTCTGGGTCAGTTCATTGCCCTGGTCGAATATGACCGCATGCTGGATGCGCCGGCCCGCCTGGCGCGCTCGCTGGCATGGCTTTTCAATCCGGTCTTATATCACGACCTGGAAAAGCATCTCGATATCTCGCAGGAGGAAATCGGCCTGCTGTCGGGAATATCGCGCCAGATGGCGAACAAGAGCCTGCAGATCCTTGAAGGCAAAGGCCTGCTGCGTGTCGAGCGCGGTGGCATCACGGTGCTCGATCTGAACGGTCTGGCGCAATACGGCGGCTAGCCACGAGCTCCACGCTCGGCGGCCGGACATGCTGGCCGAAAAAATAATATGACCGCGTACGTAGCCGACAACTCCTCCGCTTGTCTGTCAAGTGGCGTGTAGCGGAAAAGTTTTTTCGCTGCGATCTTGGTCGCGCACAGGAGGGAAGCGCGGGCCGCTGAAGGGCCGCTTTGCAAGGTAGCGGAATAACTGGACGATCTCGCGCGGGCGTTTTCCGGGCGATCGGAGCTTGACCGTCAGCGGGCAGTGTTTTCATATCGTTATAACAAGATCGCCCACAGGGCGGCGTGGGGACGGAATACGCGCCGGCGCGACAAGCGGCCGGTAAACGGGAGGATGAGGCTGTGGCGTCGAACGATTCCGCAATAGCGGATACGTTTCCTAGGCTGTTGATTCGCAACGCGCGATTGTTCGGTTCGCGGCCGTCGATGCGGCACAAGGACCTCGGCATCTGGCAGACCTGGACATGGGCGCAGGTGCTGGAGATCGTGCGGGCCTATGCCATCGGCTTGCACAGGCTCGGCCTGAAGCGCGGTGAAACCATCGCCATTGTCGGGTCCAATCGTCCGAAGCTCTATTGGTCGGTAATGGCGGCGCAGACGCTGGGCGCCATTCCGGTGCCGGTTTATGCCGACGCCGTCGCCGACGAACTGTCGTTTGTTCTGGCGCATGCCGACGTGCGGTTTGCCGCCGTCGAGGACCAGGAGCAGATCGACAAGATCCAGTCGGTGCAGGACCGGCTGCCGAAGCTCGAACTGATGCTGTATGACGAGCCGCGCGGCTTGCGCGATTACGACCACGCCAGTCTGCGGTCGATGGACGATGTGATAGCCGACGGCCGCAAGGCTTTGGCGGACGATCCGCAGCCCGGCGTCTGGCTCGACGCCGAGATCGCCGCGACCAAGGGCTCCGATCCGTCGATCATCCTTTATACCTCCGGCACGACCGGCACATCAAAAGGCGTGGTGCTGTCCGGCGAGCGCTCGATCAAAGCCGCTTCCGACACCGTCGCATTCGACAAGCTCGATGAATACGACGTCGCGTTGGCCTATCTGCCGATCGCCTGGGTCGGCGATCATTATCTCAATTACGCGCAGGGACTTGTCGCCGGCTTTTGCATGGCGTGCCCCGAGAGCGCGGATACCGCGATGTCGGATCTGCGCGAGATCGGGCCGAGCTTTTATTTCGCGCCGCCGCGGACGCTGGAAGCCATGTTGACGCGGGTGATGATTCGCATGGAAGACGCCGGCGCGCTCAAGCGCAAGATGTTCCACTACTTCCTCGGCGTCGCGCGCCGTTATGGCGAGCGGATATTGAACGACCAGCCGGTGCCGCTGACCGGCAGGCTGCTCTATTGGCTCGGCAATCTTCTGGTCTACGGCCCGCTGAAGAACGTACTCGGCTTTTCGCGCGTCCGGGTTGCCTATACCGCGGGCGAAGCGATCGGGCCTGACCTGTTCGCCTTCTACCGGTCGATCGGCCTCAACCTGAAACAGCTTTACGGCCAGACCGAAGCCTTTCTTTATGTCACCGCGCAGCCGGACGGCGAAATTTATTCCGATACGGTCGGTCCGGCGTCGCCGAATGTCGATATCCGCATCGCCGACAATGGCGAGGTGCTGTTCAAATCCCCGGGCCAGTTTACCGGCTATTTCAAGGACGCCGCCAAGACCGCCGAAGCGCTGACGCCGGACGGCTACGTCATGACCGGCGATGCCGGTTACTTCGACGATAAATCCGGGCATTTGAAAATCATCGACCGCGCCAAGGATGTCGGCCGGCTCAATGACGGCACAATGTTTCCGCCGAAATATATCGAGAACCGGCTTAAGTTCTTCCCGAACATCCGCGAGGCGGTCGCCTTTGGCGACAAGCGCGATTTTGTCACGGTGATGCTCAATATCGATCTGACGGCCGTCGGCAGTTGGGCCGAGCGCAATAATGTGTCCTATGCCTCGTATCAGGAGCTGGCCGGTCATCCGCTGGTTTATGATATGCTTGCGCGCAACGTCGCCGAGGTGAACCGGTCGCTGGCGGCCGATAAGATGCTGGCCGGCGCGCAGATCAAGCGCTTCCTCGTGTTGCACAAGGAACTCGACGCCGACGACGGCGAATTGACGCGCACCCAGAAAGTGCGGCGCGGCTTTGTCGCGGAACGCTATGCGCCGCTGGTCAAGGCGCTCTACGACGGCTCCAGCGAGGCCGATATCTCGACCGAAGTGACCTTTGAGGACGGCCGAAAGGGCGTCATCAGCGCGCGCGTGAAGATCCGCGATATGGCGCCGGCCTCTGCGATGGAGAACGCGGCATGAGAGCACCCGGAGGATCGCAAGGGGGCCGGGAGGCCGTTGCCGGGGACATTCTTTTGTCGGTCGAGGACGTCTCGCTATCGTTTGGCGGCGTCAAGGCGGTGAGCGGCGTGTCGTTCGACATCCGCAAGGGGGAAATCCGCGCCATTATCGGACCGAACGGCGCCGGCAAAACCTCGATGCTCAACGTCATCAACGGGTTTTATCATCCGCAGCAGGGCCGCATCACGTTCAAGGGCGAAGCCCGGCCGCGGATGCGCCCGCACGACGCCGCGCATGGCGGCATCGCGCGCACATTTCAGAATGTCGCTCTGTTTCGCGGCATGTCGGCGCTCGACAACATCATGGCCGGGCGCACGCTCAAGATGAACGCCAATTTCTTCTGGCAGATGCTGCGTTATGGACCGGCAATGCGCGAGGAGGTCGAGCATCGTCACAAGGTCGAGGAGATCATCGACTTCCTCAAGATTCAGGAAATTCGCCGGACGCCGGTCGGCCGCTTGCCTTACGGCTTGCAGAAGCGGGTCGAACTCGGCCGGGCGCTGGCGATGGAGCCGGAACTGCTGCTGCTCGACGAACCGATGGCCGGCATGAATCTCGAGGAGAAGGAGGACATGTCGCGTTACATCCTCGATATGAACGACTACTTCGGCACGACGGTGGCCCTGATCGAGCACGACATGGGCGTGGTGATGGACTTGTCGGACCGCGTGGTGGTGCTCGATCATGGCATCAAGATCGCCGACGGCACGCCGGACGAGATCAAGGGCAATCAGGCGGTGATCGACGCCTATCTCGGCGTCGCGCACTGAGGAGCGGCCCATGGACATTCTCTATAGCATTTTTATCGACCCCTTCGCGCAGATGATCGGTGCGCCCGATCTGCTGGTGCAGACGCTGTGGGACGGCTTGGTTGGTGGCATGCTTTACGCGCTGATCGCGCTCGGCTTCGTGTTGATCTTCAAGGCCTCCGGAGTGTTCAATTTCGCCCAGGGCATCATGGTCGTTTTTGCGGGTCTGACGCTGGTCGGTCTCTATGAAGCCGGCGTGCCGGCCTTTATCGCCCTGGCATTGGCCATCGCCGTCATGTACGGCCTCGCTTTCGCGGTGGAGCGCGTTGTGCTGCGGCCTCTGGTCAACCAGCCCGACATCATTCTGTTCATGGCTACCTTCGGCATCACCTACTTTCTGATCGGCTTCGGCGAATTCGTTTTCGGTGGCGATCCCAAGGTGATGATTACCGACGATCTCTATCTCCCGAAGGGTTCGTTCAACGTCAAGATGCTCGGCGGCATCGTCAATTTCCAACGCCTCGACATTGTCGCGGTCGTCGTCGCATCGATTATGGTGGCGGCGCTGGCGGTGTTCTTTTCCAAGACCCGGATTGGCCGCGCCTTGCGCGCGGTCGCCGACAGTCATTCGGCGGCACTGTCGGTCGGGATTTCACTCGAACAGATCTGGGTGATTGTCTGGTTCGCGGCCGGTCTGGTGGCGCTGGTGACCGGAATTTTCTGGGGTGCGCGCTCCAACGTGTCGTTTGCGCTTGAAGTCATCGCGCTGAAAGCGCTGCCGGTGCTGATCCTCGGTGGCTTCACCTCGATCCCGGGCGCCATCGTCGGCGGGCTGATTATCGGCGTCGGCGAAAAGCTCGCCGAGTTCTATTGGGGGCCGCTCGTCGGCGGCGGCACCGACGCCTGGTTCGCCTATGTGATTGCGCTGGTGTTCCTGCTGTTCCGGCCGCAAGGCCTGTTCGGCGAAAAGATCATCGAGCGGGTTTAAGCATGATCCCGAAAAGTGGAAGCCGGTTTTCGGATAAGATCATGCTCGGAAAAGAGTGACAGACCATGCTGTACCGCGAGGCCGGCCAGTTCAAAACCAGTTACGCCAGCGACCAGGCGATCTTCCCAATTCTGCAGGACCGGATCGGCATCGTGGTCATTCTGGCGGTTGCCTTTACGCTGCCCTTGTATGCCGACGACTTCATCGTCAATGCGGTGATGATCCCGTTCCTGATCTTCTCGCTGGCGGCCATTGGGCTCAACCTGCTCACCGGCTACACCGGGCAGTTGTCGCTCGGCACCGGCGCCTTTATGGGGGTCGGCGCTTATGCCTGCTACAAGCTGACGACGATCTGGCCGGACGTGAACATTATCGTCTGGGTGGTGTGTTCGGGGTTCTTTTCGGCGGCGGTCGGAGCGGTGTTCGGTCTGCCGTCGTTGCGCATCAAGGGCTTCTATCTCGCCATCGCCACGCTGGCGGCGCAGTTCTTTCTCGAATGGTGCTTTATCCGCATCCCGTGGCTTTACAACGAGAACATCTCCGGCGCCATCGAAGTGCCGCAGCGTGAGCTGTTCAACATCATCGTAACCGGGCCGCGCGCGACCGCTGAGACCCGTTATTATGTCGTGCTCTGTCTGGTGGTCGCGATGACCTGGATTGCCTCGAACCTGATGCATGGTCGCATTGGACGGACCTGGATGGCGGTGCGGGACATGGATATCGCCGCCGAACTGATGGGCATCAGGCTGCTGCCGACCAAGCTGATGGCTTTCGCGGTCTCGTCGTTTTACTGCGGCGTCGCCGGCGCCTTGATGGTGTTCCTCTGGTATGGCGGCGCCGAACCCGCGGTCTTCAACATCAACCAGAGCTTCACGATCCTGTTCATGATCATCATCGGCGGTCTCGGCAGCCTCCTCGGCTCGTTCCTCGGCGCGGCGTTGATCTATGTGTTGCCGATCGCGTTGCGCTTCGGGCCGGAGCTGCTCGGGCTGCATATGCATGCCGCGACCGTCGAGCATGTCACCTTCATGGTCGTCGGTATCTTGATCATCTTCTTTCTGATCGCCGAGCCGGCGGGGCTCGCCCGGCTCTGGCAGATCGGAAAGCAGAAACTGAGGGTCTGGCCGTTTCCCTATTGAGGGAGCAGGATAGTCGTCATTTCAGGCCGCGGCGGTGCCACGGCCGAGAAATCGCCCGAACCAAATTACGGGCGAATGTTGAACCAGCGGCGTGCCGGAAAGGCGCGAACCAAAGGGAGGAATGTGATGAAGACGAAACAGTTGTGTGTCGCGATCGCTTGCGCGGGTCTGATGGCATCGGCGGTTTATGCCAGCAAGGCGCAGGCCGAGGATTCGATCTACGTGCCGTTGCTGACCTACCGCACCGGTCCTTACGCCAACTCGGGCATTCCGATTGCCAACGGCATGCACGACTATCTTGCCATGCTGAATGAGCGGGATGGTGGCATCGGCGGCGTCAAGCTCAATATCGAGGAATGCGAAACCGGCTACGACACCAAGAAGGGCGTCGAGTGCTACGAATCGATCAAGGGCAAGAACCCGGCGGTGGTCAATCCCTGGTCGACCGGCATCACCTTGCAGTTGATCCCGAAGGCGGGCGTCGACAAGATTCCGATTCTGTCGATGGCCTATGGCCTGTCCGCGGCCGCGGTCGGCAAGGACTTCCCGTGGGTGTTCAATCCGCCGGCGACCTACTGGGACGGCATGTCGATGATTATCAAATATATCGGCGGCAAGACCGGGGGCCTTGACAAGCTCAAGGGCAAGACCGTCGGCTTCATCTTCCTCGACGCCGGTTACGGACGCGAGCCGATCCCGCTGCTCGAACAGCTCGCCAAGGACTATGGCTTCAAGGTCAAACTCTATGCCGTCGCGGGCAAGGAAATGCAGGATCAGTCCTCGCAGTGGCTCGCGGTGCGCCGCGATCGTCCGGACTGGATGATCATGTGGGGCTGGGGCGCCATGAACCCGACCGCGGTCAAGCGGGCGGCGGAGAACGGCTATCCGATGGATCACTTCATTAGCGTCTGGTGGGGCGGCGGTGAAGACGATGCCCGTCCGGCCGGCGCGCAGGCGAAGGGGTATCTGACGCTGAACTTCGCGGTGCCCGGCGAGAAGTTCCCGGCCATAGAGGCGATCATGAAGGATGTCGTCGGCAAGGGCAAAAGCCAGACGCCGAAGGACAAGGTCGGCGAGTCGCACTACAACAAGGGCGTCTACAACTCGGTGATGATCGCCGAGGCGATCCGCAACGCCCAGAAGCTGACCGGCAAGAAAGTGGTCACCGGCGAAGATGTCCGCCGTGGTCTGGAAACCATGCACATCACGGCGGCACGGTGGAAGGAACTCGGTCTGGATGGCTTCGCGGCGCCGCTTAACATCACCTGCGCCGATCATAGTGGCCATCAGCCGGCTTATATGCAGCAGTGGGATGGCGCCAAGTGGGTCAAGGTCTCCGACTGGATCCAGCCGATGACCGACAAGGTTGGCCCGATGCTCGACGCCGCGGCCAAGGAGTATGTCGAGAAGAACAGCGGCTGGCCGAAGCGCACCGAGGCTTGCGACAAGGCGATGTAAAGGCGCCGCGCCGTCGCGATCCTCCCGGTCAAGGCCGGGAGGGTCGCGAGGCGAAACGATCCGGGATGGAGCGGCACTGCAATGAACGGCCGTGCTTTTCCGTCCCGCCGTTCCGGCCAGGCCACGGTCTGCGTTCCGGAAGAAAGGCAAAGAGGCAGGGAGACGTCATGAGCGTTGTTGAACAGAAAGCGAAGCCTGCCGCGACGCCGTCGGCCGACAAGATTCTGTCGGTCAACAATATCGAAGTGATCTACGATCACGTCATTCTGGTGCTGAAGGGCGTGTCGCTCGACGTACCGAAAGGTGGCATCGTCGCCTTGCTCGGCGCCAATGGCGCCGGCAAGACCACGACGTTGAAGGCGATCTCGAACCTGTTGCGCGCCGAACGCGGCGACGTCACCAAGGGCGCGATCTTGTTCGATGGCGAGGAAGTGCAAAACCTGTCGCCCAATGAATTGGTGCGGCGCGGTTGCATTCAGGTGATGGAGGGTCGCGGCTGCTTCGGCCATCTCACCATCGAGGAGAATTTATTGACCGGGGCCTTTACCCGGCGCGATGGCAAGACGGCGATCAGGCATGACATGGAGATGGTCTATGGCTATTTCCCCAGGCTCGCCGAGCGCCGCAATTCGCTGGCTGGCTATACGTCGGGCGGCGAGCAGCAGATGTGCGCGGTCGGCCGCGCGCTGATGTCCCGGCCGAAGATGATTTTGCTGGATGAGCCGTCGATGGGATTGGCGCCGCAGATCGTCGAGGAAATCTTCGAGATCGTGAGGGATCTCAACGACCGCGAACAGGTCTCGTTTCTGCTGGCCGAGCAGAACACCAATATGGCGCTGCGATACGCGCGCTATGGCTATATTCTCGAGAACGGCCGGGTCGTCATGGACGGCGACGCCAAGTCGCTCGCCGAGAATGAAGACGTCAAGGAATTCTATCTCGGGATTTCGGAGGGCCGGCGCAAGAGCTTCCGCGACGGCAAGCACTACCGACGTCGCAAGCGTTGGCTGGCCTGATCGACGTTTCCAGCCTCCCGCGACGGGGAGGGTGACGAAAGAAAATTCAATGCCCGAGCATTACGACAATCTCGAAGCCCGCAATCCGACGCTGCGCGAAAGCGAGGAATGCGCCGTACTGCACGGCGTCATCGCCCATGCGATGAAGGCGCCCGGCTGGGCCAGACATCTAGCCGGTATCGATCCGAAATCGGTCACGTCGCGCGCGACGCTCGCCCAGTTACCGGTGATGCGCAAGTCCGACATCGCTGCGTTGCAGAAGGAAGCCCCGCCGTTTGGCGGACTTGCCACTGTCGTCCCCGGCAAGGCCAAGCGCCTGTTGATGTCGCCGGGGCCGATTTTCGAGCCCGAGGGTCACGGCAGCGACTGGTGGGGCGCGGCGCGCGCCTGTTTCGCTGCCGGTTTGCGCGCGGGCGATATCGTTCATAACAGCTTCGCTTACCACCTGACGCCCGGCGGCTATATTCTCGAGTCGGGCGCCCATGCATTGGGTTGCGCGGTGATTCCCGGCGGTGTTGGCAATACCGAGCAGCAACTCGACGCGATCGGACATTACAAGCCGTCGGCCTATATCGGCACGCCGGATTTTCTGAAGATCCTGCTCGATACCGCGCAAAAGACCGGCAAGGATGCTTTGTCGTTCAAGCGCGGTCTGGTGTCGGGCGCGGCCTTGCCGGGGTCCTTGCGCGAGGAATTGCGCGGCCGTGGCGTCGCCGTGTTGCAGTGTTACGCGACGGCGGAACTGGGCATTATCGCTTATGAGTCCGACGCCATGCAGGGCATGATCGTCAACGAGAATGTCATCCTCGAAATCGTCCGTCCCGGCACCGGCGATCCGGTGGCCGAGGGCGAGGTCGGTGAGGTGGTGGTGACCTCGTTCAACCCCGATTACCCGATGATCCGGCTTGCCACCGGCGATCTGTCGGCAGTTCTGCCGGGTACTTCGCCCTGTGGGCGGACCAATACGCGTATAAAAGGCTGGATGGGGCGCGCCGACCAGACCGCCAAGGTCAAAGGTATGTTCGTTCATCCCCGGCAGATCGCCGCGGTCGCCGCGCGTCATGCTGAACTCGGGCGGTTGCGGCTGGTGGTCGGTCGTGCCGCCGAGCAGGACACCATGGTCCTGCAGGCGGAATGCGCCGCGCCCGATGAAACGCTGGCGGCGGCCGTGGCCGACACCTTGCAATCCGTGACCAAGCTCAAGGGTATAGTGGCCTTTGCCGCGCCGGGATCGCTGCCGAACGACGGCAAGGTGATCGCCGACGAACGCCCGGTCGGATAATTCCCGGACGAAGCGTTGAGCGCCGACGCCGCTGAAATAGGCAGGCGGCGGCTGATGTATGAGCATGCCGCCAATTGCCGCCGAATAATTTTAAGTATAAAGTTTTTGACCTTAAAGCTTATTCAGACCGGGCCCAGCCGCCCGGGAAATCGGCGAAATGGTAGCGTCCCCCGATCAGCAGCAGGCCCGGTCCCGTTTAACGGTCCTGTTCGACCTTTGTGGCCTGTTTTCGGCGATCATCTTCGGCGCCATCGCCATCATGGTCACGCTCGATCTCGTCACCCGCAACCTGCATCTGGCCGATCTGGTGTGGATCAACGAAGTCACCGAATACATGGTGACGTTCGGCACCTTCATCGGCGCGCCTTGGGTCCTGCATCACCATGGCCACGTGAACATCGATATTCTCGTCAGTCATCTGCCACGGGCGGGGAGGCTTGCGCTGGAGCGGGTCTGCGATGGGCTCGGCTTATTAATCTGCGCGGTGATGTTTTATGAGTCCGTGCGCGTGCTGCTCGACACTTACGCCGCGGGTTCGCTCGTGTTCAAGAATCTTGTGTTTCCGGAGTGGTATCTGTCGACACCGGCGGTGGTTTGTTATGCGTTTTGCACGCTCGAGTTCGCCAGCCGGTTCGTGCCGCCCGCCGAGGTGAAAGCATGACCTGGACGCTGGCTGGATCGATCCTCGGCGCGTCGCTGTTCCTGCTGTTTGCCGTCGGCATGCCGGTGACGCTGGCGTTTTTCGGCGTCAATCTGATCGGCGGCTGGCTGTTTCTCGGCGGCCAGGCGGGGCTCGATCAGGTGATGCGCAACACCAGCGTGTCGGTTAATTCCTTCGCGCTGTTGCCGATCCCGTTATTCGTGATGATGGGCGAGATCCTGTTCCACACCGGGATCGCCTACCGTTCGATCGACGCCATCGATCGGGCGTTGCAGCGCATGCCGGGGCGTCTGGCGGTGGTGTCGCTGACCGGCGGGACGATATTCGCGGCCTTGTCCGGCTCATCGATCGCCAATACGGCGTTGCTGGGCGGCACGCTGTCGCCCGACATGCTGCGGCGCGGCTATTCCCCGACACTCGCCTTCGGTCCGGTGATGGCGGTCGGCGGCATCGCCGTGTTGATTCCACCTTCGGCACTCGCGGTCATGCTCGGCAGTCTGGCCGGGATCTCGATTTCCAAGCTGCTGATCGGCGGGATCTTGCCCGGTCTGCTGATGAGCTTCGCTTTTCTGGTTTTTATCTTGATGACCTGCTGGCTGCGGCCGGATTCGGCGCCGCGCGAGACGGTCGTTCGCAGCGGTGGTTTCCGTGAGCGCTATTGGCCATTCATTCGCGACGTCGTGCCGCTGTCGTTGATCTTCGTCGCCGTGATCGGCAGCATGCTGGCCGGCATCGCCACGCCGACCGAAGCCTCGGCGGTCGGTGCCGTTGCCTCGTTGCTGGCGACGGCCTGCTATGGCGTGCTGACGCCGCAATCGCTGAAGAAGTCGTTGCTGGAGACGGCCAAGGTCTCGGTCTCGATCCTGTTCATCATCGCCGCCTCGACCACCTTCTCGCAAATCCTGTCGTTTTCCGGCGTCACCTTGGGTGTGACCGCTATCATCACCGACATGAATCTCGGGCCTGGCATGCTGGTGGTGGCGATGCTGGTGCTGCTGCTTCTGCTGGGCTGCGTTATCGATCAGGTGTCGATGATGATGGTGACGCTGCCGTTTTTCATGCCGCTGGCTAATGCCGCCCATATCGACACCGTCTGGCTCGGCCTGATGATGCTGGTGGCGATCGAGATCGGGTTGCTGACGCCGCCGTTCGGCATTTTGCTGATGGTGATGCAGGGCGCCGCGCCGCGCGGCACGCCGCTGGCCCAGATCTATCGCGCAGCAGCACCATTCATCGCCATCGAATTGGTGGTTCTTGCCCTGATGTATGCGTGGCCGGCCATGGTCGGCTGGCTCCCCGGTCTCATCGATTGACACTATCGGCAACCAAGACAACCACGTAAGGAGCAATGTTGATGATCGGTAAGGCAATGCGGCTGGCGGCGGTCGCGCTGGCACTGGGCATGGCGGCCAATGTCGCCAGCGCTAGTGAGATCACCTTGAAGGCGGTCTCGGTGTTTCCCAAGGGCACGTTCTTCGCCCGGCATTTCGAGCGCTTCGTCGTTCATGTCAATGAGCAGGGCAAGGGCAAGGTTCAGATCAAGCTGCTGGGCGGGCCGGAAGCGATGCCGCCGTTCCAGGTTGGCAATGCGCTGAAATCCGGCGTGCTGGACCTCGCCAATACGACCGGCGTCTTCCACGCCAATCTGGTGCCTGAGGCCGTGGCGTTGACCTTGACCAACAAGCCGATGTCGGAACTGCGCAAGAACGGCGCCTACGATCTGATGAACAAGCTGCATCAGGAGAAGGCGAAAATTTACTGGCTCGGCCGCGATGCGCAGGGCATGCAATATCATCTCTATCTGTCGAAGAAGCCGAATGGCGACGACTTCAAGGGCCTGCGCTTGCGTTCGGTGCCGGTCTATCAGGCTTTCTTCAAGGCGCTCGGCGCCAATCCGATGCAGATCGCGCCGGGTGACGTTTTCACCGCGCTCGAGCGCGGCGTGATCGACGGTTATGGCTGGCCGGTTGGCGGTGTCTTCGACATGGGTTGGCAGGATCGCACCAAGGTTCGTGTCGATCCGGGCTTCTATTCTGTCGAGCAGGGCATCTACATGAGCCTCGACACCTGGAGCAAGCTTGACGCCGACCAGAAGGCATTCATGAAGCAACAGATGGCCTGGCTCGAAGGCATCGCCCAGGAATATCCGGCCGAGGAAGCCGCCGAGAAGGCGCGTCAGGCCAAGGCGGGAATTGAGACCTATACCTTGCCGTCGGCCGAGGCCGCAAAATTCGTCAAGACCGCGAATGATGCCGGCTGGGCCGCTATCCTTGCCGCCAGCCCGCAATATGGCGCGAAGCTGAAGGAATTGATGGCGGATTGATCTCCGACCGTGGAATGGCGGCGCCCGGGCTTACGGCCGGGCGCCGTTGTCGCTATATCTTTGCGGCATGAACCCGATTCAAGAACCGTCGGCCACGGCCGCATCGTCTGACCGCCTCCCGGCGGGCCATCCGTCAATACCGCGCCGCCGGATCGGCGTGCTGCTGGTCAATCTCGGAACACCCGACGCCACCGACTATTGGTCGATGCGGCGCTACCTCAAGGAATTTCTGTCGGATCGTCGCGTCATTGAGGAAAACCGCCTGAAATGGTGGCTGGTCCTCAACCTGATCATCCTGACCGTGCGGCCGGGCCGCAAAGGTCGCGATTACGACAAGATCTGGAACAAGGAGCGTAACGAGTCGTTCCTCAAGACGATCACGCGCTCGCAATCCGACAAGATCGGCGAAGCGCTGGCTAAAGACGCGCGCATTCTGGTCGATTGGGCGATGCGTTATGGCAATCCGTCGATCAAGTCGCGGCTCGATGCCATGCAGGCGCAAGGCTGCGACCGCATCCTGATTGTGCCGCTTTATCCGCAATACGCCGCCGCGACCTCGGCCACCGTTTGCGACAAGGCATTCGAGGCTTTGGCGCAGACGCGCTGGCAGCCGTCGATCCGGATCGCGCCCGCTTATTTCGACCGTCCGGCTTATATCGAGGCATTGGCGACATCGCTTGAACAGGGCCTTGCTGCGCTCAGTTTCAAGCCCGAAGTTGTCATCGCCTCGTTTCATGGCATGCCGCAGGAATACCTTGAGAAAGGCGACCCTTATTACTGCCAATGCGCCGCGACGACGCGGCTGTTGCGCGACAGGCTCAAGCTTGACGATAAGCAACTGATGATGACGTTTCAGTCGCGCTTTGGGCCGGCGGAATGGCTCAAGCCCTACACCGACGAGACCGTCAAGGCGCTAGCCGAACGCGGCGTAAAAAATCTCGCCGTCATCACGCCGGGTTTCTCCTCCGATTGTCTGGAGACGCTGGAAGAAATCGCGATGGAAAACGCCGAAATCTTTCACCACGCGGGTGGCGAGAACTTCGCGGCCATTCCGTGCCTCAATGACAGTCCCGGTGGTATTTCGGTGATCGAGGACGTCGTGACCCGCGAGTTGCAAGGCTGGGTCTGACCTCCGCGCCCGCGCGGCGCGGGTGCCTCGGTACCCCAAAGCCGCATCAACGCCCCGTTAACCATAGCGCTTTAGCGTCCGTTAACCACTTCCCGCGGGCTCCGCGGGCGGGTGCGCGTTGTCGCGCGCCGGAACCAGGAGGCTTGAGCGCTGACAGTGCCGCGTCTTTGCCGCTCCTTTTGCGCCGAACGACGGTGCGCCGGGCCGCTATGGTCCGTGAGCGCGCTTGCGCTGGCTATGGCGATTGGAACGGCCTCGACGGCGCGCCCGGCACTGGCGCAGACAGTCCCTGAATACCTCGATCCGCTGGCGCCGAAACTGTCGACCGACCCGCGCAAGCCGCCACGATTTCAGCGCTTCGGCCGCTCGGAACTGGTCGAACTTGGGCCGCCGAGCAATTTCACGCCGCCGCCTTCGGCCGCTGGCGATACCGGCTACGATGCGACCAATAGCCGGCGGGCCAAAGCCAAGGCGCGCCTGAAAAGCGGGGCGCGCCGCCAGTCGGCCGAGGCGTCAGCGGATCGCACGCCGATTGCCGCAACTGTGTCGCCCTATCAGATGCCTTATCGCGAGACGGTCGGCGGCACTGTCGTCCCGCCGCAGGCGACGCCGGACGCCACCGATCTCCGCAACCGCAAAAACCGTCTCCGGCGCAAAGCAGCCGACGGGTCGGACGATCCCTATGCGCCGCTCGGCGTGCGTGCCGGCGCCTTTACGCTGTTTCCGGCGGTCGAGCTTAGCGGCGGCTATGCGACCAATCCGCAGCAAACCGCCGATCCAAAGGGCGCGTCAATTTACACCATCGCCCCCGAACTCAAGGCGCAATCGAACTGGTCGCGGCACGAATTGAAGGCAGAACTGCGCGGCAGTTACACGGGCTATAGTCCGGACGCCGAGCCGACGTTGAGCCGGCCCAATGTCAACGGCAAGGTCGATGGCCGGATCGACGTCACCAAAACGACCCGTGTCGATCTCGGCGGTCGCGTGCTGGTGTCGACGGACAATCCGGGCAGTCCAAATTTGCAGGCGGGCCTTGCCAAGTTGCCGATCTATTCGACGGTTGGCGGTTCGGTTGGGCTTGGCCGCAAGTTCAACCGCGTCGATCTGTCGGTCAAGGGTGACGTCGAACGGACGTCCTATCAGGACTCGACGCTCGTCGACGGTACGACCGCCAGCAACAAGGATCGCAATTACGATCAATACGGCGTGACCTTGCGCGGCGGTTATGAATTGACGCCGGGAGTGACGGCCTTTGTCGAGGGCCGTTACGATACCCGCACCCATGACGAACCGGTGGACTCGTCCGGCTATCGCCGCGATTCAAAAGGCGTCACCGGCAAGTTCGGCACGACCTTCGAGCTGACGCGCCAACTGACGGGCGAGATATCGGCCGGCATGACCCGGCGCGATTACGACGACGCGAGGCTCGATTCCCTCACCGGTCTGATCGGCGATGCGTCGCTGGTCTGGACCGCTAGTGCGCTGACCACCGTCAAGATCACCGCCGCATCGTCGGTCGGCGAAACCACCATCGCCGGCGCCTCGGGCATCCTGTATCGGGACGCCGGGGTTGAAGTGGATCATGCGTTCCGGCGCTGGCTGATCGGCAGCATCAAGCTCGGCATCGGGCTCGACGACTACGAGGGTACGTCGCGCGAGGATAATCGCTATTCGGCCGGCTTCGGCCTGACCTACAAGCTCAACCGGACGGTGTCGCTCAAGGGCGACTTCCGGCAGGACTGGCTGCGCTCGAATATTGCCGGCAATGATTATACCGCCAGCGTCTTCATGCTCGGCGTCCGGGTCCAGCGCTAGAGGCGCGGGCGGCGTCCGGAACCGGCAAAACTTGATTGAGATCAAGGTCAAATTGGCCATTTGGCCGGCTTATAGGTTCGAACCGCCGCTTTGGACCTTGAGCGATGAACAAACCCATCGAGCCGCAGGAACGCGTCGATATTCATGCCATTCTCGGCCTGGGGGCGGCGACGGCGTCGCCGTGGCGGCGATGGCGCAAGCCCATCGCCGTCGGGCTTGTCATTTCCGGCGTCGCGCTGTTGGCGGCATTTTGGCTGTTTGGCGGCAATTCGGGCGCCGTGAGCTATGTCACCGCGTCCGCGACCCGTGGCAATCTTGTCGTTGTCGTGAGTGCGACCGGCTCGGTCCAGCCGACCAATAAGGTGGACGTTTCGAGCGAATTGTCGGGCACGATCCGCAAGGTTCTGGTCGACTACAATTCGCCGGTGAAGGCCGGGCAGGTGCTGGCCACGCTCGATACTGACAAGCTGGTGGCGACCCTTAACAGCTCACGGGCAAAGCTGGTTGCCGCTCAGGCGAAAGTGGCGGAAGCGCAGGTCACCGTCGGCGAAAAGCAGCGCGATCTCGCGCGCAACAAAATGCTGGCGACGACACAGGCCGTTTCGGCCCGCGATCACGATCAGGCCCAGGCGGCTTATGACCGGGCGGTGACCTCCCTGGCGAGCGCTCGGGCCGATGTCGATGTTGCCGCGGCGGATGTGGAACTCGGCGAAACCAATCTCGCCAAGGCCTCGATCACCTCGCCGATCGACGGCGTCGTACTGACGCGCAATGTCGATCCGGGCCAGACCGTTGCGTCCTCGTTGCAGGCGCCGGTCCTGTTCTCGATCGCTGAAGATCTCAAGCAGATGGAATTGCAGGTCAATGTCGACGAAGCCGATGTCGGCAAGGTCACGGCGGGACAGAGCGCCACCTTCACAGTCGACGCATTTCCAAACCGCAATTTCCCGGCGACCATTCGAGAGGTGCGCTTCGCCTCCGAGACGATCCAGGGCGTCGTGACTTACAAGGCGGTGTTGAACATCGACAATTCTGAATTGCTGTTGCGGCCGGGCATGACGGCGACGGCGGAGATCAAAGTCACCGAAGTTCGTAATGCCCTGCTGGTTCCGAATGCCGCGCTTCGCTATGCGCCGCCGGCCACCGAGAAGACATCGAACGGCAGCTTTTTGAGCCGCTTGATGCCGAGGCCGCCACGCCCCAGCGCTGTAACGTCGCGAGAGGAATCCGGTAACGGGCGAACGGTTTGGATACTGGACAATGGCCGGCCGAAACCGGTGCGGGTCGTTGTCGGCTCGAGCGACGGCAAGAACACCGAAGTCGTGAGCGGCGATCTAAGCGCCGGTCAAATCTTGATCGTCGATCAGTCGACGAAGAAGTAGCAGCGGGACCCACGCCGTGACCGATGCCAAGACCGCGTCGCCGCTGATCGAATTTAGATCCGTCTGCAAGGTCTATGGCAGCGGCGCGGCGGCCGTGCATGCGCTCAGCGACGTTGATTTGACCATCGCCGACGGTGAGTTTGTATCGATCATGGGGCCGTCCGGGTCAGGCAAATCGACCGCCATGAATATTCTCGGCTGTCTGGATACGCCAACCTCCGGCGATTATCGTTTCCAGGGAATCGAAGTGGGGCGTTTGCCGCAGAACCAGCGCGCTCTGATCCGCCGCCATATGCTCGGTTTCGTGTTTCAGGGCTTCAACCTGCTGGCCCGCACGACAGCGCTCGAGAATGTCGAACTGCCGTTAATCTATCGCGGGATGCCGGTGGCGGAACGGCAGCAACTTGCCGCTCGGGCGCTGGAACGGGTCGGCCTTGCGGGTCGCGGCCATCATACGTCGAACGAACTGTCCGGTGGGCAACAACAGCGCGTCGCGATCGCGCGCGCCATTGTCACCGATCCGCAATTGCTTCTGGCCGACGAGCCGACCGGCAACCTCGATACCAAGACCAGCCGCGAGATCATGGACCTTGTGACAAGCCTCAATGTCGAACAGGGCATGACGGTGGTGATGGTGACGCACGAGACCGACATCGCCGCCTACGCGAAGCGGATGATCCGGTTTGTCGATGGACGAATCGAGAGCGACGTTCTCAACCGCGAGGCCGCCTGATGCTGTTTGAAGCCTTCAGGTTGGCTCTGCAAGCGATTAGGCGCAACGCACTGCGCTCGTTCCTGACCGTGTTGGGTGTGGTCATTGGCGTCGGCGCAGTGATCGCGATGGTGACGATCGGTAACGGAACGACCGCCAAGGTGACGGCGGATTTGTCCAAGCTCGGGTCGAATCTCTTGTCGGTGAGTCCGGGCCAATTTGGTCCCGGACGGGCGAGTTCTGACGCCAAGGCCTTTAACTCGCGCGATATCGAAGCGATGCGAACCCAGCTTAACGGCGTCAAGGCGGTGGCGCCGGTCGCGCAAAAATCGGTTACGGTCGTTTACGGTACCGAAAATCGCATCACAACGGTCACCGGAACGGACGATGATTACTTCATCAGCCAGGACTGGGGCTTGAGCTTGGGGCGTCAATTTCTCGATGGGGAAATTCGCGCCGGCCGCGCGGCCTGCATTATCGGCACCACCGTTGCGGACAAGCTGTTCGGCCGCGCCAGTCCGATCGGGCGCAATATTCGGGTCGATAAGGTGTCCTGCGAGGTGGTCGGTGTGCTCGAGTCCAAAGGACAATCGAGCTTCGGCTCGGATCAGGATGATATCGTGCTGATGCCGATCCGCACATTTCACCGGCGCTTGGCCGGCAATACCGACATCAATCGCATCATGGTGTCGGCCAAGGACGATGTCGAAACGAGCAAGGTGCAGGCCGATATCGAACGCATCTTGCGCGAACGTCGTAATATCGGGCGCGGCAAGGAGGACGATTTCTCCGTGCGTGACATGAAGCAACTCGTTCAAACCATGGCCGGCACGACCGCCATGTTGACCGGGCTGCTCGGTGCGGTGGCGGCCGTCAGTTTGCTGGTGGGCGGCATCGGGATCATGAATATCATGCTGGTGTCGGTGACCGAACGGACCCGAGAGATCGGCATACGTCTGGCGATCGGCGCCCTGGAACGGCAGGTGCTGTCGCAGTTTCTTGTCGAGGCGGTCGTATTATCGCTGTTCGGGGGATTGGCCGGCATAATGCTCGGTCTGGGACTCGCGCTGATGGCGACCAATATGTTGCATGTGCCGTTCATGGTCGACCCGACGATTATTGTCGTCGCGTTCCTGTTCTCGGCCGTCGTCGGCATTGTGTTTGGATATTTTCCGGCACGCCGCGCCGCGCGTCTCGATCCGATCGAGGCGCTGCGCCACGAGTAGCCGCCGGACCGCTTGTCCCGATGCGGCGGCCCGGCGATCGCGGCTATTTGGCCGCCAGCATCCGTGTCAGTTCGGCGCGGAGTTCCGGGCCGAGGTCGGGCCGCTCGAGGCCATAGGCGACATTGGCGGTGAGAAAGCCGATCTTGGAGCCGCAGTCGTAACTGCGGCCTTCAAATTTGAGGCCATAGAATGGCTGCGTTTTGGCCAGCGCGACCATCGCGTCGGTGAGTTGGATTTCGCCGCCGGCGCCGGCTGCCTGTTTGCCGAGCAGGTCGAAAATCTCCGGCTGTAGAATATAGCGTCCGGTGATGGATAGATTGGACGGCGCGTCAGCGGCTTTCGGCTTTTCGACCATCTGGGTGATAGCGAAAGCCTTGCCGACCGGTTTGCCGACGCCGACCACGCCGTACATATGGACCCGTTCCATTGGGACTTCCTCGACGGCGATGACATTGGCTTTCGCGTCGAGGTCCGAACTGGCGTCGATCATTTGCGCCAGACAGCCGCGCGGGTGCTGCACCAGGACGTCCGGCAGGATTACAGCGAAGGGCTCGCCACCGACCAGCTCGCGCGCGCACCATACCGCATGACCAAGGCCCAGCGGCGACTGCTGACGGGTGAAGCTGGTGCCGCCGGCCTCCGGCAGGTCCTGTGAAAGTGAAGCCAGGTCGGCCTTCTTGCCGCGTTCGACCAAGGTCACTTCGAGTTCGAACTGGCGGTCGAAGTGATCCTCGATCACGCTCTTGTTGCGGCCGGTGACGAAAATGCAGTGCTCGATGCCGGCCTGACGCGCCTCGTCGACGACATGCTGGATCAGCGGGCGGTCGACGACCGGCAGCATTTCCTTCGGCATGGCTTTGGTCGCGGGCAGGAAGCGGGTGCCGAGGCCGGCGACCGGGAATATGGCTTTGCGAATGCGGGGACGGGTCATGGGGTAGTAGCCATCTCTCAAAAGTGGGGCGCGGATCGCGAGGTGAACAGAGAAGACATAGCCGCGACGAAAGGTCCAGATTGAGGCGGAACCCAGCCTCATCCTGCCAATAATCATAGACTATTAACGCCGCTGAAACGAAATCGGGGCACCCATTGAGGGTGCCCGATCGGCGTCTGGATAGATTTCATGGGTTGCATGAAGGGATAAGGCGATAGCGATGCGAAAGATCCCTGTAACAACCGTCATGGCCGCGCTCTTGCTGGTCTTTATCGGGACCGCCGCGCCGGCTCGCGACGACGGTGACCGCACCGGTTCGATCAAATCGAACCTGCCGGCGGATCGCGCGGATTATGGCGGCTGGAGCGGCCGCGACGGCGCGTCCGGTCATCCCTTGATGACGGCGGTCGCCATTCGTCAGGCGGCAGCGCAGTTTCACGATTGTCTGCGGCGTCTGGCGCCGTTGGTAGCCCGGCGCGGTGTATCGTATGCGGCCTATCAGCGCATGACGGCGCGGCTGACGCCGGATTTGCGCATCATGGATTTGCTCGACAGCCAGCCGGAGTTCACCAAGGCGGTTTGGGACTACCTTGACGTGTTGGTGACCGACGAGCGGATTGCCGCCGGCCAACGCCTGCTTGCGAAATATCGCCACGTCTTTGACGCCGCCGAAAAGGTCTATGGCGTCGATCGGTATGTGATTACGGCGATTTGGGGTGTCGAGACCAATTATGGGACAATCGCCGGCGATCGTCCGGTGCTGCGCTCAACGGCGACGCTGGCTTGTGTCGGTCGACGCCAGCGCTATTTCCGCGATGAGTTTGTGGCGGCAGTCGACATTCTCAATCGTGGCGACGTCCGGCCGGAACGGTTCGTCGGTTCCTGGGCCGGTGCCTTCGGACCGACTCAGTTCATGCCGACGGCGTTCCAGCGCTATGCGGTCGATTTCGATCATGACGGTCATCGCGACGTGATCGATTCGATGCCCGATTTGATCGCTTCGACCGCCAACAACCTCAAGAAGGCCGGTTGGCGCAGCGGCGAGACCTGGGGTTATGAGGTCGTCGTGCCGGCCAACTTCAATTTCATGCTGGCCGAGCATCGCCGGACCATGACGGTCGCGGACTGGGAGCGTTACGGCATTGTCCGGGCCGGCGGCAAGGCGTTTCCCCGGCCCGGAGATAAGGCTTTTCTGCTGGTGCCGGCCGGTATCCAGGGGCCGGGCTTTTTGATGCTGCCCAATTTTCGAGCCATCATGCGTTACAACCCGGCGGAAGCCTATGCGCTGGCAATCGGGCATCTGGCCGACCGGCTGCGGGGCGGCGGCGCCTTCGTCCAGCACTGGCCGCGTTACGAGCGGGTGCTGACCCGCGACGAGCGGCTGGAGCTCCAGCAACTGCTCGAACGCCACGGCTTCGACGTTGGTGAGCCGGACGGACGCCTTGGCGCCAAAACCCGCGAGGCGCTGCGCGATTTCCAGGCCAGGATAGGCCGCGTCCCGGACGGCTTTGCGTCCGCCGGAGTACTGGAACGGCTGCGTCGTCGCTGACCGCTGCATGGCGGCCGTCAACGACGGGTCGTGAGCCATCTTCGAGTTGACATTTTTGGTCGGCTATTGGTCCATGCATGTGGGCAGGGTCGTATTCAGCCGGCCGCGCGCCAGAAACTCGGACCTTCGCTATGGATCGCACGAAAGATCACAAGCCAGACCATAAGACCGGCCATAAAGCCCGGTTTACGAGGTGGCTGGCCGGCGCGATCATTCTGGCGGTCGCCGAATGCGCCTGTATCGCGGCCATTCAGGTTGTCGCGAGCGATCCGGCGCAAGCCCAGAGCAGGCAGCGTCGGAACAGCGGAGGCGGCGGCTTTTTTCAGCAGCTATTCGGCATCTCGCCGTTACAGCGGTACGACGATCGCGACCGGAGCCGGGAGCAGGCACCCACCGATTATTCGCGGGCACCGGCGCCACGCAAGCCGGACCCGAAAGCCGAGCCGGTGACCCCGACGACGTCGATCATGGTCATGGGCGACGGCATGGCCGACTGGCTGGCCTATGGCCTGGAAGACGCTTTTTCCGACGCGCCTGAAATCGCGATTATTCGCAAGAGCAAGGCTCATTCCGGCCTTCTGCATTACGATGCCAAAGGCGACCTCGACTGGTGGCACGTCGCGCGTGACGCGGTGACGGCGGACAAGCCGAATTATGTCGTGATGATGCTGGGGGTGAGTGATCGCCAGAACATCCGTGAAAAGGACATCAAGGAGCCGGCGAAACAGCCTGACAAGCCTGGCGCTGCGTCGGACCAGGCGAAGAAAGATGGCGAAGACCAGGGGCCGGACGCCATCATCGCGCCCGAGCCGCCTTCTGCAAAGAAGGCCAATGGCATTGTCGAGTTTCGCTCCGACCAATGGGAAAAAGTATATTCCCGACGGATCGACGAGACGGTGGCCGCACTCAAGAGTCAGGGCGTGCCAGTGTTCTGGGTCGGTTTGCCGTCGATCCGCGGCACCCGCTCGACCGCCGACGCGGTTTATCTCAACGAGCTTTATCGGGCGCGGGTCGAGCGCGCCGGCGCGGTCTATATCGATGTCTGGGACGGCTTCGTCGATGAAGACGGCAAGTACACGACCTACGGCCCCGACTATGAAGGTCAGGTGCGTCGCCTGCGCTCCGGTGACGGCGTGTTCTTCACAAAATACGGCGCGCGAAAACTGGCGCATTACGTCGAGCGCGAAATCCGACGCTACATGAACAACCGCGGGCCGATCGCTTTGCCTTCGGGACCGATGGGACCGGTTCCGGCCGACGGCCCGGTGGCCCGGCCACTGGCCGGGCCGGTGGTGCCGTTGACCGCGACACCCGGCAACAGCGATGAATCGCTGGCGGGTGGTGGCGGAGCCCAGATTCGTGACGACGCGAGCGCCGCGAAGGTTCTGGTTAAAGGCGATCCGGTGATCGCGCCGATGGGGCGCGCTGACGACTTTGCCTGGCCGCTGGGCAGCGGCGCGAAAGCCGCGGACGACAAGACGGGTCCGGGCAAGGCCGCCGCCGATAAGGCCACGGTAAAGCCTGCGGTGCCGACGCCCCCGGCACCGAAGCCGTCGGCGCCGGCTCACTCGTCGTCCAGTCAACCTCGACCGGAAAAATCGATAGCGACGTCGAAGCCGGCCGCCGCGCCTGAGATTGCGGCACCGGATGCGATCATCGCGCCCGAACCGGGTGTCGCGAAGTCCGAGCCGGCCGTCGGAGCGAAACCGGCGGCAGAGAAGCCGGCGAAATCCGTCGCGGAAAAGCCGCGTCGTCAGATCGAATCCGCACCGCGTCCCGCGCGTCGTTCGTCCGACGGATTGTTCGGCGCCAACGGTCCGTTCGGCTGGATGCGATAGCGTCAAACCGGATTACGGTGCTGTACGACAATCGTACGACGTTAAGATTCTCACCACCACCGACTTTTGGCCGTCGTTGATTTAAGTCGTGGTGTCGCGACGTTTTTCGTCGATCATACTCCTGCAACAGCGGGAAAATCGCGATGACCGCGCCGGTCGGATTCCGAGCGGCTTTATGACGAATGATGTGCTGGAGAATAACGAAATGACAGTGTTGAAAGGCCTGTTTCTGGCCACCGCAGCGGGTTTTGCTGCGATAACCGGGGCGCAGGCCGCCGATCTGCCGGTCAAGGCGAGACCGGTCCAGTATGTAAAGATCTGCAGCCTGTATGGCCCCGGCTATTATTACATTCCGGGCACGGATACCTGCATCAAGATCAGCGGCTGGGCGCGCGCCGAATACAACCTCAATGCCGGCGGTTCGTTCAATCCGATCAAGAGCAGCGCGTTCACCCGCGCGACCGCCGACAACACCATCCGCGCGCGTGCGCTGGCGACATTCGATGTGCGCAGCCAGACCGAATACGGCACGCTGCGTTCCTATGTCGCCAGTGGCTGGCAGAGCACGACCAATGCGACGACCGGCATCGGCGCCAGCGCGGCCGATGCTGTCTATGTGCCGCGCGGTTTCATTCAGCTTGGCGGCTTCACGGTCGGCAAGGCGTCGTCATTCTACGACTTCTATGTGACGCCGGCTTATTCGAATCTCACGGCCGTCTGGGCGGCGGATACCGGCGGCACCGGCGATTTCGTCGCTGCCTATACCGCGCAGCTCGGCAACGGCCTGTCGGCGACCGTCTCGGTCGAAGACGGTCAGGCGCGTCAGAAGGGCATTATCGGCGACACCTATATTGCCGGTCCGATGATTCCGGATTTTGTCGGCAATTTGCGCCTCGATCAGGCCTGGGGTTCGGCGCAGATCATGGGTGCGGTGCATAGCGTCGCGGTGCAGGGTACGCCGGCGAGCGTGACTTATGCCGGCGATACCTATGGCTGGGCGATCGGCGGCGGTCTGAAGTTCAACCTGCCGATGCTCGGTAAGGGCGACAGTCTGATGGCCGAAGTCGATTACGCTGAAGGCGCGATCGGTTATGTTGGATACGGTCTAGGCAACTTCGCTATCGCCCATGGTGGGTCGACCGGCGTCGGCAACGTCGCGGATACGGTGGTCGTCGGCAATGCGATGCAGTTGACGACCGGTTGGAGCGCTGTCGCCGGCTATCAGCACTCCTGGAACGCCAACTGGAAAACGTCGTTGTATGGCGCTTATGGCGAGATCAATTACGGCAGCTTCTCGCCAGCCGGGGCCGACTGGAACTACGGTCAGATCGGCTCGCGTACGATCTGGACGCCGGTTGCCAATCTCGATCTCAGCGTCGAGGTGATGTACAGCAAGCTCGGCACCGCGCAGGTCACCACGGCCAACGTCGCCACAACGGCGAATTCGGACCAGTCGGCCTGGCAGGGCATGATTCGCGCACAGCGCAACTTCGTGCCCTGATCGGACCGCATCTCATCGACGATGGATTATTCGCATGTCCCGGATTTGACCGGGACATGCGAAACGAAGTGTAAGCCGTCTTGTGCGGCTTAACGCGGCAGGCTGGTCTTGCCCATCAGGTACTTGTCGACCGCGTGGGCGCACTGTCGGCCTTCGCGGATCGCCCAGACAACCAGCGACTGGCCGCGCCGCATGTCGCCGGCGGCGAACACTTTCGGAACCGACGTCAGATAAGCGTCGGTGTCGGCCGAGACATTGCCGCGGCCATCGAGGGCGACGTCGAAGGACTTGAGCATGCCTTCGTGCACCGGATGCACGAAGCCCATCGCCAGCAGCACGAGGTCGGCTTCGATGTCGAACTCGGTGCCGGGGATTGGCTTGAACTTGGCGTCGAGCCGGGCGCAATGCAGCTTCTTCACCTGGCCGTTCTCGCCGGAGAAGCTCTGGGTGCCGACCGCGAAATCGCGTTCGACGCCTTCCTGGTGGCTCGACGAGGTGCGCAGCTTGAGCGGCCAATCCGGCCAGGTCAGCAGCTTGTTTTCCATGGCCGGCGGCTGCGGCATGATCTCGAAATTGGCGACCGAGACCGCGCCCTGACGGATCGAGGTGCCGATGCAGTCCGAACCGGTGTCGCCGCCGCCGATGACGACGACTTTCTTGCCGGTCGCCAGGATCGGTTCGCGGTCGCCGAGCGGCTCGTTGCCGACGCGACGGTTCTGCTGCGGCAGGAAGTCCATCGCGAAGTGGATGCCCTTCAGCTCGCGGCCGGGGATCGGCAGGTCGCGCGGCTTTTCCGAGCCGCCCGCGAGCACGATGGCGTCATAGCCGCCGATCAGTTTCTCGACCGGCAGATCGACGCCGACGTGGACGCCGTAATGGAAATGGATGCCTTCAGCCTTCATCTGCTCGATGCGGCGGTCGACGTGGATCTTTTCCATCTTGAAGTCGGGAATGCCGTAGCGCAGCAGGCCGCCGGCCTTAGCCCAGCGTTCATAGACATGGACGTCGTGACCGGCGCGCGCCAGTTGCTGCGCGCAAGCCAAACCCGCCGGTCCCGAACCGACGATCGCGACCTTCTTGCTGGTCTTGGGCAAAGTCGTTTCCGGCTTCAGGCCCTGTGCGATCGCACGGTCGGCGATCTCGCATTCGATGGTTTTGATGGTGACCGGATTGTCATCGATGTTGAGCGTGCAGGACGCTTCGCACGGCGCCGGGCAGACGCGGCCGGTAAACTCCGGGAAGTTGTTGGTCGAATGCAGGTTGCGCGCGGCTTCGTCCCAGTTGCCGCGATAGACCAGGTCGTTCCAGTCCGGAATCTGGTTGTTGACCGGGCAGCCGGTCGGCGCGTTGGTGACGCGGTTGGTGCCGTGGCAATAAGGCACGCCGCAATCCATGCAACGCGACGCCTGCTCGCGCACGTCCTTTTCGGACAGCGGCAGGACGAACTCTTGATAGTTCTTAATACGATCCTCGACCGGCGCGTACTTGCGGTCGTGACGTTCGAACTCGAGAAAACCGGTGATCTTGCCCATGTTACTCCGCCGCCTGCATCGTGGCGGCCTTTTCCTTTGCCATCTCAGCGAGCGCGCGGGCGTATTCGACCGGCATCACTTTCTTGAACAGCGGACGATAATGATTCCAGTCGGCCAGGATCGCCTGGGCGCGCTTCGAGTCGGTGTAGCGCGCGTGGTCGGCGATCAGCTTGCGCAAGCGCTCGGCGTCCCGGGTGGTGAGATCCGACATGACGTCGACCATGCCGTGCGACTGAAGGTCGTTTTTCTCGTGATATTCGCTTTCGGCGATTGCCTCTTCTTCGGGCACCGGTTCGAGCGACACCATCGCCATATTGCAGCGCGAGGCGAAGCTGCCGTCCTCATCGATGACATAGGCGATGCCGCCAGACATGCCGGCGGCGAAGTTGCGGCCGGTCTGACCGAGCACGACGACGATGCCGCCAGTCATGTATTCGCAGCCATGGTCGCCGGTGCCTTCGACGACCACGGTGGCGCCGGAGTTGCGCACGGCGAAGCGCTCGCCGGCAATACCCCGGAAATAGCATTCGCCCGAGATGGCGCCATAGAGTACGGTATTGCCGACGATAATCGATTCTTCCGGTACGATGCCGGAATCGGCCGGCGGCTTGATGACGATGCGGCCGCCCGACAGACCCTTGCCGACATAGTCATTGGCTTCGCCTTCGAGCTCGAAGGTGACGCCGCGCGACAGCCAGGCGCCGAAGGCCTGACCGGCGGTGCCGTTGAAGCGGACGTGAATGGTCGAGTCCGGCAGGCCGGTATGGCCATAGCGCTTGGCGACCTCGCCCGACAGCATCGCGCCACAGGTGCGGTTGGTCGAGTTGATGGCGGTTTGCAGCCGCACCGGCGCGCCGCGGTCGAGCGCGTTCTGCGATTCCGCGATCAGTTTACGGTCGAGGATCGATTCGAGGTGATGATCCTGCTTCTCGCAGTGGAAGATCGCCGTCTTGGCGTCGGCTTCCGGCTTCTGGAACAGCTTGGAGAAGTCGAGGCCCTTGGCCTTCCAGTGCTCCACCAGCTTGCGGCGGTCGAGCATCTGCATCTGGCCGACCATCTCGTCGAACTTGCGATAGCCGAGTTCGGCCATCAGCTCGCGAACTTCCTCGGCGACGAAGAAGAAGTAGTTGATGACGTGTTCGGGCTGGCCGACAAAGCGCTTGCGTAGGCGCGGGTCCTGCGTCGCGATGCCAACCGGGCAGGTGTTGAGATGACACTTGCGCATCATGATGCAGCCGGCAGCGATCAGCGGCGCGGTGGCAAAGCCGAACTCGTCGGCGCCGAGCAGCGCGCCAATGACGACGTCACGGCCGGTGCGAATGCCGCCATCGACCTGGACGGCGATACGGCTGCGCAGCTTGTTAATGACCAGCGTCTGATGGGTCTCGGCCAAGCCGATTTCCCAAGGGCTGCCAGCATGTTTGAGCGAGGTCAACGGCGAGGCGCCGGTGCCGCCTTCGTAGCCGGAAATCGTGACATGGTCGGCGCGTGCCTTGGAAACGCCGGCGGCCACGGTGCCGACGCCGATCTCCGAGACCAGTTTGACCGAGACATCGCCGGTCGGGTTGACGTTCTTCAGGTCGAAGATCAACTGCGCGAGGTCTTCGATCGAATAAATGTCGTGATGCGGCGGCGGCGAAATCAGGCCGACACCGGGCGTCGAATAGCGCACGGCGGCGATGGTTTTGTCGACCTTATGGCCCGGCAACTGACCGCCTTCGCCGGGTTTGGCCCCCTGCGCCATCTTGATCTGCATCATGTCCGAATTGACGAGGTATTCGGTCGTAACGCCGAACCGGCCGGATGCGACCTGCTTGATCGACGAACGCATCGAATCGCCATTTGGCATCGGCTTGAAGCGATCCGATTCTTCGCCGCCTTCACCGGTGTTCGACTTGCCACCGATGCGGTTCATGGCAATGGCAAGCGTGGTGTGGGCCTCGCGCGAGATCGAGCCATAGGACATGGCGCCGGTCGAGAACCGATGCACGATGTCCTTGGCGGGTTCGACTTCGTCGAGCGGCACCGGCTTGCGGCCGACCTGTTCGGCGGTCTTGATGTCGAACAGTCCGCGAATGGTCAGCAGGTGTTCGTTCTGATCGTTCACGATCTTGGCGAAGGCGCGATAGTTATCCTGCGAGTTGCCGCGCACCGCGTGCTGGAGCTGCTGGACGGTGGTCGCGGTCCAGACATGGTCCTCGCCGCGAACGCGCACGGCGTAATCGCCGCCAACGTCGAGCATGGTGCGGTAGATCGGCGCGTCGCCGAAGGCCATGCGGTGCCGGCGGACGGTTTCTTCGGCGATTTCAGCGAGACCCACGCCCTCGATCTGGGTATGGGTGCCGGTGAAGTACTTGTCGATGAAATCCTGCCGCAGGCCGACCGCGTCGAAAATTTGCGCGCCGCAATAGGACTGATAGGTCGAGATGCCCATCTTCGACATGACCTTCAACAGGCCCTTGTCGATCGCCTTGATGTAGCGCTTGACGACTTCGTAGTCGTCGACCTTCTGCGGCAACTGGTCCTTCATCGCCGTCAGCGTTTCGAAGGCGAGATAGGGGTTGATCGCCTCGGCGCCATAGCCGGCAAGGCACGCGAAGTGATGCACTTCGCGCGGCTCGGCGGTTTCAAGCACGAGGCCGACCGAGGTGCGCAGACCCTTGCGGATCAGGTGATGATGCACGGCGGCGCAGGCGAGCAGCGCCGGAATCGGGATGCGCTCGGCGCCGGCGCGGCGGTCCGACAGAATGATGATGTTGCAGCCGCCGTTGACTTCTTCCTCGGCGCGCACGCAAAGCTCGTCGATGGCCCAGTCCATACCGTCGGCGCCGTGTTCGGCGGGGAAGGTGATGTCAAAGGTCAGCGATTTGAAATGATCGCCGGTCATCTCCGAGATCGAGCGAATCTTTTCGAGATCGGCGTTGCTCAGGATCGGCTGACGAACTTCGAGCCGCTTGGTGTTCGACATGCCCTCGTGGTCGAGCAGGTTCGGGCGCGGTCCGATGATCGAGACCAGGCTCATGACCAGCTCTTCGCGGATCGGATCGATCGGCGGGTTGGTCACCTGAGCGAAGTTCTGCTTGAAATAAGTGAACAGCGGCTTCGGCTTGTCCGACAGCGCCGAGATCGGCGTGTCGTTGCCCATCGAGCCAATGGCTTCCTCGCCGGTCGAGCCCATCGGCGTCATCAGGAGCTTGAGGTCTTCCTGGGTGTAACCGAACAACTGCTGACGATCGAGCAGCGACAGGTTGGACTGCGGCGAACCGTTGGCGGCGCCGGGCAGTTCTTCCAGCACGATCTGCGTGCGTGTCAGCCAGTCGCGATAAGGGTGGCTCTTGGCCAGCGTCGACTTGAGTTCCTCGTCGGGAATGAGCCGGCCTTCGTCGAGATCGACCAGCAGCATCTTGCCCGGCTGGAGACGCCACTTCTTGACGATGTCCTTTTCCGGAATTTGCAACACGCCCATTTCTGACGCCATGACGATGCGGTCATCGCGGGTCAGGAGATAGCGCGCCGGCCGCAGGCCGTTGCGGTCGAGCGTCGCGCCGATCTGGCGGCCGTTGGTGAAGGCGATCGCGGCCGGGCCGTCCCACGGCTCCATCAGCGCGGCGTTGTATTCGTAGAACGCGCGGCGTTCCTCATCCATCAGCGGATTGCCGGCCCAGGCTTCCGGGATCAGCATCATCATGGCGTGGGCGAGCGAGTAGCCGCCCTGGGTCAGGAACTCGAGCGCGTTGTCGAAGCAGGCGGTGTCGGACTGGCCTTCATAGGAGATCGGCCAAAGCTTCTTGATGTCCTTGCCGAACAGCGGCGAGGATACCGACGCCTGGCGCGCCGCCATCCAGTTGACGTTGCCGCGTAGCGTGTTGATTTCGCCGTTATGGGCGACCATTCGGTAGGGGTGCGCCAACGACCAGGCCGGGAAGGTGTTGGTCGAAAAACGCTGGTGCACCAGCGCGATCGCGCTTTCGAAATCCGGATCGCTCAGGTCCGGATAATACTTGCCGAGCTGATCGGCCAGGAACATGCCCTTGTAAACCACCGTCCGGCACGAGATCGACACCGGGTAATAGCTCGACGTACGCCGCTCGCGGCGGCGATAAATCGCGTTCGAGATCGACTTGCGCAGGATATAGAGCCGGCGCTCGAACTCGTCCTCGCTAATGTTCTTCTGGCCGCGGCCGATGAAGACCTGCATGTGCTGCGGTTCGGTCGGCTTGACGGATTCGCCGAGCGACGAGTTGTCCTTCGGCACGTCGCGCCAGCCGATCAGGCTCAAGCCTTCGCGCGCGATCACATCGGCATAGATGTCGCGGATAATCTGCTGCCAGTTGGCTTCGTCCGGCATGAACAATTGGCCGACGGCATATTGCCCCGGTTCCGGCAGGGTGAAGCCGAGCTTGGCCGCTTCCTTGACGAAGAATTTGTGCGGGATCTGAACCAGGATGCCGGCGCCGTCGCCCATGCGCGGATCGGCCCCGGTGGCGCCGCGATGTTCGAGGTTGCACAGGATGTTCAGACCGTCCTCGACGATCTTGTGCGACTTGCGGCCTTTGATGTCGGCGACGAAACCGACGCCGCAGGCGTCCTTGTCGAGCGCCGGGTTATACAGACCCTGAGCCGGCGGGGTGCCAGGATCGGCGGTCGAGCCGAGAAACGGCGCGTCGTCGCTGGGCGCAGCCTTGCTGACATAGCTGCTGGCCATGTTGGGAAATTCTGGGCTGACTTTTCGTTCGCTCATTGTCGTCCTGCCTCACCGGCGTGGCCGGCGTACTCCGCCATTTCCGCAGACCCATTCTTACAAGCGCCATGATTTCATGCGCTCTGGGCACCGCAGTCAAAGCGTAACCGATCTTCAAGAAGGCAGCCTTGCCCGGGTCGCCGTATTCTTGGCCGCACCGCCGGCCGCCCCTTGAGGCGCCACCGATGTTTGCCCCAACCGGCAAATTTCCCACCAGCAAGGCCCGCACCGTGGCCACCGCTATTAGGACAGCATTGCTGTCCTAATAGACCATGCCAAATTTTGCCCCGCCGCACAAGACGGGTCCACGCCAGATTTGGCCGGCGCTTTTTGCTTTGTTGCGGCAGTGCCTTCCCGCCAAGCAAGAACAGGACCACGGGCCGGCATTTTACGCAATGCCGTTGCGCTTGTGTCGACATTGTGGAGCGTCAGGCGCGTCCGTGTCGGGTGGTGGCCGTGTCGCGGGTGATGGTTGCCGGTTAACCGTTTAACCGTGGATTCGAGAAACAGCGGCGCGCCTCCGCCGGTTGGTTATGGTGTGGCAACAGGGGAAGCGGGTGCGGTGACGTCCGCGTCCCGCAGGTGAGTTTGAAGCGGGCGAGGAACAACGGCGCGTGCGATACGGATTGACCATCAGTCGGGCGGTGACCGTGATGATGGCCACCTTGGGGGTGGCTGCCACGAGCAATGCCCGAAGTGAACCGGCGGTCAATGTCTGCGTCAGCGTCACTCCGGACTTTGTGCCAATTTATGTGCGCGAACCGCGCATTATTCATGTACCGCAGCGGGGCGAGGCGACGGAGCGGGGCAGCCTAGGGGCCGCCAATACTCAGGCCGTTATCATTCATCGGCATGTTTCGCGTGTCTCCAGCCGTCATCTCCGGCACGGCCCCAAGACGCCTTTGCCGCGCCAAAAACCCGCGATTTTGACCCCGGAACGGGCCGGTTTGGGAGCTTCGACACCAAGTCAGTCGGCTCCATTGGTTCCGTCAGAAGTCGGCAAGGCGGCGCAGCCGGAAAAAGTTCAAAGTCCGGGACCGGCCGACATCACTGCAACCGTGCCGCCTGCCGCGGCCCGACCCGCCGAGGTCCAGCCTGCCGCTGCGGGGGCATCGCCTTCGCCGGCTATGTCAGAACCAGCACCGCCGACAACGGTCCGGCCGGCCCCCGACGCAACGGCTTCGAGCGCCGATGTCAAAGCTCCGGCCGTCGATGCCAAGTCTCCAGTCGCGGATACGAAGTCTTCGACCCCGGATGAGAAGCCTCAGGCTCCCAAGCCCCCGGCTACGGAAGCTCAGGACCCCAAGCTTCAAGAATCGCAGGCCCAATAAAAAAACGCCCCGGATTTCCGGGGCGTTTCGCATTTGATGGGACACTGCTTCTCTGGCGCGGAGCGCCGGTCGCGCGGCCGGTTAGGCGGCGACTTTGCTCTCAACCACCTGCGGCGGGCTGTTGCCGTTGGCGCTGCCGATCGGGATCTGACGGGGCTTCTTGGCCTCCGGGATCTCGCGCACCAGATCGACATGCAGCAGGCCGTTTTCGAGGACGGCGTTCTTGACCTGTACGTAGTCGGCGAGCTGGAACACGCGCTCGAAGGCGCGCGCCGCGATGCCCTGATAGAGCACTTCGCCGGTCTGCTCGGTCTGCGTCTGCTTGGACCCCTTGATGGTCAGGGTGTTTTCTTTCGATTCGATCGAAAGGTCGTTTTCGCCAAAGCCGGCGACCGCGACGGTGACGCGATAATCGTTATCGCCGGTGCGCTCGATATTGTAGGGCGGATAGCCCGGAGCGGCTTCGGCACCGTTCATCATCGAAAACAGCCGGTCGAAACCGACGGTCGAACGGTAAAGCGGGGAAAGATCGAATGTACGCATAGCAAGTCCTCCTTGAGTTGAGCGACATGCGGGCAGTCCGCCGAATGGCCGAACCTTAAAGCCCGTGCGCAGCCGACAGCGGCCTGCGCAAGAGAGATATGGGCATCGCTTTTTGGCCTCGCAAGGGGGCGATAATATTTCCATAAACTATTGATTTTGTTATCTTTTATAATCGCCCTGTCCGGGACTGGCGGCGGCGCCCGGCGGCGGAAAAGGTACATTCGGTTTCACACTTTAGGGCGTCATGGCCTATAAGGCCGGTTCGGCCAATTGCCTCCGGCTTATTGATGGCGTCATGAAATTCATTGCCAGTCCCGCCAATCCGGTGCCCGATCATGGGATCGCCGGCACCATCAAAACCTCCGACGGGGTGAATCTGCGGATCGGCCGCTGGGAGCCGCCGGCGGCACGCAAGGGCACAGTGGTCGTGCTGCAAGGCCGGGCCGAGTACATCGAGAAATATTTCGAGACCGTCCGCGACCTGCGCTCGCGCGGTTTCGCCGTTGCGACCCTCGACTGGCGGGGCCAGGGCCTGTCGGACCGGGCTTTGTCCGACCCGCAGAAAGGCCATGTCCGGAGTTTCTCGCAATACGTCACCGACCTGGAAGCTTTCATGCATCAGGTGGTGCTGCCCGATTGTCCGCCGCCTTATTATGCGCTCGGCCATTCGATGGGCGGCGCGATCGTGATCAAGGCTTGTCACGATGGTAGTCGCTGGTTTGAACGGGTGGTGTTGTCGGCGCCGATGATTGCGCTGCGGCCCAGTCCGTTAACGCGCGCCGCCGGTCCGTTGGCCCGGTTGATGCGGATGGTGGGGCGTGGATCGGCCTACGTACCGACCAACCATGCCGAGCCGATCGGCTCGGAGGATTTTCTCGGCAACGTCCTGACCTCCGACCCGGTCCGTTTTGCTCGCAACTCGGCGCTTCTCGAGCAGGAGCCGGCGCTTGGCATCGGTCCGCCGACGATTGCCTGGGTCGATTCCGCTCTGCATCTGATGAAAGAGTTTGGTGCGCCGTCTTATCCGGCGCATATCCGGCAGCCGATGTTGCTGGTGGCGGCCGGATGCGACGAAGTCGTATCGACGCCGGCCATCGAGAATTTCGGTATGTATCTGCTGGCCGGACGGCACCTCATCTTGCCTGGCGCCAAGCACGAAATCTTGCAGGAGCAGGATCAAATGCGAAGCCAGTTCTGGGCGGCTTTCGATGCTTTCGTGCCGGGAACGCCGCGGTATTAACCGCGGCGTGGCACGGCTCTAGCCGACGCGCTCGGTGGTGCGCTTCTCGATTTCCAGGAGACGCGCCAGACCGGTGGTGGCGTGGGCGCGCTTCATTTCCTTGACCGCGCCGCCGGCGCCCAGGAAGGGATCGAGCTGATCCTGCGCCAGACATTCGTAAGACTGTCGCACCGCTTTATACATCGCCGCGAAAGCCGAGCCGGACGACGCCGCCAACTTGAAGCCAAGCGTCGATAATTCCGCCTTGGTCATTTCGAAGGTCGAGAAGCCGTCTTCCGGCGCGAACATCATCAGCGGGCCGGGCAGACGTTCGCCGATACGTCGCAATTCCTCGGGCTTGCGCGAATGAATGAACAGCATATCCGCGCCGGCACGGTGATACATCTCGCCGCGCCGCAGCGCTTCGTCGAGACCATGCAGGCGCTGCGCATTGGTGCGGCCGATGATGATGAGGTTGGGATCGGTGCGTGCCGCCACCGCTTCCTGGATCTTGTAGACCATGGCTTCCGGCGGAATCAGGTTTTCCTCGCCGATATGATGCATGACCCGGCGCGGCAAATACTGGTCCTCGATTTCGATGGCGGCAAAGCCGGCGACTTCCGACATCGCGACGGTGCGGTGGATATGCACCGGCTCGCCCCAGCCGCCGCCGGCGTCGAGTACGATCGGAATCTTCGTCGCGCCGCGAATGTCGATGCCGACTTCGACCATATCGGTCAGGCTGAGATTGGCTTCGGTGACGCACTTCAGCCAGCCCAGCGAACCGCCCGATAAATAGACGGCCTCGAAACCGGCATCCTCGGCCATTCGCGCCATGATCGGGTTCAACGCGACCGGGGCGACCACCAGGTCGCGGGTCTGAATGAGTTCCTTGAGCGTCTTCATTGCAAATCCTTTGGCGAGACTTGTGGCAAAATCTACGGCGTCGCGTCGTGAAGCGGTTGATCGAGCCCGGCGCCGGCGGTTTCGCCGGCACCGGATAATCCTCAGTGACCGAAGGTCATGGTGCCGTCGGCAACCATGCCTTTCAGCTTGGTGATGTCGGCCTTCATGTGGCGGGTGAATTCGTCGGCGCCAGCGCCAACGACCGCCTTCATGCCGCGATTTTCGAACTGGGTTTGCACGTCCTTGTTCTTGAGCGCGGTCTGCATCGCATTCGCGAGAATGGCGATGCGATCGGCCGGCGTGCCGGTTGGCGCGACAAAGCCCGACCAGATGTCGAGATCGATGCCCTTGATGCCCAGCTCGGACAGCGTCGGAACATTTGGCAGATCTTTTTCACGCTCGTCGGACGTGGTTGCCAGTGCGACCAGCGTACCCGCCTTCACCAGTGGCAGAGCGGTCGAGATCGGCGCGAACATCATCGAGACGCGGCCGGCCAGCACGTCGTTCATGGCCTGGGAACTGCCTTTATAGGGCACATGCACCAGCTTGATCTTCTCGGCGCTTGCAAACAGCACGCCGGCCAGATGCGACGTCGCGGCGACGCCCGACGAAGCGTAGCTGATCTGGTTCGGCTGCGCCTTGGCCTTGTCGACGATTTCGGCGACCGACTTGATGCCGACTGACGGCGCCGACACCAGAATGCTGGGGGAGCGCACCACCACGCCGATCGGAGTAAAGGCGGTGAGAACGTCGAATGGCGGCAATGGCTTTGAGACGGCGTTGACCGCATTGGCGTTGCCGGCCATGAACAGCGTGTAGCCGTCTGGCGCGGACTTGGCGACGGTATCGCCGGCAATCGACGTGCTGGCGCCCGGCTTGTTCTCGACGATCACCGACTGATGCAATTCATCGGACATCGATTTCGCGACGATGCGGGCCGCGACATCGCTGGCGCCGCCGGCGCCAAAGCCGACGATCAGACGGATCGGATGATCGGGGAATTTGGACTGGGCGGAAGCTGGCTGAGGCGCGGCCGCGAGCAGGCCGAGAGCGCCAAGCGCGGTGAGCGCGCCGAGCGCGGTGAGCGCGCCGAGCGCGGTGAGCGCGCCGAGCGCGGTCAATTTTTTCGTCATTGTTTGCTCCCTTTGTTTTTGTTGGACGTGTGTGAGGATTGGGCGAGCTTCTAAGGCGTTTCGGGAAACAGCTCGTTGATGATTTCGCCGGCCATGTTGAAAGCGGCGAGACCGCGAAACAGCGCGGCAAGGCCGGCGGTGGCGTGCAGTTCCTGACGCGAAGCGCCGGCTTTGACTGCGGCACGCGCGTGGTTGGCGGCGGCTTCCGAGGTTTGCGCCAGCAAAATCGCAAAGCACATCAGCTGAACGGTTTTCTGGTCGAGCGCCTCAGGCGTCAGCGCCGCCAGTCGCCAATCCTCGAGCGCGCCGAGCAGCTCGGGATCGGTGCGCATGCCGAGCTTTAGACGCTTGGCGATTTTCGGCGGCGTGAAGCCGAGCATATCCTTATAGCGTTGCTCGAATTCTTCGATCGTGCGGGTGGGGCGGCTCATCGTTTCATGTTCTCCGTTGTCTCGTCCAATATCCGGGCACTTGATTGGCTGTGCCTTTTCGCGGCCAAATCCAGCCGGACGTATTCGCCGGCGTGGTCGATATGCAAGTTTCGCTGTTCGAAATTGGCGGCAAGATGCTGTGCCAGGGGCGGATCGGCCATCCGCTTGTCTTCATTCGCTTTAAGGCGTCCGCTGACGATCGCTCGACGCAGCCGCTTCGACAGCCCGTGCGGTCGGGTCGCGCCGCTGCCTTCCATGACCGGTTCCCGACTTATTGCTTCTCGCGTCAAATAATCGGTCCGTCTTAAATCATCGATTATTTAAGATTCATAGATTATCGGTCCCACAGGCGTCAAGTCGCTCGGGTAAGCACGAGCCCGACAGCGCTTTGGCGTCGGGCGTTCAAATATCGAGGAGCAGCGCACAGTGATGCGGCAGACCCCATCCCCGATGATCGGATATGACGGCATGGGCCAGCCGCGCGCCCATTGCCATCAGCTTCGCTCTGGTGAGGAACTCGCGCCGACGCAGGCCCAGGTGCGGCCTTCGTCCGGGCTTTCTCGTTCGTCTCGTGTTGACAATGCTCTGATCCGCGCGGTCACGGACAGAGCGACATCACGCCGACTGGCGTTTCTCGTCAATGCTGTTCAGCGTAAAATTGATCGACGCGCCGTCGGAATAATTCTTGTCGACCCAGATTGTCCCGCCGTGGTCGGTAATAATCTTCTTGCAGATCGCAAGGCCTATGCCGGTGCCTTCATATTCGTCCTCGTCGTGCAGACGATAGAAGATGTCGAACACCTTGTCGGCAAAACGCGGTTCGATTCCGATGCCGTTATCGGTCACCGACACCTGTATATTGCCGTTGCCAATATGCTGGGCCTTGAAGGAAATCCCGAACCTGACATCTTTCCTTCGAAACTTGAGCGCGTTGCTCACCAGGTTGAGGATGACATGGCCGATCAGTACCGAGTCGCCTTTAATCCAGTCGACCGATCCGAGTTCGACTTCAAGGTCGGCCGTGGTCCGGTCTATGCCGACATTTTCCAGAACTTCGTCGATCGTGCTCTTGAGTGAGGCTACTTTTCCGTTCGTCGCGTCACGGCCGTAGCGCGAGTAAGCCAGCAGCGATGCCAGCATCAGGCGCAGGCGGGCCGCCGACCGTTCGACGCGAAACACGATGTCTTTGCCGTCTTCGTCGAACTTGTCTTCGTAATCCGACCGCAGGAGCTGCACCATGGTCTCAATGCGTTGAATGGGTGCACGCAAGTCGTGGGCGACGATCGAAATGAAATTCGCTCGTTCAAGCACCATCTGGGCTTCGGATTCTTTCTTGGCCCTTCGGGTCTCTGCGGCTCTGATTTCGCGCTCAATTGCGACCGGAAGCCGCGCCAGCTTGTCCTTGAGCACATAATCCTGCGCCCCGGCTTTGATCAGCCTCACCGCCGTTTCTTCGCCGATGGCGCCGGAGACGACGATAATAGGGAGGTCCAAGCCTAGAGTTTCACGGATTAAACCGATCGCCCGTGCGCCGCTAAATTGCGGCAGGTGGCAATCGGTCAAAACAATATCCCAAGTTTCGTAAGTCAGCGCTTCGGTCAGCTTCTCGGCGCTATCGACGCATTTATAATTAGGATCGTAACCGGCGCGCTGCAGCATTCGCAGCAGCAATTCCAGGTCGTCGTAGCTGTCTTCAACCAGGAGAACGTTGAGTTTCTTTCGCAATCGTCAGCGCCCCTTCGCATGCCGTCCGATTTGCCCGCGCCCTCGCTCGTCGCATTGTTAGGCGGTGGCCCGCACGTATGGTGCTGTCTGATTGACTTCGAGCCAATAGGCGCCCAGCTTCGCCGTTGCCTCAAGGAAGTCGTCGAACTTCACCGGTTTGCGGACATAGCTGTTCGCACCCAGCTGATAAGATGCGATCTGATCGGTTTCTTCGTCCGAAGACGTGAGGATAACAACCGGGAGCAAGCGGGTATGGTCGGTGCCGCGGATCTTTTGCAAGGTCGCCAGCCCGTCCATCATGGGCATCTTGAGGTCGAGCAACAGAACTTTCGGCAGATCGTTGCGGTTGCGGCCTTCGTGGGGGCCGGTGGCGCACAGATAGTCCATGACCTCCACGCCATTATGCGCCACGACAATATTGATGCCGTCCAATTGCTTGTTGAGTGCGCGAACCGTTAACAACTCGTCGTCGTAGTTGTCTTCAGCCAGTAGGATTGTACTGGATGCCATTGCCAGCCTCCTGAAATAGGGTGAAATAGAACGTTGCCCCCTTGTTAATCTCTGAAGTCGCCCATACGCGGCCGCTATGGCGGTTGATGATTCGCTGGACCGTCGCCAGACCGATGCCGGTTCCGGGGAAGGCCTGGGCGTTATGCATTCTCTGAAACGCGCCGAATAATTTATCGGCGTAGGCCATATCGAAGCCGGCGCCGTTGTCGCGCACAAAGTAGGTTTCGCCCCGGGTGCTTTTGGAGCGCCCGATTTCAATGCGCGCGGTCGGCTGGCCTGAAGAGAACTTCCAGGCGTTGCTCAGCAGGTTCTCGAGGGCTATTCGCAGGAGCCGGGCGTCGCCGTGTGCGACCATGCCTTCCTCGATGGCAAGCTCGACCTTCTGGTCTGGATAGGCGGCCATCATCATTTCGACGATCTCGCGCGTCATGGCGCTGAGGTCGACGTCGGTTGTGACCATATCACTCCTGGTGATGCGTGATAAATTCAGGAGATCATCGATCAGTTGGCCCATCCGCTGTGCCGCGGTCCGGATGCGATTGATGCAGTCCCGGCCGTAATCGTCGAGCTTGTCGAAGTAGTCCTCTTTCAGAACCTGACTGAAGCCATCGACGACGCGCAACGGTGCGCGAAGGTCATGGGATACCGAAAAGCTGAACGCTTCGAGTTCCTTGTTGACTTCCTCGAGCTTGGTGTCGCGCACCATCCGTTGCGTGAGATTTTCAATCGAGCGATCGCGTTCGCGCAGGTCGCTGAGGTCCTGCACAATGGCGATGACCAGATTGCCGCTCGGGCTCGTCGTATAGCCCAGGCTGATCGCGACCGGGAATTCAGAACCGTCGGCGCGCACCGCCCGTAAATCGGAACCGAAGCCCATGAAGCGCCGGCGCGGTTCGCTGTGATAGGCGGCTCGGTGGGATTTATGCTGGCCGCGAACGGTGCGCGGCACAAGGATCTCGACCGGCTGTCCGAGCAAGTCCGTCGGCTGGTATCCGAAGAAGCGTGTAACAGCGGTGTTGACGTAGACGATCTGGCCACTGGCGTCGCTAACGATCACCGCATCTGGCACCGCTCCCATAAGGTTGCGCCAGACAACATCCACCGCGGCAGTATTCGTAGCGATACCAATCATTGGATCAACCTTGTTTATCCACGATCGCGCCGAATCAGAGAGCAACGCTTATAGCTTGCACTTGATGAGTGAGTAATTACAGCACAAACGTTTTAATAAACGTTCATCACGTCGCTTGGTCCGCGGCGACATCTGTAATTGGCTACCGTAAAATGCACCTCAGACGTTTTGACGCAGCGATTGTGATCGCTGCGTCAACCGATGTCGGAATGGTATGCGGGGACCGTTTAGCGCCGCCTTGCGTGTGATGGCGTCGCCTATTGTACGAGCTGATGTTTGACGCTCGGGATGTTGCTCAGAGCGGCAAAGAACTCGTCCGACTTGAACGGCTTGACCACGTAGCCATTGGCGCCCAGGTCGAAGGCCTCGAACATGTCGGCTTCGTCATCGGACGCCGACAGCATGATGACCGGGATGTCCTTGTACTGCGGATGGGCGCGCAGAACGCCGAGGGCCTCGAAGCCGTTGGCGCGTGGCATGTTGATGTCGAGCAGAATAAGTACCTTGTTCTTGTCGATGCCGGCTTTCGACAGTTCGCCGAGCGCTTCGATGAGTCGTTCAGGCTTGCGCTCCGAAACGAAATTGTTGACGATGCCGTCTTGCCGGACTTGACGCCGCGTGAGAAAGATTTCGTCGGCATTGTCGTCGACCATCACCAAAGTGAGTTCGGATGGTTTTGTCATGTTGCCTTACCCCATGTTCACGCCACCCGTCCTGGGCGCGTTTAAGGCAGCATCGGCAAATAGAGTAAAAATAACCTCTAAAACATGTGCTAAATTTGCCCGAGGTAAAAATCCCTTTAAATTTTTAAGTATTTAAGTTTGCTGTTCTCTCCGCGCGATGACGAATTATAAAGTCGCTGTTTTCCTCGGTTAATTTTGCGGCGTGCCGCAATGCGGCAATACATCGGCCGATGGATCGATTGCCCCTGTGCCGCAGGCATTTATTGATGTTGGACCGATCGTGTCTGTGCGGTCATCCGTAAATTTAGCGGACCGTTCATGAGGATAAGCTTAAGCCAACAAGCGGGGTTGCCTTCGTATCGCGCGGTGCCCTAGCAATGCAGCGTGGTCAATTGCGTGGAGGCAGCACAATGGCATCTACGATTGCTCGGACGAGCGAATATCTGACGGCGAGCGTGGCGATGGTGCTGGTGCTTTCTTGTCTGGTCAGTGCTTGCAGTTCGTCGCCGCCGCCGCCGGAAACCACGGGATCGATTTCAAGGACGCAGGTCAGCGAGCCACGCGGTGCTCAGTTGCCGCCGACGATCCAGCCACCGGCAATTGTGCCGGCTGCGCGCGCCGCTTCGTATGCGCCGCCGCCGAAGCTGCGTCGGCAGGTTGCCAGTCGCCAGGCTGCCAGTTGTGAGCCAAGGACACGTTATGACCGGCGCGACGTGACGGCGTCGATTCCGCCGACGCGGTCGGCTTACGCAGCCGCGACGCCTGTCGGCAACCGGCGCTACGTCGTACATACGATCGCGCCGCACGAGACGCTGTATTCCATCTCGCGACGCTATCACAGCGACATTGGCGCTATCGCGGCCGTCAACCGTGTGAGTACAAACACCAAATTGCAGTATGGCGAGTTGCTGGTGATACCCGATCCGCATTAGGGGCAGATGGAGTCTGGTAATTCGGTAAGGGCTGGATCGGCCGCGGCGAAAGTCAATTCGCGCGGTTGACGATGGCGCCCGTCGCCAACAGCTCGTTGATAAGAGCCATGGTTGTCGACCCCGAATTGTCAAATGGATTTATTTCGGCCTTTTCGGAATATTTCAGCAGCATGGCCGGGTTGATCTTGTTCATGTTCACTTGCCCCATCGCCCAGTCATGGAACCGCCGTTCGGATATTTCTTCGTAGCTGAGGAGCCGAATATCGCTATGGCGGTCGTCGTCGAAGATTGATTTGAGCAGTTCACTTACGGGGGTGCGTCCGCCTTCAATGACTTGAATGAAGACGTCGGCGGCAATACAGAGCAGGCCGGTTATGCCACGCGGCGTATTGTTTTCGCGTGATTGTCGCAAGATTGCGTCAAGCGTGGTGGCATCGATCGGGGAGCGTGCGCGGCTGGCGTAGAGGCAGCGAACGAGCATTTCGTACCTAGCCTTTCAGATTGATAAGGGACAAAAATTCGCGACGCAGCGTGGCGTCCTTGAGCAGCGAGCCGCGCATGATGCTGTTCACCATTTTTGATGCGGTATCCTTGACGCCGCGCCAGTGCATGCAGAAGTGATCCGCCTCCATGACCACGGCCAGGCCATCGGGCTTGACCTTGTCCATCAGCAGGTCTGCCAGTTGGGTGATGGCTTCCTCCTGTATCTGTGGGCGGGACATGATCCATTCGGCCAGACGGGCGTATTTCGAAAGGCCGATGAGGTTGGAGTGCTGGTTGGGCATGATGCCGATCCAGAGCCGCCCCATGATTGGGCAGAAATGGTGACTGCAAGCGCTCCGTATCGTAATCGGGCCTACGATCATCAGTTCATTAAGGCTGGCCGCATTTGGAAATTCGGTAACCGGCGGCGGCGGCAGGTAGCGGCCGCGAAACACCTCGGTCAGATACATTTTGGCGACGCGGCGCGCCGTGTCGTGGGTGTTATGGTCGTGCTGCACGTCGATCACGAGGCTTTCAAGAACGCCGCGCATTTTGGCGGCGACTTCATCAAACAATTCGTCAAGTTCGCCGGGCGCTATAGATTCGGAAATGTTATCGTTCGCGCGGTATCTATGTCCCATTTCCTGCAGCCTGCGCCGGATTCGTGCCGACACCGGAATTTGAGTGAGTTCGCTGTTTCCGCTTTTGTTCGTGGTCATAATGTCGGGCGGCTATTTAAGGCGCTGGTTGCAAACCGGTTGGTGTCGGATGACGTGAGCGAAACCCGACGTTCGGGGTGAGCGTTGGGCTGGTCGGTCAAGGCGAGGTCGGGCGGTTGATGCCGAATTGGCGTCGCCATGTCGTCATGGTCACGCCGCGCGGTGCGTCAATGACACGATATTTCTCGGCGCAAAGTCCGCTTTGGATCAAGTGGTGCTCTGGTGATTCGTTCGGCGCTAGCGGGAACACCGGGCGACCGTCGGGAATATCGAGCGTTGTGATGCGAGAAAGATTGAAGACATCATAAAGAGGCAGGAAGGCTTCATATAGCCTGGTTCCTCCTAGAATGGCGGCAGTTCCCTCTTTGACGCCGAGCTCGGCGGCAGCATCGGCAAGAGATGCGCCGTCCGGGTTCCATAGCCGGGCGAGCGGGTAATCGGACGTTGGAGCGGTGGTTTTGACGCTGTTCGTTGCAATCAGGCGGCGGCGGAGAGCAGAGTTCGCCTGTCGTTCGTGTGAATTGCGGCCGTGTACGATGATAACCGCGCGATCGAGCGCTTGGGATAGAAACTCCTGGTCGGCCGTTATGATGAGGCTGGGCGGCATGACGCCGCTTTCATCTGCGACCATTCCATTGTTCGAAACGATCGCGAAGCCTTCGATAAAGAGCGCCATAGTGTTGAATGAGCTATTGAAATTTTGGGTTTCCGAACTTCAGCGCGCGGCCGGGCTTGTCTTTGATACGCTTGCCCTGCCGGGTTGGATCACTGGCCGGCGTTGACCGTGAAAAGGCGATGGTGGTCCTATCGAGAGTACGTAAATGGAGATCCGCACGCATCCCGGATGATGCGCGCAAGGCCATTTTAATTGTGGCCGTTTCGGTGGTTTGGAGATAAAGATCCGGTAATGAGCCGTATTCAGTTCTTCATCGTAACAAGCCGTCAACGTCTATCGTTGGGGAGCGGTTTCGATTCGGGCCCAACGCGAGCTGCGACAGATAATTCCGCCAAGAACGCAACCGGTTGAGATCATGGTGTCGCCGGAAGGCATGAGCTTGGCTGACATGCTCAGGTGACGTTGCGGATCGTAGGCCTCGCCGATCCAGTCGTTGCCGTTGGGCTTGATCCTGAAAATTAGTTTGTCGCCAACGTGCTCATTCTGTCGAGCAGGATTGCGAATCCAGATGTTGGTGGCACAGATTTTGTCGCCGCACGGATCCATTCGGATGCGCGCGGCACCGTCGCCACGCTGCCAAATCCCCATAATGCCGTTGGAAGGACCGGCAATCGCCATGTGTCCCGCTGCGGCAAAGGACACAAGGGTAATTCCAAGGAGCCGAGCCGGCACTTGTGGTCTCCCGTTTGAACGAGCCTGAACGGGATACGGTTGGCCGGTGGTTTTGGATGACTCGGTTAGGCGAAGTAGAAGCTAGCTCGATGCTGGCGATAGGGAGCGTGACGGCCTAGCCGTTGGCCAGCATCTCGAGCGCGGCCTTGTGCGTGCGAGCGTCGCCGGCGGCAACGATGCGACCGCCGCCTCGTGCCGGGCCGTTTTCCCAGGTGGTGACGATGCCGCCGGCGCCGAGGATGATCGGGATCAACGGCACGATGTCGTAGGGTTTGATCTCGGTCTCGATCACCAGGTCGATCTGGCCGGCCGCGAGCATGCAATAGGCGTAACAGTCGCCACCGTAGCGTGACAGCTTCACGACATTCTCGACCTTGCGGAATGAGGCACGGTCGGCCTCGTTCATTAGCAGCGGGCTGGTGGTAAACAGCACCGCATCGCTCAAGCCAGCGCATTTCCGGACATGCAGGTCGCGGTCGCCGGCGGGGCCGCGATAAGATGCCGCGCCGCCATCGCCGGTGAAGCGTTCCTTGGTGAAGGGCTGGTGCATCATGCCGAACACCGGTTCACCGAATCGCATCAGGCCGATCAGCGTGCCCCAGGCGACCATGCCGGAGATGAAGGATTTGGTGCCGTCGATCGGGTCCAGCACCCAGACATATTCGGCGTCGGTGCGTTCCGAGCCGTATTCCTCGCCGAGAACGCCGTGTTCCGGAAAATTCGTGCGAATCAGACTGCGCATCGTGTTTTCGGCGGCGCGGTCGGCGGCAGTCACCGGATCGAAGCCGCCGGAGAGCTTGTTTTCGACAGCCAACGCGGTCCGGAAGAAGGGCAGGATGGTATCGCCCGAAGCCGAAGCGAGTTTATCGACGAAACTGGTGAAATCGATCGCCGTCATGGACGCCCCTTGCCTGCCGTTTGCGCTGTTTCCGCGCGGTTCAAAACCTTCGATAAGGCCGCAACGGACTATCGGAGAGATGTGCTGGCGGCAACAGCGGCCTGACACCAGTGGGTGTTTGCGGGCCGCTCGGGCAGGCGGTGCGCTTTAAAGCCAATGCCGGCCCGTACAATTCTGCGGTGCAATTTCGACGCTCGCACCCTTCCGCATGGGTAAAATTGTAAGCTTCGAATTCAGCATTCAGCTATGCAAAAATGCATGGAAATTCGCGTTCTTGAACTTGATTTTTGTGCGCTGCGGTGTAGATTATTGCAATGCGGTAGCGATTGCTACTGTTGCCCTCCTTGGGCGTTTCCTCCCTAGACTTGGGCCGCTCTACGTGAGCGGCCCTTTTTTTTGTACCGCGGTTATCGCGAAACTTGTCCGGCCCGGTTGAGCCGGAATCAGCACTGCGCTTTCGCAAAACCGCAATAGCCGGCCTTGTTCGGCCTATTCAGCCGCCGCCGCCCGGTAGGGCCGCAGGATTTCGAGAGGAATTTCGCCCAGACGCCGGGCAAGAACCTCGAGATCGGCTGCCAATCGGTCGAACCCAACCGACTTCTGGTAGCGCCGCTCATCCATATAGAGGCCGCGATTGATCTCGATCTGGATGGCGTGAAGCCCGGCGGCCGGGTTGCCGTAATGCTCAGTGATAAAGCCGCCGGCGTAAGGTTTGTTCCGGCTGACCGTGTAGCCCATGCCGCGCAGGGTTTGTTCGGTCACTTCGGCCACCATACCGATGCAACTGGTGCCGTAGCGGTCGCCGATAACGAACTCCGGCCGTGGGCGTTCGTCTTTGTGCCCGGCCGAGGACGGCATGGAATGGCAGTCGACAAGGATCGCGGCGCCAAAATCGCGGTGTAGCTTGGTGAAAAGCTTCCGCAAGGCGCGATGATAGGGCTTGTACAGGCTTTCGATTCGGTTGAGCGCGTCGTCTATCGGGATTCGGTGGTCGTAGATTTCCTGGGCATCGCCGACCACCCGGGCCACGGTGCCGAGGCCGCCGGCGACCCGCATGGACCTCGTATTGGCGAAGGACGGCAGCCGACCGTCGAACATCCGCGGGTCCAGCTCATAGGGCTCGCGATTGACGTCAACGAAGCAGCGCGGGAAATGCGCCCGCATCAGCGGATAGCCGTGGCCGACGACGCCGGCCATCAATTCGTCAACAAAACTGTCCTCGGACCGGCGCAAGGTGGTGACGTCGAGGCGGGTCTGGCTCAAAAAAGCCTGCGGGTAGGTCGATCCGGAATGCGGCGAATTGAACAAGGCCGGGGCGCGGCAGACAGCCGGCTCGATGATGTCGAACGGCGGGTCGAGTTCGTCGCGGAGGTCACTCATGAAAGGCGGCTGTCATGTGAGGGCAGGGTTCCCCGGATAACCTCGAGATAAGGCCGTTTTGGGTCCATTACACCGTCTATTGTCCATGCGCTTTGCGATAAAGCCAAGGGAAGCTTTGGCTTCACCCGTTATTTACCCGGCATAAGTCTTATGGGAGGGCTGGGGCCGGCACTTGGGCTGGCGCGTACGGGGTAAATGAGGACGATGTCGAAAATCCTGCTGGCCGAAGACGATACCGATATGCGGCGCTTTCTGGTGAAAGCCCTGCAAAACGCCGGATTTGAGGTGACGTCCTACGACAACGGCCTGTCGGCCTATCAGCGGCTGCGCGAGGAACCGTTCGAACTGCTCCTGACCGATATCGTGATGCCGGAAATGGACGGCATCGAGCTGGCCCGCCGGGCCGCCGAACTCGACCCCGATATCAAGATCATGTTCATCACCGGCTTTGCCGCCGTGGCGCTGAATGCCGATTCAACCGCGCCGAAGCAGGCCAAGGTGCTGTCGAAACCGATTCATTTGCGCGATCTGGTTAACGAAGTTCACAAGATGCTCGCGGCCTGAGGCCGCCTTGGGACCGGGCTCGGTGTCGGCGACCGGCTGGCACGTCCGCCTGCTGGCGCGCTGACCTGACGCCGGATCGATATCCATTGTTGCGGTTTGCAGCCGGGGCGGTGATTTTTGTCGTTCTGGCGGACATGCCGCGGCCTGAGACGGCAGCCCGGGCCGATTACCGCCTGGATTTGGCCCGGGACTTCGCGACAACGGCCTTGCCACCCCGCCGGGGAGCCGTTAGAGGTTTGCGGACTAAAGGGCGCGTAGCTCAGCGGGAGAGCACTACCTTGACATGGTAGGGGTCACAGGTTCGATCCCTGTCGCGCCCACCACCTTTAAGTCTTTGATCGATGCTGGACCCGGGCAATGCCCGGGTTTTTGGTATCCGGTCGGCGGGTGCCGCCGGTCAATGGGGCGACCTTGCCGCAAGCCGCGCAGATGCTTTTGCGCAAGGCTCCCCGCGCAGGACAGGACGCGATCCGTCAGGACGATTATCGATTCGGCCCATTGAGCCGCGCCGTCCCGCTCGATTTTGACTTTTGCGGCGGATTAGGACCTTTGGATTTCGGAAGCGCCCGCGCGATATTGAGCGGGTCGTCTGTTTCGTCCGAAAGTTCACCTGCATCATGAGCTTGCCCGATAAATTAATGTCCGACGCCATCGCGGCGCTTAACGGTCGCCAGTTCGACAAGGCCGAGAAATTGTTCCGGCGGGTTCTCGACAAGCAGCCCGGGCATATCGCGGCGCTCAATCTGTTGACCGTTGTCTTGATGAGCCAGCAACGTTTCGCCGAGGCCGAGCGCTTCGTCGCCAAGGCGGTCATGCTGCATCAAAGCTCGGACGTGTCGTTCTATAATTACGGTCTGATTTCGAAGCACCTCAACAAGCCGCAACAGGCCCTGGTGCAGTTTGGCAAGGCGCTTGAACTCAATCCCAATGTTTCCGAGAGCTGGAATAATCGCGGCACGGTCCTGAGCACGTTGCAGCGCCACGACGAGGCGATTGCCGATTTCAGCCGCGCCATCGCGCTCAATCCGGAAATCGCCGGGCCGCTGGTTAATCGCGGAAAGTCCTTGAGCAAGCTCAAGCGTTACGAAGAGGCGCTTGCCGATTTCGACAAAGCGATTGCGGTCGATCCGAATTCGGCCGAAGCCTGGCTCGGACGCGGCAATATCTTCAACGAGCAGCGTCGTCATGACGAAGCTTTCGACGCCTATGCCAGGGCGCTGGCGCTGAACCCGACATTGGCCGGCGTCGAAGGCGCACGGCTGTTCAGCAAGATGAACCTGTGCGACTGGCGCGACTATGACGCCGATTGCGCGCATCTTCTGGCCTCGATCGCCGATCGCCTGGCGGCCGACCCGTTCACGCTGTTGTCGTTGCCGTGTTCGCCCGAAGAGCAGTTGCGTTACGCCAGGGCCTTCAACAAGGAAAACTATGCGCCGCCGGAGTCCGCGGTGTGGACCGGGCAGCGTCATGATCGGCCGCGCATTCGTGTTGCCTATCTGTCGGGAGACTTGCGCGACCATCCGGTGGCTTATCTGCTGGCGGGCGTGTTCGAACGGCACGACCGGGCGCGGTTCGAAACCGTCGCTGTCTCGTTCGGTCCGCGCGACACGGGCGCGATGCGTGTCCGGCTTGAAAAGGCTTTCGATCGTTTCGTCGATGTCGGCACCCGCGGCGACGGCGAAGTGGTGCGGATGCTGCGCGACCTTGATGTCGATATCGCCGTCGATCTGATGGGCTACACCGCCGGCGCCAGTCCCGGCATCTTGGCGCACCGTCCGGCACCCATTCAGGTCAACTATCTCGGTTATGCCGGCACGCTCGGCGCCGATTACATCGATTACCTGATCGGCGACCCGGTATTGATCCCGCCCGAGCGGCATCGGCACTACGCCGAGAAGATCGTTACCCTGCCGAACAGCTATATGCCGAACGATTCGCGGCGCGCGATTGCCGATAAACCGATCGACCGCGCCGCCTTCGGTTTGCCGGCGGACAGTTTCGTGTTCTGTTGTTTCAACAACAATTACAAGATCAATCCGGCGAGCTTCGATCGCTGGATGGACATCCTGAAGCAATGCGACGGCAGCGTGCTGTGGTTATCGGAAGGCAATGCCACCGCGACCGCGAATTTGCGGCGGCAGGCCGAGGCGAAAGGCGTCGATCCTTCGCGGCTGATATTCGCCAAACGTGTGCCGGACAATGCCGACCATCTGGCGCGGCTCGCCTTGGCCGATCTGTTCCTCGATACGCTGCCTTACAACGCCCATGCCACCGCCAACGATGCGCTCTGGGCCGGCTTGCCGGTTCTGACTTTGATCGGTGAAACCTTTGCCGGCCGGGTGGCGGCCAGCCTGCTGAGTGCGGCCGGACTGTCGGAACTGATCGTGACGACGCCGCAGGCTTATATCGAGCGGGCGGTGGGTCTTTATAACGACCGCACCGCGCTTATGGCGCTGAGACAGCGATTGGCCAGCGACCGGCCGGCCAAGCCATTATTCGATACCGCGCGTTATACCCACGATCTCGAATTCGCCTTCGAAGCCATGATGAGTCGGCATCGCGACGGCCTGCCGCCCGATCATATCGATGTCGCGTTGCACGGGTCGGCTGCCGGGGCCGGTTAACTTGACTTCCGGCCGGTTTTCTTTAGAAGCCGCGCGGTAACTCAATGGGTTGTCGGCGAGCATGGTTGGCTTGCCATATCCGCGCCTGGCCTCCGTCGGCTGAGCTTGAGCCCATTTGTCGCCACCGATTGCCGGGCAATGACGAATTCACGACGCTGGTTTATCGCGCTGCTGGTTCTGCTGATCGTTGCCGGCGGCTTGGCCTTGGCGTGGGTATTTGACGGCGTTACCAGCATCGACGGCATTCAGGCCCGCATTGCCAGTCTCGGCGTTTGGGCGCCGGTTGCCTTTGTCGTGATTTATGCGGTCGCCACTGTGGCGCTGATTCCCGGCGGTATTTTCGACCTTGCCGGTGGCGTGTTGTTCGGACCAATCCTCGGCAGCTTTTGCAATCTCGCTGGTGCGTCGCTGGGGGCAGCAGGCGGCTTTCTGATCGCGCGTTATCTGGCCGGCGATTGGGTTGAGCGCCGTGCAGGTCCGCGCGTGCAGAAGGTCGTCAAGAGCGTCAAGGCCGATGGCTGGCGCTTTGTCGCCTTCGTGCGTCTGGTGCCGATCTTTCCCTATACGATTGTCAATTATCTGCTCGGCGTGACCGGCATCTCTTTCGTGCACTACATGCTCGCGACGGTGATCTTCATGCTGCCGTCGACCATTGCCTATACATGGATGGGTTATGCGGGCGGCCAGGCGGTCGCCGGCGATACCAATAACATTCGCTATGCGCTCGGCGCTTTGGCGCTGATCGCGATCGTCATCATGGCGCCGCGAATTTACAAGCGCTTGCGCACGCCCAGTCCCGACGTTTGACCTGTTAGCGATGGATCACGGTGCCGATCGCCTCGCCATTGAGCGCGCGGGTCAGGTTGCCGGGCTTTAGGCCGTTGACGATGCGGATGCTCTTGGCGAGCCGCGCCCGCGTCAGAAGTTCCAGCACCACCGGTTCGATCGGCAGGGTCGGCAGTCTGCGCGCGATCAAATCGGCGGCGCTGATTTCCGGAATGAATTCGGCGTCGGGGTTGGTTTTGGGATCGGCGCTGTACAGACCGTCGACATCCTTCAGCAGAATGATCGAGCGCGCGCCGAAAACCTCGCCGACCAGATAGGAACCGGCATCGCTGCCATGCGGCGGGATCTTGCCGATAGCGGGCGGGTGCTCCCACAGGTCGTAAGGCGGAATGCCGTTGAACACCGCGCCGCGTGCCGCCGCCAGCATCGCCGGCAGCAATTGCACGATGAACGGGGCTTCGAGATAGACGAAGCCGTGATTGGCGAGCAAGCACGACACCATATAGGCGTTCTGCGCCGAGGATTTGCCGGCGAGCACGGCGAGCGCTCCGGTTGGCATGCCGAGATCGAGTCCGACCGACAGAATATGGCGCGCCCGCACGCCGGGTCCGACACCGATGACCTGGGTGTGGTCATCCTGACAGGCGACGATTTCATCCAGCAGCGGCATCACTGCCGTCTGGCCCCGATCCATGATCGACAGTCCGCCGATCTGAATGACATTAAGGTTTGGCAGAATGGCGCGGGTCGGTGCTTCCGACCCGGCGATAACGTGCCGGTCGACCAGCGATTCGCGCATGAGCTTCGAGACGACGTGTTGGGCGCCGGGAATGACGTTCATTGCGTGGCACCCTTGAATGCGGCGTTGTAAATGACCGTGCCAACCGGTTTGCCGTCGAGCGCGGCGCTCAGATGGCCGGGTCGCAGGCCGTTGACAAACTGGATTTCGCGAATGTGGCGGGCCGTCAGCATCAGATCGAGCACCGCGCGCTCGACCACCAGGTCGTCCTGATCCCGTTCGAGCAATTCCTGCAGGCTGATGCGCGGAATGTGCTTTGCCTTGGCGTCCTTCTTCGGATCGGCGGTATAGAGACCGTCCTCGTCCTTGACGTAGATCATCTTGCGCGCGCCATAGACCTCGGCGATCAGGAAACAGCCGGTGTCGGTGCGCTGCGGCGGGATGCGGCCGACCGCCGGGTTGCTTTCCCATAATTTATAAGGCGGCATGCCCTGACAGATGACCGCGCCGCGCTCCATCAGGTAATGCGGCAACGACGGAAAGCTCTCCGGCTCCAGAAAAGCGATGCCGTGGCGCGCTAGCAGGTATTGCAGCATCTGGGCGTTCTGCCACGCGACCGCGGTGCCCAGCACGGTCAGGACGCCAGTCGGCAGACCGAGGTCGATGGCGAGACTATAGATGTGCCGCGCACGGGTGCCGGCCCCGGTGCCGAGGATCATCTTGTGTTTGCGCAGGTTGCCGACGATCTCATCGACCAGCGGCCCGACCGCGCTGCGTCCGCGATCCATGATCGACTGGCCGCCGATCTTGACGACATTGGCCCAGGGTAGAATGGCGATGTTGGGCGTGTCGTCGGTGGCGTTCATCAAGGCGGCGTCGTTCAGCGATCCGGCGACGAGCTTTTTCCCGAGTTCGGTCAGCAGCGAAGTGTCGGCGTTGGGCATGTGTTACCTTTCCGCGAATTTGAAAATGCGTAGCGTGAAGCGGTGGATTTCGGTGACATGAGCGTCGAGACTGCCGAAGCGGCCGGTCGCCCAGACGCTCAGTTGACGCAAGGCGTCGCACCGCCGCGTTGGCGGCAGGGTCGCAAAGCGTGCACCGCTGGCGTGGCGGTCGATGAAGCCGCGCGGGCTGCGGTCGGCTTGCCAATGCGCGGCCTCGATTTCGACGTCGGTGGCCGCGAGATCGCGCAACTGTCGCTGCGTAGGCTCGCGGCTGTTCCGGCTTTCCGCCGGCTCGCCGTGTTCGCCCAGAATGACGCTGAGTTGACGCTTCATGCTGGCGTCGACGCCGTCGTCCGGCGTTCGTGTCCGGCCGATTATCAAAGCGCCGCCCGGACGTAGCACGCGCAAGGCTTCACCGAGCAGGGCCTGCCATTGACTGAGTCCGCCGAAGATCTGCACGAGCAGTACGCCGTCAAAGGTTTCATTGGCGAAGGGCAGGGCGCAACCGTCGGCTTGTACCAGCCGCGCTGTCGTGCTGCGGGCGCGGAACGCTTGCAACATACCGCGTGATAGATCGAGTCCGATATAGTCGTCGCCGGCCGTTATGAAGGGCCAGCCGATCCGGCCCGAGCCTGCACCGAGATCGAGTAAACGCGGCCGTGGCGGCAATGCGTGCAACACGGCGGTCCGCACCGCCCGTGCCGCGTCTTCGGGCAAGGCGCGGTGGCGGTCGAACGCGGCGGCCGCGGCGTCGAAATTTGACATGACAGACGCCGGGCTGGCCACTGTCAGTGATGCGCGTAGATGGTCTTGCGCGGCACCACCTCGACCACCGTCATCATGCCGCGGTCCTCATGCGCGAGGATATGGCAGTGCAGAACGTAGAAGCCTTTGTAGTCGACAAAGCGGCTGCGCATTTTGAAATAGCCGGGGATCACGACCGCCTTGCCGGCCGTATCGGTCCCTTTCGTGCCGGCCGGGATCGGGAAGACATCCCACCAGATGAGGTCGCTGCCGGCCTGCTGGCCGCAGGGTCGCCACGTCGCCTCGAAGTCCGGATTGACCCAGCATTGGCCGTTCTTGAGCAATCGCGGATTTTTCGGATCGGCCGGGTTCGTCGGCGTCGCCGGCGAGGTGGTGGAGACAATATAAAGCGGTAACGGGTCGGCGACGCCGGCCGTCTTTTCCACGACGTTGCCGTTGCTGTCGCGTAACGGCGCGTTCGGATCGAACACCTCGACCACCTGGAATGGGTTGATGTGAATGTGGAACGGATGGTTGATCACCGGGCCGACCGAACGGTTGGCGATCGTCCATTCCTCGATATTGTTCAACAGCACGACTTCGCCGACCTCGCCATCGAACTCCTTGCCGTCGATGGTCTGGCGGGTGAAGGGCGGGCCGGCGGGCAGGGCGGGATGTTCCGGCGTCGGTACCGGCTTCAGCGATTCAAAGACGATGCGTTTGGTGCCTTTGACCTGATCGGCGGTGATATCGAAGAGAAATGCCGGTAATGTCGGCGCCTGGTTTTGCGGCACGAACTGGCTTTGCGGTCCGCTTGCCGGCGTTCCACCGACCGCCATCGTCAGCAAGGTGATCGGTGCGTTCGGCTTGGGCCCGTAGATTTCCGTATCCTTGACAGTCTTGACGACCTTGACGTCGACGTTGCCGGCGGTCGTCGGCGCCTGTACCAGAATGTCGGCGCGGTTGCCGGCCGCCATCAGGAATGGCTTGTCGGCGCTGTTCCAGTAATTGGCCGGCGAAAACTGCACGCCGTCCTGGGCGATCTGTCGCCAGTGTACACCGGCGGGCAGCGAGAAATAGGCGCCGCTTCGGGCGGCCGAATTGATAATTCGCCACAATTGCACTTCGCCTGGCTGCATGGCGATCGTCGGCTTCGGCAGTCCGTTGACGACGAAATCGATCTTGTCGGCGGGCGTGCTATTGCCGCCGGCGAACAGATTGGGCGGACCGTTGAGTTCCTGGATCTCGATAATCGGCTGTTTGCGCATCCAGCCCTTGCCGTAGAAGGCGTCGAGCTGCTCGTCATACTTTCCTTCGATGATGAAGGCGCCGGTCATACCGTTGGTGACGTTGATCGTGGTCGAGCCGTGCTTGTGCGAATGGTACCAGTGCGTGCCCGGCGCCTGGCCCATATGCAGGACTTCCGGCGGTGGCATGATCATGCCGGCATGCGCGGGCATCGTCGGCGCGGCCGGCTCTTGATAAGCGGGCAGGCGATAGCAGTATGGATAGGCGCCGATGTAATATTGCGGCCAGCCGCCGACCGCGATCTGCGCCGCGTCGACCGGCCATAGCTTGTTCTTGATGTTGGGGTTGGCGTCGTATTGCTGGAGCAGGGCCTTCTGCTTTCTCGTCCAGCTCGCCGGCATGTCATTCCAGCTATAGGGCCATTGCGACAACTGGCTCTTGCTCAGGGCCTTCTCGCAGGCGGCGAAGAATTGCGCGAAATCGCCCTGCACGCTGCCGGGCGTCACCGTCGGCTGGTTGTTCTTGTTGCGCGGTGACGGTCGTACTTCGATGAAAACGTTGTCGCCGGTGGACGACGGATTGGTATGGGTGCCGTGGAAATGGATGTTACCGGTGCTTGAACCGTGGAAACAGTCCGGATAGCGATCGGAGTAAGGATAGCTCACGGTGCCGTTGCCGAGATCGCAGCCTTGCGACGGATCGAAACGCTCGCCGCGGTCGACCGAATTGACGAAGACGCCGGTGTCGATCTGATTGATGAAGCTCAGTTCGATCAGGTCGCCGACATGGGCGCGCAAGGTCGGCCCCGGCAGCGGATCGCTAAAGGGAATGGAGCCCTGGTTGGCCGGCGGCTTGTATCCGGCAAAGCCGGGTGGCGTCGTGCCGGGATAGTCGGGCAGGGTGCCATTCACGGCGCGATAGGCCCGGTTGTATTGGCGCACACAATCATTGTCGCTGCCTGGCGCCTTCTCTTTCATGCGATTGGTTTCGACGCTCAGCACGATGGCGCCGCGCAGCTTGCCGTTCTTGCTCACAAGCTCGGGAATCCGCACCAATGGCTGGCCGGATGCCGCGCAAGCGATGTATTGACCGCCGGTGGGTGCGGCGGTTTGCGCCGATGCGTTCGCCGTCGTCAGCAAGGCTGTCGCGCAAACGGCGGCGACGGCCAGACATGCCGAGCCAAACCCGGCCTGTCGGGTTTTGCATTGCGGTCGCGACCTTGTTTGCAGGTTCTGGCGGCGCGACCGTCGGCCGGCAATCATGTCAACGGCGGACATCGTCATGACATTGACCCTTCCATCGATTGAAAAAGGCTCGCGTCAAAAAAGCTTTGCGTTCCGGCATTGCCGGCGGTCGGCTCAGTCGGTGATCGTGATGATGCCGTGCTCGTCGTCGTGGTAGGCGCAGACGTAGTAGATCGTGGCCGGAGGAGCGCCGCTTGAATTCGCCACCCATCCCGGTTCCGACGACGAATGTTTGGGAATGTCGTTCGACAGGTAATTCGGCGTGCCGGGCGCAACGCCGAGCGGCTTGTAGTTTTTGTCGGCCGCTATCGGCTGATGAAGGTCGTTGGTCGTGTTGTTCCAGGAGACGACGTCGCCGGTGGAGACATTCAGCCCGGTCGGCCCGTTCTCCTGCAATTGCGGAACGAATTTCGCCCGCAGCTTAGGTCCGGGCTTTTTTACCGGGACGATCTTGATCGACCACTCCGCCATGCCACCCTCCCACGCTCACGCGCGGCAGGATGCCAAAACACCCATAGGTTGTCTAGTGTAATAAATACAACCTAATTTAAATTACCAGAACTGCTTGCTGGCGATCGCCGCGCCGTCGGCTGCCGCCTTGAGCTTGGCAAAGACCACATCGGGATCGACGGCGGCCTGGCCGACCCAGGTACCGTAGCCGCAATCGGACCCGGCGATGACGTTCTCGCGGCCGACCAGCTTGGCGTAGCGGCCGATGCGCTGCGCGATCAATTCGGGGTGCTCGATGAAATTCGATTTCGATTCCAGCACGCCGGGGATCAGCACCTTGCCGGCCGGCAGCTTGACGGTTTCGAACAGCGCCCATTCGTGGGCATGGCGCGGGTTGGCGGCTTCGAACGAAATCGCGCAGGGCTTGGCGGCGAACACGATGTCGATGATATCGGCCATCGGCACGTCGCGGTGATGCGGGCCTTCGTAATTGCCCCAGCAGACGTGCATGCGCAGTTGCTCGGCCGGGATATTGGCGACGGCGTGATTGAGCGCTTCGACGTGGAGCTGCGCACGTTTGCGGAATGCGGGCAGATCGAGATCGGCGTATTGAATATGCCGGCCCATCGCCAGATCCGGGCAGTCGATCTGCAAGACGAAGCCGGCCTTGGCGACCGTCTCGTATTCGTGCCGCATCGCGTCGGCGATGGCGTAAATGTAGGTTTCGAAATCCTTGTAATAGTCATTGCGGAAGAACAGTGAGACCACGCCGGGCGAGGCGGCGCTCATGAAGCCGCCGACCGATTTCACTTTTCCCAGCGCGGCCTTGAGGTTGTCGGCGTCGACCACCGGAGCCTGCGCGTCGCGCACGCCGATCGGCGCGTTGCAGGCCGGGGTCTTGCGGCGGGAGCGGCCGGGATCGCCGAAAACCCGCTTCTCCAGCATCGGGAACTCGTGGACGTCCTGATAAATGAAGGTATTGCCGGTGCCGCCGAAGCCCTCGAGCCGGTCCTTGACGTAGGTGGCATAGCTCGGCTTCGACATTTCGCCGTCGTTGATCAGATCGACGCCGGCCTCGGCCTGCTTCCGGACCAGCTCCTCGACCGCCGTCTTGACCCGGGCCGCCAAGGCCGTGGCGTCGACCGGAACGCCTTCCTCCTTCGCGTACATCATTTTGATGAGGTCTTCGGGGCGCGGCAGGCTGCCGGTATGCGTCGTGAGAAAGCGGTCGGTGCTGCGCTGCATGGTGGGGGTACTCCCTTGCCTCTTTTGAGGGCGGACTTTAGGGCAGCCCGACGTGGGCCGCTACCGGCAATGGGCCAAAATCGCGGCCTTTACGTTGACAGTTGGCCTTCCGCCCCTTATGAACCCGGTCCAAACCTGCATTGAGAGACTGTGATGAAAGTTCGTAACTCATTGAAAGCGCTGCGCGCCCGGCACCGGAACAACAAGGTTGTCCGCCGGAAAGGCCGCGTTTACATCATTAACAAGACCAATCCCCGCTTTAAGGCGCGCCAGGGCTGAGCTTTGCTCGCTTTTTGGACGATTTTTGCCTGATTGCGTGTATCCGGTAGGGTTTGTCTACCGCCGCTTGTTAAGCCCAGACGCCGCCGATTTGCCTTAAGCGGCGAAGAGATTACTCTTCGCCCATGCGCAATCGATTCCGCTCGTCCGTTTTACGACTTGCACTGGCTTCCGCCATGGCGGGAGGCCTGACCGGCGCGTTGGCGATACCGGCCGAGGCCCAGTCGGCCAATCCGGCGCCGCAGCCGCCGAAGAGCACCGCGCCGGCCAAGCCCGGCGTCGACGCCAAGGCACAGGTTCTGCCGAAGCTGCCGCGGGTCGATCGCCTCCACAATCTCGATTTCCTGTTCGGCGCACTCAAGGCCGCGCCCGACGACGACACCGCCAAGGCCATCGAGCAGCGCATCTGGGGCATCTGGGTCGTGTCGCGCAGCGACACCGCCAACCTCCTGATGCTGCGGGTCAAGACTGCGGTCGAGGCCAAGGAAACCGACCTGGCGATCAAGCTGCTCGACGGCATCATCAAGATCAGGCCGGATTACATCGAAGCCTGGAACCGGCGCGCGACGATCTATTATCTGCAGAAGGATTATGGCCGCGCGCTCGCCGACATTCGCGAAGTGCTCAAGCGCGAGCCGCGTCATTTCGGCGCGCTGTCGGGGCTGGGCCTGATCCTGCAAGACATCGGCGACGACAAGCAGGCGCTTGAAGTTTATCGCCGCGCGCTGGCGGTCTATCCGCGCCTGCAACGGATTCCCGACCTGGTGAAGAAGTTGCAGGAAAAGGTCGAAGGCCGCGATATTTAAAGCGGCTGGCGCGGCCTGTTCGTTCGCGCCTCTGATGTCTTCTCCCCTGTGAACATGTTGCATGGTGCGCCGCGATAGCGCGGTCCGCGCCGGTACATTCCAATCGAGACATGACGATTGTTGGATCCGCGTCGCTGGCCGCCAGCGCCTCGCCGCGTCTTGACTCGCCGCGAGCGGCTGCGTTACGAATTGAACATGCGTTCAAAACGAGTGTTCAACGCCAGCGACAGCGCGACCCGCACCGCCATTACCCAGGCGGCGCGCCGGCGTTTCGCGCAACATGGCGTCGAGCGCACCACGATGCGCGATATCGTCAAGGACGCGCGCATCAGCCTGGGCGCGGTGAATTTTCATTTTGGCTCCAAGCAGGGCCTGGCGAATGAAATCTTCGAGCGGGTCGCACGCGACGTCTGCACCGCCCGTCAGCTCGAATACGACGCGCTGGAGCGCGCGGCCAAGGGCAAGCCCGTGCCGGTTGAAAAAACCTTCCGCGCGCTGCTGCGGCCTTATGTCGAAGGCGAGGAAGATCAGCGCCTGTTGCTGATCTATCTCATTCAGCAGCTACGGCTCGCCAAGCTCGATCTCGCGCCCGAAGTCGGGCCGCGGCATTTCACCGGCGTTGCCCGTCGCACTGTGTCGCTGTTGCACAAGGCCGCGCCGCATCTGTCGGAGGCCGATGTCTGGTGGCGCTATTCGTTGGCGCTGGGCTCGATCCTGACGATCGTTTCGGACTGCGCGCCGGATAACCGCCTGAAGCGAATATCGAAAGGCGTTGCCAACGCTTCGATTCGCTCCGAGCTGATCGAGCAGACCATTCAGTTCATCGTCGCCGGCTTCGAGCAGCGCGGGCGGCGCAGTCGCGTCGCCAAAGCCAGAAAAGCGACGAAGTAGTTCAAGCTGGTCGACCGGCAAAAGCCGGCGGCATTCGGGGAGTAGACGTTTGAGCAAGTGGCAATTCACCAAGGGCCTGCACGATCTCGGCCGCGGCTGTTACGCTTACCTTCAGCCCGACGGCGGCTGGGGCTGGAGCAACGCGGGGCTGATCGTCGACGGCGACGCCAACCTGCTGGTCGATACCTTGTTCGACGTTCCGCTGACCCGCGAAATGCTCGATACGATGCGCGACGCGGTCCCGGCGTCGAAGACCATCAAGACCCTGGTCAATACCCACGCCAATGGCGACCACACCTTCGGCAACCAGCTGGTCAAGGACGCCGAAATCATCGCCACCAAAAGCACCGCCGAGGAGATGCTGGACCGTCCGCCGTCGGTGCTGGCCGAACTTGTGCGCGACCGCGCCAAGATCGGCGAGGGGGCACAGTTCCTTTACGAGATGATGGGCAAGAATTTCCAGTTCGAGGATATCGTTTACACGATGCCGAACCGGACGTTCGAGGACAGGCTTTCGCTGCATGTCGGCGGCAAACGGGTCGAGCTGTTGCATGTCGGTCCGGCGCATACCCGTGGCGACACGCTGGTTTACGTGCCGGACGACAAGATCGTTTTCGCCGGCGATGTGATGTTCGTCGGCGGCCATCCGGTGATCTGGGCCGGTCCGGTGGGCAACTGGATCAAGGCCTGTGACACCATCCTAGACTGGGACGTCGATATCGTGGTGCCCGGTCATGGCCCGATCACCGACAAGGCCGGAGTGCGTCATTTCAAGGGCTATCTTGAATATATCGAACGCGAAGCGCGCCAGCGTTATGACGCCGGCCTGAATTATTACGACGCCGCCTGCGAGATCGCGCTCGATCCTTATTCGGACTGGATCGATTCCGAGCGTCTGGTCATCAACGTCGCCAATCTCTATCGCGAATTCGGCGCGCCGGAGACTCCGCTTGGCCCGCAGCTCTGGAAAGACATGGCCCGTTTCCATCGGGAAGGCCGCTGCAATTGCGGCCGCAATCACACATCCTGAACGGCAAACGGACGACTGGGACCTGACCGATGAAACTGGTGACGTTTGAGAGCACGGGCGGAGAGCGGCATATCGGCGCCTTGACCGCCGATGGCCGCGGGATCGTTGATTTCACCGCAAGCGACAAAGCACCGGCGTTTCGGGACATGCTGTCGCTGATCGATGGCGGCGAAGTGGCCTTGGACCGCGCGCGCAAGCTGGCGATGGGCGGCGATGGTGTTGTCGTTGTACCGCTGAACGAACAGCGGCTGCTGGCGCCGGTTCCGGAACCGCGCCAGATGCGGGACTTCCTCTGTTTCGAGAAGCATTTACGGCAGGCGCGCGCCAACCGTTATCTGTTCGGCATCGGCACCGAGCGGCTCGATCCGGCGACAATCGATGTACCTACGGTCTGGTATGAACAGCCGGTCTACTACAAGTGCAACCGCTTCAGCGTTATCGGCACGGGCCAGGATGTGTTGTGGCCGCGCTACTCGAAGATGCTCGACTATGAGCTTGAGTTTGGCATTTTCCTCGGCAAGGGCGGCAAGAACATTCGCCGAGACAAGGCCCGCGAGCATATTTTCGGCTACTGCATTTTCAACGATATCAGCGCGCGGGATGCGCAGTTGCGCGAAATGCAGGGCCAGCTTGGTCCGGCCAAGGGCAAGGATTTCGACACCGGCAATGTGATGGGGCCCTGGCTCGTCACGCCCGACGAACTGCCGGACCCGTATAATTTGACGATGGTGGCCCGCGTCAACGGCGAGGAATGGAGCCGTGGCAATAGCGGCGCCATGCAGCACAAATTTGAAGACATTCTGGCGCATGCCTCGAATGAGGAAACGCTGATGGCCGGCGAGTTCTTCGGTTCGGGCACGGTCGGCAGCGGCTGCGGCCTGGAGCTGGGCCGCTTCCTCAAACCCAACGATGTGATGGAGCTGGAAGTGGAAGGGCTTGGCGTTCTGCGTAACCGAATCGTCGAGCAGACGGGCTGACAGCGCGCCCGGCCCGCGCCGGGAATAACGATGGTGCCGGAGCGAGCCGGCGAAGAGAAAACGGGAGGACATAAGATGAAATCGATTTTGCGGTTTGCCATTGCCGCCGGTCTGGCGGTCGGCATTGCGGCGGCCCCGGCTAAGGCCCAGGAAGTTATCAAGTTGACGGTTGTCGCCGGGCATCCGCCGGCGACTTTTGGAGTCGCGATGCTGCGTGACTTCTTCATTCCGGAGGTCGACAAGCGTCTGGCCGCGGCCGGCGGCAAGTACAAGATCCAGTGGACGCAGGCTTACGCCGGCTCGATTGCAAAACCGAATGAGGTTTTGGAAGCGATCGAAAAGGGGATCGGCGATGTTGGCTATGTGCCGGCGCTGTTCGAGGCCGACAAGTTGCCGCTTGAGCAGGTCACTTACGTCACGCCGTTCGGCACCGATGATCTCGTCAAGCTGATGGGCATCATTCGCCAATTGCGCGCAGCGATGCCGGAAATGGACGCCGCTTTCAAGAAGCACAAGCAGGTTCATCTCGCCAATATCGGCGTCGATACCTACCATACGGTGACCAAATTCCCGGTCGCGACCATCGCCGATTTCAAGGGCCACAAATTCGGCACCGCCGGGCTTGCGTCGCGTTGGCTGGAAGGCAGCGGCTGGGTGCCGGTGAAAGGCGCGCTGCCGACCTATTACAATTCGATGCAGACTGGCGTGATCGAAGGCACCATCGTGTTTGAATCGGCGATCAAGCCGTACAAGTTCTACGAAGTGGCGCCTTATATCACGAAGATCAATTTTGGCGCCCAGCAGGCCTCCGATCTCACGGTCAACATCAACCGCTGGCAGAAATTCCCGAAGGAGCTGCAGACGATCTTCATCGACGTCGCCAAGGAGTATGAGACCAAGGTCGCTATCGCCTATCAACAGGCCGCGCAAGTCAGCATGGATTTTGCCGCCGCACACGGCGCCAAGATTTCGACCTTGCCGGCCGAGGAGCGCAAGAAACTGGCCAAGATGCTGCCGAACATGGCCAAGGAATGGGCCGCCAGCCTCGACAAGAAAGGCCAGCCCGGCACCAAGACCCTCGTTACCTATATGGACCTGTCGCGTAAGGCCGGCATCGAGCATGCCCGCGAGTGGGACAAAGAGTGAGCACCGGGCACCCGGAAGCAGCGCCGCGTCGCGGACCCTTCGGCTTTTTGGCCGAAGGGCTCGGGGCGATCGGCACCATCTGGATCTTCTTCCTGATGCTGCTGATTAATGCCGACGTTGCCGGACGTTATTTCTTCGACAAGCCGTTGGTCGGAACGGTGGAGATCGTGTCGATGTCGATTGTCGGCATCATCTATCTCCAACTCGGCCATGCGCTGCGTTATGAGCGGTTCATCCGGTCGGACGGCCTGCTTGGCCGCCTGCTGCTGAACCGCCCTCGCATCGGTTATGCCGTGCAGGGTTTTCATCACCTTGTCGGTGCGGTTCTGCTGGCCTTGATGGTGTATTTCTGCGTGCCGGAAACGATCAATGCCTGGCAGCAAAGCGAATATCTCGGCACTGAGGGGGTTTTCGTCTTCTATATCTGGCCGATCAACGCTTTGGTGACGCTCGGCGCCGCAGTCACCGCCATTCAGTTCTTCCTGCATTTCCTGCGTGACCTTCGCGTCGCTGCCGGTCTGTTGGCGCCGCCGGTTCCGCTCGCCTCTGATGTGGACGCGGTCGTATGAGTGAAATTCAGATCGGACTGCTGAGTATTTTCATGATGCTGGTGCTGGTTCAGTCCGGCATGCACATCGCCGTCGCGCTGCTGCTGCTGTCGTTCGTCAGTGTCTGGGCAATCAAGGGCGATTTCGAAATCGCCGGCGGCTTGCTGGCGCTGTCGACGACCAAGAGCGTGGCGTCCTATTCCTTCGGCGTGATCCCGCTATTCGTCGTCATGGGCATGTTTGTTGGCATTTCCGGTGTCGGCCGCGACACCTTCGAGGTCGCGGCGCAGTTGTTCCGGCCGCTGCGCGGTGGACTCGGCATGGCGACGGTGATGGCCAACGCCGTATTCGCCGCCGTCAACGGCACCTCGATTGCCTCGGCCTCGGTGTTTACCCGTATCGCGGTGCCCGAACTGTTGCGGCTCGGCTATTCGCCGCGCTTCGCCGTCGGCGTGGTAGCGGGCAGTTCGGTGCTCGGCATGCTGATCCCGCCGAGCCTGTTGTTGATCCTCTACGGCATCATTGCCGAAGTCTCGATCGGCGATCTGTTCACCGCCGGCATCGTGCCGGGCATCGTCCTGGCGGTGATGTTCGCGATCATGATCTGGGTGCTGGCGACGTTTTTCCCGCGCTTTGTGATGGCGCAGAACGAAGGCGACAGGCCGGCCGCCACCGAGCATCCACCCGGCGTATTGCTGGCCAAGCTGTCGCCGATCACATTGCTGATCGTGGTCGTGCTGGGCGGCATTTACGGCGGCGTCTTTACGCCGACCGAAGCGGGTGCCGTCGGTGCCTTGGGAGCGTTGCTGCTGGCGCTGGCCCGGCGCTCGCTGACCTTAAAGACGATGTGGGGCATTCTGATCGAAACCGGCCACGTCACGGCGTCGATCCTGTTCTTGCTGGTGGCGGCGCATCTGTATGCCACCATGCTGGCCTTGTCCGGTCTGCCGGATTTTCTCGGGACCTGGATGCGTGAAAGCGGGCTCGGCCTCTACGGCATCATGGCGGTCTACTTGATCGTGATTATCGCACTGGGCTGCATTCTCGATTCGGCCTCGATCATGTTGATCCTGCTGCCTTTGATCCTGCCGATCATGTCGGGGCTCGACGTCAACATGATCTGGTTCGGCGTCATTACCGTGGTGGCGATCGAGATCGGCCTGTTGACGCCGCCGCTCGGCGTCGCGGTCTTTGTCGTCAAGAACAACATGCAGGACGACCGGATCTCGGTGAACGACATCTTCGCCGGCGCCGCGCCGTTTGCGCTGACGATGCTGCTGCTGGTTCTGCTGCTGCTGGCGGTGCCGCAGCTGGCGACGATGCTACTGTAAGCCAAGCCGACTGCACCGCCGGTTGACGTCAACCGGCGGCGTCGAGCGACCGCCGCAATTGACGAATGATGACGCCGCGGGCGCGGTCGTCGGCGGCCGCCTCGATCCGGTCGTTGATGTCGAGGATCAGTTTCGACATATCGTTGTGCCAGTCGAGATTGACGACGGCTTCGGGCGTCAGCCGGCGGCGATGGCCGCCATTGAGCGGCGTCGGCGCGGCGGCGGTCAGGTCGTAGATGTCGTCGAGGATCGGACAGTAGATCTTCGCCGCGGGAACGATCCGTTCCGCGACGCGCTGGGAAAGACCGGATATCGCCGGCTCCTCGCCGTGCATCAGGAACAGGCCGCGTTCGATAGGCCGGCGTCCGGCGATCCAGCGCGCCAGTTCGGCTCCGTCGGCGTGACCGGAATACTCGTCGAATGACAGGATCCGCGCCTCGACCTTGATCATGTCGCCCTGGATGCGGACGGCCTTGGCGCCTTCTTCCAGAAACCGGCCAAGCGTACCTTGCGCCTGAAAGCCGCAGAGCAGGACGGTGGCTTTCTTGTGCCAAAGCCAGCGCTTGAGATGGTGCCTGATGCGGCCGGCATCGCACATGCCGCTGGCCGCGATGATGATATGGAAGCCGGTCAGCTTGGCGATCGCCTTGCTTTCGTCGACCGTTTCGGTAAAGCGCAGATGCGGCGAATTCAGCACGCGGGCGGCGTCGATGTCGGGGTTGAAGGCATCGGCATGCTGTCGGAACACCTCAGTGGCGCGAATGGCCAGCGGTGAGTCGAGGAAGATCGGCGCGGCGGGGATGTCGCCGCGTTCCATCAGGTCGACGAGGTCGACGATCAATTCCTGCGTCCGTTCGACGGCGAAGGCCGGGATCAGCAGCGGACCGTCGGCGGCTTGTGCGGTGCGGACAAATTCGGCCAGTCGGTCGCGACGGGATTCAGGGGTGACCGGCAGCCGATCGGCGTCGCCATAGGTCGACTCGCAGATGACATAGTCCAATCCGACCGGTGCTTCCGGATCGGGCTGTAGCAGTTTGGCGTCCGGGCCGATGTCGCCGGAAGCCAACACGCGCAGCGGCTCGCCGGCCTTGCCCGCGCCGGCAAATTCGATCTCGATCGAAGCCGAGCCCAGCAGGTGGCCGGCGTTCCAGTAGCGGGCGCGAATGCCGGGCAGAACATCGGTCCAGACCTCATAGGCCACCGGATGAAACCGCTCCATCGCGGCGACCGCATCGGCCTGGCTGTAGATCGGCGTGACCGCGTCGCGGCCGCGTGCCGCGTTACGACGGTTCAGCGCGGCGACTTCCGATTCCTGGATACTGCCTGAGTCGGGCAGCATATAGGAGCACAAGTCGATGGTGCCGCGGGTGGCCAGAATGCGGCCGGTAAAGCCGTCCTTGACGAGTTTCGGGAGCAAGCCGCTGTGGTCGATATGGGCATGGGTCAACAGCACGGCGTCGATGTCGCGCGGATCGAAGGGAAACGCGCCGTAGTTCAGCGCCTTTAACGTCTTTGAGCCCTGATACAGTCCGCAATCGACAAGGACCCGCGCAGAGCCCGTATGAAAGAGATAGCACGAGCCGGTCACGGTGCGGGCCGCGCCGCAGAACTGGACGGTCACAGTCATGATGGCGATCCTTGAGAGCCGACGCCGTTTAATTCCTCGCGCAACGCTTCGGCAAAAACCGCGTCGAGTCTGATCGCATTGGTGGGATGCGGCACGCTGTCGGTCGATTGGATCGAGCGAATGCCGGCGTCGAGGAACGTGGCGGTCAATTCCGCTGGAAACAATGCATGGGTAATGACGGCGTCGATGGATGCCGCGCCGGCCGCTTGCAGCGTCTTCGCGCAAGTCAGGATCGTGCCGCCCGACGATACGATATCGTCGACCAGCAGCACCGGCCGGCCGGCGAACCGGGCCGGATCGGCGAACACCAGCTCGACCGAGCGGTCGCCATGACGGATCTTCTGCGCGACCGCGTAATCGGCGTTCACGCGGCGTGCCAGGTCGCGCACCCACGGTTCCGATTCGGCATCGGGGCCGGTGACGATTGTCGCTGGATCAAAGCCATTGGCGTTGAGATGGCCCGCAATGGCCGGCATCGCCGATAGGTTGTCGGCGGCGATGCCCGGAAAGACGTCCTGGATATTCCTGGTGCGATGCAAGTGTGCGTCGACGGTCAGCACCCGATCGGCGGCGCCGGCGATCAATCGGCCGATCACCCGTTGGCTAATGGCTTCGCCGGGATGAAAGGCGGTGTCCTGCCGCATGTAACAGAGATAAGGCGCGACAAGCACCAGCCGGGTGGCGCCGCCGCGCCGCAAGGCTTCGGCGGCAAGCAAGATAGCCACCAATTTGTCGTTCGGCTGGTCGAGCGATGTCATGACGATGGTCGTCGGCGCCGTCGGTCCGACGGTGACGCGCAACTCGCCGTCGGGAAAGCGATGGACGTCGATGACGTGCTGCGGCAGGTCGAGCCGCTCGGCGAATCGCGCGGCTTGCTTGGCTGCTTCCGGCAGACACTGAACGACAGCCTTGGTCATGGCATCGACTCGCCGCTGGCGGCCCGCGAGCCGACGATGTAGCCGGAATCCTCGGTGGCGGCGGTCACGGCCAGTTCGTGCTCCGGCTCGCCGAAGGCGTGAATGCGAAACAGCGGTTCGCCTTTTTCGACCCGGTCGCCGATCTTCTTGAACAGTTTGATGCCGGCGCCTTTGTCGATCGGGGCACCGGCGGAGCGTGCCAGTCGGTTGAGGCAAAGACAGTCGATGGCTTCGACGATGCCGTCGCGCTTTGCCAAAATATCGGTGGCGAGGGTGCCGAGTTCGTTGCGGCAGACCGTCGGCCCCTGGGCGTCGATGATCTTCTGCATTTGCTTGAGCGCGGCGCCGCTGTCGAGCAGTTCGCGGGCCCGCGCGTAACCGGCGCCGCCGCGCAATTCCGGATCGTATTCGAGCAGGTGCGCCGCCAGCCGCAGCGACTTCTCGCGTAGGTCGGCGGGCGCGCCGGGCTCGTTGCCGAGCACGGCCATGACGTCGCGCGCTTCCAGCACCGGACCGATGCCGTTGCCGATCGGCTGCCGGCCATCGCTGGTCACGACCTCGACCGCGATGCCGAAATGATCGCCGACGAATTCGAACAGCTTGCGCAGCCGCAGCGCTTCCATCGCGCTGGTCAGCTTGGCCGACGGTCCGACCGGCAGGTCGAGCAGCAGATGGGTGGAGCCCGCCGCCAGCTTCTTCGACATGATCGACGCGACCATTTGCTCGCGGGTGTCGAGGCTGAGCGCACGTTCGACCGAGATCAAAATGTCGTCGGCCGGCGACAGATTGACATGGCCGCCCCAGACCAGGCAGCCATGACAGGCGTTGACCACCTCGCGCATTTCGTTGACGCCGAGATCGACGCGGGCCAGCACCTCCATGGTGTCGGCTGTGCCGGCCGGCGAGGTGATGGCGCGCGACGAGGTCTTGGGAATCATCAACCCGTGGGCGGCGACGATCGGCACTACGACCATTGAGGTACGATTGCCGGGGATGCCGCCGATGCAATGTTTGTCGACGACGATCGGCCGGTCCCAGGTCAGTCGCGTACCGGCCTGCGCCATGGCTTGCGCCATCGCCAACAGTTCGCCGTTCGACATAAAGCTGGCGGAGCCGACCAGAAAGGCGGCGATTTCCATATCGGAATATCGATAGTGTGTGACGTCTTCGATGATCGCGGCGATTTGCGGCGCGGTTAGGGTATGACCTTGAATCTTGGCACGCACTGAATCGAGGCTGACCGGGCGCGCCGCGGGCGTCACTTCGGCGAGGCTGCCGGCGGCTTCGCCGAACCGGCGGAAGGCCGGCTCGGACAAGCCGATCTCGTCGACCCCGACCAGTCCGTCATCGGTCAGCAGCAAGGTCGCCAGCAGCACCTTGGAGTCGCGGCGCAGCTCGACCCGGCTGAAACCGCGAAATACCTCCGGCCGCAACGCTGTTGAGCGGCTCGATATGACCACGACGTTTTCGCGACCAGTGTCGAGATTGATGCGGCGGATTTTCAGCTGCGGGCGCGGTCGATTGGCGGCGTTCATGCGGTCGGGCCTGCGGCGGACATGGCGGCCAGACTAAGCAAGAACGGCCGGGATGCCGTTGATCTACATCATCATTTTTGATCAATCGTTACCGCCGGAGCGGATCGGTGGCCGATCCGAGAACCCCGGCGGGCCGGCTTAGACGCGGGGGCTAGTCATCAGCAGACTGGCCGCCGACGTAAGCGATGCGCAGCATGTTGGTCGCGCCGGGCGTGCCGAGCGGGACGCCGGCGACCACGATGACGCGCTGTCCTGCTTTGGCGAAACCTTCCTTGAAGGCGATGCGGCAGGCGCGTTCGACCATGTCGTCCTGGTCATGGGCGTCTTCGGTGATGACGCTGTGCACGCCCCAGACCACGGCGAGCCGCCGTGCGGTGGCGACTTTCGGCGTCAGTGCGACGATCGGTGGGCGCGGCCGCTCGCGCGCCATCCGTAAGCCAGTCGAGCCCGAGGAAGTCCAGCAGATGACGGCGGCGAGATCGAGCGTATCGGCGATGTTGCGGGCCGCGCCGGCGATGGCGTCGGCGCCGGTGGCTTCCGGCGTGGTGCGCTGCGCGTCGAGGATACCGCGATAGAGCGGGTCCTTCTCGGTTTCTTCCGCGATCCGGCTCATGGTCGCGACTGCTTCAGCGGGATACTGGCCGGCCGCCGATTCCGCCGACAGCATCACCGCGTCTGCGCCTTCGTAAATAGCGGTGGCGACGTCGGAGACTTCGGCGCGTGTCGGCACCGGCGATGAAATCATCGACTCCAGCATCTGGGTCGCCACCACGACCGGCTTGCCGGTAGCGCGGCCCAGTCGTGTCATCTGCTTCTGTACGCCGGGGACTTTCTCCAGCGGCATCTCGACGCCAAGATCGCCGCGCGCCACCATCAGCGCGTCGGCGGCCTCGAGAATTTCGGCCAGTCGATGCACGGCTTGCGGTTTCTCGATCTTGGCCATGATCAGCGCGCGGCCGCGCGTGATCTTGCGGGCCTCGGCGATATCTTCCGGACGCTGGATGAAAGATAGCGCGATCCAGTCGATGCCGGTCTCGAGCGCGGCTTCCAGATCGGAGCGGTCCTTGTCGGCGAGCGCGGAAAACGGAATGGTCGAGTCCGGAACGCTGACACCTTTGCGGTCGGACAGTTTGCCGCCGACGATGACGCGCGTCACCATGCGGGTGGGTTCGGCTTCGGTCACCGTCAGGCGCACTTTGCCGTCGTCGATCAGCAGGGTATGGCCCGGTTCGACCGCGGCAAAGATTTCCGGATGCGGCAGATAAATGCGGTCGGCGCCGCCGATCGCCGGGTTTTGGTCGAGCACGACGGTGTCGCCGTTCTTCACGACTATCGATCCGCCAGCGATGGTGCCGAGCCGCAACTTCGGTCCCTGCAGGTCGACCAGAATGCCGATCGGTCGGCCGGTGTCCTTTTCAACGTCGCGGATCATGCCAACCAGTTCGCGCATGCGCTCGTGGTTGGTGTGGCTCATATTGATGCGGAAGACATCGGCGCCAGCGGCGAACAGCTTGCCGATCATCTCCAGGTTGGAGGAGGCCGGTCCCAAAGTCGCGACGATCTTGGCGCGGCGCAGCCGTCTCATTGTTTTCGTCCATCGTCTGAAGGGGCGGTCAGGGGCGCGGTGGAGGGCTGCCGCGTGGGTCCGCTCGGCGCGCGCGGCGCTAACGGCTTGCCGGGCGCTTGCTCGGCGGTGTCGGTCAACTGAACGGTCCAGGACCGTTGCTCGGTGGTGTCGACTTCGAAGAAGCCGGTCCGGTCGAAGCCGCGCGCCAAGCAGTTTTCAGTGCCGCGAATGGTGAATTCCTTTTCGCGCGAGCACATGAAGGCGTGGCCGGACCATTCGCCGCCGCGGTCGTAGTCGACGGCATAGATATAATAGTAGCGCGCCACCAGCGCGCCGCGCAGCAGCGTATCGCAGGTGCGCGGCACGATGTTCCACCAGCCTTCGGTGGTCCAGCCTTCGGCGTCCTTGTAGCCGATGGCGACGCCCACCCGGCTGCCGGTGTTGTTGCAGAGACGAAAATCGGCCAGCGCCGGACTAAGCGTCGTGATGAGCAGCAAAGCCGGCAAAACGGCCTGCAACAGCTGTCGCGGGAATCGGGCAAGGGGACGGCGCGCGTGCGACTGGCCGAAGCTGCGCGGCAGAGAATGATTGTCGATAGGTGCAGGCGATGCGGTCACGGCGTCGATAAATCGGGGCTTGGGCGAGGTGGGTTTGCCATCATGGGTTATCGATGGCGATGGCGCGAAAATCATTCACATTGGTATAGGTCGGGCCCGGTTCGAGCAAATCGCCCATACGTGCGAAAAATTCGGTGGAGTTATTGTCGCCGAGAAACGCGGCAGGATCGAGGCCAAGCGCCTTGGCGCGCGCGGCACTGGTGCCGTCGACCAGCGCGCCGGCCGGGTCGGTAGCGAGGCCCCCGCCGCCGTCCGTGCCGTCGGTGTCGCCGGCCAGCGCGGCGACATTCGTCATGCCGGCCAAAGCCTCGACCAGTGCCAGGGCGTATTCCTGGTTGGGGCCGCCGCGGCCTTGGCCGCGCATGGTGACGGTCAATTCGCCGCCCGACAGAATCACTGCCCGCTTGCCCTGGGCGCGTAAGTCGCGCGCCAGCTTGGCGTGGGCAAGCGCGACTTCGCGGGCCTCGCCCTCGACATCGGGCCCAAGGGATATGCAGTCGTAGCCTGCGTCACGCACTTTCTTCTCCGCCGCCAACAGCGAATCGATCGGGCGAGCCGATAAAGCGAAAGTCGAGCTCTGGAACGCGGCGTCACCGGGCTTCGGCGATTCGTTAGCAGGATCGTTGAGCGCGCGTGTGACAGTGTCTGGCAGATCGAGCTTGTATTTGGCGACAATCGCCCGGGCATCCGCCAGCGTGGTCGGATCGGGTACCGTCGGTCCCGAACCGATCGCCGAAGGGTCGTCGCCCGGAACGTCGGAAATGGCAATGGTAACGAGTTGCGCCGGAAAGGCGTGCCGCGCTAGCCGGCCGCCTTTGATGCGCGACAGGTGTTTGCGCAGCGTGTTGATCTCGCCGATATGCGCGCCGGAGCGTAGCAGCGCGCGCGTCACCGCTTGTTTGTCGGCAAACGAGATACCCGAAGCCGGAGCGATCCAGTTCGCCGAAGCGCCGCCCGACATCAGTACCAGCACCAAATCGTCGGTGTCCGCACCATCGGCGAGGTCGAGCGCGGTCATCGCCGCCGCCAGGCCGGCGGCATCGGGCACCGGATGGCCGGCTTCGATCATGTCGATGATTCGCGTCGGGCGGCCATAGCCGTGGCGCGCGACCGCCACGCCGCATAACCGCTCCGCCGGCAGTTTCTGACGGTCGAGATAGAAGTCTTCCGCGACTTCGGCCATTGAGCCGGCGGCTTTGCCAGCGGCGAGCACGATGATGCGGCCGCGCGGCGGTGCGGGCAACAGAGCCGGCAACGATGTTGCCGGATGGGCAGCGTCTACCGCAGTGCGAAACAAATCGCGGAGAAATGAACGCAAAGGATCTGCCATTTTCTCGTCCCGGCTGCACAAGGCAGCGAAAATCAGACTATAATTATTCCAGTCAAGGCAGGCCAGCCGTGGCGCCCTGCGAGTTGTTCGCTTGCCGAACAACACGACGATCGCGGCGATGGCCTGTGCTCGACTCTTTCTGCGCCCAACCGCGATGGCGGGCAAGCATACAGAAGGATGCAAGCAGAGCGTTCGACAACGCGGGAAAAACCGCGCGACAACAGTATCCCTGGGGAGGGACGAATGTCTTCATTCACATTTACGATCAATGGCAAATCGACAACGGTGACGGCGGAAGCCGATACGCCGTTGTTATGGGTGGTGCGCGAGCATCTCAAGCTCACCGGCACCAAATTCGGTTGCGGCGCCGGCTTGTGCGGTGCCTGTACGGTTCATCTCGACGGCAAGGCGGTGCGATCCTGCCAGACGCAGGTGTCCGAGGTGAAGGGCCGCAAGGTTACCACCATCGAAGGCCTTTCGGCGAACGCCGATCATCCGCTGCAAAAGGCCTGGGTGGCCGAGCAGGTGCCGCAATGCGGCTACTGCCAGTCCGGCCAGATCATGCAGGCCGCCGAATTGCTGGCCAAGAACAAGAACCCGTCGCGCGAGGAGATCGTCACCCATATGGACGGCAATATCTGCCGTTGCGGTACCTATCCTCAGATCATTGCCGCCATCCAGACCGCAGCGAAGGGTTAAGCCATGACCAAGCATTTTGAAAAGCTCGCTTTGACTCGTCGTGGTTTCGTGGTCGGCACCGGCGCCACCGCGATCGCCGTGATGTTCGGCACCGCGTCCGGCACGGGCGAAGCCGAGGCGGCCGCCAGCCAGACCATCGGCACCTGGATCAAGATCGGCGACGATGGCATCGTGACGCTGATTTCCCCGGTGTCCGAAATGGGCCAGGGCACCAAGACTGCCGTGCCCCTAATGCTGGCCGAAGATCTCGACGCCGACTGGAGCAAGGTGCGGGTCGTGCAGGCCGGCGCCAGCAACAAGCTCTACGGCAACCCGAAGTTCAACCACCAGCAACAGACCGTCGGCAGCTATTCGGTCACCGGCTATTATCTGACGATGCGGCTCGCTGGCGCACAGGCGCGCCAGGTGCTGCTCGCCAACGCCGCCGAGACCTTGAAGGTGCCGGTCGCGGAGCTGACCACCGAGCCCGGCATGGTGGTGCATGCCAAGTCGAAACGGAAAATCGGCTATGGCGAGATTGCCAAGACCGCAAAGGTGCCGGACCCGCTGCCGCAGGTGACCAAGGCCGATCTCAAGCCGGCCTCGCAGTTCCGCCTGATTGGCAAGGACACGCCGCGGGTCGATGTGCCGTCCAAGGTCAATGGCACGGCGGAATACGGCATGGACGTGCAATTGCCCGGCATGTTGTACGGCTCGATCCGCTATCCGGAAGTTCAGCATGAAAAGGTGCTGACGGTCGACGACAGCGAAGCCAAGAAGGTGCCGGGTGTGGTCAAGATCGTGACCTTGCCGGTCGGCGTCGGCGTAATCGCCAATACCGTCGAAGGCGCGATGCGGGCCAAGGAAGCGTTGAAAGTCACCTGGAGCAAAACCGCGCCGGGGCAGACCTATACGCAGGATCGCGTGCTCGCCGATTATCGCACCATTGCCGCCGACTGGTCGAAGCCCGGCATTACTATGGTCAAGAAGGGTGATGCCGATGCCGCGCTTAAAGGCGCCGCCAAGGTGCTGACGGCGGAGTATTACTCCGAACACGTCTCGCATGTCTGCATGGAGCCGCTTAATGCCACGGCTTGGGTTCAGGGCGACAAGGTTCAGGTCTGGTCCGGCAATCAGGCGCCGGCGGTCATGCAGATTCTGGCGTCGATCGCCGCCGGCACCAAGCCGGACAATGTCACCGTAAACACCATGTTGCTCGGCGGCGGTTTCGGCCGGCGCTCGGATGGCGACGACGTCATGCACGCCACCATGTTGGCCAAGGCGGCCGACGGTCATCCGGTCAAGCTGATCTGGAACCGCAGCGACGACATGATGAACGACAAATTCCGGCCGCTGACCGTGCAGCGGTTGGAGATCGGTCTCGACGCCAAGGGTGACATCGTTGGCTGGCGGCATCGCATCGTCAACGAGACCTATCTCGGTCGCGTGCTGCCTCCGCCGGTGTTTAAGGCGATCGGTATGCACGACGTGGTATCGGGTGGCGGCGGCGAGATGAACTACGCCGTCGGCAACCATCGCGTCGAATGGGCGCGGGCCGCGCGCGGAGTTGACGTAGGCGCCTGGCGTGGCATCGCGGCCGGCTACACCAAGTTCGCGATTGAAACCCTGATCGACGAACTGGCCGCCAACAAGAAAATGGACCCGCTGCAATACCGGTTGTCTTTGCTGAAGGACGATCCGCGTTCGGCGGCGGTGGTCCAGGCGGTGGCCGACATGGCGAAGTGGACCGAGAAGCGGCCCGATGGCCGGGCGCTTGGCCTGGCCTATTCCGACGCGCTGAACAGCCATACCGCGGCGGTGGTCGAAGTCTCTGTCGACGACAAGACCGGGGCGATCAAGGTCCATCATGTCTGGGCCGCGGTCGATGCCGGCATGGCGGTTCAGCCGAAGAACATCGAGGCGCAGATGCGCGGTGCGATGACCTTCGGCCTTGGCGCCGCGTTGCGCGAACAGATCCACATCGAAAATGGTGTGGTGCAGGAGCGCAACTTCGACACCTATCAGGTCATGCGCATGTCCGATGTGCCGGAGATGACGGTGAAGGTGATCTCGAACGCCAACGAGCCGACCGGGATCGGCGAAGCCGGCGTTCCGGTCGTCGCGCCAGCGATCGCTAACGCGGTCGCCAAGCTGACCGGCAAGCGGCTGAGGCACCTGCCGATGACGCCGGACCGCGTCAAGCAGGCGCTCGGCTGATCTTTTTTGAAGGTCACGTCAGGCCCGCCGCGTCCTTAACCGGACGCGGCGGGTTTTTCATTTGAAGGGTGGGGGGCTGGTCCGTCGACTATGGCGGTCAACGGCCTCTTGTCCCGGCCATTCGCGGCTTTACATTACCGTGGACAAGCGCGTGGATGCCCGCGACAAGCGCGGGGTGTGACGCCTGGAGAAGAAAGCCATGGACGACAAGACCCGCACCGAGCTGGAAGCCGCCGTTTACCGCCGGCTGGTCGCGCATTTGCGCGAGCGCACCGATGTTCAGAACATCGATTTGATGAACCTTGCCGGTTTCTGCCGCAATTGCCTGTCGAACTGGATGAAGGACGCCGCTGACGCAAAGGGCCTGCCGCTCTCCAAGGACGAGAGCCGCGAGATCGTCTATGGCGAGCCCTATGAGCAGTGGCGCGCCAAGCACCAGAAGGAAGCGACGGCGGAGCAAAAGGCCGCTTTCGCCAAGGCCAATCCCGGCCACTAAGCCGGTTTTCCGGCCGGTTCCGGAACCGCGGTTCGGCAAGTCCGCCCCTCGAAAAATATAATCGTCCTTGTGAACAACGTGGATGACGGCCCGATTGTCTTGACCCGGCCCGGCTTAATTCCGAAAGCTCCAAGGCTGAGCTGGCGGCTTTGGCTGCCGCGCGAAATTCGCGAAATTTAGGAGTTCTGGATATGTCGATGCCCGCAGCGGCTGAAAAAGAAGAAGCCTCTCACCGCTTCGCCAAGGATCAACTCAAGGCGATCATCGAGCGTATCGAGCGGCTTGAGGAAGAGAAAAAGGCGACCTCGGACGATATCCGCGACGTCTATGCCGAGGCCAAGGGCAACGGATTCGACGCCAAGGCGCTGCGCGCCATCGTGCGGATGCGCAAGATGGACTCCGATGAGCGCCGCGAACAGGAAGAGATCCTGGAAACCTATATGCACGCCCTCGGGATGCTTCAGTAAGGCGCGCGCGTTCCGGTCGTTTCCGAGCTGAGAGATGGCAAGAACGCGACGTTGGAAGACTATTTCAGCGACGCCGTCTGCTGATGGATAAAGGTCGCGGTTGCCAGGAAGGTTACCGCCGGACCAGAAAAACGGCTGGCGACCATGCCGAGATGCGGGTCGTCCGAGAACGTCATCACCAGTGATTGCGCCGGCTTCACCAGCATGGCGGCGAGCGGTTCCATGTGCGGCCGAGTGAGCGGCGTCGCGGTCATCGCGCCGGTGACGCTCGGTGTCAGCATGGCCGCGCGCAGCCAGGGGCTGTCGGCGCGGCCGAAGCCGCCGGAGAGCGCCGGCGTAAAGCGCTCGGTGTATGAAACGGGTTCGACACTGGCGACAGGGCGCGCCGGGATCGCGGCGGTCGCAGCCGGCACCGACGTGCCCATTGGCCGGGCATGGATCTGGGACGGCGGTGCGCCGCGGGCCGCGCGACGCGGCCTGTCGCGCGCCTCGGCCGCATAACCAAGTGCCGTCGGCTCGGAACTGGCAACGGTGAAGGGCGTCTGGTTGGCCGGCTGTGGCAAGGCGCCACTAGTCACCGCGCCAGTCCACAAGCCGCGCTCCGCGAAGACCGAATTGGTTTTCGTCGAGGCCTGAGCCAGCGCCAGCGTGGCTGGGTCGTCGGCCTTGACCGGGCGCGCTGTTGGCATTGGCACGTTTTGCGGGGTGATGCGCGCGACGGCGACCGGTTTAGCCAATGGCTTTGGCTGGGCTTGCGCTGGCATGGCCGCTTTGCGGCTCACGGATACTTTGCCGTCTTCTTCGTCAGTCAGATTGCCGCCGAACAGGCTGGCCAGGAAGCTGCGCTTCGGTTTGGCCTTGTTGGCGGCCGAGAGGCTCGCGGTCACAGTGTTGCCGGTGTCGATACCGGCGTTGCGCGCCGCAGCCAGCGAGACGCCGTTGGGTTCGTTGCCGCGCGCCTCGACATCGGCGAGCGCCAGCGCGTAGTTCCGCAATGGTTTGCCGTCGGATGGCACATGGACGGTGCGGCCATCCGGGAAGATGCGTTGCAGCTCGGCGCGCGCGATGCGCGGCCAGTGCCGGATGTTGCCGGTATCCAAGTGGACGAAGGGTGAACCCGAAGTCGGATAAAAGCCGACGCCGCCGCGTTGCAGCCTAAGGCCGACCTCGCGGATTTTTTCCAGCGGGACGCCCGGAATTTCGAAATCGATCGCCTGGCCGTTGATGTGCTGGCTGTTCTGGGCGACGCCGCGCGAGCGGGTGCGCAACATCGCGTTGGTGTCGGGCGCACGATAGCCGCAAATCACCTCGATCGGCGCTTTGCCGCCAACCTCGCGATAGGTTTCCCACAGCAGGTCGAACAGACGCGGGTCCATTTGGGTTTGTTCGCTGCGACGCCAGTCGCGCATGAACCAGTCGAGTTTCTTCAGCGCGGCCTGGTCGTAACGGCCGTCGCGCTTGTAGGTGATGGTGATGGTCTCGCCGGTGTGGAGGTGGCGGAACGACAGCGTGCGGGTGTCGCCTTCGGCGGATGCGGTCTGCAGCGTGGTGCTGCCGCCAATCGCGGCCATGACAACGACCAACGCGCTGGCGGCGGTCAGCCGGTAACGGGCGCCGAACGTCGCCACATTTTGAACACAAGCCGATCGCTGTGAGTCACCGAACAACACACTACGCTTCCGTGCTAACTTTCGCCCCGCCGTCATCGCCACGCCCGGTTAAGGCCATCGCGACCGCGGCCTAGAGTGTTGTCGGGTTTAGGTTAACCGAACCTTGTCGTTGGTCCGGTTCCCTTTCGATGAAACAGCGATAAATTATAAACACGGCGGAAACTTGCCGAAGGTGCGGTTTCTCGCGGATTATTATGGGTGAAATGATCGCCTCTTGACGAGCGCCGCCTTTGTGGTCGTTGGCGGCGCATCGTCGATGAACGTAACCGGCTGTGGCGGTTTGACGCGCCGCTGGTATTGCGGTGCGCAGACCTCAGCGAAAGGCGCGTTCGAAATAGGCCATCGGATTGGCGGCTTCGCTGCGTTCGACCCGCGACAAAATCTCCTGCCGGCCCGCTGGCGATGACTCCTCGCGTCGGGGGTCGTGCGGCGGTGCGACGTCGGCGACGCGGCGTTCGGCACTGTTGAGAATTGCGTGGATGCGCGCGTCAAAGCCATAAATGTCGTCGCGCAGTTCCAGCCCGTTGTCGTCGACGAACGCGGTCTGATACGTCAGGTGCACCGACGGCCGTGACGTCAATTGGAACACGCGCTCCTTCTGGCCGAACATGCCGCTTAGTTGTCGCGCGTTCGGCGTCTTGCCGCTCATCGACAAGCCGAGAATGACTTCGCCGAATTTGGTCGGATCTTCCACGCGCATGCAGCCATGGCTGAAGGCGCGCTTGTCGGCGGCGAACAATCGCTTCGATGGGGTGTCGTGCAGATAGACCTGATACTTGTTCGAGAAGTTGAACTTGATCCGGCCGAGCGCGTTGGCCGCGCCCGGCGGTTGGACCACGGTGATGTGACCGCCCGGGCTTCGTTTCACGTCGAGCCCGAGGCGTTCGAAGATATGCGGATCGCTGGCGTAACGCGGCAACAGTTCATTCTGAATGATCGACTGCGGCACGTGCCATGACGGATTGACGAGGACATTGTCCATTGCCGCGCTCAGAAGCGGCGTTGGCGTCTGCGGTTTGCCGGCGACGATTTTGGTGTTCCAGATTTCCTGGCCGTCGTGCATCACCCGCAATGAATAGTCGGGAATGTTGACCATCACGTAATTCGTGCCGAGGTCGTGCGGCAGCCAGCGCCAGCGCTCCATGTTCGCGATCAGCGTATCGATGGTTTTGCGGCGGCTCGGGCCGTTGATTGCCGCTAGCGTGCGGGCGTCGATAATGCCGTTCGGCTTGAGGTCGGCGCGTTCCTGAACTTCCTTGACCGCGTTATATAGCGCGCGGTCATAGACCCGGATTGCCGACCGGCTGTCGGGCTTCGCCACTGAAACGAGTTCGATGCGGCCGGTGTTCGGGTCGAGCATGCGCATGGTTTGCCGCGCGGCATGGAAGCGGACGCCGAGGCGGGTGCGCAACAGCGGTACCCGGTCGTCGCGGTCGCCCGGCCGGAGCGTTGGGCCGTTCGGGATGAGGTCTTTGCTATCCGCGTGCGACGCCGTCGCGCGCAGGTCGGCAAGTTTGGCTTTGAGCGCCTTGAAGCGTTCGGCGGTCGGATCGAGATTGTCGAAGACGGCATCGATATCGGTCGCGCCGGCGATCCGCGCCAGAATTCGCGCGGGGTCCGGGGTGTGATCGCCGTAATCGACTTCGGCCAGAACGCGCGCCGGTGCGATCCGGCCGGTAGCGAGATGACGGGCGAAGGTCAGTACCGATTGCGTCAGCGTGACATCGGCATCGGCCAGCGCTTCAGCATCTTTGAGCGCGGCGAAGTCCGGCAACGGATAATCCGACGGATCGAGCCCTTCGGCGGCGGCATCCTTCAGCCGGGCGATGGCGGCGTTCGCTTTGGCGGTCGGCTTGTTGTCGTCCAACCATAGCGGTGCGAATTGGCGTGCCGCATAGAAATCGGTCATCGCCTGATGCTCTTCGGTGCGGCCGTCGCGCTTGTCGAAGGCGGCGGCGGTGACGAGCGCGCGCAGACGTTCGGCGACCGACGCTGTAGCCTGCGGGTTGTCGAGCGCGCCGCGCAGGCTCATGTCGCCGCCGTCGGCCGCCGCGAAAGCCGAGACCGGTGCGGCAACTGTGAACGCCAGTATGGCGGCGGCAATGACCGCAGCGGTACGGGCCGCTTTAGTCGGCAACGGGAAGTGCCCGAGGTTACGCATCACTCAACCCTTGAACTCACGTCGAACGCGACAGCCGGGCAAGACCCGACGTCTTTAAGCGGAAAGCTTCAGACCCACATCTTCAAACCAGTGTATCGAATTGTCCGTAACGCTTTAACCGTTAGCGCCATCTCCGGGCCGCCGATAACGCGACATCGTTAATTCCGCGCCCTCGGCGGTGCGAAAACCGAAGTTCCAGTGTGACGGGCAGCGGCACATCGTTAAGACCGGTGCGCCAAGAGCCGGCCGTTCGTTTGAAGGTTAACCGGCGTCCTGGGTTTCAGGCGCCTTTGCTTCGCCATCCGCGGACGCGCCGTTCGCTTCGTTCAGGCCAAGGCCGTCCAGCTTACGGTACAGCGTCGAACGGCCGATCTTGAGCCGGCGCGCGACTTCCGACATCTGGCCATTGTAATGAGCGATGGCGAAACGGATGACCTCGCGCTCGATATCCTCGAGCGGCCGCACATCGTTATGCGAATCGGTCAGCGCCATTTGCGGGCGTGTCATCGTCAACGATGCCGGATCGATCCGGCTCATTCGCTCGGTGATGCTGACATAACCGGCGGCGTCGGGATCGATGAAGGGCGATGTTGCCGGCGCGGCGTCGAGCGTGATCGGTTCGTCGTCACCGTCCTGCGGGTCTCGCCATAATGTCGAAGAATAAGCCGGTGTCGAGGACGGCGCTTGCTGGGTCAGCAGCGGAAATTCGGCAAGGCCGATGGCGTCGCCGTCGGCCATCACTACGGCGCGGAAGATTGCGTTTTCAAGCTGGCGGACATTGCCCGGCCAGCCGAAGGCGGCGAGCCGCGACAAGGTCGTGCTGTCGAGCGGCCGCAGGCGCTTGCCTTGCTCGGCGGCGATCCGGGTTACGAAATGCCGGGCGAGTTCGGCGATATCGTCAGGCCGCCGGCGTAGCGGCGGAATGGTGATCGGAAAGACATGCAGCCGGTAGAACAGGTCTTCGCGAAAACGGCCGGCTTTGACATCGGCGATCAGGTCGCGATTGGTCGCCGAAATGATCCGGACATCGACCTTGACGGATTTGCGCGCGCCGACCGGTTCTACCTCGCTTTCCTGCAAGGCCCGCAACAATTTGACCTGCGCGGCCGGCGGCAGTTCGCCGACCTCGTCGAGGAAGAGCGTGCCGCCGTCGGCTTCGATGAATTTGCCGGTGTGCTTTTCGGTGGCGCCGGTAAAGGCGCCCTTCTCATGGCCGAACAGGATCGATTCGATCAGGTTCTCCGGCATCGCGCCGCAATTGACCGCGACGAAGGGCTTGGCCCGCCGCGCGCCGGAACCATGAATGGCGCGTGCCATCAGTTCCTTGCCGACTCCGCTTTCGCCTTCGATCAGCACAGGGATGGTCGAGGCCGCAGTTTTTTCGGCGGCGCGCAGCACGGGCTGCATCGCCGGGGAACGGGCTATGACATCGGCGAGCGTCAGCGTGCCGTCGCGGCTGCGTTTGACGGGTTGCAATTCGCCAGTCAGCGCCTTGGTGGCAAGCGCGTTGCGCAAACTGACTTCCATGCGCTCGGGGCCGGCCGGCTTGACGACGAAATCGATCGCGCCAGCGCGCATGGCGGACACCACATTGTCGATCCCGCCATGGGCGGTCTGCACGATCACCGGGGTGTCGAGGCCGGCTTGCCGCATCCGCGCCAGAACGCCGAGGCCGTCGAGATCGGGCATCACCAGATCGAGCACGACGCAGTCGACCGTGACGGCCTGGTCACCAAGCAGGAGTGCAAGGGCGGCGTCGCCGCCGTCGGCGGTCAGGACCTGATAACCGAAACGCTGAACCATGGCTTCGACAAGACGACGCTGAACCGGATCGTCATCGACGACCAACACAACCTGCGACATGAACGCTCCCGAATCGGCCGCCGGCGCGAAAGCACGCCCGGCGAAAAGGACTGTGCCGATTTGGTGCAGTCTCGGCGATTGAGCTTAATGCCCCCTTAAATGCTCCGGTTCGCGGCTGGAATCGGCCGAATTGTCCCTTTTGGTGCTCGAAATGTTGAAAATCGGCGGCTTTGCCATCGCATCGCCATGTCCGTGCCCTTACATAAAGGCTGCCGATTCATTATCGCCCCGCGCTCATTATTTTCCCCGAAAGCGAATAGATCTCATGGCCAAATCCGCTGCCCGCAAGAAGCCCGCTTCCGCCAAAGTCGCCCGCAAGGTCGCCGTCAAAGCCGCGTCCAAATCGGCCACCAAAGCAGCCGGCAAGGCCGCCGGTAAGTCTGTCCGCAAGCCGGCGGTGAAAGTCGTCGCCAGGACGGCGTCGCCGCGCAAGATGGCGGGTCCGGCGGTCAAGCTCGGCACGCTGCCGGCCTGGAATCTCAATGACCTTTATCCCGGTCTCGACAGCCCGGAGCTCAAGCGGGACCTTGAGCGGGCCGACGCCGACTGCGTTGCCTTCGAGACGGATTTCAAGGGTCGGCTGGCCGACCTGGCGGCGGTGCCGGGCGCGCCCGGCCTGCTCGACGCGGTCAAGCGTTATGAGGCGATCGGTGATGTGCTCGGTCGCATCGGCTCTTATGCCGGTTTGCTGCATGCCGGCGACAGTACCGATGCCGCGATCACCAAATTCTACGGCGACATGAATGAGCGCATCACCACAGCTTATTCTCACCTGCTATTTTTCGATCTCGAACTCAACCGTATCGACGACGCCGTGCTCGACGCCCCCATGAATGGCGGTCCGCTTGGTCATTACCGGCCGTGGATCGAGGATGTGCGCAAGGAAAAGCCATATCAGCTCGAAGATCGTATCGAACAACTCTTCCACGAGAAATCGCTGACCGGCTATTCCGCCTGGAATCGGCAATATGACGACACGATTGCCGCCTTGCGGTTCCGGATCGGCGGCAAGGACCTGGCGATCGAGCCGGCGCTCAATCTGATGCAGGACTCCGACGGCAAGAAGCGCAAGGAGGCCGCCCAGGCGTTGGCCAGGACCTTCAAGGCCAATCTGCGCCCCTTCACTCTCATTACGAATACGCTGGCCAAGGATAAGGAAATCTCCGATCGCTGGCGCGGCTTCAAGGACGTCGCCGATTCCCGCCATTTGTCGAACCGGGTCGAGCCGGAGGTGGTTGACGCATTGGTCGAGGCGGTGCGGTCCGCCTATCCGAAACTATCGCATCGCTATTACGCGTTGAAAGCGAAGTGGTTCGGCAAGAAGTCATTGGCTTACTGGGACCGCAACGCGCCGTTGCCCAAGGTCGAGCAGCGCACCATTCCCTGGGCCGATGCGCGCGGCACGGTACTGACCGCCTATGGCGCGTTTTCGCCGAAGATGGCGGAAGTCGCCGATCGTTTCTTCGAGCGGAACTGGATCGACGCCGGCGTGCGCGACGGCAAGCAGCCGGGGGCTTTCGCGCATCCGACCGTGCCGTCGGCGCATCCTTATGTGCTGTTGAATTATCAGGGCAAGCCGCGTGACGTCATGACGCTGGCGCATGAACTCGGTCATGGCGTGCATCAGGTGCTGGCCGCGCCGCAAGGCCCGCTGATGGCGCCAACGCCGCTGACGCTGGCCGAGACCGCCAGCGTGTTCGGCGAGATGCTGACCTTCCGCAAGCTGCTCGCCGGTACCACCGACAAGAAGCAGCGCAAGGCTATGCTCGCCGCCAAGGTCGAGGATATGATCAATACGGTGGTGCGCCAGATCGCGTTCTACACCTTCGAGCGCAAGGTCCACACCGAACGCCGCAGTGGCGAACTGACGTCCGACAAGCTGTGCGAGCTATGGATGTCGGTGCAGGCCGAAAGTCTCGGGCCGGCGATCGAATTGACCGAAGGTTACGAGACCTTCTGGACCTATATCCCGCACTTCATCCATTCGCCGTTCTACGTTTACGCCTATGCCTTCGGCGATTGTCTGGTGAACTCGCTTTATGCGGTTTACGAGCATTCCAATGAGGGCTTCGCCGAGCGTTACCTCGACATGCTGGCGGCCGGCGGCACCAAGCATCACTCCGAACTGCTGGCGCCGTTCGGGTTGGATGCCCGCGATCCCAAATTCTGGGATGGCGGCCTGAGTGTGATCGCTGGCCTGATCGAGGAACTGGAGGGATTGGGGTAGGGTAAGTAGGGCAGGCTCCTGTTATTTTTGAGCCACCAGGCATTAGATGGCATCCATGCCTCCCACCGACTCCGAGAAAAACCGCTTCTCCGCCCGCGCGCGGCGTTATGCCAAAGTCGGCACCACGGTCGGCGGCGTCGCCGCGCGGATGGCGGGGCAGCGGCTGGTCGGCGCCGAGCCTGACCGCGCCGGCAACGCGATGGCGCTTGCTTCGGCGCTCGGCGGCCTGAAAGGCCCTATCATGAAGGTGGCGCAGTTGCTCGCCACCATTCCCGACGCAGTGCCGGCGGAATACGCCAGCGAGTTGATGAAACTGCAAAGCCAGGCGCCGCCGATGGGCTGGGCCTTCGTCAAGCGCCGGATGAGCACCGAACTCGGGCCCGACTGGCAGGCGCGGTTCAAAGCCTTCGATCATCATCCGGCGGCGGCCGCTTCGCTCGGTCAGGTTCACCGCGCCATTGCGCCGGACGGTTCGCTGCTTGCCTGCAAGCTGCAATATCCCGACATGCAGTCGGCGGTCGAAGCGGATCTGAGCCAGTTGCGGTTGCTGCTGTCGCTGCGCAAGCGTTTCGACCCGGGTATCGACACCGACGAGATCGCCGTGGAAATCGGCGCGCGCCTGCGCGAGGAACTCGATTATGGTCGCGAGGCCAAACATGTCGCGCTCTACCGCATCATGCTGCGCGATGAGCCCGCGATCCGGGTGCCCAAGGTCTGGCCGGAATTGTCGACCGGACGGCTCCTGACCATGGATTGGATGGACGGTTCGAAAATGTTGGCGCACCGCGACGCGCCGCTGGCGATTCGCAACCGGCTCGCCACCGCGATGTTTACCGCCTGGTGGTTTCCGTTCAGCCGCTTCGGCGTCATTCATGGTGACCCGCATCTCGGCAATTATTCGGTCTTCGACGATGTCGAAGGCGCCCCGGTCGGAATCAATCTGCTGGACTATGGTTGCATCCGCATCTTCCCCGACAGCTTTGTGGGCGGCGTGGTCGATCTCTATCGCGGCCTGCTCGAGGGGGATGAGGCTCGGGTGGTCCATGCCTATGAGACCTGGGGCTTCAAGCGACTGAACCAGGATCTGATCGCCGCGCTCAATATCTGGGCACGCTTTATCTATGGCCCCTTGCTCGACGACCGGGTCCGCACTATCGCCGATGGCGTCAAACCCTCGGAATACGGCCGCAAACAGGCCTTTCAGGTGCATCAGGCGCTGAAAAAGCTCGGTCCGGTTCGGGTCCCGCGCGAATTCGTCTTCATGGACCGGGCCGCTGTCGGTCTCGGCGCGGTCTTCCTGCATCTGGCCGCCGAGCTGAATTTCTTCCGGCTGTTCAACGAAGCGATCGAGAATTTCGCGCAGGACCAGGTCGCGGAGCGGCAAAGCGCGGCGCTGGCGGCGGCCGGGCTTAAACCGTTCGAGGCGCTGTCCGGCGCCTGACCGGAGCGATTTGCCGGCAAAAACTTCGTGAGCGGCTGATTTCGGGCCGGGTGCCCTGTGGGCGATTGATGGGGCTTGCCCGCCGGCGGGCGTTGCCCTTGCCGGGCATTTGCGCTACCTCCCTGCCGCTAGGGACCTACATCACTCGGAGACTGACCGTCATGGCCGACCACGGCACCGTCGAATACGCCACCGCCACGGGCAACGACTATCCGGCGCACGAGCACACCTACGAGACCTTCGTCAAATTCGCTTTCGTTGGTGCGGTCCACGTCATCAATCTGCTGTTCGGTCTGACTGTCGGCGGCGTGATGGGCCACTGGCTGGTCGCCCTGCCGATTTTCATCATCGCGATCATCGGCCTGGTGCCGGGTCTCGTGACCGGCACCAAGACCTCGAGCTACATCGCTTTTGCGATCTGCTTCCTGATCTTCGCCTTTACCGGCCTGTCGCACTAAACTTGAATTCGCTTAAGCGGGGGCCTAGCGATGCGAATTGCGGTTGCGCGTGAAACGGACGCCCTCGAGCCTCGGGTCGCGGCCACACCCGAAACGGTGAAGAAGTTCAAGGCGTTGGGTGCTGACGTCGCGGTGGCCCGCGGCGCCGGCCTCGGCTCTGGCATTCTCGACGCCGATTTCGAAGCGGCTGGCGCGGAACTCGGCGGCGACGATGTCGCCACGACTGCCGATCTGGTGCTTAAGGTCCGCCGTCCGACCGCCGACGAACTGGCCTCCTACAAAAAAGGGTCCATGGTCGTCGCGATCATGGACCCTTACGGCAACGAAGCCGCGCTCAAGCAGATGGCCGATGCCGGTCTGGTCGGCTTCGCCATGGAATTGATGCCGCGCATCACCCGTGCGCAGTCGATGGACGTGCTGTCCAGCCAGGCCAATTTGGCCGGTTACCGCGCCGTCATCGACGCGGCGGAAGAATACGGCCGCGCGCTGCCGATGATGATGACGGCGGCCGGCACCGTGCCGGCGGCGAAAGTCTTCGTCATGGGCGTCGGCGTCGCCGGCCTTCAGGCGATCGCGACCGCCCGCCGCCTCGGCGCCATCGTCACCGCTACCGACGTGCGCCCGGCGACCAAGGAGCAGGTTGAAAGTCTCGGCGCCAAGTTCCTGGCGGTCGAGGACGAGGAGTTCAAGAACGCGCAGACGGCGGGCGGCTACGCCAAGCCGATGTCGGCGGAATATCAGGCCAAGCAAGCCGCGTTGACCGCTGAGCACATCAAGAAGCAGGACATCGTCATCACCACCGCGCTGATTCCGGGCCGCCCGGCGCCGAAGCTGATTTCGGCCGAGATGGTGGCCTCGATGCGGCCGGGCTCGGTCATCGTCGATCTGGCGGTCGAGCGCGGCGGCAATGTCGAAGGCGCCAAGGCCGGCGAGGTCGTCACCGTCGGCCCAGCCAAGATCGTCGGCCATCTCAATGTCGCCGGTCGCCTGGCGGCGTCGGCCTCGGCGCTTTATGCCAAGAACCTCTATACCTTCATCGAAACCATGATCGACAAGAAGGACAAAACCCTGGCGATCAACTGGGACGATGAGATCATCAAGGGCACCTTGCTGACCCGCGATGGCGCCATTGTAAATCCGAATTTCATGCCGAAGCCGGCGGCCTAAGGGGGCACGTCAATGCACGAACTCGCGACCGCGGTCGATCCCTTCGTATTTCGTCTGTCCATTTTCGTTCTGGCCGTCTTCGTCGGCTATTACGTCGTCTGGTCGGTGACGCCGGCGCTGCATACGCCGCTGATGTCGGTGACCAACGCGATCTCGTCGGTGATCGTGGTCGGCGCGCTGCTCGCCGTCGGCGTCGCGCTCGCGGGCGACGATACCGGCCCGCTCTGGTCGCGCGCCTTCGGTTTCGTCGCCCTGATCTTTGCGTCGATCAATATCTTCGGCGGCTTCCTCGTCACCCAGCGTATGCTGGCGATGTATCAGAAAAAGAAGAAGTGAGCGCGCCATGAGCCCCAATCTGGTCGCGTTACTTTATCTCGTCGCCGGCGTTCTGTTCATCCTCGCGCTGCGCGGGCTGTCGAGCCCGGACTCGTCGCGTCGCGGCAACACGCTCGGCATGATCGGCATGACGATTGCCGTGCTGACCACCCTGGCGGCCAGTCCGCCGGCGGATGCCCTGGGCTGGGCGCTGATCGTTGGCGGTATCGTCATCGGCGGCGGCATCGGCGCGGTGATCGCGCGTAAGGTGCCGATGACCTCGATGCCGGAACTGGTCGCGGCTTTCCACTCGCTGGTCGGCATGGCGGCGGTGCTGGTGGCGGCCGGCGCGTTCTATGCGCCTTCGGCCTTCGGCATCGGCACGCACGGCCATATTCATCAGCAGAGCCTGATCGAAATGTCGCTCGGCGTCGCGATCGGCGCGCTGACCTTCACCGGCTCGGTCATCGCGTTCCTGAAGCTGTCGGCGCGCATGAGCGGCAAGCCGATCACGCTGCCCGGGCGCCATCTCATCAACATCGCGCTCGCCATCGCGCTGGTCGGCTTCATCGTCAGTTTCTACCTGCATCAGACCGCGCTCGAGTTCTGGGTTATCACCGGCCTCGCGCTGCTGCTCGGCGTGCTGATCATCATTCCGATCGGCGGCGCCGATATGCCGGTCGTGATTTCGATGCTGAATTCGTATTCGGGCTGGGCGGCCGCCGGCATCGGCTTCACGCTCGGCAATTCGGCGTTGATCATCACCGGCGCGCTGGTCGGTTCGTCGGGCGCGATCCTGTCCTACATCATGTGCCACGCGATGAACCGCTCGTTCATCTCGGTCATCCTCGGCGGTTTCGGCGGCGAAACGGCGGCGGCCTCCGGCGGTGCTGAGCAGCGCCCGGTCAAGCTCGGCTCGGCCGAGGATGCCGGTTACATCATGAAGAACGCGCAGAAGGTCATCATCGTGCCGGGCTACGGCATGGCGGTGGCGCAGGCGCAGCACGCGCTCAAAGAGATGGCCGATAAACTGAAGGCCGAAGGCGTCGAGGTGAAATACGCCATTCACCCGGTCGCAGGCCGCATGCCCGGCCACATGAACGTGCTGCTCGCCGAAGCCAATGTGCCGTATGACGAAGTGTTCGAGCTCGAGGACATCAACTCGGAGTTCGCGCAGGCCGACATCGCCTTCGTGATCGGCGCCAACGACGTCACCAACCCGGCGGCCGAAGAGGACAAGACCTCGCCGATTTACGGCATGCCGGTGTTGCAGGTCTGGAAGGCCGGCACCGTGATGTTCATCAAGCGCTCGCTCGCCTCGGGGTATGCCGGCATCGACAACCCGCTGTTCTACCGCGACAACACGATGATGCTGCTTGGCGATGCCAAGAAGATGACCGAAAGCATCGTCAAGTCGCTGTAAGGGCGGCGCACGGGCTGCCGTGTTTCTATCGTGCGTATTTTAGGCCGGTCCCTGAACAGGGGGCCGGCTTTTTTGCGACCGGCGGACCATCGGCTTCTGCCTAGGCGGTATTGCTGAGGTTGAGATTCGAGCCGGGCGTTGTTCGCAAAAACCGGCAATAAGCAATCGTTTTCGACGCTTCATCCCCATTGAATCGAAGGGGCGATGTTGCATTGCCAGGCCGACTCACGCAAATCATCGACACTGCCGGTTGTGGCAAGTCGAATCTTGAAAGGATTGCGCGATGGCCAAGACGTCGAAGAAGACAAAAAAGAGTGTCAGTGCCGACCGTGGTTTGATTGCGTTGAAGGAGCCTTACGAGGTTCGCTACTGGTCGAAGAAATTCAAGGTTACGCCGGCGAAGCTCCGCTATGCGGTCAAGAAGGTCGGTCATTCGGCCAAGAAGGTCGAGGCCTATATCAAGCTTCAGAAGCACAAGGCGCGCGACCGCGCCCTGATTTCGCTGAGCGAGCCTTACGAAGTCCGTTACTGGTCGAAGAAATTCAAGATCACGCCGGCCAAGCTCGCGGCCACCGTCAAGGTCGCCGGCCATTCGTCGAAGAAGGTCGCCGCTTATCTCGGCGTCGCGACGACGGCCAAGAAGAAAGCGGCCAAGAAGACTGTCAAGAAGGCCAAGAAGACGGTCGCCAAGAAGAAGAAGCTCTAGGATCGTCTGGGGCGTCCCGACCATCGTCGGGGCGTCGACTGAAATGCGTGTCGGGTGTAGGTCGACGCCCGGCATGCGTCCGATGGTTACAAAGCGGTGGTCCGTTCGGTCGGGCACCGCTTTTGCCTCGTGCCGTCACGCATGGTGACGATGGAGGTGTGATGTCCGGTCGCGCGCGGTTGTTCCGCCGTCGGGTGGGCTTCGCGGCGAGCGCAGGAAGCCCACCCGAGGTCGTATCGGCGCGACGCGTTACTCGGCCGCCTGTTGTGCGGCGACGCCGTCATTGAGGCGCGGGTTGAGCGCGCAGGCGTCTTCCCAACTGATGACATTCAGCGACTTGACGAATTTGCCGACACCATCGGTCTGGGCGCAAATCTGGCCGAGTTCGATGATTTCCTCGTCGGTGAATTCTTCCTGAAGCTTGCGATAGACCTCGTCCTTGTCGATGGCGTGCTCGCCTTCCTTGAACAGTTCGGCATAGCGCAGGGCGGCCTTTTCGCGGGCGTTGAGCCGCTTGCTGTTCTGATAGTCGTTGAGCACGTCGTCGATCATGTCCTCGGTCAGGCCCTCGGCCTTGGCGACATTCGAACGCACGGTGGAGCAATAGCCGCACTGATGGGCGACCGAAATCTTGATGCGGCACATTTCCTTGAGCTTGTGCGGCAGGACGCCTTCGTACAGCACCTTGTTCCAGAGTTCGACCCAGGCGGTGCCGACCTGACTGCGGGTCATGATCGAGACCACACGCGGGTCGGGTGCGCCGGTGCGCTTGGCCGATTCGATCATCGCGCGGGCTTGCGGTGTCAGTTCGCTGTCTTCGATATAGCGGATGCGGGGCATGGCGTTTCCTCCAGGAGACCGTTGTCGGTGACGTGGCGCGCCCGTTGGCCGGGCGGCTCGCGAAAACGCTAACCAGCCGGCTGAATTGCGTAAACTGAATGTTTTGTATCGTTCTCATACGGAATATGTATGATGACGGCATGGACCTTCGCGTGCTCCAGGCCTTCATCCGTGTCGCCGAACTCGGCAGCTTCGGCCGCGCCGCCGCCGTGCTCAACCAGACCCAGCCGACGGTCAGCCGGCAGATGGCCGCTCTGGAGCGCGAACTCGGCGCGGTGCTATTCTCGCGGCATCGTTACGGCGTCACCTTGAGTCCCGCGGGCAGCCTGTTCCGCGATCGCGCCTTGCAGGCGCTGCGCGGGCTCGATCAGGCGAAAGCCGAACTGGTCGCGCAGGTCGAACAGCCGAGCGGCACGGTGTCGCTCGGGCTGCCGCCGTCGCTCCTGTCGGTGCTCAGCGGTCCGGTGGTCGACCGTTTCAGCAAGACCTATCCGCGGGTGATGCTGCATGTGTACGAGGCGATCTCGCAGGGGCTGGAGGAGCTGATGCGCAGCGGTGAGGCCGACGTCGCCGTGCTGATGGCCGACCGCAAGGTGCTGCGCAACGTCGCCTTGTCGCCGCTGGCGGTCGAGCCCCTGATGCTGGTCGGGCCGCCGGGCGCGGCGCTCGATCCGGCAAAGCCTGTCGCCATCGAAACGCTCGCCGGCCTGCCGATCGTCAGTTACCGGCCACCGAACCATCTGCGGCTGGTCACCGAAGCCGCGCTGCGCAAGCGCAAGCTCGATTTCAATCTGGCGATCGAACTCGAGACCCTGCCGCTGATGATCGAATTGATGGCGCGCGGCGCCGGTTATGGCGTCTTGCCGCCGAGCGCGCTGGCGCGACATCGCGGCCGCGTCGCGACCGCGCCGCTGCGCGACCTGTCGGTGACCTGGACGCTGGCGGTCAATAGGTCGCGCGCGCAGCGACCGGCGGTGCGCGCGCTGGCCGACATGATCCGCGCCCAGGCCGATGAGTTGATCGCGGAAGGCGCCTGGTCGGCGGCGAAGCGCGGCACCCGCCGCTAGCGCTGGCCGTTGCGGCGGTGGACATTCAGCCGCCGTCACTTATCATCGCCGCCGTCTATCGGGGGAAATGTCATGCTGTTCAATGCCTGCAATTGCGGCGCCTTGCCGTCGCTGGCGGCCCATGTCGGCCCGCTTTGCGCCGGTGGCGCCGGCTTCGTCTCGGCGATGGTGGCGGCGCTGGCGGCCAACTCCCGTACCGCGCCGGCCAAAACCCTGCGCGGCAATGTGCCGGTGGTCGACAAATTGTCGGTGCGGATCGTCACCGACAATATCGTGATGCAGTTCATCGCCAATGAAAAGCGCGACGGCCTGACCATCGAGCGCAAGAGCGGCAACACGTTTCCCGATAAGCCGCCGGGGCGCATTCTCAACGGCGAATGGGGGCTGGCGATGCATGCGCAGTCCTTCGCCGGCGGCGTCGAGCGCAATGTCATGATCGACTTCGGCTATACGCCGGAGGTGCTGCTCAACAATATCGGCATTCTCAACGTCGATCCCTCGACTTTCGACGCGCTGGTGCTCAGCCACGGCCACTACGATCACTTCGGCGGCATGGTCGGTTTTCTCAACGCCACCAAGGGCAAGCTCAAGGCCCGGATGCCGTTTTACGTTGGCGGCGAGGATTGTTTCTGCATTCGCCGCAATCCGGGTGGCCAGTTCGGCGCCCTCGACCGCAAGGCGATCCTCGATGCCGACCTGACGCTGATGCTCGCTTCCGAACCGGCGATTGTCGCCGATCATGCCTTCACCACCGGCCGGATCGGCCAGACCTCGTTCGAGACGCCGCTCCAGCCGACCACCGAGTTGATCGGCGTCGACGCCAACGGCTTTGGCTGTTTCGCCGACGACATGCCGCCGGAGAAGAACACCGGCAATTATATTCCCGACGATTTCGACCACGAGATCGCGACAACCTACATGGTCAAGGATCATGGCCTGGTGGTGCTGACCTCATGCAGCCATCGCGGCGTCATCAACACCGTGCGCCAGGCGATGGCCTCGTCCGGCATCGACAAGGTCCATGCTGTGATCGGTGGCTTCCACGTCGTGCCGCCGCTCGGCGACGACTACATCAACAAGATCATCGACGAATTTCGCGCCATCGATCCGAAATATCTGATCGTGGGTCATTGCACCGGCGACCGGTTTTACGATCTGGCGCGCGCCGCGCTGGGCGACAAGGTCATCCATTCGGCGGTCGGCACGCGGCTGGTGTTCGGCGCTTAGGGGGTGTCGTTCCGGGCGCGGCAACAGAAATAGCGCGAGCCCGTGAAGGCCCGCGCTACAAAATTCTCAGAACCGAAAAACGATCGGCGTCGCGCGACTAGAAGCGCGGCGCGCCGCCACGGCCGCCCGCACCGGCGCCCGCGCCACGTCCACCGGCACCCGGGCCGCCCGCACCGGCAGCGCCCGGCATGACCCGCGGCTTCATCGGCAGCAGGCCTTCGCGCTGCATCTTCTTGCGCGCGAGCTTACGGGCGCGGCGAACGGCTTCCGCCTTCTCGCGCGCTTTCTTTTCCGACGGCTTTTCGTAATGGCCGCGAAGCTTCATTTCGCGGAAAATGCCCTCGCGCTGCATCTTCTTCTTGAGCGCCTTGAGGGCCTGATCGACATTGTTATCGCGAACGAGAACTTGCACGCATGCTCCTTCGTTGATGGAGAATCGAATTTCGGTCAAAGGCGGCAAAAAGCCGGGCCTTTTGAGTCGGGAGGCTTTAGCAGACTTGGCTGGGGGAGTCTATTGAAACGGCGGAAAAACCGCGATTTTAAAGCCGTCCTGACGATATAGGCCCCCGGGCGCGGATTTGCCACCGGCCGGAATCTGTCTTTTCAGGCCGGTCGGCCGGCACCGGCGGCCACCGCCCGGGCAAACAGGGCTTCGACCCAGCTATTGACGCTGGCGTCGATGACCAGATGGATTCGGTCGTTTTCGCCCCGATTGGCCACGCTGTGCGGGTCGGATAGGCGCAAATACCAGGCCGACCCGGCCGGCATCACGCATTGCCGGCCATTGAGTCGAAAATCGACACTGTCGTTGGTTGTCACCGGTACATGGATACGGACGGTGCCGTCCTCGAAGGCGAGGTCGTGGTCGCGGTGTTCCTTGATGACCGAGCCGGGGGCGAGCCGCATCAGGCGGACCGCCAGCAGCGGGCAGGCGAAGCCGGCCAGCAGGTCGCGAAAATAGGGTGCGTCGGCCAGCAGCGGGGTGTCGGCGAAATCGGTACAGGTCGGATCGGAATAGATCGCCTGCACCGGGTGCCGGGCTCCCGCCGGGCCGCGGAGTGGAATCACGCTCCAGTCGCCGTCGTAATTCTGGGTGACGAAATGCGCGATCCAGCCGGCGGATGCGACAGCGGCCATATCGGCGGCGAGTCGGTCGGCGTCAAAGTCGAGCGGCAGGCGCAAACGGTCCGGGAAAACGGGGGCGGTTGGCATTTTTCCTCCGCGTCATTCCGGGGCGCGGCCTTTCAGGCCACGAACCCGGAATCCAGAAAAACGCTCCGAAATTGTATCTGGATTCCGGGTCCGGTCCTGCGGACCGTCGCGGAATGACAAAGCGACCTTACTTCGGATAAACCCGCGTGACATGCCCCATTTTGCGGCCTGCCCGCGCCTCGGTCTTGCCGTAGAGGTGGACGGAAACGCCCGGCACGGTCAGCCAGTGGTCGACGTCGTGGATCTCGGCGCCGATCAGGTTGGTCATTTCGACCTTGCGACCGAACCGCAGCGGCTTGGCTAAAGGCCAGCCGGCAACCGCGCGGATGTGCTGTTCGAACTGTGAAACGCTGGCGCCGTCGATGGTCCAGTGACCCGAGTTATGGACGCGCGGCGCGATCTCGTTGACCAGCACCGCCTGCTTACCCTTGTCCTTCACCACGAACATCTCAACGCCCAGCACGCCGACATAGTCGAGCGCCTTGGCGATGCGGGTAGCGACGCGCTTGGCTTCGGTCGCCAGTTGCGGCGAGACCTTCGCCGGCACCGTCGATATCTTGAGAATGTGGTCACGATGTTCGTTCTCGGTGACCTCGAAACATTCGACGTGACCGTCGGCTGAACGCGCGGCGATCACCGACACTTCGCGTTCGAAGTTGACGAAGCCTTCCAGCACGCAAGGCTTGTTCTTCAAGCTGCGCCAGGCGGCGTTGGCGTCGTCGCCTTTCTTGATCTTGGTCTGGCCCTTGCCGTCGTAACCCATCGTCGTGGTTTTCAAGACGGCGGGCAGGCCGACCTTCTCGATGCCGGCGGCCAGTTGTGACGCCGAGTGGACCGGCGCGTAAGGCGCGACCGCGATCTTCAGCCCATCGATGAAATTCTTTTCGACCAGCCGGTCCTGCGTCAGTTCCAGTACGCGCGGATCGGGAAAGACCGGTTTGCGCTTGGCGAGGAACGCGGCGGTCTTGGCCGGAATGTTTTCGAACTCGTAAGTGATGACGTCGACGCTCGCTGCAAAACGCGCCAGTGCGGTTTCGTCATCGTAAGGCGCGCAGGTCGAGGCCCGCACCACTTCGAAGGCGCCGGAATCCTTTTCCGGCGAATAGATATGGCAATGCAGGCCGAGCCTTGCCGCGGCCAAAGCCAGCATGCGGCCGAGTTGGCCGCCGCCGAGAATGCCGATCGTCGATCCGGGTTTCAGCACGTTAAACTCAGTCTTTCGGCTTCAATTTTTCGGCTTCTTGGCCACGGCCCGGGTCTGCCGGGCGCGCCATTGATCCAGCCGCTTGGCGATCTTGTCGTCCGACAGCGCCAGAATGGCGGCGGCCAGCAGCGCGGCGTTAATCGCGCCGGCCTTGCCGATGGCCAGCGTACCGACCGGAATGCCGCCCGGCATTTGCAGGATTGATAGCAGTGAGTCCTTGCCTTCGAGCGCATGGGTGTTCATCGGCACGCCAAGCACCGGCAAGGGCGTCATCGATGCCGCCATGCCGGGCAGGTGGGCTGCCCCGCCAGCGCCGGCGATGACGACCTTGAAGCCCTTGTCGCGGGCGCCATGGGCGAACTCATAAAGCCGTTTCGGGGTTCGATGCGCCGAGACGATCAGCGCTTCGTAGCCGATCTTGAGCGCGTCGAGTGTTTCGGTGGCGTGCTTCATCGTGGCCCAGTCGGATTGACTGCCCATAATGATCGCGACCGGCTTTGCTGGCATTTTGCCCCCTGGCGGACGATCCTGAAAACGCCGGTGACGGCTGCTGCATCGGATCGCGCGCAATCTTGAAAATCCGCCCGTGGCGGGCGGAAGGAAGCGCCGGATTATAGGTCTGGTCCCCCCGCTGGCAAGTTTAAACCGGGCTGCCGAAAGGGTTATGCTGACCCGAACGCGGCGCAGGGAGATTCGCGCCGGTTTTTCTCGCAAGGGGCGGACGGTGACCGCAGGCGGAGCGGATCGGTCGGAAAACCTGGATTTGGCCAAGGCGCGGGAAGACACGGCCACGTCGGCTGTCCCGATGACGCCGGACGCGGGTGCCGACGCTAGCCCGCTTGCGGCGACCGTGTTGCTCGCTGAAAACGCGCAGTTGAAGCAGGCGCTGGCGGACGCCGAACGCAAGATCGCCGAGCTGGAAGCACGCGCCGACGAGGACCCCTTGCTCGGTCTGCTCAATCGGCGCGGGTTCGAGCGCGAACTGACACGCTCGTTGGCCTATGTGAAGCGCTATGGTACCGGCGCGGCGTTGATGTTCATCGATCTCGACGATTTCAAGCCGGTCAACGATCGCTACGGCCATGTTGCGGGCGATGCGGTGCTCAAGGCGGTGGCGGGGGCGCTTATCGGTCATGTCCGCGCCTCCGATGTGGTGGCCAGACTCGGCGGCGATGAATTTTGCGTGCTGCTTTGGAACGTGGCCGATGCCGCGGCGCTCGCCAAAGCCGCCGAGATCGAGGCCGTGATCGCCGCGCTGCGCGTGGATTATGCCGGCGCCGAACTGTTGGTCGGCGCCAGCGCCGGGATCGCCATGCTGGTCGCCGATGCGGCGCCGTCGGATGTTATCGATGCCGCCGACCGGGCGATGTACGCGCGCAAGAACGCCAAGCGTCACTGACCGATTGCCGGTCGTTCGGTCAGGCGATGATGTCCGGCGTCAGTTGGTCCTCGATCTGACGGATCTGGTCGCGCAGCACCAGCTTGCGTTTTTTCAGCCGCTGGACCTGGATCAGATCGGAGCCGGGCGAGGCTGCCAGCGCTTCGATAGCGACATCGAGGTCGCGGTGTTCCTGCTGGAGGCGAGCCAGCTGCTCGCGCAACGCGCTTTCGTCGTTGTCGTTCATTGCCACCGCAGGTCGGATTGAGGCCCCCGTTCGACGGGAACCATCAGAGGTATTATGTGGAGCCTTGTCTTTGGATTATCGCGTTTTCCACAGAGGCATTCAAGCGGCTTTAAAAAAGTGGCGGCCGATCAAGGGCTTTCATGGGCGTTGAGACGTGCTTAAGCTCGGTGTAGCCTGCCCGTTGTATCGGCTTTGGGCTAGGCTTAGCCTCGCTGTCGCACGATTGCCGGAATTGCCGGCTCGAATAAGCTGGCTCGGATCAGTCGACTGGAGCGAGCTTGCTCGAATGAAGCGGTTCGGATTTTACGGTCCGGGCCGATCGTAAGCGATAGCCGTCAAGTTCATTGAGTGTGAGCGTTCCACGAAGGACTGAACCGACGATACGAACAGAGAGCCCATCCACGAACCAGCGTTGAGGAGACATCAAACAATGTCGATGCAATCGCACCTTGCGGAACTCGAAAAGAAGCACCAGGCGCTCGAAGATCAAATCAACGATTACCAGGCTCATCCCGCGGTCGATGACCTCGAAGTCTTGGAACTCAAGCGACGCAAACTTCTGGTCAAGGATCAGATCATGCGTTTGCGGCACAACGGAATGGCCAGTCTTCACTGACCCGATCCGTTGCAAGGTCTGCGATCCAAGGCCCTCTGCAATCCACGTTCGATAAACCAGGTTTGCCATGGCCGCCACGCGGTCGGCTTTCCATGGCCAGTGCCTTGACGGCCGACGTCTCGATGGCCGATGCCACGACGAGGCCGACCGTCATGGTCATTGCCTTCGCGGCATGGGTCGCCATGGTTTGCGTCCGTGTGGTCCGGCATGCGGGACTTGAACGTCGATTGCGCTTGCCGGCCGGTAGGATTGTCTGCCCCCGCGATTTACGCCATATCATCCGGCGCGGCCGCCCTGGCCGTGCGCCAGCGGCCGGTCTACGGCCCGGTGGAATGATGTCGTAAAGCCACCTTTGGGGGGAAATGCCATGAATTCGTTCGCTCGGACCCTGCGCCGATGCGCGGCTGTTGTGCTCGCCGCCGGTCTGATCGCCGTTGCGGCGCCGGCCGCGAAAGCCGCCGATTATCCAACCCGCCCCATCAGCATCATCGTGCCTTATCCGGCCGGCGGCGGCGTCGACGCCATGGCCCGCGTGGTGGCGCAGAAGCTGACCGAGGCGTTGAAGCAGCAGGTCGTCGTCGAAAACCGCGGCGGCGCCGGCGGCACCGTCGGCACCCGTCTGGCGGCCCGCGCCAACCCGGACGGCTACACCTTGCTGCTCGGCCATACCGGCACGATCTCGATCAATCCCAGCATCTACGTCAAACTCGGCATGAACCCGCTAAAGGATTTCGCGCCGATCGGTCTGGTCGCCTCGATGCCGGTGGCGCTGCTCGTGCATCCGTCGTTCCCGGCCAAGTCGATCAAGGACGTCATCGAGATGGCCAAGAAGCAGCAGGGCAAGCTTAATCTCGGCACCTCGGCGGTCGGCACCGGCGGCTATATGTGCGCCGAACTGTTCAAGTCGGAAGCCGGCATCGATGTCGCGTTGATTCCCTACAAGGGCACCGCGCCGGTGATGACCGATCTGCTCGGCGGCCACGTGCCGATGGCCTTCGGCGTATTGCCGCCGGCGCTCGGCAATCTGGCCGCCGGCAAGCTGCGGGCGATCGCGGTCACCAGCAAGAAGCGGTTCTCGCTGCTGCCGGATGTACCGACCTTCGACGAATCGGGCCTGCCGGGCTTCGAGGCCGTCCTGCATTATGGCCTGCTGGCGCCGGCCGGCACGCCGAAGGAGATCGTCGACAAGCTTAGCGCCGAACTGGCCAAGCTGGTCGCCGACCCGCAGGTGCAGGATCAGATCCACCGCGAAGGCGGTGATCCGCTGACCTCGACGCCGGCGGAATATGCCGCCGATATCGCCTCGGAAGAGAAGAAATGGGGCTCGCTGGTGCGCAAGCTCGGCATCAAGGTCGACTGAGGCGCCGGCCAGCCTGAAAATCGTCTTGAAAACCGTCCCCGGCCTGGCTGGGGACGGTGTGGCCGGGGCGGCGGATTACGGCTTTTCGCCGCCTTGCAGCCATAGTTTTTTGTCGTATTGTCGGCGTCAATCATGAGGTGAGGTCGCCATGACGAACAGCCGCCTGTCCGGTTCCGTGTATCTTCCCGCCGTGCTTTTTGCGGCGTCGCTTGCCGTGCTGGGGACCGTCGCTGTTCTGACCGCGCCGGCCGCTCACGCCTTCACGTTCCAGGATCAGGAACCGGGCGCCGGCAGCGGCAAGGCCGATGACAACAGCATGTTCTACAACTCGGGCGCCGGCGACCGGCAGACATCGCGCTTCGACGACGGCAGCAAGAAGACCATTATCCAGAATGGCAACAGCTCGCTCTATATTGGCGGCAGCGGCCAGTCCTACGGCCACAGCAATGGCCCCGACAACTATTTCAGCCCGAATTACCTGATGGGCCGCTGAGGCCCATCGCCGATATTCGTTTGCGCGTCCGCAGCGTCCGGCTTGGGGCCGCAAGCCTGCCGGACGTCTATTTTTTGCGCGCCAGGAAGGCGGCGAAGGCGGCGCGGGCCTCCGGCGATTGCAGCCGCAGCTTGAAGGCCTCGGCCTCGTCGTCAATCCGTCCGATAATCTCCTCGACCGGACCGCGGATTAGCCGGCGCGAGGCTAGCACCGCCTGCACCGGCAGGGCGGCAATCTTGCGTGCGGCGGCGAGCGCGGCCGCCTCGGTCTCGGCCGGATCGACCACGGCATTGGCGAGGCCGGCGTCCTTGGCCTCGGCCGCGCTCAGGGCCTGACCCATCACCAGCAACGCGAAAGCGCGGGCCGGCCCCATCAGGCGCGGCGCCAGCAGGCTGGAGGCGGCTTCCGGCACCAGACCGAGCCCGACGAAGGGCGTCGACAGCCGCGCGTTCGAACCGAGGATGACCTGGTCGCAATGCATCAGCATGGTGCAGCCGACGCCGACCGCGTTGCCGTTGACGGCGGCGACGACCGGCACTTCGTTGCGCGCCAGCACGTGCAGGAAGCGCACGATCGGCTGGCCGAGCGCGCCGCTTTCCGCCATCGCCATGAAGTCGCCGATATCGTTGCCGGCGCAGAACACGTCCGGCGCGCCGGCGATGATCAGGCTGCGGATCGACTTGTCGATGTGGCAATGGCCGATGGCGTCAGACATTGCGTCATACATCGGCAGGGTCAGCGCGTTTTTCTTATCCGGCCGGTTGATGCGGATGGTGCGGACCGGGCCGTCGTCGGTGATCAGGATATCGGACATGGATTTTCTCTATGGACTTTCTCTGGTATCGGCGCCGTTGCAGCGGGGGCTTGACCGGGATGCCCCGATTTCGGCCTTATTGCTGCCGCTAGATGGGGGCTGTCGTTGCGCGGATGCCGCGCGCGGCCAGGGTCAAGATTTGTGGCGGATGCGGGTGGGCTGATGAAAGCTGGTTTTCCTGGAATGGTCCTGCGTTTCGTGGCGGTGTCTGGCGCGATGATAGCGCTCGCCGGCTGCGCGCAGTATGACGAAATGCGCAGTGCTAATCTGGCCGCGGCGCAACAGGAGCGGGTCGCGACGGAAGAGGCGGCCTGCCGCGAGAACGGCGTGCAGCCCGGCTCGCAGGCTTACGCGGACTGCCGCAAAGAAATGCTCAGGCAGCGGCAGAAGTCGGCCTACCGGCAGGAAGAAGTCGCCCGGGATATGCTGAACGAAAGCCATTTGCGTCCCTACGGCGAATAGTGGCGTTTTGCAATTTATCCAAAAGTAACGCCGTTGCGTCCAGGCCGCGTTGAATGTGTCATGGCGCGGGCCTATCCTGCGCCGACTTTGGCTAGGGAGGCGGTCATGCGGCGACGGTCAGTCGGTGTAATCGGCTTTGCGGTTGTTGCTCTCGTTTCAACGATGCAGATGGCGCAGGCCCGCGATGGCGCCTATCGCGGCATGATCGTTTGCGAGAAAATGAAGAACTCGCCTTTCATGTTGAAGGCGCCCTTCGACGTCGTCGTGACCGGCAAATCGGTCGTCGCGGCGCGGCCGATTTTCAATCTACGCGGCACCCGCGTCGTCGGCAGCGAGATCGCCTCCGGCACGATGGGTGACGACGGCAGCATCAAGCTGACATCGAGCTGGAAAGCCGGAACGTCGGGTTATCAAGGCAGCTACGGCGGCATCGTGACCGATAAAGGCGGCACGCTGACCGGGACGCAGGAATGGACGTTGCCGGGCGGCGCTTATTCGCGGGCCTGCACGGTCGCGATCATCCAGACCGAGTCGTGATCGCGGCCGATTGATCGCACGCGAAAAGGCGGCGTCGATCGGCCGTCGTGCCGGCGATGCAAGACGGGCGCTTACGCCCCCTTCGTCATCTCTCGTAATTTGAACTTCTGAATCTTCCCTGTGCTCGTCTTCGGGATTTCCGCGAACACGAAATGGCGCGGCACCTTGTAGCCGGCCAGATGAGTTTTGCACCATTGCGTCAGTTCGTCGGCGCTGGCGGTTGCGCCATCCTTCAGCTCAACGAAGGCACACGGCGTCTCGCCCCATTTGTCGTCCTGTTTGGCGACCACCGCGACCGCCATGACGGCGGGGTGCTTGTACAGCGCGTCCTCGACCTCGATGGAGGAGATGTTCTCGCCGCCGGAAATGATGATGTCCTTGTAGCGGTCCTTGAGCTGGATATAGCCGTCCGGATACATCACGCCGAGGTCGCCGGTGTGAAACCAGCCGCCGCGGAAGGCGGCGTCGGTCGATGGCCTGTTCCTGAGATAGCCTTTCATCACGACGTTGCCGCGCATCATCACTTCGCCCATCGTCGCGCCGTCGCGCGCGACCGGCACCATGGTGTCGGGATCGCGGACGTCGAGCGCTTCGAGCGCGCTGTAGCGCACGCCCTGCCGTGCTTTTTTCGCCGCTTGTTCCGGCAGCGGCAGCGCGTCCCATTCCTTGTGCCAGTCGTTGACCACCGCCGGACCGTAGCATTCGGTCAGGCCGTAAAGATGCGTGACGTTGAAGCCGGCGGCTTTCATGGCGGCGAGCACGGCTTCCGGCGGCGGTGCGGCGGCGGTGAAGAACTCGACGGTGTGCGGCAGCGGCTTCTTCTCCGCCTCCGGCGCGTTGAGCAGCGTCGCCATCACGATCGGCGCGCCGCACAGGTGCGTGACCTTGTGATCGGCAATCGCGTCATACATCGCCTTGGCGCGAACCTGGCGCAGGCTGTTTTAGGGGCCGGCGACCACCGAGATCGACCACGGGAAGCACCAGCCGTTGCAGTGAAACATCGGCAGCGTCCAGAGATAGACCGGATGCTTGGCCATGTTGCAGGTGACGATATTGCCGACGGCGAGCAGATGCGCGCCGCGGTGATGATAGACCACGCCCTTGGGGTCGCCGGTGGTGCCGGAGGTATAGTTCAGCGTGATAGCGTCCCATTCGTCGTCCGGCATCGACCAGGCATAGTCGGGATCGCCGGAGGCGACGAAGGCTTCGTAATCGATCGCACCGAGGCGCTCGCCATCTCCGCCATATTCCGGATCGTCATAGTCGATCACGATGGGCTTGACCTTGCAGAGCGCCAGCGCGTCTTTCATGGTTTTGGAGAATTCGCGGTCGGTAACCACCACCTTGGCGTTGGCGTGATCGAGCGAGAAGGCGATGATCGCGGCGTCGAGCCGGGTGTTGAGCGTGTTGAGCACGCCTTGCGTCATCGGCACGCCATAGGCGCATTCCAGCGCCGGCGGCGTATTGGCCAGCAGCACCGAAACGGTGTCGCCGCGCCGGACGCCGGCTTTCTCCAGCGCGGACGCGAGTCGACGCGCGCGGGCGTAGAATTCGGCATAGGTCCGGCGCAGCGGCCCGTGGATGATCGCGACATGATCCGGGAACACCGAGGCGGCGCGTTCGAGAAAACCGAGCGGCGTCAGCGGCTGGAAATTGGCCGGATTGCGGTCGAGATCGATGTCGTATGGAGTCGTGGTGGGCGCTTTGGCCATGGATCGTTTCCCCTCTTGGCCAAGAGGGTACGAAGCGCGGCGGCCGGGATCAATTGTTGCTTTCGCGCCCGTTTGTCGCCGGCGCCGCCGCTCAGTCGCGCGGCAGGCTGGCCGAAATACCGTCCGCCAGATCGATTACCTGTTGCCTGAATTGCTTTACGAAGGCCTTTTCCGCATGCCGGCCAAGATTGGTGCTGATGTTGACGGCGGCGACGGTGCGGCCCCGGCTGTCGCGGATCGGCGCGGCAATACCGCAGGCGCCGAATTCCAGTTGCTCGCTGACGAAGGCCCAGCCCTGCTTGCGCACGATGGCGATCTCCTCGGTCAGCGCGGTGACGTCGGTGACGGTGTGGCGGGTATAGGCCGGGCGCTCGGCCTGGTTCAGCAGCGTTGCCAGTGCGTCGTCGGCAAGGCCGGCCAGCAGAACGCGGCCCATCGAGGTGCAGAAGGCGGGCAGCCGGCTGCCGACGGTCAGGCTGCGCCGCAGCACGCTCGAGGGTTCGGCGCGTGCGATATAGGTCAGTTCGTCGCCGTCGAGCACCGAGACGGCGACGATCTCGTCGCAGTCGCGCGCCAGGGTTTCGATCGCCGGCTGGGCGATCTCGCGCAGGCTGAGCGACGATAAATAGGCATAGCCGAGCCGCAGGATGCGCGGCGTCAGCGAGAACCGGCCGGCGCGTTCCTCGGCCAGTCCCAGCGTAACCAGCGTCAGCAGCAGCCGCCGCACCCCGGCGCGTGGCAGGCCGGTCCGTTTGGAGATCTCGGCCATCGACAGCGTTTCGGCGTCCTGGCCGAAGGCGCCGATCACCGCGAGTCCCTTGGCGAAGGCCTCGACGAAGCTGTCGCTGCCCTGCGGCATCCGGCTGACGTCGGCGGGGCCCATAAACATTTTGCAGCCTCCCGTTCGGGGTGCTAAGAACATGATCGATGAACGAACGATAGTTCGACTCTCGAACAATAGCAAGAACGGTCCAGGGGAGGCAACAGGAAAATGACGATCATGACATTCAATCAACTTCGCGCCGTCACGGCGGCGATGGCGGCCGGCGCCCTGATCGGCGCGCTGGCGCAGAGCCCGGCGCAGGCCAGCGATTATCCGACCAAGCCGATCCACTTCATCGTGCCGGCCGCGGCCGGCGGCCCGACCGGCATCACCACGCGCCTGCTGGCGGAACGGATGTCGGAGACGCTTGGCCAGCGCGTGCTGGTCGAGCCGCGTCCCGGCGCCGGCGGCAATCTCGGCGCTGATGTGGTCGCGCGCGCCGCGCCGGATGGCTACACCATTCTGATGGCGACGATCGGCACCCACGCGATCAACCAGACGCTCTACAAGCATCTGCCGTTCGACCCGATCAAGGATTTCACGCCGATCTCGCAGGTCGTGCAGTATCCGCTGCTGCTGGTGGTCAATCCGGATGTGCCGGCCAAGTCGGTGCAGGAACTGATCGCCTATGCCAAGGCGCATCCCGGCAAGCTCAACCGCGCCTCCGGCGGCAGCGGCACGTCGATGCATCTGTCCGGCGAATTGTTCGTGCACCAGGCCGGCATCGACATGCCGCATGTGCCTTATAAAGGCAGCGCGCCGGCGCTCGCCGATCTCATGGGCGACCACGTCCAGGTGATGTTCGATTCGATGATCACCGCGTTGCCGCTGGTCAAAGGCGGCAAGCTGCGTGCGCTCGCCGTCACCGGCCAGCAGCGGTCGCCGGTGGTGCCGGAGCTGCCGACGGTCGCCGAAGCCGGTCTGCCCGGTTACAGCGCGATGGGCTGGATCGGCGTCGTCGCGCCGGCGCATACGCCGCCCGACGTCGTCGCCAAGCTCAATGCGTCCATCGTCAAGGCGCTGGCCGATCCGGCCTTGCGCAAGATCCTGATCGATCAGGCGGTCGAACCGGTCGGCTCGTCGCCGGCCGAGTTTGCCGCTTTCATCAAGTCGGAAACCGCCAAGTGGGCGATTGCCGTGCGCGGCGCCAACCTGTCGGTCGAGTAAGGCGCATGCAGGCGATCGATTTTGCGGCGCGGGTTCGCGCTCTCGCGGCGCGGCTCGCCGCCGATGGGGTGTCGGCTTATGTCGGCACTCGCCAGGCTTCGCTGCATTATCTGTGCGGCACCTTCATGCCGTGGCGCGGCGCTGTCATTGTCACCGCCGATGGCCATTGCGAGGTGGCCTATTGGGCGATGGATGCCGAACGCATCAAGGCCGAAGGCTGTCCGCATCCGGTGCATGAGTTCGCCGGCAGCGGGCTGGTCGGACTGATCGCGCGGCAACTGGCGGCGCATGGCGCCGACCGTGGCCGCGTCGGCCTCGATCTGTCGCATCCCGGCGCGGCGCAAATCGCGCCCGGCATGCTCACCGCCGGCGAATATCTCGACCTCAAGGCGGCGTTGCCGCAGGTCGATCTGTTCAACGGCGTGCGGCTGATCGACGATCTGATGCTGATCAAGTCGCCGGCCGAAATCGAACGCCTGCGCCGGGCCGCCTTTGTCGCCGATATCGGCTTTCATGCCGGCGTCAAGGCGATCGCCGAGGGCATCACCGAGAATCATGTCGCCGGCGTGGTCGAGGCCGCAATCCGCGATCACGGCAGCACCTGGTCATGGTCGGTCACCGGCGGCACCGAAGTCGGCGCCGGCGAGCGTACCGCTTTCCTGCGCGGCGTCACCCAGCAGAGCACCGACCGGCCGATCCGCCGCAACGAGTTCGTGGTGATCGATCTGCATCCGCTGATCGATCTTTATATGTCAGACCTATCGATCCCGGTGTTCTTCGGCACGCCTAATGATGCGCAGAAGCGCGCCATCGATTGCTGGGAGACCACGGTGTCGGTGTTGCTCGAGACGCTGAAGCCCGGTCGCGCCGTGCGCGATTGCGTCGCCACCGCGGTTGCCGCCTTCGGCCGCAGCGAGATCGGCCGGCAGTTCGGCCTGCCGTTGTTCGGTCACGGGCTCGGCACCTGCGCGCGCACCCGGCCGTTCATGAATGCGTCGAGCGACGACGTGCTGGCGCCGAATATGGTGATCGCACTTGGCACGCATTTCTATCAGCCCGGCGTCGCCGGGATGCGGCTGGAATATCCGGTGTTGATCACGCCAAACGGCGCCGAGGGCCTGGCGCCGACGCCGCCGAAGGTGCGGGTCCTAGCTTAAGACCCGCGCCACAACTCCAGCCCGCCTTCGCGGGTCAGTTCGATCGAGATCAGCAGCATGATGATCAGCGTGATCTTGTAGAACAGGGCTTGCGGCGTCACGCGCACCAGCCAGAAGCCGAGCAGGTTGGAGACGATCGCCAGCGGCAGCAGCGCCAGCGACGTCCCCAGCCCGGTGGTCGAGAACTGGCCGAGCGCGAAATAGGGGATGACCTTGAGCCAGTTCACGGCGGCGAAGACCACCGCCGTGGTGCCGACGAAGGTCATCTTCGGCAGCCGCAGGCTGAGCACGTACATCTGGTAAGGCGGGCCGCCGGCCTGGCAGATCGTCGAGGTGAAGCCCGACAGCGCGCCCCAGATCACGCCGGCGGCGACGCCCGGCGTCTTCGGTTCGCGCGGTACCTTCAACATGCCGAGGAAGCTGTAGGCGACGAAGGCGATGGTGGTGACGCCGATGAAGACGCGCACCGCGGCTTCCGAAATATGCGCCGCCACCAGCCAGGCGATGCCGATGCCGATGATCGCGCCCGGCACGATGATGCCGACGATGCGGCCGCTCCAGTCCTTGCGATAGACCCAGACCGCGTTGGCGTCCTGCACGATCATGATCGGCAGCATGATGGCGGCGGCTTCCAGCGGCGGCATCACCAGCGCCAGCATTGGCGTCGCCATCTGGCCGACGCCGGCGAAGCCGCCCTTCGACAGGCCGAGCGCGATCACCGCCGGGATGGCCAGGGCATAGAACAGCGGATTGGTGATGATGGTCACGCGGGCTTCCTTGCCGGCCCCGGCGCGCCGGGACAGGGTGGCGGGCGCCAAGCGACGCGGCAATAAGCGGCGCGCGCTCAGCAATAAGTATGATATCGCCCCGAAACGGGACGAATTTGCGCCGGATCAAAGCCCAGCGGGCCGATCATTGCCAGCCTTGAATGTGCATGCCTTGTTTGCCGTCGCCGCGCGCTCCACAATCGCGGTCAAACAGACGCGGCAAGGGCCGCCAAAAGAAATCCGCTGGGAGGACCTTCGATGACCGCAAGCCGCTACCCTGAAGTCTATGCCCGCTGGCAGAGCGATCCGGAGGGATTCTGGGGCGCGGCGGCCGAGGCGATCGACTGGTACGACAAGCCGACCAAGGTCTTCGACGGCACGGCCGGCATTTACGGCCGCTGGTTCGCCGATGCCACCTGCAACACCTGTTACAACGCCGTCGACCGTCACGTTGCAGCCGGGCGCGGCCAGCAGCCGGCGCTGATTTACGATTCGCCGGTCACCCAGACCACGCAGACTTTCACTTACGGCCGACTGCTGTCGGAGGTGCAACTGCTCGGCGCCATGCTGCGCGATTTCGGTGTGACCAAGGGCGACACCGTCATTCTCTACATGCCGATGGTGCCGGAGGCGGTGTTCGCGATGCTGGCCTGCGCCCGCATCGGCGCCATTCATTCGGTGGTGTTCGGCGGTTTCGCCGCCAAGGAACTGGCGACCCGTATCGATGACTGCAAGCCGAAGCTGATCTTGTCGGCGAGCTGCGGCATCGAGGGCGCGCGCGTCATTGCCTATAAGCCGCTGCTCGACGAAGCTATCGAGATCGCCGCGCACAAGCCGCAGACCTGTCTCATTCTCCAGCGTCCGCAATGCGCCGCGACGCTGGTCGAAGGCCGCGACCACGACTGGCGCCGGGTCTGGGAGCACGCCGTCAACTACGCCAAGACGTCGGACTGCGTGCCGGTCAAGGCGACCGATCCGCTCTATGTGCTCTACACTTCCGGCACCACCGGCATCCCCAAAGGCGTGGTGCGCGACAATGGCGGCCACATGGTCGCGCTCCTGTGGTCGATGAAGAATCTCTATGGCGTCGAACCCGGCGAAGTGTGGTGGGCCGGCTCCGACATCGGCTGGGTGGTCGGCCATTCCTACATCGTCTACGGCCCGCTGCTGCACGGTTGCACGTCGATACTTTATGAGGGCAAGCCGGTCGGTACGCCGGACGCTGGCGCTTATTGGCGGGTCTGCGCCGAACACGGCGTGGTCGCGATGTTCACCGCGCCGACCGCGTTCCGGGCCATCCGCAAGGAAGACCCGGAGGCCAAGCTTCTCAAGCAATACGACCTGTCGAAATTCCGCACCCTGTTTCTGGCCGGCGAGCGCGCCGACCCGCCGACCATTCACTGGGCCGAGGACGTGCTCAAGGTGCCGGTGCTCGATCACTGGTGGCAGACCGAAACCGGCTGGTGCATCGCCGGCAATCCGGTAGGGCTCGGCCAGTTGCCGGTGAAGTACGGTTCCGCCTGCGTGCCGATGCCGGGCTATCAGGTCGATATCGTCGACGAGGCCTGTCATCCGGTCGCGGCCAACAAGACCGGCTCTATCGTCGTCAAGCTGCCGCTGCCGCCGGGCGCCTTTCCGACGCTGTGGCAGCAGGACGAGCGCTTCAAGGAAGCTTATCTCTCGGAGTTTCCCGGCTATTACAAAACGGCCGACGCAGGCTACAAGGACGGCGACGGTTATATCTATGTGATGAGCCGCACCGACGACATCATCAATGTCGCCGGCCATCGGTTGTCGACCGGCGGCATGGAGGAAGTGCTCGCTTCGCATCCCGACGTCGCCGAATGTGCGGTGCTCGGCATCAAGGATGACATGAAGGGCGAGGTGCCCTGCGGCTTCATCGTGTTGAAGGCCGGGGTCAATCGGCCGCCGAGCGAGATTGAAAAAGAGATCGTGCAGCTGGTGCGCGACAAGATCGGCCCGGTGGCGGCCTTCAAGCTCGCCATCACCGTGGCGCGGTTGCCGAAGACCCGCTCCGGCAAGATCCTGCGCGGCACGATCAAGAAGATCGCCGACGGCGACGACTGGACGATGCCGGCGACGATCGACGACCCGGCCATTCTCGGCGAGATCGGCGAGGCGTTGAAGGGGAAGGGTGTGGGGTAGTTTTCTTGATCTCTCCCCGCAAGCGGGCGTGGGACGAAGCGTCGACGAACTGGCGGCTTTATGTGAGGTCGGCGATGCGCTGAAGGGGTGTGGCAATGAGGTGATAAATGCCTAAAGCTCCTATTGATAATATGCCAGATCGAATTGAAATTATCTACAGAGATGCAATTGATAATATTCAATTCAATAAGAGACAGCAGTGGCAAATAACGAACTATGCCATTTTGGTGTATGCTTCTATTGTCGCAATTAGGCAGCTGCTTGATAAGGGCGCGTCATCCCCATTTGTCTCTGAGGGAATTCTTATCGGGCTTACTTGGGTTGTCTTCGTTTATAGCCTCTACGTGCAATTTATTCTGCAGCGTTCGATTACAAAATTCCGCAAGAGGTTGAACTGGATTTATTTCAAATATTTTTCTTATGAGGAGCGAGTTGGCTTGGGTATCGGTGGCCAGCAGAAGGGATTTTTGTTTCAAGGGCCTCTTGTATTAGGTTTGTTTGGAGTTTTGCTATTCGGAGCTATTATCGTTACGTACTACTTGTATGAAAATGTTGATGTGCATTGCGCGGTGTAGAAATATTTTAAAAATTTGGAACCATGTATAGAGCGTAAGTTGAATTAATAGTTATATTTTGTATGTTTATAAATCGCAAATGCGATGATGGTGAGTTTGATATTTTAACTAGCTAGTCTAGATCGACTTTGTCTATTGCCTCAAGGTGTGGATGGTCGGGATAAGCCCGGTCATGCCGGCGGACGCATGAATGTCAGCCCTCAATGCACCAGACCGGCATAGATGATCAGCCCGATGATCGCGCAGAACAACACCGCAATCAGATTGCTGTTGGGTTCGTCGAGGCCCTTTTGCATTGCGGTATGATTTCACGGCTACAACCTGCGATCAAATCGCATTTGAATCAAATCGCAAGGGGTTCGGTCTTCGCGCCGTCCGGCGCCCGGAAAGAAGGCCCGGAGTCTCGCGCTTTAAAGGTCGATTATCCTATGCTTGTAGTCCTCTTGCTCGTCCGGTGAGCGGCGCTTCCAGAGGCGTTCTGGCTAGCGGGATGGGCAGCGGTGCCCGTGGGCGTGGGAGGACGTGACCCATGCTCCCGGGCGGCGCCGGGGCTCCGCCCGGAGGCACCACGGCCTCCCGCCAGGAACTGGCTGATGGCGTCGGGGCAACCCCTGACCTGAAGCGCGGCCCGGACGCCGTCGGACGCCGCTTCGTGGAGCGCTGCGAGGCGCCCGCCCATCGCAAGGTGCGCGGCACGAGACACCAAACGGCAGCGCCTCGCGGCGCTCCATGCCCCCTCGCGCATGGGGCGCTTCCGGCAAGGCCGGCGCACCCCGCGCCGTTACAATAACAGGGGCGATGGCGCTTGCCCGCCGGCACGGCAACGCCGCGTTTGACAAGCGGGCCGCTGTTCGCCGACATATCGCGCGACACGCGAACGCAAGGACAATCGACATGGACATCGTCGTCAAGGATTCAAACGGCACGCAACTCGCCGAAGGCGACAGTGTCACCGTCATCAAGGACCTCAAGGTCAAGGGCTCCTCGACCGTCATCAAGCGCGGCACCGTCATCAAGAACATCCGCTTCAACGGATCGGAGGATGAGATCGAAGGCCGCACCGACAAGGTCAAGGGTCTGGTGCTGCGCACCGAGTTTCTCAAGAAATCGTAAGACGCCAAAGAGTGTCGCCATCATAACGGCGCCGGAACAAGCGCCCAAAAAACTGCAAAAAAAGGGGAGGAGACGTCCGATGCCGGCATTTATTTGCACAGCATGCGGCACGCAATACGCCGACAATTATCTGAAACCGGATGTCTGTCCGGTTTGCGACGAGGAACGGCAATACGTGCCGGCGCGGGGGCAGGGCTGGACGACGCTTGAGCAGCTTCAGCAAAGCCATATGAACGCCTGGCGCGAATACCGGCCGGGCATCACCGGCATCGGCGCCGGTTTTGCCATCGGCCAGCGCGCGCTGCTGTTACAGACCGCCGGAGGCAATGTGTTGTGGGATTGCGTGGCGACGCTCGACGCCGCGACCGTCACCGCGATCAAGGCGCTCGGCGGCCTGAAGGCGATCGCGATTTCGCACCCGCATTTTTATACGACGATGGTCGACTGGGCGCAGGCCTTCGATTGTCCGATCCATCTGCATGTCGCCGACGAGGACTGGATCATGCGGCCCGATCCGGCGATCCAGCTTTGGCACGGCGACAGCTTGCGTTTGTGGGACGGCGTGACGTTGATCCGCTGCGGCGGTCATTTCGAAGGCGGTGCCGTGCTGCATTGGCAGGATGACCGGCAGCCGCGCGGTGTGGTCTGTTCCGGCGATATTCTCACCGTCACCACCGATCGCCGGTGGCTGTCGTTCATGCGCAGCTATCCGAACTTCATTCCGCTGTCGGCGCACGAGGTCGAGCATATCCGCGCCGCGATGGCGCCGTTCGCTTTCGACACGTTATACGGCCATTACTTCGACCGGGTGATCGAGACGGCGGCGAAAGAGGTGCTGGATAAATCGGTCGCGCGCTATCTGGCGGCGGTCAATGGCACGCGCGGGTATTGAGAAGCACTCGTCATTCCGGGGCGCGCGCAGCGCGAACCCGGAATGACGAAGCTGCCTTACTCGTCGTCTTCGTCGTCGTGCTCGCCCTTGCCGCCGAGCTGCTTGAGCTTGGCGAAAACCGCGCTGACGTCGAGATCCTCGTTCGACTTCTGCTGCGCTTCGGCGGCGGCGGCTTCTTCGGCTTCCTTGCGCGCGGTGGTCTCCGACGCGGGCAGCAAGGTCGCGCCGGCCGCGGTCGGCAACGGCTTTTCCTTGTTGGCGCGCGAGACTTCGAGGTCGAGGTCGATCTGCGAGCAGAGGCCGAGCGTCACCGGGTCCATCGGCGCCAGGTTGGCGGCGTTCCAGTGGGTCCGGTCGCGGATGCCGGCGATCGTCGATTTGGTGGTGCCGACCAGCCGCATGATCTGCGCGTCTTTCAACTCGGGGTGGTTGCGCACCAGCCAGAGAATGGCGTTCGGGCGGTCCTGGCGGCGCGACACCGGCGTGTACCGCGGACCTTTCTTGCCGCCGCGCGGCTCGTTCGAGGCCGCGACCTTGGGCGCGGTCAGCTTGAGGACGATGCTGGAATCGGCTTCCGCCGCGGTGATCTGCTCGCGCGAGAGCTGGCCGGTCTGGATCGGGTCGAGGCCCTTGATGCCCTGGGCCGAATCGCCGTCGGCGATGGCCTTCACCTCAAGCGGGTGGAGCTTGCAGAAGTCCGCGATCTGGTCGAATGACAGCGCGGTATTGTCCAACAGCCAGACGGCGGTCGCTTTCGGCATCAAAGGGGCGGCTGTCGACATGGCAAATCTCCGCTAGGCTTCACCCGCCGGCCGGGCGAAGCGTCAGATCATCGGTGATGATCGGAAAGTTGCCGGAATATAGGGTCAGACCCCCCTTCATGCAACCGGCACGGCTTGACAGGGTGGGCCGTCGCATCCCATGTCGGGGCGGGAATTGGCGCGGTTTTACCGCGAGTTAGAGGACATTATGGCCGTTCAGCCCGAAAAACCCGCCGCCCCGTCGCAGACTGGCAAGCCGGTGCTCCAGGTCCTTCTGTGCTCGCCGCGCGGCTTCTGTGCCGGGGTGGTCCGGGCCATCGACTCGGTCGAACAGGCGCTCAAGATCTACGGGCCGCCGGTCTATGTTCGGCATGAAATCGTCCATAACCGTTACGTGGTTGAGAGTTTGCGAGCCAAAGGCGCGATTTTCGTCGAGGAACTCGACGAGGTGCCCGCCGATACCGCCGCGCCGGTGATTTTCTCCGCCCACGGCGTGCCGCGCAGCGTTCCGGAGGAGGCTGGGAAGCGCAACCTGTTCGCGCTCGACGCCACCTGTCCGCTGGTGACCAAGGTCCACCGCGAGGCCGAGATCCATCATAAGCGTGGCCGCCAGATCGTGCTGATCGGCCACGCCGGCCACCCCGAGGTGATCGGCACCATGGGTCAGTTGCCGCCCGGCAGCGTCAGCCTGATCGAGACCCTGGCCGACGTCGAAAGCTTTGCGCCGGTGGATGCCGGCAACCTGGCCTATGTGACGCAGACGACGCTGTCGGTTCATGACACCGCTGAAATCGTCGACCGGCTGAAGGCCCGGTTCCCGGCGATCGTCGGGCCGCACAAGGAAGACATCTGCTACGCCACCACCAACCGCCAGGAGGCGGTCAAACAGGTGGCGCCGATCGTCGATGCCATGATTGTCGTCGGCGCGCCGAATTCGTCGAACTCGCAACGGCTGCGCGAGGTCGCCGAACGCGCCGGTTGCCGCCACGCCGCGCTGGTGCAGCGCGCCGCCGATATCGACTGGAACAAGTTCGGAGCGATCGCGCGCCTCGGCATCACCGCCGGCGCCTCCGCCCCCGAGGTGCTTGTCGAGGAAATCATCGACGCCTTCGCGGCGCGCTATGCGGTCAGCGTCGAGACCGTGTCCGCGGCCGAGGAGGGGGTGTTCTTTCCGCTGCCCCGCCCGCTGCGGGAGAACCAGGCGGCGGAGTAGCGTTTCCATGGCCGTCTATACCGACGTCTCCGCCGACGACCTTTCGCGGTTCCTGAGCCGATACGACATTGGCGAATTACTGTCCTACAAGGGCATCGCCGAAGGCGTCGAGAATTCGAATTTTCTGGTCCATACCTCGTCCGGCCATTTCATTCTCACGCTCTACGAGAAGCGCGTCGATGAAAACGACCTGCCGTTCTTTCTCGGGCTGATGGAGCATCTGGCGGCGCGCGGGCTGACCTGTCCGCAGCCAGTCAAGACGAAGGACGGTGGCATTCTCGGCGTGCTGGCCGGCCGACCGGCGGCGATGGTGACCTTCCTCGAGGGCATGTGGATCCGCAAACCGAATGCCGGCCATTGCGCGGCGGTCGGCGAAGCCCTGGCGCGGCTGCATCTTGCCGCCGGTGATTTTCCGATTCCGCGTCCGAACGCGCTGTCGGTCGATAGCTGGCGGCCCCTGTTCGAACATGCCGGTGCGCGCGGCGACAGCGTGCGGCCCGGTCTGTGCGATGCGATCGTGCGCGAACTCGACGTGCTCGAGCATTCCTGGCCGCGCGAGTTGCCGCAGGGCGTGATTCATGCCGATCTGTTTCCTGACAACGTGTTCTTTCTCGGCGACAAGCTCTCCGGCCTGATCGATTTCTATTTCGCCTGCAATGACACGCTCGCTTATGACGTGGCGATCTGTCTCAACGCCTGGTGCTTCGAGCCGGATCATTCCTATAACGTCACCAAGGGTCGCGCCTTGTTGAAGGGCTATGAAAGCGTACGAACGATGTCGGCGGATGAACACGCCGCGCTGCCGATGCTGGCGCGTGGCGCGTCGATGCGGTTTCTGTTGACCCGGCTGGTCGACTGGTTGGCCGTGCCGGACGGCGCGCTGGTCAAGCCGAAGGACCCGTTGGAATATTTCCGGAAACTGCGGTTTCACCAGTCGGTCCGCGATGCCAACGATTACGGGCTCGGCGCATGATCCTGAATAATTTCGACCGGGTCCTGGATGCGGTCCTGGATACGGTCATGCATCGAGAACAAGCATGAGCGACATGCGCGTTACCATTCACACCGACGGCGCCTGTTCCGGCAATCCGGGGCCCGGCGGCTGGGGTGCGATTCTGTCGTTCGGCGACAGCCGCAAGGAACTGATGGGCGGCGAGCCGCACACCACCAACAACCGCATGGAGTTGATGGCGGCGATTTCGGCGCTGGAGGCGCTGAAACGACCGTGCGCCGTCGACCTGCACACCGACAGTCAGTACCTGCGCAACGGCATCATGAGCTGGATACACGGCTGGAAGAAAAACGGCTGGCGCACCGCCGACAAGAAGCCGGTCAAGAATGTCGATCTCTGGCAGCGGCTCGACGCCGCGCTCGGCCATCACAAGATCGAGTGGCACTGGGTCAAGGGGCACGCCGGTCACGCCGAGAACGAGCGGGCCGATGAACTGGCGCGCGAGGGCTTGATCGCGGCCCGCGCCGGCGCCCAAGGGGCGATGGGCGCAAGATAGAGACGTGTCGTTCCGGGGTGCGCCGCATGCGCCACCCCGGAACGATGGTTGGTCAGATCTGCTTCAGCAGCGTTTCGCCGCCGGAGATATCGCACTTGCCCGGCGCTTCTTCGACGTTGATCTGTTTCACGACGCCATCCTCGACCAGCATCGAATAGCGCTTCGAGCGAATGCCAAGGCCGCCGGCCGAGGCATCGAGCACCATGTCGACGCCCTTGGCGAAGTCGGCGCTGCCGTCGGCGAGGAAGTCGATCTTGCCATCGCCGCCGGTCTTTTCCGCCCAGGCCTTCATGACGAAGGGATCGTTGACCGCGGTGACCGCGACCGTGTCGACGCCCTTTGCCTTGAAGGCGGCGACGTTGTTGAGGAAGCTCGGCATATGCATGTTCGAGCAGGTCGGCGTGAAGGCGCCGGGAACCGCGAACAGGGCCACTTTCTTGCCTTTGAAGACCTCGTCGGTGGTCTTCGGCTTGGGGCCTTCGCCGGTCATAACGCGGAACGTGACGCTGGGCAGGGTGTCGCCGACCTTAATGGGCATGGATCGTCCTCTTTGCGTTGGAGTTTATCGTTCTGAAAATATCGTAGCCTCGCGCGGTCATTACGCCTTTCGACCGAATTAGTCGAGACGGGTCGTGACCGAGATCGGGGGGCGACCGTCTTCGACGATGGTGAAGGTCAGTTCGAACGGTCCCTTGGGGCTGACCCCGGGCGGCAAGCCATCGAGTTCGAAGCCGAACTGGCGATGGCCCTTGGGCGCGCCCTGCGCCGGCCGAGGTACAGGCAGAGCCCATTCGGGGGTGGGGCCTTCGGCAAATATGGAGATCGGCTTGTCGCTGTCGGTCTTGAGGTCCACCGCGATCAGAGGCTTGAAGTTCTTGGTGGTTCTGTCGACCCGTTGCAGGCTCAGTCCGGCTTCGGCGGCCGAAACGATGCGCGGCACGCGGGTCTCGGCGGCCTTTAACGCCGCATCCTGTGTACTGGTTCCAGTGGGCAGTGTCAGTTCCGCCTTGCCCTCCGCCGGGATGCATAATTTTTCGCAGACCGCATAATCGATCTTGAGCCGCAGCGTGACCGGCTTGTCCGGTTGGCGGGCGACGATTTGCACCGGGAAGATGACATCGTCAGTGTAGCCGATCGAATTGCCGGTCTCGTCGGTGAACAGATGCGGCGCCGGATAAAGCACCTTGGCGGTTTTCACATTCTGCGAGCCCGAAAAGTCGAAGCGCGGCGGCACGCCGGAGTCGCCGGGATAGCGCCAGTAAGTGTGCCACTTCGGTTGCAACTGGATTTCGACTCCGGCGCGAAAGGCAGCCGCATCAGCCTCACGGCCGCCGGCAATCAGGCGCATTGCTGATTTGCTGTCCGCGCTCCAGTCCGATACGTCGGCGGTCTTTCCACTCTGGGCGGTTGCGGCCTGCGTCATGGACGCCGCAATCGCCAGGGCGATCAACGAGTCTTTAATGGCTCTGCCGCGCGGGCGCGCCATTCCTAAACTGGTGTTCATGGGTTTACGCTTTTCCCGTTCATGCCGTTCGCTCTAGGTCAGAACGCCGGGCTACGCCATTGAATTCATTGTGAGCAGGTGCTGAGTGTCATTGCGGCAGACGGCAGGTCCCGGCAGCGATTTTGCCACATTTGTCCGCTCAAATCTTAAGAACCGTGCCGCGATTTCGTTCGTCGGTTTCGATTGCAAAGGGCGGCCGTTCGGGTAACCTTTCACCATGGAAGCCTCCCGCCCGATAAAATCTCCGCGCCGTTCGAAAATGCGCCGTTTGTCCGATACGCTGGATGCGCCGTCGGCGCGCGGCTATCTCGACGGCCAGATGCTGATCGCGATGCCGGCGATGAGCGATGAGCGTTTCGCGCGCGCGGTGATTTATGTCTGCGCCCATTCGAACGAAGGCGCGATGGGTATCGTCGTCAATCAGCCGGCGCAGAACATCCGCTTCCCCGATCTCCTGGTGCAACTCGAAGTTATCCCGGAGGCCGAGCGTATCGAATTGTCCAGCGAAGCCGACGAACTACAGGTGCTTAAAGGTGGTCCGGTCGAAACCGGACGCGGTTTCGTTCTGCACTCCGGCGACTTCTTCATCGAGAACTCGACGTTGCCGATTGACGAAGGCGTTTGCCTGACCGCCACGCTCGATATTCTCAAAGCGATTGCCGAGGGCAGCGGTCCCGAACATGCCATTCTGGCGCTGGGCTATGCCGGCTGGGCGCCGGGTCAGCTTGAAAAGGAAATTCAGGATAACGGTTGGCTGCATTGCGCCGCCGATCCCGAATTGATCTTCGGCGAAGACACATCGCAGAAATACGACATGGCCTTGCGCAAGATCGGCATCGATCTTGGCCAGCTTTCGAGCCAGGCCGGGCACGCCTGAGGCGATTTTCAGTCTTCTCCTCAATCGATCGGGCGCGCGTCTTGATTGCGCATTCGATCCAATGAACACGCTCCACTGACAACCTGGTCGCTGTTGTCAGTGTGCGCGGTTTCGAGCAGTTGCTCTCGTCAGTTCGCGGCCATTCAATTCGTGGAATTTGGCGAACAGAAGCCCGCGGGCCCGAAGTGCGGATTGCCCTGCTTCTTCTGGTAAAGCGCGAACAGCCGATTGGCCGCATTGTCGGCGCGCGGTCGCGCGGCCGACCATAGACCATTGCAGCCACCGCCCTTTTGTCCGCAGTCTCCGCCGAGCGTCTGCATCGCGCCTTGGTAAATCGGGCATTTGCAGGTGGCTTTCGACGGGTCGGCGCTGTCGACGACGCAGGGCTTGCCGTAACACCACGTCCATTGCTGGCCGGCGTTCGAGCAGCTCATGGTCAGGTTGGTCTTGTTGTATAGATTTGAGTATGTCGAGATCAGGTAGGTCTTTCCGTTGCGGACGAACGGAAGTCGAGCCTGGCACTGCTGCGGTCCCATCGACACGCCGTGCCGGACTTCGCATTCGCAATTGGCGTATTTCGTCGGCTTGCCGTTTTTGACAATGGCCTTGCACGGCGCCTTGATGCACAGGGCATAAGCGCCATCGCAGAAGATAGGTTTGCCGAGTTGCTGGGCGCTCGCGCCGGACGGCAGGAACGGCAACAGGGCAAGTGCCGAAGCCAATACCAAGAGAGATCTGAGCGTTGTCATCAATGCCTCCCGATTTGACGGATTTCGGCAGGCAGTTTGCGTCAGAATGAAATGCAACGCAAGGTTGCGTATTATTCGGAAGCCAATTTTAGCGATTTGGCCGGGGCGGGGGTGTCGATCAGCAGATCGCGCGCCGCTTCCGAGGTCATTGGCTCGCCGAAGGCAAAGCCTTGCGCGTATTCGCAGCCCATTTGCGACAACTCGACGGCGTCGCTGTCGGTCTCGGCACCTTCGGCCACCACTTCCATGCCGAGATCGTGGGCGAGCGCAATGATCGAGCGCAGGATCACCGGCCGGATGCCCCGGTTGGTGGTGCGCACGAAGGATTGGTCGATCTTGATGGTGTCGAAGGGAAAGCGCTGCAGATAAGCAAGCGACGAGTGGCCGGTGCCGAAATCGTCGAGCGACAGGCCGGCGCCGAGCTCCTTGATCCGGGTCAGGATTTGCGCGGCGTGTTCGGGGTTTTCCATCACCAGCGACTCGGTGATTTCGAGCTTGAGTGAGCCGCGCGCGACTGGCGTGCGGGCCAACACGCCGCGCAGATCCTGGATCAGGTCGTGGCGCAGCAATTGCCGTGACGACACATTCACGCTGGCAAAGATCGGCTCGCGGCCCTTCGGACTGGCTGCTTGCCAGATCGCCAGCTGCTTGGCGGTGTGGTCGAGCACGAACAGGCCGAGATCGACGATCAGACCGATTTCCTCGGCAATCGAAATAAATTCCGACGGCGACAGCCGGCCCATCTTGGGATGATCCCAGCGCGCCAGCGCTTCGAATCCGGAAATCGCGCGGTCTTCCAGCCGCACGATCGGTTGGAACAGTACCTTGATTTCCTGACGTTCGATGGCGCGACGCAATTCCGATTCCATCGTCAGGCGGTCGGTTTTGCGCGCTCGCATCGCCGGCTTGAAGATTTCGAGACGGTCGCCGCCGATACGTTTGGCGAAATACATCGCCAGTTCCGCGTCCTTGAGCACTTCTTCGGTGCGGTGCGGCTGGTTCTCGGTGAGTGCCAGACCGATCGAGGCGGTGAGGAAGATTTCGCGATCGTTGAAGGCAATCGGGGCGCGCAAGGCCCGCCGCAAGGTTTCGGCGAAAGCAACGATGCGTGCCGGTTCGCGTTCCGACAGCAGGATCAACGCGAACTGGTCGCCGGCAAGCCGCGCGATGGTGTCCTGCGGTTTCAAGAGCCGGCCCAGCCGGCGAGCAATCGTCAGCAGGATCGAGTCGCCGACCGCGATGCCGACCGAGTCGTTGACCTGTTTGAAGCGATCGAGATCGATCACCATGATGGTCGGGCGCAACTGGCTGTCATCGCTGCGCGCATAGGAGAACGCGGCTTCCATACGGTCGATGAACAATTCGCGGTTCGGCAGGCCGGTCAGGTTGTCGTGAACCGCGTCGAACAGCAGCCGCTCTTCGGCATTCTTGAAGTCGGTGACATCGGTCAGAGTGCCGACGACGCGCACGACTTCGCCATCGGAACCGACCACTGGACGCGCCTTGAGCGTGAACCACAGATAATGGCCGTCGGCGGCGCGCAGGCGGAAATCCTGCGTCAGGCGGCCACGCCGCTGTTCGACGACCCCATCGAGCGAAGCACGGAAACGGTCGCGATCGAGCGAATGAACGATGTCGAGCCAGTCCGCCGCCGGACCTTCGAGCGTGCCGCGTTTCAGGCCGAGTGCGTGTTCGGTTTCGCGGCTGGTGAAGATCTTGTCGGCCGAGACATCCCAGTCCCAGATCATGTCGCCGGCACCGGTCAGCGCCAGGGCGCGGCGTTCGACGTCGGACACGATGCCATGGGTAATGCCGCCGGCGAAGGCATGTTGCATCACCGTAAAACCGATCAGCATCACGATCAGCACCAGGCCGCCGAGCAGCGCCGGGCCGATGATGTCGTTGGTCACGCCGCCCATCACCGCGACGCCGGCGGCGAGGGTCCAGACCACCAGCAACAGCCAGGTGGGGATCAGCAGGACGGCGCGGTCGAAGCCGTGGGTCGAAAGCCAGATCACCAGTCCCAGACCGAACACCGCGATGCCGAGCAGCGAGATGCGGGCGATGCCGGCCGCGACCGCCGGATCGAACACCGCGACCGCGACCAGGGCGGCCAGCGCCGCCAGCCAGGCGACGGTGATATGGGCATAGCGCACGTGCCAGCGCGACAGATTGAGATAGGCAAACAGGAAAACGAGCAGCGTTGCCGACAGGATCGCCTCGCCGCAGGCGCGCCACACGCGCTCCGCGCCGGCGGACATGTCGAAGACTTTGCCCCAGAATCCGAAGTCGATGCCGATGTAGATCAGCACTGCCCAGCCGAGCGCGGCGGCGGCCGGGAACATCACCGAGCCCTTGACCACGAACAGGATGGTCAGGAACAGCGCCAGCAGGCCGGCGATGCCGATGACGATGCCCTGATAGAGCGTGAACGAGTTGACCTTGTCCTTATAGGCGTCGGCGTCCCACAGATAGATTTGCGGCAGCTTGTCGGTGCGCAGTTCGGCGACGAAGGTGATGACGGTGCCGGGGTCGAGCGTGACGCGGAAGATGTCCGCTGTCGTGCTTTCCTGGCGGACCGGCCGGTCGCCGGTCGACGGCGTGATGCTGGCGACGCGCGACAGGCCAAGATCGGGCCAGAGCAGCCCCGAACCGACCATGCGATAATGCGGCACCACGATCAGGCGATCGATCTGCTCGTCGGAATTGTTGGTCAGGGCGAAGACCGCCCAATTGGTATTATGTTCGCGGGCGCGGACTTCGATGCGGCGAACGATGCCGTCCGGCCCGGGGGCGGTCGAGACCTGGATGCGGTCGGCGGTGGTCTTCATCCGCTCGGTGGCGGCGGTCAGGTCGATCGCCGGGGTATCGAGCCGCACGTTAACCGCTTCGACGGCCTCGGCGCGCTGGCCAGCCAGCAGCGGACCGGCGAGCGCAAGCGCTATCGCCAGGCATCGCCAAGAATGTCGCTTTGGATTTCGCGACGACTTTCGCGATGAGCGTTGAACGGCACGCCTCGAAAACAATCCTGACCCTCCGGCTGGGCGTTCCGCGGGGCCCGCCCGTCAGATGAGTAGCGGTCAGCCGGGGGTACGGGCAAGCTTTTAGCGTTTCACCACGATTGTGGCGTGGAATAGGCTTAACCACCAAATCCGGCAGAATTGGCCATTACCGCCGGCATTTTCCCGGATTTTAGTTATTTGCCGGCGGTTTTTGCGTTTCGGCGTCGATCACACCGTCAGGACGATCTTGCCGATATGGGTGCTGGTTTCCATCAGCGCATGGGCGGCGGCGGCCTCGCGCAGCGGGAAGGTCTTGTACAGGATCGGCTTGACCTTGCCGGTCGCCAGTAGCGGCAGCACATGCGTCTCAAGCGCGTCGCGGATCGCGCCCTTGTCGGCGACCGAGCGCGAACGCAGCGTCGAACCGGTGTGGTGCAGGCGCTTCATCATCAGCCGCATGAAGTTCACGTCCGCCTTCGGACCGCCCATGAAGGCGATCTGCACAATGCGGCCTTCGACCGCGGCGGCTTCATAGTTGCGGCCGATATAGTCGCCGCCGACCATGTCGAGAATGACATCGGCGCCCTTGCCGCCGGTCGCGGTCTTGACCGCGGCGACGAAGTCCTCGGTCTTGTAGTCGATCGCGACGTCGGCGCCGAGCTTGCGGCAGGCTTCGCATTTGTCGTCGGAGCCGGCGGTGACGATGACGCGCGCGCCGAAATGCTTGGCAAGCTGGATCGCGGTGGTGCCGATGCCGGAGGTGCCGCCATGCACCAGCAGCGTCTCGCCCGATTTCAGACCGCCGCGTTCGAACACATTGTGCCAGACCGTGAAGAAGGTCTCCGGCACCGCGGCGGCATCGGTGAGCGGCAGGCCGCTGACCGCCAGCGTATGGCTGACATGGGCGAGTGCGTATTCGGCGTAACCGCCGCCGATCACCAACGCCATCACCCGGTCGCCGACCGCCCAGCGCTTCACGCCGCTGCCGAGCGCCGCGACTTCGCCGGCGATTTCCAGGCCCGGAATATCGGGCGCGCCGGGCGGCGGCGGATAAAGTCCCTTGCGCTGCTGCACATCGGGCCGATTGACGCCGGCGGCCGCGACCTTGATCAGGATTTCGCCATCGCCGGGAACCGGAACCGGGCGCTGCTCGGGCACCAGAGCTTCGGGGCCGCCCGGCGTCTTGATGCCGATCGCGGTCATATGGGTCGGAATCTCGGCCATGCGGTCCTCGCTCTTTCTCGATCGCTGTCGGTTGTGTTTAGGCGGCGCATCGCGGTGTGACAACCCGGCGGCGTGGCGCTAGTTTTCGTCGAAAGCGGAGGGTTCCATCATGGCAGTATTCGACGACGACGACCGGCCGAAGAAGAAAGTGGCGCACGAGATCGGGCAGGACCTCAGCCTGCTATCGGTCGACGAACTCAAGGCGCGGGTCGTGCTGTTGCAGGATGAGATCAAACGGCTCGAAGCCGACATGGCGCAGAAGCATGCCAAGCGCGCGGCCGCCGATCTGTTTTTCAAAACGTAGTTAACAAACAGAGAATTCATTCATCGGGATTTGATGCGGTTCTTAACGAACATCCTTAAGACGTTATCAAGCTTTCCTGAGTATTACTAAGGGTGTCCACCTTCATGGACTTTGAGTGGCTCATGTCCACTCTGTTTGACGCCTCCCTGTTATCGACTTCGAGCCGCCGGTAACGGCGGCTCCTTTTTATGTGCCATTTTGAGGCACATCGGGGCGTGCATCCCCGTTATCAACGCGCGTGGAAACTATGTCTTTAACTATTGCCGCCGACCGTCTGGACAGACCGGTACCGGTGACGGCATGCTTAGCCAATCGTGAAGGAGATCGGTCGTGTCTCCGGCAAGCCGAACGCAAGTTTCGACGGTGGCCGGCGATAACGGTGCGCGCGACAGGCCGCGTGCAACAGGCCAACAGGCAAGGTGAGGCGTAATCGATGTCAGAGAACTCGTTGTTCAGCCAGGCGGAACCGGTATCGTTCGGCGAGCGGCTGGCCAATTCGCAGGCCTTTGCCGATCTGTTTCGCGATGGCATGACGCTGGTCGAGGAAACCGCGACCTATCTCGACGGTCCCGGCCGCGCCGAATCCAAGACGCTCGACCGTCCGGCCGCGCTGGCTTACGCCACCGAAAGTATGCGTTTGACGACGCGGCTAATGCAGCTCGCGTCGTGGCTGCTGTTGCATCGCGCGGTCAAGGAAGGCGAGATGTCCTTGGCGCAGGCCAACAAGGAAAAGACCAAGGTCAAGCTCGCCGTCACCGACAATCACGATCCGAACAACATCGAATTGTTGCCGGCGACGCTGCGCACGCTGATCGAAAATTCGCAGAAGCTGCAGGTCAAGGTGCGCCGGCTCGACGCCACCATTCATAACGTGCCGGCCGAACACGCGCCGTCGATCAATCCGGTCGAGCATCAACTCGGATTGTTGAAAGCGGCATTCGGCGTCGAGAACGTCTGACCGGCGCGGGGCCCCGGGGGGGCGTTTCGCCCCATCCCGGAATCATCGATCGCAACGGCTTGAAAGCAAAAACCCCGGGGCAGGCCCCGGGGTTTTTCGTCAAGTCGGGTCGCGAAGACCTTACTTCTTGTCTTCCTTGATGAAGCCGGCGAACTTCTTCTGGAAGCGCGACACGCGACCGCCGCGATCCATCATCTGTTGCTGACCGCCGGTCCAGGCCGGGTGCGACTTCGGGTCGATGTCGAGGTTCATGACGTCGCCCTCGGCGCCCCAGGTGGTGCGGGTGACGAATTCGCTGCCATCGGTCATCACGACCTTGATGGTGTGGTAATCGGGGTGGATATCGGCCTTCATAATACTGATCCCATCGGTGAGCGCACGGGGCGCTCAAATCGCGCCGAAATGCTGAATTTGGCCGGTCTATACAGGACGCAAGCCGTCCCGGCAAGCCGCCGGATTTGACCCGGGTCAACCCGCTAAGGCATTGTCGGCCCTAAGGGTGGCGCCTGAGGCCTGGACCTCCAGGGCTGTAGGACATTGAAAAGGCGTCGAATTCGATGAGTTTTGCCAGTGATGGACAAGGGCGCGGCGCGGCCGGCCCGGAAACGCCCGCCGGAACCCGGCCCCGGCTGAAAATCCAACCCCTGCGGCGGCTGATGCCCTACCTCGCCCGATACCGCCTGCGCGCGGCCGCGGCGCTGGTGGCGCTGGTGGTGGCGGCGCTGACCACGCTGGTGGTGCCGGTCGCGGTTCGCCGCATGATCGATTTCGGCTTCTCGGCCAAGGCGGCGGCGCTGATCGACAGTTATTTCACCGTGATGATCGCGGTCGTCGCTGTGCTCGCGATCTCGAGCGCGATGCGCTACTACCTCGTCACCACGCTCGGCGACCGCATCGTCGCCGACCTGCGCGCCGACGTCTTCGCGCACCTGACCAAGCTGTCGCAGGGCTTCTTCGACACCGCCAAGACCGGCGAGATGGTGTCGCGGCTGACCGCCGACACCACCCAGATCAAATCCGCCGTCGGCGCTTCGGTGTCGATCGCGCTGCGCAATCTGGTGCTGTTCTTCGGCGGCGCGGCGATGATGGTGGTGACGAGCCCGCGGCTGTCGCTGTTCGTGCTTGCCGCCATTCCGGTGATCGTGCTGCCGCTGGTCGGCTTCGGCCGCGCCGTGCGCAAGCGTTCGCGCGCCGCGCAGGACACGCTCGCCGATGCGTCCGGCTATGCCGGCGAACTGATCGGCGCGATCCGCACCTTGCAGGCCTTCACCAACGAACTTCTGGCGACGCGGCGTTTCACCGCCGCGGTCGAACAGGCTTACGAAGCCGCGCGCGGCGCGACCTGGGCGCGCTCGATCCTGACAGCGATCGCGATCTTCCTGATTTTCTCCAGCGTTGTCGTGGTGCTGTGGATCGGCGCGCAGGATGTGATGGCCGGCACCATCACCGCCGGCCGGCTCGGGCAATTCGTGCTGTACGCGGTGTTCGCCGCCGGCGGCCTCGGCCAGCTCAGCGAGGTCTGGGGCGAACTGGCGCAAGCCTCGGGCGCGGCCGAACGCTTGTTCGAGATCCTGTCGGTCGAGCCGGAGATCAAGGCGCCGCCGCAGCCGGTGGCGCTGCCCAAGCCCGCGCGCGGCGAAGTGGCGTTCGACAATGTCCGCTTTGCCTATCCGACGCGGCCTGATGCCGACGTGCTCAACGGCCTGTCGTTCACCGTCAAGCCCGGCGAGACGGTGGCGCTGGTCGGTCCGTCCGGCGCCGGCAAGAGCACGATCTTCCACATGATCCTGCGCTTCTACGATCCCGCGTCCGGCACCGTGCGCTTCGACGGCGTCAGGTTGCCCGACGCCGACCCGGCCGATCTGCGCGGCCAGATCGCGCTGGTGCCGCAGGATGCGGTGGTGTTCGCCGCCAGCGTCGCCGAGAACATCCGCTTCGGCCGGCTCGATGCGACCGACGACGAAGTGAAACGGGCGGCCAAGGCCGCGCACGCCGCCGAGTTCATCGAGCGCATGGCGCAAGGTTACGAGACGCAAGTCGGCGAGCGCGGCGTCATGCTGTCGGGCGGTCAGCGTCAGCGCATCGCGATCGCGCGCGCGATTTTGCGGCAGGCGCCGCTGCTGCTGCTCGACGAGGCGACGTCCTCGCTCGATGCCGAAAGCGAAACGCTGGTGCAGAAGGCGCTGACGCAACTGATGCAGCAGCGCACCTCGATCGTGATCGCGCATCGGCTGGCCACCGTGCTGTCCTGCGACCGCATTCTGGTGATCGATCAGGGCCGGATCGTCGAGGAGGGCACCCATGCCGCGCTGTCGGCGAATGGCGGCTTGTATGCGCGGCTCGCCAAGCTGCAATTCGAGGCGGCGTGAGGCGGGGCCTGTTTGATTCGTCTCCGCGCGGAAACGTGAAGCGCCTGTCATCGTCGCCGTGCCGTCGTTGCTTGCCGATTCATTTGTCAAACAGCGGACGTGCGTGATCGCCCGTATTGTTTGAAGCGGCGCCGGGTGCGCCGTGCCTTCTCGGCCGCGCTCCCCTGAAACGTGAGGGGGAGCGGAGCGCCGGCAAACGCTAGGGGTTGGCGAACCCCTTGGACGGCTGGCGAAGCCGCCCGGTACGCGGGCGAAGCGCACCGCCTCTCTTTTGGCGAAGAGAGGCGCGCTTGCCGGCGCTCCTGCTCGCGGCGTCTTTTCGGCGCGCGGTCCGCGCTTCTGGCGGCTGATCCGGCCTTGTGGGCCAGGTAGCGCGCACCATCAGCGAGCTCCTCGCGGCGGGTCTTATTGCCCGCGGGCGGAGGCCGCCGCCGCCCGGGGCGGGGGTTACAAAGCCCCGCCGCAGGCGCCGCCTCCCGTTCCATCCTCGGCCTGTCTTCCGGAAGACGCCCCTCGATGAACGGGATGAAGGATTTATAGCCTAGGAATTTAGAGAAGTCAAGGGGTTTGAACTTCTATTCTGGAGCGTCGTGCAGGTTGCGCCTGTGCCAAGTGTTACTATTGTTCCATTTCTGAAAGTATGCCTTTCGAATTCATCGAATGGGGGGAGGAATTTATGGCATTCGGTATTGATGACGCGCTGACGACCGCGGCTGCTGGAATAAGTTTGGCTGATACAGTTGTAGAGACGATAAAAAAATATAGCGCGAACAAGATGAGCTATGATTTTGAGCAGCTTATTGGCGAGGCGAGGATTACGTTACTTAGGAACATTGATGATGCGGATCTTGAGCTTGCCCGGTTTGAACGGACGATAGTCGATAAAGGAATTGATACAAATATGCGATTAACAGACCTTGTTGCGAAAGCCTCATTTTGGAAGCCTTTCGAGCAGCACCGGCTAAGTCAAATTCAGAAGAGGCTCAATGCCTTTTCAGACGGCGTATATTCAACTGGTGATGATATTGCCGCGTTAGCAAGGTGCCATCAGCAGACCTACGAGATGGGGATTTCTGTCGCGGATTCTGTTGCTACAAAACATAGACTTCACTCCGATTTGTTAAACGCAAAGTCCTTAAAGGAGGCAATTTCAATTCTGCGGCGGCGCTTGGTTGATTATAAGAGGTCCCTTGGCGGTTGATTAGTGCGCCAGTCGCAATTATCTATCGCGAAGTGAAAAGCATCGCGCTAGCGATGCGTCTCGAACCATGGGGCCGCCTTACCCTTCGAGACGCCCGCTTCAGCGAAAGCTTCGTCGGGCTCATCAGGATGAGGCGGATAAGGCTTCCCGCCGCATCGGCTGGCGACCGCGGCAACGCGATGCTAAGAGCAGTGCGCATATCGCGCCGGTGGCGTTTCTATTCGCGAGTCTTCCCGATGTCAGATTCCAAGCCGCCGGTTAGTTCATCCTCCGGCGACCAAGCCGCGCTCTTCGATCCCGCCGCCGCCGACTGGGAGCCTTACACCGACGAAGGCTTTATCGGGCTGGTCGGGCCGCTGTGGATGAAGCCCGCTGGCGACAGCTATGTCTATGCCTTCAGGGCCGAGCCGAAGCATCACAACCGGCGCGGCGTCGTGCAGGGCGGCATGCTGATGACCTTCGCCGACCGCTCAATGGGTATGACCTGCTGGTACGCCAATGACCGCAAGCCGCAGGCGACGGTGCAACTCGACGTGCATTTCGTCGGCGCGGTCGAGATCGGCGAATTCGTCGAGGCGAAATGCAAGGTGGTGCGCCGGACGCGCGCGCTGATCTTCATGAACTGCGAACTGGTGGTCGGCGAGCGCGTGGTGGCGACCGCCAACGGTTTGTGGAAGACGCTCGGCGAGCGATAGCCGGCCTTAAGACGGCGTCCACCGCATCCGGTTGACGGCGATGCCCGACACCGGGTTCTTGTCCTCGCCGTCATAGGCAAAGCCGTGCTTCTCGTAGAAGCGGATGGCGCGGGCGTTGTCCTTGTTGACCAGAAGATAAAGCCCGTCCGGCGACAGCCGCCTGGCTTCGTCGACCAGCGCGGCAGCAAGGCCGGAGCCCCAATGCTCGGGCGCGACCACGATCTGGTCGAGATACTGCGTCTTCGGATCGACGGTCACGAAGCCGGTCAGCGCGCCGTCCTGCTCGGCCACTATCACCGTCGCGACCGGCAGCAATTCGTCGCGCCAGCGCTTACGCCACCAGCCGAGGCGGGCGGTGAAATCGATATGCGGATAATGCTGTTGCCAGGTGCGCCGCCACAGCTCGATGGCGGCGTCTTCGTCGGCGGGCGTGTAGGGGCGGAGGGAATAGTCGGACCGGGGCATGGGGCTAGATTTCGTCCGGCCGCAACGACCGGCGCGCGGCATGTCGAATATGCAGAATCACGATTTCGTCGATTCCGATGCGATAATAGATGCGATAGGGATAGCGGGTCGAAAACGCGACACGGACATTGAGGTCGTCGGCAGACTGGCCCGATTCCGGAAAATCCCCTAGACGCAACGCGATCTTTTCGACAAGGCCGATGACACGGCCGGCGGCGGTCGGGTTGAATTGATCGATGTAAGTGCGGATGTCGTCCAGATCGGCAAATGCGCGCGGCGTGAACCGAACTCTCATGCCCGATATTTGTCGAAATACGATTTGACAATATCATCGGCAATAAATTCGCCGCGTTTGGCTTGCGCCAAACCCTCGCGGATCGCCGCTCTCTCGTCGTCAGACAGGCGATAGACACCCAGGTGCTTCGCCTCGATGTCGACGATCGACTGCATCAGTTCTTCCTGGGCCTCTGCCGGCCAGTCGGCAATGCGCTCCAGAATGGTTTCGGCGATTTTGTTCATCGTGGCAAAATACCACCAATTGGGCGGTCGGAGAATAGGGGGCGTTACGCCGCTTTCGCCGTCTGCCGCCGCAACTGCCGCAGCACGGTGACGATCACGCTGCGGTCGCAAGGGATCGCGCCGCGGGCCAGCGCGCGCGAGCGCTCGAAGCCGGTGATGTCGTAATGCGGCTTTTCGGTTCGGGGCGGGCCTTGATAGGAAATGCGGTGCAGACCGATCTCGCGCGCGAAGCGGTGCAGTTCGTCGATGTCGTCGGCGATCAGGTGGCACCATTTGCGGCCGTGCCAGACCCAGATCGCTTCATCGACATAGACGGTCATGGCTGTACCGCGAATTCGTGAATTGCACCGTCACCCTGAGGTGCGGGCGACCTTAAGGTCGCGCGCCTCGAAGGGCGACGGCCACGTTGTATTGGCCGTTCATCCTTCGAGGCGCGCCTTAACGCGCGCACCTCAGGATGACGGGTCGACACTTACCGCTCCGTCAGCTTGAACTCGATGCGGCGGTTCTTGCGATAGGCATCCTCGGTGGTGCCCAAATCGATCGGCTGGAATTCGCCGAAGCCGGCGGCGACCAGCCGCTGCGGCGACACGCCCTTGCCGACCAGATATTGCACGACGGCGATGGCGCGTTCGGCCGACAACTGCCAGTTCGACTTGAAGGCGCTGCCGGCGCTGACCGGGCGAACGTCGGTGTGGCCGTCGACGCGCAGCACCCAGGGGATGTTGGTCGGGATCTGCTTCTCCAGGCCGACCAGCGCGGTGGCGACCTTGTCGAGTTCGGTGGTGGCGGCCGGCAACAGATCGGCCTTGCCGGTGTCGAAGAACAGTTCGGATTGCAGCACGAAGCGGTCGCCGACGATGCGCACGTCAGGCCGGTTGCCGAGAATCTGGCGCAGGCGGCCGAAGAAGTCGGAGCGATAGGTCTTCAGTTCCTCGACCTTCTGGGCGAGGGCGATGTTGAGGCGCTGGCCGAGATTGGCGATCTGCGCGCGCGATTCCTTGTCCTTCTTCTCGGAGGCGTCGAGCGCGGTTTCGAGCGCGGCGAGCTGGCGGCGGAAGGCGGCGATCTGCTGGTTGAGGATTTCGACCTGGGCCAGCGCATTGGTTGAGATTTTCTTTTCGCTTTCGAGCGCGCTCGAGAGCTGGCCGACCTTGTTCTCGGCGGCGGAAGCGCCGGCGCCGGAGCCTTCGGCCATGCCTTTGAATTTGTCGCGGTCGCTTTCGGCGGTGGCGAGCGAGGCGCGCAACTGCGACAGCTGCATCTCGACGTCGGACTTGCTGGATTTCTCCATCGACAGCAGATTGGTGAGCTGCGCGATCTGCGCGTTCAACTGGCTGAGCGCGGTGTCCTTGCCGGAGATTTCCTGTTGCAGGAAGAACTGCGCGACGACGAAGACGGTCAGGATGAAGATAATGCTCAGGATCAGCGTCGACAGCGCGTCGACGAAGCCGGGCCAGTAGTTCATGCCGCTGTCGCCGCGGCGGCTTCGTGCAAGGGCCATGTACTACTCTCTGCCTTTCTCCGTCATCCTGAGGCGCTCGCGCGTAGCGCGAGCCTCGAAGGATGAACGGCCGCCAACTTTCGGGCTGTCATCCTTCGAGGCTCGCTTCGCTCGCACCTCAGGATGACGATCGAACTTGTTCACGCTTGCTGCGGGGCGACCTGGCTACCGCTCCACCCGCTCGCGCACCATGATCTCGAGCAGCCGCTTGATCTCGCGCTGCTGTTCGGCCTGGCCGTCGACCCAGTCGCGGATCATCTGCTGTTCGGTGCGCATGTGGTGGACGAGGCCCTGGATCGCTTCGGCCAGATTGGCCATGGCGACGGACGCCTGCTTGCCGGAGCCGGTCTGCTCGACGGCGTCGCGCAGCTTGTCGATGGCGCCGCGCACTTCGAACGGCATGCCGGCGGCCGCGCCCGAGGGCTCGACGCCCTGATCGTAGACCGTGGTCGAGAGCCAGTCTTCCAGCTCGGTATAGAAGCGGTTCTGCGCCTGGCTCGATTGCAGATCGAGGAAGCCGAGCACCAGCGAGCCGGCCAGACCGAACAGCGACGACGAGAACGAAATGCCCATGCCGGACAACGGCGCGGCGAGGCCCTCGCGCAGCGTATCGAACATGGTGCCGGCGTCGCCGCCCGACTTCAGCCCTTGAATGACGGCGCCGACCGACGACACGGTTTCGATCAGGCCCCAGAAGGTGCCGAGCAGGCCGAGGAAGACCAGCAGGCCAGTCATGTAGCGCAGGATGTCGCGCGCCTCGTCGAGGCGGGTGGCGATCGAATCGAGAATGCCGCGCATCATCTGCGCCGACATCGCCATCCGGCCGACGCGGCTGCCCAAAATCGCGGCCATCGGCGCCAGCAGCACCGGCGCCTTGTCGACGGCCAGCCCCGGATCGGCGAGGCGGAAATTATTGACCCAGGCGATTTCCGGATAGAGCCGCGCCACCTGCCGCACCGACAGGATGATGCCGATCAGCAGCACGGAGATAATCACCGCGTTCAGCCCGGGATTGGCCATGAAGGCGACCTGGATCTGCTTGTTGAGCAGGAAGGCCACCAGTCCGCCCAGGACGACAAAAACCACCATCCGGAACAGGAAAATACGGGGCGACGACAGCTTCAGCGGATCGAGTTCTTTTGCCATGGGCGTTTTTATGTCTTCCGGTCGGGAGAAGTCAGGAACCTCCGGCCAATTCACGCTGGAAATGACCTTATCACGCAGGAAATGACCCTGCGAAATCTGCCACACTTATTATGCCATGCAATATGGCACAGAGTGACGACAAGGAAAAATGACCGGCCGTGACGCCAGAATAAACGGTGGATTGAGTTGAAATTGCGGTGGTTGTCGCGCGGCTGAATGGCCAATCCGTGGTTCGGAGGCGGCCGCGCGCGGCGTCGCGGGTGCGTCAGGTCGGTGGTTTGTCTTGTCGGCCGGTCGCGACCGCAAGCGCTCGCGGCGACGGTGGCGCCGCTACAGCTTCTCGGCGGCCCGCAGCACCCGCAGAAGTTCCTTCTGCATGGTCTCGTTGCCGGCCACCACGCTGTTCGTACCGAACATGTCGTCGCCGCCCTTGCCGTCGGCGATATAGCCGCCGGCCTCGCGCACCAGGATCAGCCCGGCCGCAATGTCCCAGGGCTTGATGTTGTGCTCCCAATAGCCGTCGAGCCGGCCGGCCGCGACCCAGGCCAGATCGAGCGCGGCCGAGCCAAGACGGCGCAATGCCGCGACCTGATCCTGCATCAGCGCGGTCTCCTTGCGGTCGCGCGCGATCCCGCCGCGGTTGGGATGCGGCAGGCTGCAGGCGATCACGGTGTCGGCGAGATGCTTGCGGCCGGCGACGCGAATGCGATGTTCGTTCATGAAGGCGCCCTTGCCCTTCTCGGCAATGAACATCTCTTCGGCGATCGGGTTGTAGACCAGCCCGGCGACGATGACGCCTTCGCGTTCGAGCGCCACGGAAATCGCGAAATGCGGAATGCCGTGCAGGAAATTGGTGGTGCCGTCGAGCGGGTCGACGATCCAGCGGTGCGACTTGTCGGCGCCTTCCCGCATGCCGCCTTCCTCGCCGAGAAAGCCGTAACCCGGCCGCGCCTTGATCAGTTCGGCGTAGAGCGTTTCCTCGGCGCGGCGGTCGGCGGCGGAGACGAAATCGCCCGGACCTTTCAGGGAGACTTGCAGGTTCTCGACCTCGCCGAAATCGCGCTTGAGCGTGCGCGCGGCCTTGCGCGCGGCGCCAATCATGACATTGAGCAAAGCGGAGTGGTGCATGGGCCAAGTTCTCTCTGACGTCGTCATCCGCGGGGAGCCGGCGATCCGGTCATCCCGGCGCCGCGGATCATCGCCTTAACGGTAATTCCTGGATGCCCGGCGGCGCGGGCATGACAGGCAGACGGGGGGTCTGCCCGCCCTCCGCCTTGGCGTCAAGGTGGCGGGGCGGGCGGTTTGCCAAAGCCGTTAATTGGGCACCAAGGCGACGACGGTCGACATCCACTTCTTGGCGGCCTTTTCGGCGTCGTCGCGGACCGACTGGGGCTGTTTGGCGGCAAAGGCATCGAGCACGGCGTCGCCGGCGCCGGCCTTTTTGGCGACGATATGCCAGCGCAGCGCCTGGACCGGGTCGGCCGGCAGGCCGCGCCCGGCCATCAGGATGCGCGCCAGCCGGTTCTGCGCGATCGGGCTGCCGCGCCGGGCGGCGGCCAGAAACAGCTGCGCGGCGGCGCTTTCGTCCTTGTTGGTCCCGTCGCCGTTGAACTCGGCGATGGCGTATTCGACCATGGCGTCGATATTGCCGGCGATCGAGGCCTCCGACATCAGCTGGGTCGCCTTGCCGAGATCCTTGGGCACGCCGCGGCCTTCTTTATACATCGTCGCCAGCGCGTATTGCGCCTCCGGATTGCCGGCCGTGGCGGCGCTGGCGAACAGCGCGGCGGCGTGCCTGAAATCCTGCTTGAACTGCTGACCCTGCAAATACAGCAGGCCGAGGTCGTAGCTGGCGGCCGGGTGGCCGAGCTTGGCGGCTTCGGCCAGAAGCCGGGCGCCCTCGGCGGGGTTGCGCGGCCCGGCGCGGCCCTCGAATTGAAACATCGCCAGCGCGAAGATCGCGTCGCGGTCGTTATGGCCGGCGGCCAACTTATACCACTGCGCCGCCTTGGCGTCGTCGCGGCCGACGCCGAGACCGTCGGCGTAAAGCTCGCCGAGCAAGGTCATCGCCGCCGGATCGTTCTTCTGCGCCTGCTTGGTCGCTTCATTGAGCGCGGTCAGATAGAAGCCGCGCTGATAGGCGCCGAACGCGAGGTCGACGGGCGGCGCGGCTTGCGCCGGCACGGCCAGCAACAGCAACGCCATCGCCGGCATGCAACAGCCAAGCGACCAACGCGCAAGCGGGTTGTTGCGCGCCGCCATCGTCATGGCACGACAACCGGCAAGGCGAGGTGCGGCATGCAGCTTGCGACGGTGTCGCCAATGCGGTCGGGCGCGGCCCAGACCCAGTCGTCGGCCTTGCCGCCGATGGCGATGAAGTCGGCGCCGGCCGCGACCAGCGGCGCGATCTCGTCGCGCGCGGCGGCATAGGCGACGCAAGGCGTTTCGAATACCTCGGCCCACCACGCGACCCGTTCGAGCACGGCGTCGAGGCCGGGACGTTCACCGTGCGCGTCCGGTTCGCCGAACATGACATAGTCGGCGCCGGCCTCGGCCGCCGCCATCGCGTCGTGGCGTGTGGACAATCCGCCGCAGCCGACGATCCAGTCCGGCTTGAGGTGGCCGAGCGCGGCGTTGAAATCGTCGATGCCGAGCATGTGCGCGCCGTCGGCGCCGCCGCGCGCCACCAGCCGGTCGCGCTCGGCGCTGCCGTCGATCAGCAGCGCTGCGCCGGCTGCCTGGACCGGCGCGATCAGCGCCTTGATCCGATTGATCTGGCTGCGCTCGTCGGCATCCGCCAGTTGCAGCAGCACGGCGGCGACATCGCCGGCGGCCAGCGCCTTGGCGAGCGGCGCGACGAAAACCGCGGCGTCATCGACCGGTGGCGTCATGAGATAGAGCCGCGGTTGCGGGCGTGGCTCGGGATTTTTCGGTCGGGTGGCCATGATGTCCCAATGCTAGCCCAATCGGGCGGAAAATTGACGCGGAATCATTGCGGAATCGGTTCGGTATCGGGCGTCTCGGTAGCATTTTGGACGAGGACCGCCAAACGGCGGCGCGCGCCGGTATCGACGGACGACCGGCGGTTTGGGCTGCGTGGGCCGTCTGCCGCGCCGTGTGGCGGGCGACCTGTCGCCGGCGCCGAACGCGACTCAATCGCTTGCCGAATTGCGTCGCCGCAACAGCGTCGGGTCGCACAGGCTTGAAGGCGAGCGCAACCGATCATCACCATCAATGACCGTTGGCGGGTTCATTTCGAGTTTTGCAAGTTGAGTGTTGCAAGTTGAGTGTTGCAAGGGCGATATCGTTGCGGTCGAGCGCGCCGCTTGTCGTTGGTTGTGAATGCTGTCGCTTCATGGATCGACCGCAGGTTTTTATGTCGTCGCGCGTTTGATCAATGAGAGGTCGTCATGGCCTTCATGATCGAAAGCGCTGGAACCATTCTCGACCTGGTTCGTTGATCGGCGCTTTCTTCACTTTGGCCGGGCCATGTCCGCGATCGGAAGCGGATGGCGCGATTTCCATTACAACGATCACTGCACAAAAAGGAAAACTTCATGAAAGCGATTTACCTCGCAGCCGCCTTGTCGATGTCCGGCTTTGCCTTGGCCGCCGCGCCGGCCTCGGCCGCGCCGGTCGCACCGGTCGCGATCCAGGCGGCGCAGCCGTCATTGCTCCAGGTGCAATATTCGCATCGCAACGATCACTACGACGATCGCCGTCATCGGCCGCGTTACGTGCCGGGTCACCGTTATAAGTCGGCGCCGCACGGCTGGCATCGTTATGATCGGCGTCCGCGCGACTGGAATCGTCGCGGTTGCATCATGGTCGGCCCGGTCTGGTTCTGCGAATAAGTCCGGCGTAACGCAAAGTCCGCGAAGCTCCTGTCCTCGGCGGTCTTTATAAAAGTGAAAAGCCCCGGCGTGAGCCGGGGCTTTTTTGTCGATCCAGCGTGGCCGGTCGTGTCAGGCCGGCATCGGGATCGGCCCCATGTCCTTCGGCACCTTGTAGCCCTTCTGCACCGCCGGGCGGGCGGCGATGGTGGTGTACCAGCGCTTGACGTTGGGGAACTGGTTCAGGTCGACCGCCTGCCATTCGAAGCGCGACACCCAGGGCCAGCAGGCAATGTCGGCGATCGAATAATCGCCGCAGATGAAGTCCTTGCCTTCGAGCTGGGTGTTGAGCACTTTGTAAAGCCGCAGCGCTTCCTTGGAGAAGCGTTCCTCGGCATAGGCCGACTTGCCGGGATTATATTTCACGAAGTGATGCACCTGACCGAGCATCGGGCCGAGGCCGCCCATCTGCCACATGGTCCATTCGATCGCCTTGTAGCGGTCTTCGCCGGACTTGGCCAAAAGCTTGCCGGTCTTGTCGGCGAGATAGATCAGGATCGCGCCCGACTCCATCAGCGCCATGCCGTTATCGTTATCGACGATGGCCGGAATGCGATTGTTCGGCGCGATCTTGAGAAAGGCCGGCGCGAATTGTTCATCCTTTGAAATGTCGATGGGGTGGACAGTGTAAGGCAGGCCGATTTCTTCCAGCATGATGGAAGCCTTGCGGCCGTTCGGCGTGGTCCAGGTATAGAGATCGATCACTTGTGCGGTCCTTGGTTGTTGTCCTCGGCTTCTGCCTCGAAGGAACTCGCGCGCACCGTAAGGCGTTGACCGGCAGCATTCAATCACGTTTGCGAGAGGACACGCATATGAAAACGGCTATGTTACGCGCGGCGTTCTGCGCCGGCGCATGGGTCATGCTGTCGCTGCCGATCGCGGCGCAGGCGCAGACCACGGTCATTCCCGGCCACGACGATTCGACCGTCATCATCAACCGCGACGGCAAGGCCCCGGTGGTACTCGACGTCAATCGCGACATCAAGGGTGTCGGCGAAAAGCCGAAGGCGAATGCCGAGGCGCAAACCAAGGCGCAATCCAAGGCGCAAGACGCGCATACCAAGGATGCGCAGGCGAAGGACAAGTCGCAGACCGAAACCACGGGACAGGCCAGCGGCAGCATCAAGGCCGATTGCGTGACCAAGACCGGCAAGGAAAGCCGGTCGGTGAATTCGACCAAGAGCAAGTGCGACTGAGTCCGGCCGAGCGTTGTCACGGCCAATGGGCGTTAACCGCGCGGCGCGGCCCAGGAACATTCACCGGCGCTCGACGTTGTTGGCCCAAGCTTGAGCTCCTGCCTGTGAGTTCCAGATCGTAATCAACCGGAGGCGACTTCGATGAAGATGAAATTGACAGCCTTTGCATTGGTCCTGTCGGCGACCACGTTCGGCGCGCTTGCCGCCCAGGCGCAGACCACCGTCATCACCAAGGAACGTGCGCCCGATGCCGTGGTGGTCACACCGGCGCCGGAGACCACGACCGTGACCCATGAGCGCGGCGGCTTCCTCGGCACCGAATCGAAGACCACGACCGAGACGACCGGCACCGGCGCCTATGGCGACTGCACGACCAAGACGGTTCACAAGCAGGACCTGACCGGCGAGAAGACCGTGAGCAAGACCAACTGTCCGTAACCGAAGCGGATTGCGCTTGCCCTTGTGGAAAGGCCGTCCTTCAAGGACGGCCTTTTTTCGTTCACAGTCTCACTCCAGCCACTGTAGAGTGCTACGCTAAGACATCGCAGGGGGCGGCCCGCGATAGGTTGAAGCTTCGCCATGCGAGATTCATTACAATTACGTCATGTTGCACAACGGCCGCGCAGCCCATTATCGGCTATCGTGATCGCCGCGCTGATCGCGGTGTTTTGCATCGCGTCCGGACCGGCCAAAGCGTGGAATTCCACCGACATGACCGGCGCGCTGCCGCCGCTCGACTTCACCATGACGCGCGCGTCGGACGGCCAGACGGTGACCGCCGCCGATTTCAAGGACAAGATCGTCCTCTTGTATTTCGGCTACACCTTTTGTCCCGATGTGTGTCCGGCGACCCTGATGAATATCACTCAGGTGCTCAAGTCGCTCGGGCCGAAGGCCGACGATGTGCGGGTGCTGTTCGTCACCGTCGATCCCAATCGCGACACGTTGCAGGCGTTGAAGGATTTCACCGGCGCTTTCGCGCCGCAGATCGTCGGCCTGCGCGGCTCGGCCAATCAACTGGCCGCGCTCGCCAAGCGCTATCGCGTCGCCTATTCGGTGACGCCGGGCGGTAATGGCAAGCCTTACGAGGTGACGCATGGCTCGGCGGTTTATGCCTTCAATCGCGCCGGCGACATCAAGTTGCTGTTCACCGGACTGACCACGCCCGACGGCAAGCTCGACGGCGTCACCGCCGACATGCGGGCGCTCGTCGCCGGCGCCGGCAGCGATAGCTGGTGGCGCCGGATGTTGAGCTGGTTTTAAGATCAGTGCCGTCATCCTGAGGTGCTCGCCCGCAGGGCGAGCCTCGAAGGATGGGGCCGTTCATCCTTCGAGGCGCACGCGACGTTGTCGCGCTCGCGCCTCAGGATGACGGGTTGGGCTTACTTCCCGCCGGGGCCTTTGACCGGGAAAGACGCGGTCAGGCTCTGACCGTCGGCGAATTTCAGCGTCAGCGGCACGCTCTTGCCGACCGCCATCGCGGCTTGCGGCTGCATGCACATCAGGTGATAGCCGCCGGGCGCGAAGGTCAGCGCGCCATGCGCCGGCACCGCGACACTATTGACTGGCAGCATCTTGCCGACGCCGTTTTCCTCGACGCTTTGATGCAGCATCACCATGCCGCAGGCCGGCGAGGCGGCGCCGGTCAATTCGGCCGCCTTGTCGGTGTCGTTCCTGACGGTGAAATAGCCGGCGGCCGGACGCGCCTTGATGATCAGCCTGATCCACGGCTTCTCGATCGACAGGCCGGCGGCGGCAGCGGGGGCAGTAGTCGTCAGCAGGGCCGCGGCCAGCGCTGCCCCGATTAAGAGCGCTTTAGCCGGTCCACTGGCTGGCATCGAGATAAGGCCGGGTGTCGGTGTCGTCATCGCTTCGCTCCTTGGCTTTTTGGTCGTCGGCGCGCCGCAGCGCATTCAATACGAACAGCAGCCCGACGACGCTCATCATCGACGGTGGAATCCAGACGATCAGGCCGCCGACCGTCTGGTCGTACAGCGCGCCGAGGCCGGGATAGATCCGGCCGCACAGATCGTAGAAGCCGTAGAGGTCGTGCGGGTTGAAGGCGATCATCGCGCCGCCGATGATCTGCGGAAACATCACCACCATCGACAGCGCGGCCCGGCCGCCGAACGAGACGCGCGCCGGCGGCTTCGGCC
>WGNB01000027.1 GCA_016124795.1 Rhodopseudomonas sp. | reverse complement strand
CCAGTTTTCCTTCGACAGCGGCAGAAACTCATTCAAGGCAAGCTGCTTGCCGCGATAGATCACGTCGCATTGAAACTCGGCGATGATGAGGGCGAGACGGGCGATCTCGGCCGGGAAATCGCGAAGTTCGATGCCCCGGAAATTGGTGAGCGGAATTTCCGACGACCGATCCGGCTCGCCGCGCCGCTTGTTGATCTCGGCCTCGATGAACCTCATCTCCTTATACGCGATGACGAGGAAATTGCCGGAGCCGCAGGCGGGATCGAAGACGCGGATCCGCGACATGCGCTTGCGGAGATTCAAGAGCGTGCGGGCGTTGTCGCCCGCTTCCGCAAGACGCTCGCGCAGGTCATCGAGGAAAAGTGGGTTGAGGACTTTCAGGATATTCGGGACGCTGGTGTAGTGCATCCCGAGGGCGCCGCGCTCCTCGTCATCGGCGACGGCCTGAATCATCGACCCAAAGATGTCGGGGTTGATCTTCGTCCAGTCGAGATTGCCGATATGGAGAAGATATGAGCGCGCGATGCGGCTGAAGCGCGGCACCTCCATGTTGCCGGAAAACAGCCCGCCGTTCACATAGGGGAACTGGTCGGCGCGGGCCGCCCACCGGGGAATCCCCGCCGCCTCACGATCCGGCCCCTTGGTGTTCAAGGCGCGGAACAATGTCCCGATCACCTCGTGGGTGTTGGACGAGTCCCGGTCGCTCATCCGCTCAACCGTCTCGGTGAACAGGCCGATCTTGCCGAAGATGTCAGTATCCTCAGCGAAGAAGCAGAAGATCAGCCGCGCCATGAAATGATTCATGTCGTGGCGACGTTCGGCGCTCGCCCAAGCGGAATTGTCTTTCAGAAGCTCGACATAGAGCCGGTTGAGGCGGCTGGTGGCGCGAATATCGAACGAGCTTTCGCGCACCTGCTTGACGGTGGTGATGCCTGCCAGTGACAGGAAGAAGCCGAAATGGTTGGGGAAGTCAGCATAAGCGCAGGCGACCGTCTCGCCGGACTCCAATTCCTCGGCCTCGAAGCCGTCGCCGTCGGTAGCTAGGATAAACCTCGCCTTAGCCTTCGTCGTCGCGGGACTGACGCGCAGAGCCGCGAGCGTCTGCGTCACCTTGCCGGGTGGTGCGACGGCGATGTGAATGTTGCTTCGCTGGAGAACGCCGCCGGGCAGGTCGGATGCGTTGGTCGATCCGACGCGCAGCCGTTTGACGGTGGTGTCCTTGTTCCCGAAGGCTGCGAGGAACTGATACGGAAATTCCGCCGCGTCGAAGGGCTTTTCCGCGAGCTCGGTGACGGCTTCCTCAATCTCGACCGCGTTCATTCGTCGCCACGCCTTTCGCCAGCGGGAGCGTGGAAAGGCTCAACCTCTATCTGGTCGACCCGGCGCATAGCCTCGGCCAGTTCGTGGTCAAGCTGCCGGATCAACCATTCGCGTGCGGGCGTCCCGAACGCCTTCTCAAGCCGAATGGCCATCTCTGGCGAGATACCCGACCGCGCGTTCAGGAGGTTGCTCAGGGTCTGCCGATCTACGCCCAGGACACGGGCGGCGTCGGTCACGCTCAATCCGTGCTTTTCAAGGCAATCCTGCCGGACTGTCGTTCCTGGATGCATCGCCTATCGAGTCATAGAGGGATCCTGAGACGATAAGGTGTACAGTGATAATCGACACTCGACAAGCGGACGCGTTGGAATGGTGTCCAACTAGGCATGCGAGACGGGCTTGTTCCCCCAATGATCAAGGCGCGCTGACGCCAGATAGTAGCAACGGCATGTCAGCAAGGCGCTGATCTTCGCTGCCCCGAGGTTGGTCATCGCCGGCCGCCTTGCGAAGAAAGCGAGCGAGAGCCGCTTTTCGAGAATTCCGATCGAGCGCGTAGGCAGTCTGCTTGAACTCCTTCCCATCGAGCAGGCCTTCAATGTAGCCGGCGATTGTGTCCGCCGCCATGATGAGGGCTGTGTCGAGCGTGTGGATATATTTGCTGGTGACGGACCCCTTTACATGACCGACCAGAGCCGCGATCGTCACCTCCGTGAAGCCGAGATCGTTGCCGACGCTCGCAAAGCTGTGGCGCAAGACATGCGGCGTGACGTCAGAGAGCGGCGAGTCCTTGAAAATCTGCTCCCAGTGGTTGGGGAAGCTGCCGAACGCATTATCGTCGCCGTAGCCCGGGAAGACATAAGTGCCGGATGACGTCTCCCGGCGCGCCTCGAGAAACTCGACAACGGGCAGACCCATTGGCCGGATCGAGGTCCCCTCCTTGCTATCAATCAGCCGGAGGCAGCTTCCATCGGTATCGGCTTCGGCCCACATGAGGCCGATCATCTCGCTCCGCCGGCAGCCGGTCAGCGCGATCTGGCGGATGATCTGGACCGTCGTCGCGTACTTCTCCTCCTGCTCGGCTTTCCGCAGCATTTCGCCCAGCGTCCGATATTCTGCCTCGGTCAGCCGGCGAGTGCGGACATTGTCCTTGGGCTTCCGAAGGCCGTGGGCCGGGTTGATCGCAATGATGCCGGCTTCGACGGCGTAGGTGAGGATGCCACCGAGGAGGCCGACCGTGCGCGTGGCCGTTCCGGCGCCGCCGCGGACAATGGCCTTGCCGCGCAGCTTCTTCGTCTTGACCGACACTCGCGTCTTGCCGGCCATGATGTCCTTCAGGACCTTGTTAATGTCGGCCTTGGTCAGATCCTTCACCCGGCGAGTCCCCAAGAGGGGGATAATGTGCCGCTCGATGCGCCCTGTATCCGTGACGACGGTCGTAGGCTTCTTGGGCCGGCCGCCTTTCCCCAGGATGAGACCTGCGTTGAGGTCATTGAGATAGAGCGTGCAAAGCTCCTTGACGGTGATGGCCTTGTGATCGAGCTGGCGTTCCTCTGCGGGATTGTCGCCCTGCGCGACGCGGCCCAACTGGACCTTCGCCTCCTGCCTCGCGCTTTCGGCGGTCCAGACGCCATGCAAGCCGATGGTATAGCGGCGCGAGCGGCCTAAGGCTCGGTATTGGAGGACGTAGCTGCGCTTGCCTGAAGCGAAGACGCGGAGGCCGAAACCTGGTAGCTCGTCATCCCAGATGACGTAGTCCTTCTCTCGCGACTCCGCAGCGTCGACGAGCCGCTTTGTGAGCCTAGCCATGGGAATTCTCCCGTCCAAACTCCCATTCTCGCGTAAGCACCACGTAAGCAGCCGGCCGCAAGTCGGAGCGTATTCGAGGATACGTCAGGCGGCTCGAAAATTCAATTTGTTTAGTGATTACAGTAGCATAGCGCATAGGAGCGAAACCCATCGAAAAGCGTCGAAGGGCAGGTTAAATTGCTCCGAAGGCAAAGGTCACACGTTCGAATCGTGTCGGGCGCGCCATTTTCTCCCACCAAAATCAGCGTTTTTCGATCGCGAATCGATTGCCCTGGTCCTCGGCGTGGCCCGCAGCACGCAACGCTATGAGGCCGTTCCCAGGAACAAGGACGACCTGCGTCTGGCGCTGATCCGGCTGGCCCTGATCCGGCTGGCCAAGCAGTACGGCCGCTAGGGCTACCGCAAGATCGGCGAGCTGCTGCGGGCCTAAGGCCGGACCGTCGATCACAAGAAAGTCGAGCGGATCTGACGCGAGGAAGGCCTGCAACTGCTCGCCTGGGAATCACACCGATCCAGAACTATCCGGGCTCACCGTGCGAGAACGTCCAGAACGAGCGATCTCCGGTAAAAAGACCCACCCTGTCGTCCATCACGTCAGGATGAGTTTCGCGCCCCTTACTGTGTGGCGAATTTTCTTACGATTGGCGCCCACTTCTGGCGTTCGGACGTCACAAAAGCTTTGACCTGCGAAGTCGGCATCGGGCGGACAAAAGTGCCGACCTTGTCCAGACTTTTGACAACCTCCGGATCGGCCAGCAGTGCATTAACGTCCGCACCGATCTTGTCGACGATACCGGCCGGCGTTCCTTTAGGCGCCACCAGCACCAGCCAGGCGGTAGCCTCAAAGCCAGGGAGCGTCTCGGCCACTGTCGGCACATCCGGCAGACGGGCAAGACGCTTGGCCGAGCCGACCGCGACAATCTTGATCTTGCCGCCGGCGGCTGGCCCGATATAGGCGGACAGACTGTCGACGCCCATGGGCACCCGGCCGCCAAGAATATCGGTGAGCGCCTGGGCCGTTCCGGGATAATAGATGAAGTTCATATTGGTTGCGGATTTCTCACGCAGCGCCTCGCCTGTGAGATGGGATAGTCCGCCCCTGGTCGAAACAGCGCAATTAAGTCCATCCGGCGTCTTGCGCATCAACGCCAGCAAGTCGGCGAACGACCGAACCTTGCTATCGGCCGCGACCGCGACCACCATCGGCTGCTCGCCAATGAATGAAATCGGCACCAGGCTATCGACATCAGCGGCTCGCGCCTTCTGGATCTCCGGCAGCGCGATGAAGATCGACGATGCCGCCAGCAGCAGCGTTTCGCCGTCAGGCGCGGCTGCGGCCAACGCCTTGGTCGCCAACGCACCGCCAGCGCCCGGCTGATTGATAACAACAGCTTGTTGGCCCCAAAGCGTCGTCAACTTGGCCGCCAGAATTCGTGCGGCGACATCGATTGATGAACCGGCGCCGGTTTGCACGATGATTTTGACCGGCCGGGCCGGAAAAGTTTCGGCCTTCGCGGCAGCGAATGCGAGCACCGAGAAAGCGATAGCCGCGACAAACGGACGGACCCCCAATGAACCTTTAGACATTCCAGCTCCCTATTTTTTGTATTTGGTTATTGATTGGCCCGGGCCGGGCGGCCCGAACGCTGCGGCACGGCGAGCGCGTCGCTACTTTTTGCGCCCCTTCACCTCATGGTGGAGATCGATATTGGGGTATTTCAGATAGCTGATAACCATCTCGCAGATCGACGTCTTGCGCTGTTTCAGCAGCTTCGGCGCAATCATGTCGCGACCGAAAATAACCCCGAGCGTGTATTGGTTCGAGAAATACAAATAACCGAGCGCGCAGATCGAAATATACAGATCGACCGGATCGACGTCGGCGCGGAATATGCCGAGACGTTGTCCACGCTCCAGGACGCGCGCGATGATCTTGGTAAACGGCGCCTTGAAATCGGCGAGCCGCTTCGAGTTCTTCAGGTAGCGGGCCCGATACAGGTTTTCCATATTCAGGAAAGCGATGAATTTCGGATTCGTCGTGTAATGGTCGATCTTGAGACGTACGAGTTCTTCGATCGCTTCGACCGGATCCAGCGTCTCGACGTCGATCTTGCGCTCTTCATTCATCAAGCCGGCATAAACGGCCTCAAGCGCGGCAAGGTATAGCCCCTCTTTGCTGCCGAAATAGTAATAGATCATCCGCCGATTGGTATCGGCACGCAGCGCCACATCCTCAATGCGGGCGTCCGGCATCCCGCGCACGGCGAACTCCTCCATGGCGGCGTCGAGGATGCGCGCACGGGTGGCGGCGGCATCGCGTTTGCGCGCCGTGACGGCGCTCACTTCGGAATTGGTTGGCTCACTCCCTTTGGTTTTCCGCGGGCGTTTTTTGACCACCATGGCGGGCGCAACAATTTCGGGCGTCACGCCGTTGCGGACGCGATGTGCCGATCGTCGCGTCGCATTCACACCGGGTCCCCTACTGTCGCGATCCAATTTCATCGTCTCAGATTTCCAACGGTGGCAGCGCGCCCGGATGGCGACGCGCGCGGCACAAGGGCCGACGACGCCGGCTCGCTTGACAAGTTCTGGTGTTCTCTCTTAACTCACCCGGGGGTTAATTAAAAGAGGGGTCGTCAAGGCCCCGGCTGTCGGCGGGAGAAAGCGATGAAGGTGCTGATCACGGGCGGTATGGGTGTCATCGGCGCCGAGACCAGCAGAAAATTCGTAAACGAAGGTCATCGCCCCGTGGTGATGGCGCGCCACCGCGACGACCGACTGATTGACGACATCGTCGACAATATCGACTTCGAGGCCGGGGACATTCTCGATTGGCCGCGCCTGCTTGAAATCATCAAGAAGCACAAAGTCACGCACATCGTACATGCCGCGGCCTTTGTCGGCGCGGTCTCGGCCTCCAATCCGGCATTGAGCATTCAGGTCAATGTGATGGGCATGGTCAATGTGCTTGAGGCAGCGCGCGCCTTCGACATCCGCCGGGTGGTCTATACCAGCGCCAAAGGAATCTACGGTCCCGTCCTAGGCGAATATGGCCCGCCGCACTACAAGCCGATCCCGGAAGATGCGCCCAAGAATCCGCAGCGGATTTACGACAGCGCCAAGTTGATGGGCGAACAGACCGGCATCTATTACGCCAACAACATGGGCGTCGATGTCGCCATAATACGTTTTGCCACCACCTATGGGCCCGGCAAAACGGCCCGCCATGGCAAAATGGGCGTGACCAGCCAGATCGTCGAAAATCCATTTCACGGCTTGCCGTTTCATCATCCCGCCGGCGGCGATGCCAAGGACGATTTCATTTACAATAAGGATTCCGCTGCCGGCATCTACCTCGCCACCGTTGCCGACAAGGTGCCAAGCCGCGTCTACAATATCGGAAGCGGCGTCGCTCATTCGCTCAATGATTTTGCCGACGTGTTGCGCAAGAAGATTCCCGGTGCCGACATCAAGATCGGGCCCGGCACCAATTTCCTCGGCATGCCCTATCCGCCGCACGGAGTTTACGACGTCAGCCGCGCCCGCACGGAGCTCGGCTTTACGGCCCAGTACGACATCGAACGGGCTATCGGCGATTATCTCGACAGCCTCAAGCGCATGCAGGCGCGCGGCATCTAAAACTCGTTCAAGCATGAGGAAACCGGCCAATGCGCAGCCGCCTGGAACTACCCCGCCTGTCGCTCGCCGAACGTGACCGGCGCTGGGAAACAACCCGTCGTGAAATGGACAGACGTGGGCTCGATTGCCTGGTGCTGTGGGGCTGGCCGGCGATGTGGGATTTCTGCACCGCCAATGCGCGCTACCTCTGCCCGGTCGGCGGCAACGCAGAACACAACATTCTCGTGTTCCCGCGCCACGGCGATCCTACGTGCTTCGTTTTCATGCCGACTTTTCTCGACGGCTGGCGCGCCAGCCAGGACTGGGTGTCCGACATCCGCTCCCGTCGCGGCCCATGGGCCGACACGGTGGCGCACCGGATCAACGAATTGAACCTGGCCGGCGCACGCATCGGCATGGACGGACTTGCCGGACCGCTCGATCCCGACGGCTGGCTGCCGCACAGCGTTTACACGCGCCTGCTCGAATTGCTGCCGAAAGCCGACTTCGTCAATCTCGACGACATGCTGGAATTGCAGCGTACCGTCAAAAGCGACGAAGAAATCGCGATCCTCGAAGACGCGGCCAAACTCGGTGACATGATGTTGCAAACCTGCCGTGACATCGCGCGGCCGGGCGTACGCGAGTCGGAAGTCTATGGCAGCATGATGGAGACCATGCTGGCCAATGGAGGCGAAGAGCCGACGCTGTTCCTGTGGGCCTGCGACCGCTATCCATCGCCGCACCCTTTTCGGTTACCAACGGTTCGACCGATGGAAGCCGGCGATCTGATCACTTGCGAGATTCATCCAAAGACCGGCGGATATTTCACCCACGTTGAGCGGACGTTTTCGCTCGGCGAGCCGGAGCGCGACCAGCGCCGGATCTACGACGGTTGCGTGGCCGCTTTCGACGAAGGCATGAAACGCTTCGGCCCCGGCAAACCGATCGCGGCCGCCATGGATCATGTCCGAGATGTCATCCATGACCTTGGTCTTGGCATGTGTGAAACCGGCATTCACGGCCACGGTTTGGCCTCGCTGGAATATCCGCGCTATCGCCACCACGCTCTCAAAGCCGACCAGGAAGCGCTCAAGTCGGTCGGCGACCACTTCCGTCCGGGCATGGTGTTCGCCTTCAACATCGATCTCTTCGATCCGAAGTGGCAGGACGGCAAGACCGGCTGTGTTTTCGCCGAAACAGTGCATATCACTGAGGCCGGCGCGCGACGCATGCACGACTTCCCGATGGACTTCCAGGTCATCGGTCCGTGAACGACTTCAGCGAGCAAAGCGCATGAATCAAAAATCCGAATACCCACCGATCCGCCGCGTTGTCACCGGACACGACGCCGCCAACGTCGCAAAAGCCCTGATCGACGGCCCGGCGAGCAATGCCAAATTCCCGTCCCCCGGCACCGTATCCACGCTTATCTGGGCGACCGACAAGTGTCCGGCCGGCATCGAAATCGGCACCGACATCGAGGATATGGGCGCCCGCATCATGGGCACCGCGCCGCCGGCCATGGGCACCCGCTTTGCCATCATCGATTTCCCGCCGGGCAACACGCCGCACCTGCATCGCACCGAAACCATCGACTACGTCATCGTGCTCGAAGGTGAAATCGACATGGATATGGACGACACCTCGGTCACATTGAAGGCTGGCGAAGTCCTGGTTCAGCGCGGCACCAATCACGCTTGGGCAAACCGTAGCGCGACACGGGCACGGGTGGCCTTTGTCCTTATCGACGCGGAACCACTCGGCATCGGCAAACCGGTCGCCGGCGCCGGCAACGCCCGCTGAAACCGAAACATTATCATGCTCGAATTCCGCAACATCAGCTTTCACTTCCCCACCAAGCGCAACACGATCGACGTGCTGCACGACGTCTCTTTCACCTGCGGCGAGGATGAAATCGTAGCTGTCGTCGGGCCGAGCGGTTGCGGCAAGTCAACGCTGCTGAGCCTCGCGACCGGTCTGCGCAAGCCGACAGCAGGCGATATCCTTATCGACGGGCGGCCGGTTAAGGGACAGAACCGCCTGATCGGCATGATGTTTCAACAAAGCACACTGCTGCCCTGGCGATCGGTTGTCGAGAACGTCGAATTGGGGCTGGAAATCCGCGGCGAACCAAAGAGCTTTCGCCGTGACAAGGCCGTCACCTTGATGCGGCAATACGGGCTTGGCGGCTTTGAGCGCAAATATCCTCACGCCCTCTCGGGCGGCATGCAGAAACGTGCGGCCTTGGCGCAGACTTTGGCGATGGAACCGGAAGTCCTGCTGCTCGACGAACCGTTCGCTGCGCTCGACGCCCAGACCCGCGTCGTCATTGAAAACGACGTGGTCAAGATCTGTCGCGCCGGAAAACGCAGCGTGCTGCTCGTCACGCACGATATCTCGGAAGCCATTTCCATGGCCGACCGGGTCGTCGTCCTCAGCCGCAGGCCCGGCACCGTCAAGGAGATCTTCGACATCCCGTTCAGCCGCGGCGCCAAGAGCGTTGCCGACGTACCGGCAATGCCGGAGTACGCAACCTATTTCAAGCGCATCTGGGACGCTCTCGACATCAGCGTCACCGGGATGAATGAGACGGCGGCATGACAATATCGTGGCATAACCTGATCGTAACGCTCGGCCGGCTCCTGGTGCTGGCGGTGCTGCTGCTTGGAACCGAACTCGGTGTCCGCTACGGCATTCTGAGCAAGCTCTTCTTTTCGAGCCCAACCGAAATTTACCACGCCTTGCAGGCCCAATACGGCGAAGGCACGCTGATGCCCAATATTGGCATCACCGTGTTCGAGACTATGCTCGGACTGATCGCCGGTTCGCTGGCCGGCATCGCCACGGGCCTGGTACTGCCGCAGTCGCGCACGCTGTCGCGGGTCATAGAACCCTTCCTGATGGTGCTTAACGGCATTCCAGTCATTGTGATCGCCCCGCTATTCATTCTCTGGCTCGGGCTCGGACTGGCGTCGAAAATTGGCATCAGCGTCTACATCGTCTTCTTTGCGATGTTCATTCCGGTTTACACCGCCTCGCTCCGCCTCGAGCGCACGCTGGTCGACGCCCTATGGGTCATGGGCGCCAACCGCTGGCAGATCTTCTGGAAAGTGGTCGTGCCATCGTCGCTGCCGAGTATCTATACCGGCCTCAAGATCGGCTCAGGGCTCGCATTAATCGGCGCAGTCATCGGTGAATTTGTCGCGTCCCGATCCGGCCTCGGTCACATGATCCTTTATGCATCCGGCACGCTGGACACGCCGACCTTGTATCTCGGCATTATTGCCCTGGCGATTTTTGCGGCAGCGCTCAGCTTCGCGGTCGACGCGCTTGGCCATGTACTGGTGCATTGGCGGTTCGCCGATGAGAAGTGATGGATCGCTGCTTTAATCAGACCAACCAAAATTGAAACAGGGAGGATGCCATGCGACTTTCGATGAAAATATTGGCGATGATCGGGGCGCTTTGCGCTTTGCCGGCGATGGCTTCAGCCGAGCCGGTCAAGATTGCTTTGCCGGTGATGTCGCTGGAGTCGATGCCGATATTCGTCGCTCAGGCGAAAGGCCTGTTCAAAAAGCACGGCGTCGAGGTCGATGTCGTGACCAGCCGCGGCGGCGGCGAAGCCATGAAAGCCTACATCGCCGGCGAAGTTCAAATCGTCGGCACAGGGTTCCCCGAAGTCGGCCTGATGCGCGCCAGAGGCGTCGACGTCATGCTGTTTTTCGCGCAGACTTCGCGCGTGCCATTTTCGTTGATTGCCCGTCCGGACGCCGGCATCAAATCCGTCGCCGACCTTAAAGGAAAAACGATTGCCGTTACCAGCCCCGGCTCGCTCACGGCCAACCTGACCCGCTATTTCCTGATCCAGGCTGGCATGGACCCGGCCAAAGATGTGAGCCTGGTATCGGTCGGCGGCGGCGGCGAATTGCTAGGCGCGCTCAAGAGCAAACGCGCAGATGCGGCGATGCTATTCGAGCCGTTCGTCAGCATCGCGGTCAACCAGGGCATCGCCAATGTGGTCGTGGATGTCGCCGCCAAACTCGACGCATTTTCGTCGGCCCCGCTTTCGACCAGCAAAGCTTTTCTCAACAAATCTCCCAACGACGCCAAGGGTGTGTTCGATGCCCTCGTAGAGGCCCAACAATACATCAAAGGCCACCACGACGACACGTTCGAAATCGCCAAGAAGCATTTTGCCAATGCTAACCCGACCGTCCTGAAGGCCGCTCTCGAGCATATGTACAAAGTCTATTCGCCTGACGGGACGTTCAGCCGGGCCAATGTCGATGCGACGCAGAAAATTTCAGTCGCGCTCAAGATCATGCCGCAAAGCTATCCTTATGAGGACGCGGTCGCTCCCATGGCAAGGAAATAGCCGATCCGGCGAGCCCTGTCTGTGCCTGGATGCATACCCTCCGGGCACAGACAGTCTGTCATTCGAAACTGTGGAGCAGCCTCCGCCGCGGTGTCTCGAGATGGCCGCACGAGGTCATCCCGAGACATGAAGACGACCTTTGTCCGGCCTTGATCCAACGGGCCAGTCAATATGACGCGACGGCTCCGGTCGCACTTAACGGATCTGATCTTGGCCCCGTTGGCCATAAAACTCGACAGCATCGAAGTCGACCATGCTTGCGACCGAAGCGGAATCCGGCAGTTGCACCTCGCCATTCTCGATCTTTGGAATAGTCGTAGTGACGTGCTCAGTCATGCCAAGATAACCGGACAATTCCGCCGGTAACGGTGACGCATGCAAGATCGAAGCGAATTGCAAGCCCAAGAAAGTACCGACCGTGCTTTCACCCATTAAACCGGCTATCGAATGACAAGAAGCGGCATCGGCAAGTTGCAGCATGGCGCGCGAATCGGTCAATCCAAACCGCCCGGGTTTGAGGCTCAGGGCCTTGGTCCCATTCGCGATATAACTCGCCGCATCCCGGATCGATGTGCAACCGAAATCGACCAGCACCGGCACTGGCCCGACCTCCTGCAACTGCCGAAACTTACCGTCCGGTGCCGTCACGCAGGGGTCTTCGACCATCTCGGCGCCGAAATCGGCCATCGCCCGGACGTAGTCTGCCGCCTCGGCATAAGGGTAAGCACCATTGGCGTCGACATAGAGCCTGATGCGATCGCCGACAGCATCACGAATCGCTTTCATGACGGCGCGGTCGACCGCAATTCCCTGGCCGCCTTTCACCTTGATGGTGCGAAAGCCATGGCGCGCCACCATCGTCTCCGCTTCGTTCGCCATGGCCTGCGGCGGTTGACGTGTCAGCGCCCAGGACACCTCGACGCGACCCGATCCGCCCCAATGGCCCCGCAGCGATTGACCGCTTCGCGCCGCGTAAAGATCCCAACAGGCATTATCAATCAACGTCTTGGCAGCCGTATTCTCCGGAATGCGGTCGAGCGTCCGACGCACCTGAACCGGATCGGTCAAGTCGATCTGAGCCAGAATCGGCATAAAGATGTCCTCGACCGCCACCGTCAGGGTTCGGGCATTCACGCCGCACCATGTCGGCTTCACCGTCACCTCGGCAACGCCGACAGCTCCCATATCGTCTTGCAACCGCAGCAGGACGTAGGGCGCTGCCTCCTCGACGATGTCACTCCATTGAATCGGCCGTTCATAACGCAAGGCGTAAACGTGTAGAGAATAGTCATGGAGCCGCATGATGATGTCGCTCTATTCCGGTTATTTGGGCTCGATGCCCGCGTCCTTGATCAGGGCGCCCCATTTCGCCGATTCATCGGTAATGAATTCAGTGAGCTGTTTCGAATCCAGATACTTTGGCTCGACGCCAAGGCGGGCCATCTTTTCCTGAACTTCCGGCGAGGCGACAATCTTGCCGATCTCCTGACTCAGCCGGGCCGTAATCGGCGCTGGAGTGCCTCGCGGCGCAAACAGACCATACCAGGCCAACACTTCAAAATCCGGATAGCCGGATTCAGCGACGGTGGCGATGTCCGGCACCAACTTGCTCCGCGTGAGACTCGTGATAGCCAACGCGCGCAACTTACCGGCCTTCACCTGCGGCAACAAAGCCGGCACGGTGAAGAACATGAAGTCGATCTGACCGGACAGAACAGCCGTCACCGCCTCTGGCCCGCTTTTGAAAGGAATATGGCGCGCCGATATACCGGCAGCTTTCTTGAGAAATTCCGCCGCCAAATGACCCGACGTTCCAACACCAGCCGAAGAATAAGTCAGCTGACCGGGTTTCCGGCGCGCGAGCGCGACAAGATCGCCAAGCGAATGAACCGGCAATGCCGGATTGACCACCAGCAGATTAGGGCCCGCTGCGATCATTGCCACCGGCGGCACATCGCGCATCGGATCGTAAGCAAGATTTTTATAAAGGTGGGGACCGACCGAATGTGTCGGACTGCCGCTCATCAACAGGGTGTAACCATCCGGGTTGGCATGAGCAACGAATGCGCCGCCGATATTGCCGCCAGCACCTGGCCGGTCTTCGACGACAACCGATTGCCCCAGGGAAGCACTCAGTTTTTCGGCAACGAGCCGCGTTAAGATATCAGCCGCGCCGCCTGCACCAAACGGGACGATCATGTGGATCGGGCTCGCCGGCCAGTCCGCCGCGCGCGCGCCGACCCCGGCCGACATCGTCATGATCATCGCCACGACCAATGATGTTAGAAAGCGCATTCCTTATCCCCCCGTTTGTTTTCTTTTTGACTCTTTGCCGGCCACGGCGACATGACTCCTTCTCAGCCGATCGCCACCATTGAATCTCGGTCATTCATCCAATAGCTCTGAGTTATGTTGACCGAGGGTCGGCGGCGGCAACGCGCGAATGTCACGGCTCCCGTCAATCCAGACCGGGCGATTGATCAAGGTCAACGGACCCTCGGCCGGATGGACCTGATTGTAAAACGTGCCGAGATGCTGAACCTGGGGATCGTCAAGCACTTCCGGGATAGTCTGGACTGGCGCGAACGGAACGTCCGCGCTTTCCAAACGCATCATCCAGTAAACGCGATCATGGCGCAGGATCACCGCCGCCAGCTCCGCTTCAAGCGCGGCGTAGTTGCGCACCCGCGCGTCGCGGGTACTGAAGCGAGGATCGACCTTCATATCGGGCCGCTCAAGCACGTCCAGCAGGCTTTCCCAAAATTTTGGCGGCGACGAAAGATGTAACGCCAGCAGTTTGCCGTCGGCGCAGCAAAATGCATAAGACTGAGAAGTCGCCACCCGTGTTCTGGGGCCGTTATCAATCGCGAGCCGGGTGAAATTCGAAAAGGCATCCGGAATGAAGGCAATTGCCGATTCCAGCATATTGACCTCGACGCGACGGCCACGACCGGTCTTCTCGCGCTCATAAAGCGCGCCAAGAATACCATAGGCCGCATACATCCCGGTTACGTTGTCGGCAACGGTCGGTCCGCTGGCCATCGGTTTATCACGATCGAGAGAAATGCTCGCGATACCGGCAAGCGATCCGGCAACCGCATCGAAAGCCGGACGGCTCGCATAAGGCCCGTCAGGACCAAACCCCGTGATAGTGCAGATAATCAAACGCGGAAACGCGGCGCGGAGCGCCTCGACCGAGAAGCCGAGTCGATCCATCACGCCGGGCCGATAGTTCTCGAGCAGAACATCTGCACCGGCTAGTAACCGACGCAGCGACGCCGTGCCGGCCGCCGACTGCAAATCGACCGTGACACTGCGCTTGTTGCGGTTAAACGCCACGAACTGTGGACTATAAAGTCCGCCGCGAAAGCTCCGAAATGGATCGCCGCCGTCGGGACGCTCGACTTTGATAACATCCGCGCCAAAATCGGCCAGCATCATACCGGCCAGAGGCGCCGTAATCATAGTGCCCAACTCGACGACGCGCACGCCTTTGAGAACTTCGGTCAAGATGAGATCCTGCCCTGTTTGACGCTAATTCGCTTTAACCGCAGAAAGCGCCATGATTTTCTGAAATTTGCCGAAGTTCGCGGCAAGGAAGGCACCGAACTCCTGAGACGTCCCGCCGGCGAGAACGGCACCGGTCGTACCGAGTCGTTCTTTCACGTCCGGCATTTTCAGAACCTGGTTGATCGCCTGATTAAGACGTTCGACAATTTGCGGCGGCGTACCCTTGGGCGCGGCGAGGCCATAGAAGGTCGAGTAATCGTAATCCGGATATCCCAGCTCGGCGATCGTTGGCACGTCGGGCGCCGACGCCAACCGTTTTGAGCTGGTCACCGCCAAGGTGTGCAATATCCCTTTTTTGATATAGCCGTCGGCCACCGCCACACCGATGAACATGCCCTTGATCTGGCCAGCGACAACCGCCTGCAAGGCCGGCGCCACGCCCCGATACGGCACCACCAGAGCGTCCATGCCTGACAAATGCTTGAACCAAAGAAAGCCGATTTCATGTGGGCTGCCGGGACCCAGCGAGCCGAATGTGAACCACTGCGGATGGCTCTTTGAATATGCCACGACCTCAGGCAAGGTCTTCATCGGAACTTGCGCGGTATTAGCCACGAAAACGAGCGGCACGGTCGCCAATTTGATCACCGGCGCGATGTCCGTCTTCGGATTATAAGGGGTCTGCAGTCCGAGTACCGGATTGATCGCCAGGGAATCGAACACCATGCCGACCGTATAACCATCCGGCTCCGCGTGCGTTAACGCCGCCGTCCCGACGACGGTCGATCCGCCCGGCTTGTTGTCGATTACGACGGATTGGCCCAACAACTTCTCGAGATGCACGCCAATCACGCGGGCCATGAGATCGGTGCCACCGCCCGGCGGATAAGGCACGATCCAATGAATCGGACGGCTCGGCCAGGTTTCGGCATGGACCACGGTCGCGCATAGCGCCAGGCACAGTCCCAGAATCAGTTTCCCCAATTTCATTGTATCCTCCCGCTTTTTTGTCCGAGCCTGAACAGCTCACTCTTTATTATCGAAGACTTCAGCTTCTGCGCGCTCCCAAATCTCGCGCGCCAGTGGATTGCGCATCTCCTCGGCAAGATGACCGACAAGACCGACGGCACGTGAAATAGCGGCAACACCGCGACAAATGCGCCAGGGAAAGCCGAGCTCGCACAGGATGGCGCCGATCGCTCCGGTCGCATTGATCGGCAGCGAACGATTGAGGCGGCGTTCCGCGCTGGCACTGATCGATTCCAGCAAGGCGACGTACCGGCCCCGAAAGCCATTGCGTTGCGCAATCGCGAATAAGACAGGCGTCCGGGGATCGATCGGCTTATGCAAAGGATGACCGATGCCCGGAATGGCCGCCTTACGCGCGACATAGGCTTCCACAATGCCAGCCGCCGTCGATTCAATATCCAGGCCGTCGGGCTGGCCCTGAAGCGCTTCCTGCAGCATCTTTGCGGTCAATTCCGACCCGCCCGCAAACACACTGCCGACGCCGCAAAGACCGGCCGCCACCGCGGCCTGCAGAGCTTCCGGCGCGGCTAAATGGACGAGACGGCTCGTCATCGCCTGCGGCGTCATGCCATGCTCCACCAAGGTGACCAGAAGCGCGTTGAAGGTTTCGGCCTCTTGCGGCGACGGCAGCCGACCGACGATTTCGAGAAACGCCATCGTGCCGAGATCGACATGTCCGATCAGCTCCGCCGGCAAGTCATGCCCGCGCACGACAATCCGGTCCACGCTGCTCCACCCCATCTCCGATTTCAGGGGCTTGCCGGGTTTCCTCATGACACCGCTCCGCGCAGAATGAGTTTCGCCAACGCTGTCCGCAGCACCTCGGTTGGACCTTCGGTAATCATGAAACTGCGTTGATCGCGCCAGAACTTCTCGATCGGCAATTCATTTGTTAATCCGATGCCGCCATGCAATTGCAGACATCGGTCCGCGACGCGAAACCCCATTTCGTCTCCAAAAATCTTGACCATGAAGGTTTCGGCGCGAGCATCCGCGCCAGCTTCGAGTTTGGTCGCGGCGTCGCGCACCATCAGCTTTGCGGCATGCAACTCGGTGAAACAATCGGCCAGCATCCATTGCACGCCCTGTCGCTCGGATAGCGTCTCGCCGAAGGTTTTACGCTGCTGGGTGTAATCCAACGCCAGATCAAGACACCGCTCGGCGACGCCGCAAGCACGCGCGCCATGCCGAATGCGGCCTTCAGCGAGCCACCGTTGCGCCAACGCGAAGCCACCGCCCTCCTTCCCGACCATGTTTCCAGCCGGGACCTCGGCGTCCTCAAACACGATCTCACAAGGCGCATCGCCCATCATGGTTTGATGTTTCGCCGATATCCGAACCCCTGGCGTATCCATATCGACGAGAAAGCACGAAATGCCGCCTCGCGCGCCTTGCGTCGCGTCGGTGACCGCCATGACCTGCGCGAAATCGGCCTTGTCGGCGTGCGTGATGAACCGTTTAACGCCGTTGAGAACATAGCGGCCCCCCTTGCGCTCGGCCCGGGTCCGCATCGAAGCCGGATCCGACCCCGCATCCGGTTCGGTTTGCGCGAAACAGGCAACCTTCTCACCGGCCAATACCGGGTCGAGATAGCGTTGCTTCAGGTCGCCGGTCAGAGATTGAAGGATCGGCCCTGTGACGGGACCGAACAGCGAATGATCCCGCGACGGCACCACGGTGGTCCGCGAGATCTCGTGCCAAAACACCGCCATGCCAGCAAGCCCAAGCCCCTGACCACCGAGCGACTCGGGAACGTCAAGCAACCAGAAACCCGCCGCTCTCGCCTTATGCTGGATATTCTCGCGCGCCGCCAAATCCATCGGGCGCCGCTCGAACGGCATCACCTCGCGTTCGATGAAACGGCGCAGACTGCGCCGAAACTCATCGAGCTCTTGCACCGTCATTGCAGGCTGCGTTTCACATGACGGCGTCGATAATGATTTCGTTTCAGTCGACGACGTCATTTCACCGCGCACCCGTCGCGCGATCCGGTCGGCGATACCCCGACGGCAACCATGCGCGTTTCCCCTTCATTCTTTTGCGACACAATGAGCCGCCGCTAGTATTTGTCAAATCTCTATTACTTATTTCAATTATCGCCTTGACGAATATTTCTGCGGCCGGCCACGCCGGCACGAACGATGCGAAAGCAGCGCTGTAGAGGAAGAAGACAATGAGGGAGGAAGCGCGAGACGAAGCGATCGGCGGCCTGATGGCCATGACAAATCAGCGGCCGCGGACCGAAGGCACACAACGGGCAGAGGATCGACCGAACGACGGCGGGCAACACAGCGGCATTGGCTTGTCGTTTCACGACCAGGGTCCGCCTGGCCGGCTACTCACGACACTTGCCCATGAGCGACGGTCCAAACCGGAGCATTGGCTGCCGCGCAATCGATAAGTGGCGACCGCCCTGTCAAGGATGATCGAGAGGTCGATCGCAGCCGAAAACCGTCAAACCGGCTCCGCGTGATGCGCGCGCCAATGCGGCTCCCGCAAGGCCTTCTTGTCAATCTTGTTAGTGCTCGCCACGCGCGGCAATGCATCGACCACGCTCAGGTAACGCGGCTTCTTGTAGCTGGCGATCATACCGACGCAGTGTTCCTGAACCTGCTCCAGCGTCATTGCACCGCCATTGCGCACGACGACGACCGCCATCACGGATTCGCCCCAACGCGGATCGGGGACCCCGACCACGGCGCACTCGACAATCGCCGGATGCAGCAGCAGCGCCTCTTCGACCTCGCGAGAGTAAATATTCTCTCCGCCCGAGATAATCATGTCCTTCTTGCGATCGACGATAAAGAGGAACCCCTCGTCGTCGAAGTATCCCATATCGCCGGTGCGCAGCTCGCCATCCTCCAAAGCGGCCGCGGTCGCTTCGGGCCGACGCCAATAGCCCTGCATCACCGCCGGCGATCGAATGCAGACATCGCCTACCTCGCCGATCGCGCATTCGACGCCGTCGGGTCCCACGATCCTCATGCGGGAAGTGAGATAAGGCTGACCGGCGGACGCCAGCCGCTTAACCGCCTGCGGCGGCCCGTCGACGACATGCTGATGTTTGAGCAGGATGGAACCCAAACCGCACTCGGTCAGACCATAGATCTGAACAAAGATCGGCCCGAAGGCTTTGCGCGCGCGGCGTGATAACGCAACCGACATCGGCGACGAAGCATAACAAATGGTATGCAGACTCGAGACGTCGCAAGGCGCTTTATCCAGGGCTTCCAGCAACATCTCGATCATCGTCGGCGCCAGATGAGTTACGGTGACGCGAAATTCGGAAAAGCTGCGCAAGATCGCCTGAGCATCGAACGACCGATGCAGCACGATCGTCGCCCCCACCATCAAATAGGTGAAGACATGTGTCGGGCCACCGATATGGTAAAAGGGCATGACGATGAGCTTGCGATCGGTTTGCTGAGCCGACAGCATCAGCCCCTGCTCGCGCGCCTGCTCCAGTTGCGCGGCATTGCCGAGCATGGCGCCTTTCGGCTTGCCGGTCGTCCCGCTTGTATAAACGAACATAAAGGTGTCATCGTCCGCTGCTATTTGACGGGGCATGATGTCGCTCCCCTCCGATAACAGCGTTTCATAATTCAACGCCCAATCCGGCGTTTTGCCGATCGCGACATAAATCTGGTTTGCCGGCAAACGCCGCCGTAATTCATCGACCCGTTCGGTATAAAAATCCTCGAACACCAGGACAGCCGGCTCGCCGTCCACCAATATATCGGCCTGCTCGGCCGCCGACAGACGATAATTGATGCCCATGCAGACAAAGCCGGTCAGCGCCGCGGCGCCATAGATTTCCAGATATTCGACGCAATTGCGTGACAACACGCCGATACGGTCGCCACGAACCAATCCGCGCATCATCAGGGCATTGGCCAGCCGGCGAATGCGTTGCGCCAATTCGCCATGCGTAACGCTACGCCCCTCGAACTCGACGGCGGGATGGTTGTGAAAGCACCGCTCATTGCGCAGGAAGATTTCACCGAGAATCATGACTTTTCCTTTGCACGATGCACCAGCGTGGCCAGGACACCTTCTTGTGCTATTTGGCCGTCATCTTTCAGCAACCGGATACGCCGCTCAAGAACCCCGCGCAGCCCGTCGCCGGTCGCACGCTTGCTGATCAATTCGACCGTCACATGCACGGTATCGTTGACGAATAGCGGCGTGCGGAATCGCCAATCGTTCAGCCCCAGGGCGCCAATCACCGCGCTTCCCAATTCCGGCAAGTGTGTTGCCATGCCAAGGGCAATGTGAATGCCGTAGGTTCCGTGAAAAACGCGCTGCCCGAGCGTCGTGCCGGATGCGAAGCGAGCATCGACATGGATGGGGTGCCAATCGGCACTCGTCATGCTCGACAACGCCAACTCCGCCTCCATCAGGGTGCGCCCCGGACTGCACCATTGCATGCCAACATCAAGGCCTTCGAACGACGCCGCAGCGGTGGAATTCATGTCCGATCACACTCGCATATCGCAAATCCGAGATCGCGCCCGTCGCGACGGCGCGCCAAACCTTCGATCAAGCCGAAGGCATGGCCGCCGCCGCCACTTCCCGTGCGGGCCTAGCCTTCCAAGGCGCTCAGGCCCGGCTTGTACTTCTTGTCGAGGAAGCCACCGATACCTTGATCCTGCCATGCGCCGCCCTGCCGCATGGTAAGCTGGTCCTGCTTGGCCAGGGTATAATCCATCGAGGCTTCCCAGCTCATTTCGAGCGAGAACCGGTAACCGTCCTTGGTCGCGCGCAGCGCGGCACCGTCCTTAGCGGCGATTTCCTTCGCCAGCGCCAGCACGTTGGCGCGAAGCCCTTCAGCCGGAGTCGCATAATTGACGAGGCCGATGCGGGCAGCTTCGACACCGTCGAAGGGACGGCCGGTCAATCCGTAAAACAGCGCGTCCCGCGGGCTCAGCAGGTTCGCCAGCGACTTACTCACCGAACCGCCGGGGAAGATCTTGAAATTGATTTCGGAAAGACCAATCCGCGCTTCATTTGCGGCAACGGCAAGGTCGCAACCTTCAACGATCGAAAACGCACCGCCAAAGCAGTCGCCATTGATCATCGCGATCGTGACCTTCGGATAGTAACGCAACGTCCTACCCCGCCATTCGACCGACGCGCGGAAGGCCTTTTCAAACATCGCGCCATCGTCGCGATTCTTGATAAAGAACTCCTTGAGATCCATGCCGGCACAGAACGCCTGGCCGGCGCCGGTGATGACCACGACATTGATCGTATCGTCGTCCCTCAATTCGTCGAGGACCTGCGTCATATCGAGATGAAGCTGCGGACTCATTGCATTGCGCTTGTTTGGCCGGTTCAAGGTTACGATGGCGACTTTTCCCTCGCGTTCTACTGTGACCGTCTCAATTTTCGTCATATCTCTTCCTTTCACGTTGATCCGATAACCAATTGCCATTGCGCAAACGCGCGCGATTCCGGTTAATGTCGCAGCGACGGCAGCCACAGCGCCAACATCGGGAACAGGATCACCACGATGATCCGAAGCAGGTCCGCGATGATGAATGGCGTCACGCCGGCGAAAATCGTCGTCAGCGGTATTCGACGGTCGAGACCGTGAATGATGAAGACGTTGATGCCGATCGGCGGCGTGATCATGCCGAGTTCGATGACCATGATCAGAACTATGCCCCACCAGATCGGGCTGTAGCCGAGATGGAGCACCACCGGCAGCACGAACGGCAAGGTAATCACCATGCTGGAGATCGTATCGAAGACACAGCCGAGCACGATATACATCAAGACCAATACGGCGATGACCATTAACGGCGGCAAGTCGAGGCCGTCAAAGATGGCGCTCAACGCACCCGGGAGACGGGTCGCCGTTATGAAATACGTGAAAAGCGAAGCGCCGAGGATGATGACATAGATCATCGCCGTATTGGCCGCGGTCTCTCGCACCACCCTGGCAAAGCCGTTCAAGTTCAGTTTGCGTCGCCCAATTGCAAACAACAGTGCGACCAGCATGCCAAAGGCGGCCGCTTCATTGACCGTGAAGACACCGGAATAGAGGCCACCGGCGACCGCTCCGACCATGACCATGACGCCCCAACTGTGCATGACGACCTGACGCCGTTCCCGCCATGTCATGCGCGCTCCCGTCGGCGCCGCGTCCGGCCACAGTCGGACATAAATTAGGACGGCCAGCGTCTGGAACACCACGGCAATGACCGCCGGAATCAATGCGGCGACAAATATGTCGATCACGAATTGCCGCGCCAGGAAGGCATATAGGACCATCACGATCGAAGGCGGGATGAGCATGCCGAGCGTTCCGCCGGCCGCGATCGTGCCCGCCGCCAAGCCGGGCGCGTAGCCGCGGTCCAACATTTGCGGCAACGAGATCTGCCCCATGGTCGCGGCAGTTGCCGGCGACGAGCCGCATATTGCGCCGAAGCCGGCGCAGCCGCCGATGGTGGCGCAGGCAAGCCCGCCGGGCCAATGGCCGACGAAAGCGGAAATCAAACGATAGGTGTCATCGGACAGGCCGCTGACCGTGGCCAGCGACCCCATCAATAGAAACAACGGAATGACTGCCAGATCCGCGCTGCTGAACACGGAGGCAGACTGGGTCCCGAATAACGAGGCTGCCGGGGCAAAGCCGACCAGAAGGCCAAAGCCGAGAAATCCGGTAATCCCCATCGCAACGCCGATCGGGACCCGCATTGCGATCAACGTGAACAGACCGGCGAAGCCGAGGGCCGTCAGGACGAGAGGTTCGCTCATATCCGCACGTCCTCGAAGTCCGCTTCGGAGATTTCGGTCATATCAGGCGTGCTGCGGTCGGCGCTTTCCCGCGTCCAATTGCGACGCATCGCGATGATCTGGACCGGCAGACCGACGGCGAGGATGACGGTCGACGCCACCCAATAAGGCCAGGTCGCAATCGCCAAGAAGTAGGTCGTATCGCCGGATGTCAGGGTTCGCATGCTGTAGTCCCACAGCTGCCACACGATCATCGCCAGGAACAACAATGTGACAAGCGATCCGAACAGGCCGCTCAGCCGATAGACGTTGCGTCCGAAATAGCCGGCGACGAAATCGATCTCGAGGTGATGGTTCGATTCAAGCGATAGCGGAATGAAGCAGACAACCGCGATCAAGCCGACCAGTTCGACCAGTTCAGAAGCGCCGGTGATCGGGCTTGAGAAAAAGCTTCGCAGCACGGCGTTAGTGACCGTCAACCCGGTCGCAGCAAATAGGCAAAGCACCCCGACAACACCAAGCAGCATCGTCAATCGACCGACCCAAACGTGAAATCTGTCGCTCTTGTTCTTCATTTACCGATGCCTGAGGGGTGACGCTTGTCTTCGATGGGACGCCCGAATGCCGTTCGTGGCGCCGACGATTTTTGTACCGGCGCCACCACGACATCGTCAGTTGGAGTGCGCCGCTGCCAATGCCTGTTGAAACGCTCCTAACAGCGCTTTGTTTTCGGGCGATTTGCCAGACCACTCGTTCACCACCGGCGTCAGGGCTTTGGTCCAGCGATCGACTTCAGCCTTGTCCGGATTGACGATTGTTTGTCCGGTGTCAGCCTTGGCCTGCTCGGCCACAGCCTTATCTTGGGCTTTGATCACTTTGCCCCAACGTGCGGCAAAGTCTTCCGGTCCATATTTGTCGAATGCCGCTTTCGCCTTGTCCGGCAAGGCCGCCCAGACGTCTTTGTTCATGACGATCAGTGAAATCGTTCCGCCGAGCGGATATTCAAAGTGATAGGGCGTGGCATCGATAATCCGGAACACCTTGAGCAGCGCCCAATCCAGAAAGGTGCCATCAAGCACGCCGCGGCTGATATTCTCCGCCACCGATGGCGCGGGCAGCCCGACCGGCGTCGCACCAAGCGCGCTCGCCACCGCGGCCGAGATCGGCCCCGACGCGCGAATCCGCAGACCGCGCAGATCGCCCAGGCTGGCGACTTTCTTGTCACTGTGAACCTGGTACGGACCAGTCACCGCCACACCGAGCACCTTGACGCCAGGATATTTAAGCTGACCAGCGGCGATCAGCTTCGCAACCGCGATGCCGGCCTCGCTGGGGTCGCGCCAAAGAAACGGCAGTTCGGTGATGTCGTTGCCCTTGAAGCGGCCGGGTGTAAAACCAGGGATAACCAGCGCCATGTCGGCGACCCGGTTCTGCACGAGATCGAGCTGATCTTTGGCCGGCCCCAACTGACCACCGGCCAGCATTTCAATTTTGACCGTGCCTTGTGATGCGGCGCTGATGTCATTGGCCCAAGGTCCATAGACCTGAACAGGCCCGAACGCCTGTGGCGGCTCATGAACCGAAAATGTCAGCTTCTGCGGCCCGGCCGCTAGTGCGGCGCTGCATGCAAGCGACGCCATGGCGCACGCGAGTGCAAGTGCGACGTTTTTCATTGTTATCCTCCCTGTCGCCAGTCTTCGCTCGGCGCCGAATGAGCTGGCTGCGGGACGTTGCAAATATATGTATTATCTGTCAAATTGACTTTCTTTTGGAGTATTATCGGAATTATGGATATAGCGCGAACTGACTTGAATTTGCTGATCGTGTTCGACGCCGTGTTCCGCGAGCGAAATGTCAGCAAGGCGGCCAAGCAGCTACACCTGTCGCAGCCCGCCGTCAGCGGCGCCTTGAGCCGCTTACGCGACGCAACCAAGGATCAACTTTTCATCCGCACGCGCGGCGGAATGATTCCGACCAAGCGGGCGGTCGAGCTCTCCGAGCCGGTGCGGCAGGGGCTAGGCGCGCTGCGTCAGGCCTTGCTCGCCACCGAGAAATTCAATCCGGAAACCTCCGACCGCACCTTCACGCTTTTGCTATCCGAGATCGGACAAACCTTATTCTTACCGGCGATATCCGAAACGATCAGACGAAAAGCGCCCAAAATCCGCTTGGTCATGGCAAAAGCCGACCCGTCCGAGCATCTTAAGAATTTTGAGAAAGGCGAAATCGACCTCGCGGTCGGCGTTTGGCCCCGCTTGAATAGAGACATGATCCGGCAGGACCTGATGCAGGACAAATGGTTATGCGTCGCGCGCAAGAACCACCCCGCGATCGCCAAGCGGTTGTCGCTTAAGACATATCTCAAGCTGGAACATATTACGATTTCGTCGGTCAGCGGCGGCGACGAGATCATCGCCCGCACGCTCGGCCGCCGAAACCTGGAGCGCCAGGTCGCGCTTGAGGTCACCGACTTCCTGGCCCCTATCTTGATTTGCGCCAAGACAGACTTGATCGCGACGGTCCCTTCCGCGCTAGCGAACTTCTTTGCCGGCAGCTCGCCGATCCGATTGATCGATCCGCCACTCGATTTCCCGCGCATTCCGTTGCAAATTCACTGGCACAAGCGCCTCGAAGCCGACGGCGGCCGGCAATGGCTCACCCAGATTATCACCAATCTATTCGGTAAGTAGTTTTGCCGGGAGACAGCGCTTGCCAATGCGCCGTCCTCCACCGAGCGGTTGAGCTGATAAATAACGCTTGCCGGCTACCGGTAGACAGGGATATTCACGCCGAGCCGCTCGCCGCTCTTGCGATCAGGCTTGCGAGAAATAAAACGAACCCTGAAGAGGAAGCATAAAATGTGCAGCGGCGCCAACGACGCGAACCCTGAGACTATTTCGGAAAGTGTTGCAGACGCCGCAACGCCGGCGACCGCAACGACAAAGGCGCTGCTTGAAGACCTGGTGTTTGCCAACCATATTCTATTCAACAACGGTGTAGTCGACGCATTCGGGCATGTTAGCGTCCGCCACGACGCGCGCGCCGATCGCTTTTTGCTTGCCCGTAACATGGCCCCCGGCAACGTCACCGCCGGCGACATCATCGAATTCAACCTCGACGGCGAACCGGTTAACGCCAACGGCCGTCGCGTCTATCTCGAACGTTTCATCCATAGCGAAATCTACCGCGCTCACCCGGAGGTCATGGCGGTCGTGCACAGCCACTCCCACGCAATCGTGCCGCTGAGCGTGGTCAAGAGCTTTCCGCTGCGACCGATATTTCACATGGCCGGTTTCATTGGCACGGCGGCGCCGGTATTCGAAATCCGCGACATCGGCGGCAGCGCCACCGACTTGTTGATCAGCAATCGCACATTCGGCAAGGCATTAGCCGACATGTTCAAGACATCGAAAATCGTCCTGATGCGTGGCCATGGTTCGACGGTTGTGGCTGATAATCTACAGAAAGTAGTCTATCGCGCGGTCTATGCCGAATTAAACGCCCGCTATCAAGTGACGGCCAACGGGCTTGGTCCGATCACCTATTTATCGGAGGAAGAGGCGCAATGCTGCGCCAAGAACATTGAGGGCCAGGTCCAGCGGCCGTGGGATCTGTGGAAGGAAGAAGCGCGCCGAACAGCCGCCGCCCGCGGCGCGAAAAGCGATTAACCCAAACCCCACCGGGATCGGCTTTGGACTCTCCCGGAGTCGATCACAAGGGTACGGGCAATATCCACGATATACGCGGGGTTGACCGTGAACAGGGTTGCGTGTCGTAGCGCGACCCGATCGCTATATTTCGCATATCCCACCTTTGGACGCCCACGATGAGCTATATGCGTTTTTCAACACGGTCTATCTGCGGGCTGCGTGAGCCGGTTAGAATTATTCAGACCCGGCCGGCATAATCAGTAATAGGCGAAATCGTCACGGGTCCTGGCCTGAGCCCAGATGGCATTACGATCGAACAGACGGTCGAGGCTCATGGCGTCGCCGCTATCTCGATCAGGGCCTCAGGCCGTCGGAACCCAGTCGTTGACGTTCTTCGGCCGACGCCCATAAGCCTTTCGCTGCCAGCCAGCGTTCGAGAGCGTCGACTGATACCTCGCATTCGTCGGCCAGGCCGGCAGCGAAAATCCGCCACTGGTCAAGATTGCGATAGGGCACACCGACGATCAGCGGAATGCCGAGCAGCACGGCGCGGCCGAGCAGATCGCGCAAGCCGCCGCCTTCGGCTTCGACCTTGCCGAATTTATTTAGAATGACGAGGTCGAGGTCCTGGCCCAGGATATCAATCAACAGCCCCGCCGCGTCGGCCAACCGGCTGTGATCGAGGCGGCAGCCGCGCGCCGCCGGTCCGCGATCCTCTGACAACTGAAACATCGTGCGCGAGTACAGTTCCTCCACGGCCATATTGCACTTGGTGCGGCCGGGAACCTCGCTGTTAATCTGCACAAGGCCGGCGACGTTCACGCCGTCATCGCGCAGCCGGTACGCGGTTTCAGCAATCACACGGTCGGCGGCAAGGCTGTCGGAATAGGTGATCGCAAGAATATTGGATGATGTCGCACCGGTCATCGTGTGGTCCCTCACTTATGGATGCAGCGCACTGGCGAAAGCGCGCTTCAAATAGGTCGCGGCCGGATCGACCGACTGGCCGATCTGGCCGAGCAGCGTGACCCACTCCTCCTCGGAGGCGGCGTCGGAATAGCGTCGTACTGCGGCCTGGCTGAAGCTCGCGAGACCGAGTCCTTCGCGCGCCGCACGGTTGGATATAGCGTTCAAAAGCGCCAGATCGCCGACGCTCATAATGACCTCGGCGGCCGCGCCATCGTCGGTCAATTTTCGCAACACATCGCCTAGCAGCATGGTGTCGTTCCTTCAGTTTACGTAATGCTCGGCGGCGCCGGCCAGTTCGATGCCTTCGATGCGCGCGGCCGAGACCAACCGGGCGATGTATTGGGCCTGTGCGCGGTGTGCGACGCTATCGCGCAGATAATCGGCGATCCGGCCGGCGACGGCTTCGTAAGGCAAAGTCTCACCATCGTGCTTGCGTTCAAGCCGGATAATGTGAAAACCGTAACGTGTCTCAACCGGCGCTTCGCAGAGTTGGCCCGGCTCAAGCGCCACCAGCGCCCGCTCGAATTCCGGTGTGGTCTGGCCGGTGGTGATCTGACCGAGATTGCCGCCATGCGCCGCCGACGAGCAGCGCGAATAGGCCCTGGCCATCGTTGCAAACGACTCGGGCCGTTCGATCAGAGCCGCCAGCACGCCTTCGGCAATAGCAAGCGCCTGCGCATAGGCGGCCTGGTCCGCCGGCAACGCCGCAAACAGGATGTGCGAGGCCTCATAGATGTCGGGCGAACGGAAGCGGGCTTTATTGTTGTCATAGTAGCGCCGGCAAGTGGCCTCGTCGGGTTCGGGCACGGCGATTTCTCGCTCGATCACGGCACGCATCAGCGCTTCATTGTCGGTTTCGCGGCGACCGTCCTCGGTAAGCGGCTCGGGTGTCAATTCAAGCGCCGCCGCGCGCTGCAACAGCAGTTCGCGCACCACCAGCGCCCGGGCCGCCTCGAACCAGGCGGCGGCCGGCCTTTCGGCCGGGTGGTGTTGTATCTCGCGAACAATCACGTCGCGCGCGATGCTGACGCCATTGACGCTGATATCGACCGGCCTGGACTTGCTGTTACCGGCCACGTTCACGCTGATTGAGAGCGACATGGCCGTCACTCCGCCGGAACAATGGGGCGCCGCGTGCGCACAACCTGATAACCGCGACGGCCGAGATACCAGACCGGCGCGCTCCAGATGTGCACGAGGCGCGTGAACGGGAACAACAGGAAGATGGTCATGCCGAGAAACAAGTGCGCCTTGAAGATCGGGTGCACGTCAGCGATCACCGCCGCGACGCCCGGCTGCAAGGTGAGAATCCCTTGAGCCCAGGTCATGAACTTCACCATCTCATGGCCGTCGAGATGATGCAGCGACACGTAGATCGTGCCAAGCCCGAGCGTGAGTTGCAGCCAGAGCAGGAGCAGGATGGCGATGTCGCCGAACGACGAAGTGGTGCGGATACGCGGGTCGAACAGGCGGCGGTGCGCCAGCAGCGTGATGCCGATGAAGCAGGCAACACCGGCGACGCCGCCGATCGAAATCGCCATCCACTGCTTGAAGGTATGCGAGATGCCGAGCGTGTCGAACACCCAGATCGGCGTCAGCAGGCCGACGAAATGACCGGCGAAAATGGCGAGGATGCCGACATGAAACAGGTTGGAGCCCCACGTCAGTTGCCGGCGGCGAAGCAACTGGCTCGAGCCAGAGCGCCACGTATATTGCTCGCGGTCGAAGCGGACCAGACTGCCGAGCAGAAACACGGTGAGGCAGAGGTAAGGGTACCAGCCGAAGACGATGGAAGTGATCAAGTCGCGCATGATGCTTTCCTCAATGACGCGGACGTTGAGGCATGTCGGGCGCGGGACGCATGCCGCCGCGCACGCGGGCGATGAGATTATCCTTGCAGCCGTCGCCGGAACCGGGACCGAAATTCACCGGCTCGTCCTCCCAGATGGCGTCGAGCGCTGCGAGGTCGTCGGCGTCGGGATCGGGGAATTGCAGCAAAGCCGCGATTTCGTTGTCCTTGGGCTTGGCCGCCGACAGCGCGATCAGAGCGCGGAATGCCGCTTCATAGGTCGAGTGGCGCTTGCGCAGCCGTTCCGCGATCGCGGCGAAGATATGCGCCGGCTGACCAAGCGTATCGCAGGCGTCCTGCGCCGGCTGCGTCGCGAGATATTCCAGGAACAGCGGCAGGAAGTCGGGCAATTCGTTCGCCGACATCTGCAAACCGGCCGCCTCATATTGTGACTTGAGGTCGATCATGGCCTGGCCACGGTCGCGGCCTTCGCCGTGGACATGCTCGAACAGGTGCAGCGACAGCGACCGGGTGCGGTCGAACAAGAGCACGTAACGCTCCTGCAGGTCGTAAAGGTCGTTGCTCGCCAGTTCATTAAGCAGCTTGTGCAACTGGTCGCGCACCGACGCCGGGATACGCTTGTCCTTGTCCAGCGCTTCCCTGATTTCGCCGGCCGCCTGGGTCAGCTCGGCGGTCGGATAAGTCAGAAGCGCGGAGAGGGCTTTCAGGGTGATGCTCATCAAGCCATCTCCATCGGGTTCTTGCCGCGCTTCGGCGTGCCGAACAGATTGGTCTCGGAGGTGCCGCCGGAGCAGCCATTGCCGAACGAGAAGCCGCAGGAACCGCGCAAGTCGTAGGCGTCCTCGTTGACCTCGCGGTGGGCCGTCGGGATGACGAAGCGGTCCTCGTAATTGGCGATCGCCATGACGTGGTACATGTCCTCGATCGCGAGGCTGGTGAGGCCGACGCGTTTGGCGATGTTCTCGTCGATGACGCCGTCGATGGTTTTCGACCGCATATAGGCGCGCATCGCCAACATGCGTTCGAGGCCGAGCGCCACCGGCTCCTCCTTCCCGGCGGTCAACAGGTTGGCGAGATACTTCAGCGGAATGCGGAGCGAGCGCACATCCGGCATCTCGCCGTCATGGCCGATCTTGCCGGCCTGCGCCGCGGACTGGATCGGCGACAGTGGCGGCACGTACCAGACCATCGGCAGCGTGCGATATTCGGGATGCAGCGGGAAGGCGACCTTCCACTCCATCGCCATCTTGTAGACCGGCGAACGCCGCGCGGCCTCGAGCCAGTTCTCGTTGATGCCATCGCGGCGGGCCTGCTCGATGACGCGCGGATCGTGCGGGTTGAGGAAGACGCCGAGCTGGGCATCATAGAGGTCCTGCTCGTTCGGCACGCTGGCCGCCTCTTCGATGCGGTCGGCGTCATAGAGCACGACGCCGAGATAACGGATGCGGCCGACGCAGGTTTCCGAGCACACCGTCGGTTGCCCCGCCTCGATGCGCGGATAGCAGAAGATGCACTTCTCCGATTTGCCGCTCGACCAATTGTAATACACCTTCTTGTACGGACAGCCGGACACGCACATGCGCCAGCCACGGCACTTGTCCTGGTCGATGAGGACGATGCCGTCCTCTTCGCGCTTGTAGATCGCGCCCGAAGGACAGGCGGCGGCGCAGGCCGGGTTGAGGCAGTGCTCGCACAGCCGCGGCAGGTACATCATGAAGGTGTTTTCGAACTGGCCGTAGATGTCCTTCTGCACGCCGTCGAAGTTGACATCCTTCGACCGCTTGGCGAATTCGGTGCCGAGGATCTCCTCCCAGTTCGGGCCCCACTCGATCTTCTCCATGCGCTGACCGGTAATCAGCGAGCGCGGCCGCGCCGTCGGCGAAGCCTTGAGCTCCGGCGCGTTCTGCAGGTGCTCGTAGTCGAAGGTGAAGGGCTCGTAATAGTCGTCGATCTCCGGCAAATCGGGGTTGGCGAAGATGTTCGCCAGCACCCGCCACTTGCCGCCGATGCGCGGTTCGATCTTGCCGTTCGACTTGCGGCGCCAGCCACCGTTCCAGCGTTTCTGGTTCTCCCACTCCTTGGGATAACCGATGCCGGGCTTGGTCTCGACGTTATTGAACCACGCGTATTCCATGCCTTCGCGGTTGGTCCACACGTTCTTGCAGGTCACGGAACAGGTGTGGCACCCGATACATTTATCGAGATTCAGCACCATCGCGATTTGCGCGCGGATTTTCATTCTGCGGCCTCCATTTTCGGCGAGACAGCCAGCGGTTCGGGTTGGTCGGCGGTTGGCTTGTCGAGCCAATCGACACTCTTCATCTTGCGGACGATGACAAACTCATCGCGGTTGGTGCCGATCGTTCCGTAGTAGTTGAAACCGTAGGCCTGCTGAGCATAGCCGCCGATCATGTGCGTCGGCTTCACCACCACGCGCGTCACCGAATTGTGGATGCCGCCGCGCTGGCCGGTCACTTCCGAACCGGGCACGTTCACGATCTTCTCCTGCGCATGATACATCATGCACATGCCGTCCTTGACGCGCTGCGACACCACGGCGCGCGCAACCAGCGCGCCGTTCGAGTTGTAGGCCTCAATCCAGTCATTGTCGGCGATGCCGACCTTTTTGGCGTCGTTCTCGCTGATCCAGACGATCGGCCCGCCACGCGACAAAGTCAGCATCAGCAGGTTGTCGGTGTAGGTCGAGTGGATGCCCCACTTCTGGTGCGGCGTGATGAAGTTGAGGACGATCTGCTTCTCGCCGTTCGGCTTGGAATCGATCACCGGCTTGACGGCCTTGAGATCGACCGGCGGCCGATAGACGCACAAGGCCTCGCCGAAAGCCCGCATCCACAGGTGATCCTGATAGAGCTGCTGACGACCGGAGAGGGTGCGCCACGGGATCAGTTCGTGGACGTTGGTGTAGCCGGCGTTGTAGCAGACCTTCTCCGACTCCAGGCCAGACCAGGTCGGCGCCGAGATGATCTTGCGCGGCTGCGCCACCACGTCGCGGAAGCGGATCTTCTCGTCTTCCTTCGGGATAGCGAGATGCGTGTGGTCAAGGCCGGTGGTCTTGGACAACGCGTCCCAGGCCTTGACCGCGACTTCGCCGTTGGTCTCCGGCGCCAGCGACAGAATGACCTCGGTGGCGTCAATGTCAGTGTCGATGCGGGCGAGGCCCTTGGTCGTCCCCTCCTCCGTCACTTCGCCGTTGAGACGCTTCAGGAGTTCGACCTCGTGCTCGGTGTTCCAGGCCATGCCCTTCACGCCGTTGCCGATCTTCTGCATCAACGGCCCGAGCGCGGTGTAACGCTTGTAGATGTTGGGGTAGTCGCGCTCGACCACCGTCACCGCCGGCATGGTCTTGCCGGGGATCGGGTCGATCTCGCCCTTCTTCCAGTCCTTGACGTCGAGCGCCTGCGCGATTTCGCCGGCCGAATCGTGCTGGATCGGCGTCAGCACCACGTCCTTCTCGACGCCGAGCACTTCGGGCGCGACGCGCGAGAACGCCTTGGCGATGGCCTTGTAGATCTCCCAGTCGCTTTTCGCCTCCCACACCGGATCCACCGCCGACGTCAGCGGGTGAATGAAGGGATGCATGTCCGAGGTGTTGAGGTCGTTCTTCTCGTACCAGGTGGCGGTCGGCAGCACGATGTCGGAATAGACGCAGGTCGTCGACATGCGGAAGTCGAGCGTCACCAGGAGGTCGAGCTTGCCCCTCGGCGCATCGTCGTGCCACGCGACTTCCTTCGGCTTCTGGTGCCCGGTTTCGCCGAGGTCCTTGCCCTGCACACCATGCGTGGCGCCGAGCAGGTGCTTGAGGAAATACTCGTGGCCCTTGCCGGACGAGCCGAGCAGGTTCGAGCGCCACACGAACATGTTGCGCGGCCAGTTGTCGGGATGGTCCGGGTCCTCGCAGGACATCTGCAGCTCGCCGGACTTCAGTGCCTTGGCGACATAGTCCTTCGGCTCAAGGCCGGCGGCGGCCGCCTTCCTGGCGATCTCCAGCGGATTCTGCCTGAGCTGCGGCGCCGACGGGAGCCAGCCCATGCGCTCAGCGCGCACATTGTAATCGATCAGCGCGCCGTCCCAAGGACCGGCCGGTGCGGTCGGCGACAAAATTTCCTCGACGCCGACGGTCTCGTAGCGCCACTGATCGGTATGCGCGTAGAAGAACGACGTCGAGTTCTGCTGGCGCGGCGGCCGGCCCCAGTCGAGACCGAAGGCCAGCGGCAGCCAGCCCGATTGCGGGCGCAGCTTTTCCTGACCGACATAATGCGACCAGCCGCCGCCCGACTGGCCAACGCAACCGCACATCACCAGCATGTTGATGACGCCGCGGTAGTTCATATCGCAGTGATACCAGTGGTTCATCGCCGCGCCGATGATGACCATGGAGCGGCCATTGGTCTTCTCGGCATTAAGCGCGAACTCGCGCGCCACCGTGATGATCTGATCACGCGGCACGCCAGTGATCTTTTCCGCCCAGGCCGGCGTATAGGGCACGTCCTCGTCATAGGACTTGGCGACGTGGTCGCCGCCGAAGCCACGGTCGAGGCCGTAGTTAGCGACAAACAGGTCGTAGACGGTCGCGACCAGTTTCTCGCCATCCTTGAGCGCGACGCGCCTGGCCGGAACCTTGCGCGTCAGAACGCTCGGATGGTCGGTGCCGGCGAAATGGTCATGCTCGCGATTGCCGAAATAGGGGAAGTCGACATCGGCCAGTTCGTCGCGATTGTCGGCGAGCGACAGTTGCAGCTTGGTGGCTGCGCCGTCCGACTTCTTCTCCTCGAGATTCCATTTGCCCTTCTCACCCCAGCGGAAGCCGACCGAACCGCGCGGCGCGACGATCGATTGGCTTTGCTCGTCGAAGGCGACGGTCTTCCACTCCGGATTATTGGTCTCGTCGAGATCGCCCGTGAAGTCGGAGGCACGCAGGAGCCGCCCAGGCACCAGCTTGCCGTCCTGCTTCACGAGCTCCACCAGCATCGGCATATCCGTGTACTGGCGGACATAGTCCTCGAAATACCTGGCTTTGCGGTCGATGTGGAATTCGCGCAGGATGACGTGGCCCATCGCCATGGCGAGCGCCGCGTCGGTGCCCTGCTTCACCGAGATCCAGAGATCGGCGAACTTCGAGGCTTCCGAATAATCCGGGCAGATGACGACGCTCTTGGCGCCGCGATAACGCGCTTCGGTGTAGAAATGTGCATCAGGCGTGCGCGTCTGCGGGACGTTCGAGCCCCACAAAATGAGGAAGCCCGAGTTGTACCAGTCGGCGCTCTCGGGAACGTCGGTCTGCTCGCCCCAGGTCTGCGGAGAAGCCGGCGGCAGGTCGCAATACCAGTCGTAGAACGACATGCAGACGCCGCCGAGCAGCGACAGGTAGCGCGAGCCAGCGGCGTAAGACACCATCGACATCGCCGGGATCGGCGAGAAGCCGATGATGCGGTCCGGGCCATGTTTCTTCGCGGTGTAGGCATTGGCTGCCGCGATGATCTCCGTCACCTCGTCCCAGGTGGCGCGGACGAAGCCGCCGAGGCCGCGTTTCGAGACATAGGCTTCACGTTTCGCCGGCTCCTCGACGATCGAGGCCCAGGCCGCGACCGGCGTGCGCAAGACCCGCGCCTCACGCCACAGCTTCAAAAGCCGTGACCGCACCAGCGGATATTTCACGCGGTTGCCCGAGTAGAGGTACCAGGAGTAGCTGGCGCCGCGCGAACAGCCGCGCGGCTCGTGGTTGGGCAGTTCCGGCCGCGTGCGCGGATAATCGGTCTGCTGCGTCTCCCAGGTGACAATGCCACCCTTGACGTAGATCTTCCACGAGCACGAACCGGTACAGTTGGCGCCGTGCGTCGAGCGCACGATCTTGTCGTGCTGCCAACGCTTGCGGTAGCCGTCCTCCCAGCGCCGATCTTCGTGAGTCGTAATGCCGTGACCGTCGGAGAAAGTCTCGTCACCGCGTTTGAAGAAGGTCAACCGATCGAGAAAATGACTCATTGTTCTTTCGTCCTTCTCATTCGGCGGGTTGCGCGGCCGCGGGCGGCAGACCTTTGCCGCGTTCGACATCGCGCAGCAGGCCGCCGCGCCGGGTGTAGAAGCCCCAGGTGATAGCGACGCAGGTGACGTAGAAGGCCATGAAGCCCCACAGCGCCACTTCCGGCCCGCCGCTCAGCGCGATCGAGGTGCCGTAGGCCTTCGGGATGAAGAAGGCGCCGTAGGCCGCGACTGCCGAGGTAAAGCCGATGATCGCCGCCGACTCCATTTCCGCCTGACGCTGACGATCGGCCAGCGACATGCCGGGCTCGAGGCGCGGCATCTCGGTGCGCATGATCGTCGGGATCATCTGGAACGTGGAAGCGTTGCCGACGCCGGTGGCGAAGAACAACACCATGAACATGGCGAAGAAGCCCCAGAACGCGTTGGCCTGGTCCTTGATGCCGAGGAAGTAGAGCACGCCGCCCACTGCCGCGATCATCACCAGGAAGGTCCAGAAGGTGACGCGGCCGCCGCCATACTTGTCCGACAGCCAGCCGGTCGCCGAGCGCGACAGCGCGCCGACCAGCGGCCCGAGGAAGACGTATTTCAAGGAGTCGACCTGCGGGAACTGGGTCTTGGCGAGCAGCGGGAAGCCGGCCGAGTAGCCGATGAACGAGCCGAAGGTGCCGGTATAGAGCCAGCACATCAGCCAGTTGTGCTTGCGCTTGAAGATCACCGCCTGATCGGCGAAGGATGCCTTCATCGCGGCAATGTCGTTCATGCCGAACCAGGCGGCGGTCGCCGAGATGGCGATGAACGGCACCCAGATGAAGCCGGCATTCTGCAGCCACAGCTTGGTCGTGGCGCTAGCGCTGAGCGGTTCACCGCCGACCCAGCCGAACACCGCCGTCGTGATAACCAGCGGAATGACGAACTGGCCGACGCTGACGCCGAGATTGCCGAGACCGGCATTGAGCGCCAGCGCGTTACCCTTCTCCGCCTTCGGGAAGAAGAAGGAGATGTTGGCCATCGACGAGGCGAAGTTGCCACCGCCGAGACCACACAAAGCGGCCAGTGACAGGAAGATGATGTAGGGCGTATCGGGCGACTGCACCGACAGGCCGATGCCGACCGCCGGCACCATCAGTGACCAGGTGGACACCGAGGTCCACAGCCGGCCGCCGAAGATCGGCGGCATGAAGGAGTAGAAGATGCGCAAGGTGGCACCGGACAGACCCGGCATCGCCGCCAACCAGAACAACTGATCGGTCGTGAACTTGAACCCGACCGCCGGCAGTTTAGCAACGACAACCGACCACACCATCCAGATCACGAAGGCGAGTAGCAGCGCCGGGATCGAGATCCACAGATTGCGCCGGGCGACGGCCTTACCCTTTTCGTCCCAGAACTTCGGATCCTCGGGCTTCCACTCGGCGAGCACATGACCAGCGAGAGCGCCGACATGCTTTTCCTCGTGGATCGGCTGCATTTCGGGGAACTGCGGTAGTTTCTCCAGGCCGGGTGCCAGCGCCTCGCGCTCCATACGCCGGACCGCAAGATGCATCCAAAGCAGGGAACCAGCGGCGATGACGAACAGCAGCATGAAGCAGCTGGTCCAGATGCCGGTGAGATCGTTGAGCACGCCGAAGGCGATCGGCAGCACGAAACCGCCGAGGCCGCCGATCATCCCGACCAGGCCACCGACCGAACCGACATTGTTCGGGTAATAGACCGGGATGTGCTTATAGACCGCGGCCTTGCCAAGGCTCATGAAGAAGCCGAGCACGAAGATCAGGCAGGTGAAGGTGACGACGCCGGTCGCCATATGAAACTGGATCGGACCCTTCATGCCCTGAATAACGTATTCAGCCGGCGGATAGGCCAGGATGAAGGCGATCGCCGCGCAAACGCTGAACATCCAGTACATGATGCGGCGCGCGCCATAACGGTCGGAGAGAACGCCGCCGTAAGCCCGGAACAAGCTCGCCGGGATCGAGTAGGCCGCGGCCAGCATGCCCGCTGTTTCAATGTCGAGCTTGTAGACGCCAATCATGTAACGCGGCAGCCACAACGCCAGCGCAACAAAGCCACCGAAGGCGAAGAAATAATAGAGCGAGAAACGCCAGACCTGCAGGTTCTTCAACGGCTCAAGTTCGAGCCAGGCGCTGCGCGGCCGCTCACCCTTGGCGCGACGCGCCATCTCAACCGGATCTTCGCTCGTCGTAAACCAGAAAATGATCGCCATCAGCGCGATCGCCGTGGCCCAGACCTGTGCCGTCACTTGCCAGCCATAGGCGACGAGAACGAACGGAGCGCAGAACTTGGTGACGGCGGCGCCGACGTTGCCGGCACCGAAGATGCCGAGCACGGTGCCTTGTCTTTCGGCCGAGTACCAGCGCGACACGTAAGCGATACCAACCGCAAACGAGCCGCCGGCGACTCCGACGCCGAGGGCGGCGGTCAGAAATTGAAGATAAGTGTGAGCGTAAGTGAGCAGGAAGGTTGCGACTGCAGCAGCGAGCATCACCGCCGTGTAGACGCGCCGGCCGCCATACTGATCGGTCCAGATACCAAGGAAGATGCGCGTCAGCGAGCCGGTGAGGATCGGTGTGCCGACCAGTAGGCCGAACTCGGTCTCGTTCAGCCCGAGCCGCTGCTTAATCTGAATGCCGATGATGGCGAAAATGGTCCACACGGCAAAGCAAACCGTGAAAGCGATGGTGGACATCCACAGCGCCCGACTTTGGCCGGGCGTGGTCGTTGCGGCTTGCGATGTCATGATAAGCCCCGTCGTGAAAATCGATGGGACGAGAAAGCCTCATTGCTCCGATATATTCTTTGAGCTGGATCAACTCTACTTGTGAACGCTCTGATTTATCTCGAATTGATCTTTGATGTTCTTTGGCTTGACTTAGTGATGTCTGTGACTTGATAAATATCAAGTGGTGTTTGTACTATACCAAACCTGTACCGCGTCGAACGGCAAGACGCGTTCCCAAGGAGATGGAGCAAATGTCGGTTCGCCTTGCCGAAACCCAGTCGATCCGCGCCCTACCCCTGTTCAAGGAAATGTCCGAGCAGAATTTCGCCGCCATGATGGATCTGTCGATGCTACAGCGCTTTCCGGCGCGCGCGGAGATCATCCGAGAAGGCGAGTTGCCGGATTTTCTCCATGTCGTCGTCGAGGGTGCCGTCGATTTGTTCGCGACTCGTGACGGCGTGGAAACGACGATCGACATTCTCTATCCGATTTCGATCTTTATCGTTGCCGCGGTGGTTCGCGACGAACCGCAGCTTAAATCGGCCCGCACTCTAATGCCGTCACAGATCCTAATGGTGCCATCGCAGATCGTACGCGCCACCTTCGAGCGCGAAGCGGCATTCGCGCACGGCATCGTCGCCGAGTTGGCCGCCCGGTATCGCAGTGTCACCCGCGTGTTGAAGAATGACCGTATGCTCACCGCGACCGAACGCCTCGCCAACTGGATCCTGAATTCAGCGCGGCGGGCAGGCCGCGACGAATTCGAATTGCCGATCGAGAAGCGGAAACTGGCGTCGTATCTGGGCATGACGCCGGAAAGCTATTCACGCGCCATAACCGCGCTCGAGTCCTATGGCGTCCACAGTCGTGGCACTACCATTACCGTGACGGATCGCTCGCGTCTGACGGAGTTCGCCAGGCCAATTCTAAACGCGGACGACTGAGTCGCGTGGCATGCGCCGCACATGGCCGGCGTCTGATCTAGATCAATGTAGCGCCCGCATCATTGGCGTCAGACTTTTACGGCAACGCCGCTAGGACTATCGATTATGACGAATGCCGCTTTGGCACGCCGCCGCCGCTATGCCGGCCCGGCGCTGTTCTCTTACGGGTTCCGGATATTCTTTCTCAGCGCCGCGGTCTGGGCGGCGGCGGGCGTTATCTTATGGCTGCCCGTTTATCTCGGGCTCATGCCGTTCTCGACTGACTTTTCCGCGTTGGACTGGCACATCCACGAAATGCTATTCGGCTATGCCGCCGCCGCCATTGCCGGCTTCCTGCTGACCGCCATTCCGAATTGGACCGGTCGCTTGCCGGTCAACGGCGTGCCATTGGCGGCATTGGCGCTTCTTTGGCTCGCCGGACGCCTCGCCATGCTCGCCTCGTCGAGTCTCGGTCCGGTCGTCATCGCGATCATCGATGTTGCCTTCCTGGCGGCGCTGGCTTTCGTCTGCGCCCGCGAGATCGTCGCTGGCCGGAACTGGCGCAACTTGCGCGTTCTCGTGGTGGTCACGGTTCTGCTGGCGTCGAATATGCTTTTCCACGTCGAGACCTTCATGACCGGATCGGCGAATTACAGCGTCCGCCTGGCGCTGGCGGCGGTGATCGTGCTGATCACCCTGGTCGGCGGCCGCATTGTTCCGAGCTTCACCAACAACTGGCTGTCGCGGAACAATCCGGGCCGACTACCCAAGCCGTTCTCGCGTTACGATGCCGCGACCTTGGCGCTCTCGGTCGCATCGCTCGGGGCATGGGTCATCCTTCCAAATGCCGCCGCGACCGGATGGGCGATGCTGTTCGTCGGCGTGATGCAAATCTTTCGTCTGGCGCGCTGGGTCGGCTACCGCGCGACCGCGGACCGCCTCGTTCTTGTGCTGCATGTGGCTTATGCCTTCTTGCCGCTCGGTTTCCTGCTCATTGGCTTGTCGATTGTCTCGACCTTGCCGGCGAGTGCCGGCATTCATGCCTGGACAGCCGGCGCCATCGGCTTGATGACGCTCGCGGTCATGACGCGGGCTTCTCTCGGCCACACCGGTCAGGCGCTGCGGGCCGGGCCGGCGACGCAGACAATTTATGCGCTGGTGTTCGTCGGGGCGGTGTTGCGCATCGTCGCGGCTTTGTCTGGCGACTTGTTGCTGCTCGAAGGCGCCGGCGCCTTGTGGCTTGGCGGCTTCCTGCTGTTCGCCATTGCCTATGGGCCAATCCTGGTACGCCAGCGTCCGGCTTGGGCCCAGGTGCGTTGTTGACAGCGCAGCGATCCTTAAGAACAGGCAGATTCCTTGCGGGCCAACAATGGCCCAGTGCTGGAACCTCGCCAGCTATCAATCGGTCGAGACCAGAGCAATTCAGCCCGCTAGAGGTCAGAAACCGAGTTCAGTTATATAGCCCATTTGATTCCGCTTTGGACCATTCCCGGACGGAGACCGGAGGCTAGAAATCCGCAACCCGATAACCGATCCCGGGCTCCGTAAGCACGATCTTTGGCTCATCTGGCTTCGCTTCAATCTTTTGACGAAGCTGCCCGATATAGACTCGTAAATATTGGGTGTCTTCCGTATGCGCCGGGCCCCATACCGCGGCAAGAATTTGCCTGTGGGTGATCACCCGGCCGGCGTGACGCGCAAGAAATGCAAGAAGCTCGAATTCTTTGGGTGTAAGCTTAAGCTCGGCACCTGATCGCTTCGCTCGATGCCTGACGGCGTCGACTTCTAGATCGCCGACGCGCAGCACCGGCACCTCCATCTTTCGCTGCAGGCGGTGCCGCATCGCCGCTCGTATCCGCGCCATCAATTCACCGACGTTGAACGGCTTGTTGACGTAGTCGTCGGCGCCCAAATCAAGCGACTCGATCTTCTCCGCTTCCCGCTCCCGAGCCGACAATACGATGATCGGGACGTCCGACCATTCACGGACGCGGCGGATCACGTCCTTACCATCGCCGTCCGGGAGACCGAGATCGAGCAGCACGACGTCCGGCGGACGGCTAGCGATCTTCTTGACGGCGTCGGCGACCGTCCCCGCGCTATCCATGTCGTAATCGTTGGCCTCCAGCGCCGGCTTGAGAAAGCGCAGGATGGCGGCCTCGTCGTCGACCACCAGAACCGATGCCTTGGCGCTCATGCGTCAGCCCTCTCCCCGCGGGAATGTTAGAGTAAAGCGCGCGCCGCGGCCGGCCATCACCGGACTTTCAGCGACGATACTGCCGCCATGCGCTTCCATGATGCCTTTGGCAATGGCAAGGCCGAGACCCGTGCTTTGGTGCCCATCGCCATGAGCGGAGCCCGGCTGTTCGCCGATGGCGAACTTATCGAAGATGCGCGGCAACATGCTGCCGGCAAGGCCGGGGCCGTCGTCAGTGACACGGACCGACAAGTTGTCCGCCCGAACGACGGCATCGACCTTGATAGCAGTATTTGCCGGTGTGTGACGGATAGCGTTGGCGATCACGTTGCCGAGTGCTTGTTCGGCCAGCGTGGCGTCGGCGCGGACCAGAGGCAAATCAGCCGACAGATCGACCGTGACGGCTTGCATTGCACCGCGCCGCCGGGCCGCGCTGACGATGCGTTCGACAATTTCGCGCAGGTCGATCCAGTCGCGCCGCAATTCGAGCGCGCCGGCATCGATACGCGTGATGGCCAGCAGATTGCGCACCATGTCGTCGAGCCCCTCGGCCTCCTCCTTCACCTGCATCAGCAGGTCTTTTCTCGCGGCCGTATCGAGCCGATCGCCGAAATCGATGAGACTCGTCGCGGCGCCGAGGATCGACGACAAAGGCGTTCGGAAATCGTGCGAGATCGACGCAAGCAACGTATTGCGCACGCGTTCGGTCTCGGTCGCGGTCCGCGCGCTGACCATTTCCCTGGCGAGCGAAGCACGATCGAGCGCCGCGGCCGCCTGCTCCGATAAGGTGCCGAGCAAGGCCTTGGCCTCGGAATCGAGCGGCGCCAATCCGGTTTCCTTGCCGGCTTCCTTGGCGATGCCAATCACGCCCAGGCCTTTATCGCCGATCTGCAGCGGCACGAAATACCACGGCACGGTCGGCAACGTGCCGGTGTCGGCGCCTGCCGGTTCGTTGTGGGCGAAGGCCCAGCGGGCCGCTGTGGTCGCGGCCTGGTCGAGGTCGTCTTCGGGCGGCCACGCCGCGGTCAGCATCAGGTCATCGCCTTGTGCCAGCAGAAGCACAACGGCGCGCCCAAGGCTGGCGTGAACTTCGCTCACCGCGCCTTCAGCAACCGCGTCCTGGGTCGCCAAACCGGACAGGCGGCGGGTGAATTCATAGAGGCGGCGCATCGCCCGGGTCCGGTTGGCCGATACGATGGACTGATCACGAACGCGACCGGCCATCGCGGCAATGACAACCGAGACGACAAGATAAATCACCAGCGCCAGCAGTTCGAACGGCTCGGCGATCGTGAAGGTATAGAGTGGCTGGATGAAGAAGAAATTGTAGGTGAGGAACGACAGCAGCGAGGCAAAAATCGCTGGCCAAATGCCGAAACGCACGGCCGTGAACAGAACCGACATCAGAAAGACGATGGACAAATTCGGGATGGGCGTCAGCCAGGTCAGCATCTCCCCGATACCGAGGGCGCAAGCGACCGCCAACGCAGCAAAAACGAACTGCACCGGCTTGAACGAAACGGTTTTCCAACCGCGCTTCCATTCCGGCGATGGCGCTTCGCTCTCCCGCGTGATCACGTGAATTGAAATGTCTTCGGCACGCCGCACCAGCTCATATGGCAGCGAGCGCCGTAGCAGCTCCTTAACGATCCCATAGCGCGAGCGGCCGATGACAATTTGCGTCACGTTTTCGAATTTGGCGAAGCGCAGCAATTCGCGCGGCAGGTCGCTGCCGGCGAGCGTCTGCGTTTCCGCGCCGAGGCTTTGCGCCAGCCTGATCGCCTCGTCGAGACGAAACCGCGCATCGTTATCAAGGACCGAACCCGGGCGCTCGACCGTCACCGCCATCCACGGCGCGTCCATCAGATCGGCCAGACGCTTGGCGGCCCGCACAACCGCCGGCGAATTGGCGTCCGGACCAATGCAGGCCAGGATACGCTCACCCGCCGCCCAGGGTCCCTCGATGGCCTGCGCCTGCATGCGCTCGATCAGCGCGGCATCGACCCGCTCGGCGGCGCGACGCAGCGCCAGTTCGCGCAACGCCGTCAGATTTTGCGGCTTGAAGAAATGCTCGACGGCGCGCGCCGCCGTTTCCTGAACATAGACCTTGCCCTCGGCCAGACGCTTGAGCAATTCGTCCGGCGGGAAATCGACGAGCACCACCTCGTCGGCTTTGTCGAACACGCTATCCGGCACGGTTTCGCGCACGCGAATCCTGCTGATCTTCTGGACGACATCGTTGAGGCTTTCGAGGTGCTGGATGTTCAGCGTCGTCCAGACATCGATGCCGCTCTCAAGAATCTCGTCGATATCCTGCCAGCGTTTGGGATGGCGGCTGCCCGGCACGTTGGTGTGAGCATATTCATCGACCAACAACAAGCCCGGCCGCCGCGCCAGCGCCGCGTCGAGATCGAACTCGCGCATCACCTGGTTGCGATAAACGATCGGCTGGCGCGGGAGCATTTCGAGCCCGGCCACGAGCTGTTCGGTCTCGCGCCGGCCATGCGTTTCGATGAGCCCGGCGACGACATCGCGGCCGCCGGCGCGTTCGCTGTGGGCGGCGGTGAGCATGGCGAAGGTCTTGCCGACGCCGGGTGCTGCACCCAAAAAAATCTTGAGCCGCCCTCGCCCTTCCTTCCGGGCAAGCGAGAGCAGCGCGTCGGGTGAAGCTCGCTGGCTATCTGTGCCGGTCATCCGGCTCCTCGTGAAGCCTCATCTTACGGGCGCGCCCGATCGAGCGCGAGGTTCAGTTTCAGGACATTCACACGTGGTTCGCCCAGGAAACCCAAAGTCCGCCCTTCGATCTGGGCCCTGACCAGCGCCCGCACCCGGTCGTCCGGCAGACCGCGCGCCCTGGCGACGCGCGGCACCTGGAACAGCGCCGCCTCGGGTGAAATATCGGGATCGAGGCCGCTCGCCGACGTGGTGACCAGATCGACCGGCACCGGCGCCGCCGAATTTTCCTTCTTCAGAGCGGCGACATCGGCGCCGATGCGTTCGGCCAGCGCCTTGCTGGTCGGGCCGAGGTTCGAACCGCCGGAGTTCACCGCATTATATGGAATGGCCACCGTCTTGCTCGCATCCTTCGGATCGGGACCGGTCGTGGGGGACGGGCGGCCGTGGAAATATTTGGCGTCGGTAAACGACTGACCGATCAGCGCCGAGCCGACGACCTCGCCATCCTTCTCGATCAAGCTGCCATTCGCCTGGGTCGGGAACAGAACCTGACTGATGCCCGTCATCGCCAGCGGATAGATGAGCCCGGTGATAGCCGTCAGGAGAACAACCAAAACCAGGGCCGGGCGGATTTCCTTGAGCATGACGACTGTCCTTTTTATTCCAGCGCGCGATCTTTCCGAAAACCGATATCCACTTTTCGGGATCGCGCGCGTTAAGCCAGATGAAACGCGGTGACGGCGAGGTCGATCGCCTTGATGCCGACAAACGGCAAGGCGACGCCGCCGAACGCGTAGATCAACAGGTTGCGGCGCAGCAGCGCCGCGGCGCCGATCGGCCGGTACTTCACACCCTTTAACGCCAATGGAATAAGCGCGATAATGATGAGCGCGTTGAAGATGATCGCCGACAGGATGGCGCTTTGCGGCGTAGACAGGCCCATGATGTTGAGAACGCCGAGCTGCGGATAAAACGCGGCAAACATCGCGGGGATGATGGCAAAATATTTCGCCACGTCGTTAGCGATGGAGAATGTCGTCAGCGCGCCGCGCGTCATCAGAAGCTGCTTGCCGATCTCCACCACTTCGATGAGCTTGGTCGGATCAGAATCGAGATCCACCATGTTACCGGCTTCGCGCGCCGCCTGGGTGCCCGATTGCATGGCGACGCCGACGTCGGCTTGCGCCAGCGCCGGTGCGTCGTTGGTGCCGTCGCCGCACATGGCGATGAGACGGCCCTGCGCCTGCTCGTTGCGAATGTAGCGCAGCTTGTCCTCGGGCGTCGCCTCGGCGATGAAATCGTCGACACCGGCTTCCGAAGCGATCGAGGCGGCGGTCACCGGATTATCGCCGGTGATCATCACAGTTTTGATGCCCATCCGGCGCATCGCGGCGAAGCGATCTTTTACATCCGGCTTCACCACATCCTTGAGATGAATGACGCCGAGAATGCGGCCACCTTCGACCAGGCCGAGCGGCGTGCCACCGGCCCGCGCGATCCTGTCGACGGCGGCCTTGAATGACGATGGCTCGATGACGGCCTGCCCGGCCTGCTCGCCGGCGAATTTGAGAACCGAGTCGATGGCGCCCTTGCGCATTTTACGCTCGCCAATATCGACGCCGGACAGGCGCGTCGTCGCTGAAAATTCGATGAACTTCGCGTCTGCCGGCATTTCATGCGACGCCACACCGTAACGCTCGCCCGCCAAGGTGACGATCGAACGGCCTTCGGCGGTCTCGTCGGCCAGGCTGGCCGATAGCGCAGCCTCCGCGGCCTCGCGCTCGGACACGCCCGGCACGGGGATGATCTCCGTCGCGAGGCGGTTGCCGAAGGTGATGGTGCCTGTCTTGTCGAGCAGTAGTGTGTCGACGTCGCCGGCCGCCTCCACCGCGCGTCCCGACATGGCCAGCACGTTGAACCGCACCAGACGGTCCATGCCGGCAATACCGATCGCCGATAAAAGCGCGCCGATAGTGGTCGGGATCAAGGTGACAAACAGCGCCACCAGCACCAGCACCGGGATCGCGCCGCCGGCATAGGCGGCGTAACTTGGAATGCTCGCGGTGGCAAAGACAAAGATGATCGTCAAGCCGACCAACAGGATATTGAGCGCGATTTCATTCGGTGTCTTCTGCCGTTCGGCGCCTTCGACCAGCTCGATCATGCGGTCGAGAAACGACGATCCCGGCGACGAGGTGATGCGCACGATGATGCGATCCGAAATCACCATGGTCCCGCCGGTGACAGCGGAACGGTCGCCACCGGACTCGCGAATTACTGGCGCCGATTCACCAGTCACGGCAGCTTCGTTGACCGAGGCAATGCCTTCGACCACCTCGCCATCGCCGGGGATGATGTCGCCGGCCTCGCACACGACCAGATCGCCCGCCTCAAGCGTTTCAGCCGGCACGCCCTGATAGACTTCATAATTATCGGCCATCAGGATGCGCTTTGCCGGCGTTTCCGAACGTGTCCTGCGCAAGGTGTCGGCCTGCGCCTTGCCGCGCCCTTCGGCGACGGCTTCGGCAAAGTTGGCGAACAGCACCGTGAACCAGAGCCAGACGACGATCTGGACTTCAAAGCCGATGCCGGACGCCCCGACCGCGATGTCGCGCCCCAGAAGCACGGTGGTCAACGTTGTGACCACTTCGAGCACGAACATCACCGGATTCTTCGCCAGCGTCCGTGGATCGAGCTTGACGAAGGCCTGGCCGATGGCTGGCAGAACGATCGTCGGATCGAGCATCGACGAGGCGGGCATGCGCTTGCGGATTTTGGCGGCTTCCATGGTCCATGAACTCCGGAATTAGAACAGTTGGCCGGCCTGCATCGCCAGATGCTCGACGATGGGGCCGAGCGCGAGCGCCGGGAAGAAGGTGAGGCCGCCGACAATCAGAATGACGCCGACGAGCAAGCCGACGAACAGGCCGCCGGTGGTCGGGAACGTGCCGGCGGATGCCGCCACCATTTTCTTCTGCGCCAGCGAACCGGCAATCGCCATCGCGGGAACGATCATCCAGAAGCGGCCTATGAACATCGCCACCGCACCGGCAATATTGTAGAAAAAGGTGTTGCCACTGAGCCCTGCGAAAGCCGAGCCGTTATTGCCGGTCATCGACGAGAAGGCGTAGAGCACCTCGGAGAAGCCGTGCGGCCCGGCATTGGCCATCGAGGCCACCGCCGGCGGATAAACCACGGCAATCGCGGTCCAGCCGAGAATCATCAGCGGCAGGATGAGAATGGCGAGCATGGCCATCTTCACCTCGCGCGCCTCGATCTTCTTGCCGACATATTCCGGCGTGCGGCCGACCATCAACCCGGCGACGAATACGGTGAGGATAACGAACAACAACATGCCGTAAAGGCCGGCGCCGACGCCACCGATGACGATCTCGCCGAGCTCGATATTGATCAGCGGGATCATGCCGCCGAGCGCGGTGAAGGAGTCATGCATGGCATTTACCGCACCACAGGAAGCCGCGGTGGTGATGACAGCGAACAGCGCCGAGCCAAGGATGCCAAAACGAACCTCCTTGCCTTCCATGTTGCCGCCGCCGATGCCGAACGCGTTCAGCATCTGGGTGCCGTTGGCTTCGGCCCAATAGCAGAACAGAACGCCGGCGAAAAAAAACACGCCCATCGCGGCGAGGATGGCCCAGCCCTGCTTCGGATTGCCGACCATGCGGCCGAACACATTGGTCAGCGCCGCCCCTAACACGAAGATCGACAGCATCTGCACGAAGTTCGACAGCGCCGTCGGGTTCTCGAACGGATGCGCCGCATTGGCGTTGAAGAAGCCGCCGCCATTGGTGCCGAGCATCTTGATGGCGACCTGCGAGGCGACCGGGCCGAGCGCGAGGGTCTGCCGGCCGCCTTCGAGCGTCGTGGCCTCGACATAGGGGCCGAGCGTCTGCGGGATGCCCTGCCAAACCAGGAACAATGTGAAGACGACGCAAACCGGCAGCAGGATGTAGAGCGTGCAACGGGTGATATCGACACAGAAATTGCCAACGGTCTTGGCGGAAGCGCGGGCAATGCCGCGGATCAACGCGACCGCCAGCACGATGCCGGTCGCGGCCGAGAGAAAATTCTGCGGCGTGAGCCCGAGCATTTGCGTCAGATAAGAAAGCGTGCTCTCGCCACCGTAGTTCTGCCAATTGGTGTTGGTGGCGAAGCTGATCGCGGTATTAAGGCTGAGATCGGGCGCGACCGCGCCTTGCCCGGCCGGATTGAAGGGCAGCACGGCTTGCAGACGCAATATGGAGTAAAGAATAACAAAGCCGCCAACATGAAACAGCAGCATGGCGATCGTGTAGGTCAGCCAGTGCTGCTCGCTCGTCTCATCGATGCCGCCGGCCCGGTAGAGCAGATTTTCGATCGGCCGCAGCACTGGCGACAGCAAGGTTAGTTCGCCGTTGAAGACGCGGGTCATGTAGCCGCCAACGAGCGGCGTCAGTGCGACAATGATCGCGCAATACAGAGCAATTTGAACCCAGCCAATGAGTGTCATGGCACTGCCTCAGAACCGTTCCGGGCGCAGAAGCGCGTAAGTGAGATAGATGAGCAGGCCGAGGCTGACCGCGGCGGCGAACGTGTAATCGAGATTCATGACCGAAGGTCCTAAAGCCGGTCGCAGACGGCGGCGTAGCCAATCGTCAGGACGAATAGTCCGGCGCCGATCGCCAGCATGAGAAGGTCGAGCATCGCTGGTCCCTTTCGGGAAGGTTCGAGGTTGAACCTCGACGTAAGACAACGCCTGTAAGGAAGCGATGTGGATTCACGTGGCGGCGTATCAATAATCCATAAAGACGGGCGCTAGCGGCCAGCGAAAATTTCCGGCACTTCAGGCCCCGGCAGACGTGCCGCAGATGTGACCGTTGACGGCTGATGCGAGCAGTTCATCTGTTGTAAGGAGCAGACCTCGCGCCCCTCAGCAGTCTCGTCCGCTCTGGGCCAGAAATAGACATACCTTTGGACCCGAAGCGGCCCGCACGTACTCCCGCCTACGCTCTTTAAAGTGGCGGTTTCACTGATTGCATTCTTCGTTACACAGGTCGCGAAAACTGGAGCTGAGCGGTGATGATTTGAACCGTACGAGCGCGGTCCGACCACTGGAATGCCCACCTGAAATTACAGCGCTGCAGCGATGAGCGCGGCTACAGCCCGCAATGAATTATGTCGCGCCTGGAATTTGCGGGCTCGGCGGCGACACCGTCATAGGCCTAATAAAATCGGGCACATCTCGAATCTGAACTGCATTCCGATGCCTGCGTCCAATAAAGAGTACTTCCCCAGTACACCCCTGACCCGGTACGATAGCGCAGGTCATTGCAGCAAGGAGCCGCGGTCATCCGACTTTACATTTCGGACGGCACAAATCTACGCAGGCGGTGCTCAGCGGATCGGTCTGAAAAATCCAATCAAAATGCGAGTTTGCGAGCGTTCTTCAGGGGGTAGAAAACCCGTGAGTAAATAGCTGTACGCAGTGCAAAGCCTGCGACTTTTGTCCGGAACTGAACTTCGAATTCGTCGACTAAAATCTGCGAACATCTTCCGCATCCTCTGGATTTTCATCCTGGCGGAGCATTGGGCCTGCCTCGAACCAGCGCTTGGTTTTCTGGCACAGATTTGGCACAGTTGAAGATGATCTCCGGCGAAAGCTGGCGATATTAAAGTATTGATTTTCTTATATTTTGGCGAAGCCGGACCTTAGAAATCGCTCTCCGAAGGCAAAGGTCACACGTTCGAATCGTGTCGGGCGCGCCATTTCTTCTCCCCGGTCCATTGATGATCCAAAGCGCCACCGACAACGGCGTCTCCGTCCTACGCGACAAAATCGCCTGAATTTCCCGCCACCCACGTTGAACTTCATAAGAAACGCGGGACGAATGAATGTGGGTCGATCAGGACTGCCGGCCGGCGCGCCGGCCTGAGCTATTCGCCGGCGAGGCGGTTTCGTTCGATGTCTTCGACACCTTCCTGATGCGGCGCTGCACGACGCCGGATGGCGTGTTCGAACGCGCCTGCCGGCTGACCGGCTGCGACGTCACGCGCGCCGGCCTAGTCGAGAGCTTCGTGCAGCATCGCCGGCTGGCCGAGATGGCGGCCCGCAAACAGAGCAAGGCCCGCCAAGGCGTCAGCGAGGTCACCATCGAACAGATCTACGAGCACTTTCCGCGCCGCCTGTTCGGCCTCGGCGCGCTGACGGTCGATGATCTCGCCGCCGCCGAATTCGACGCAGAGCTTGAATTATGCGTCGCCGATGCCGATATCGGCCGGCTCTATGACCGCGCACGCGCCGACGGCAAACGCACCGGCTTTATCTCCGACACCTACTGGACCGGCGCGCGCCTCGCGCGGCTGCTGCGGCACTGCCGGCCTTCCCTAAAATGGGATTTTCTCTACGCCTCTTGCGATCACGGCAGCGGCAAGAGCAAAGGTTTGTTTGAGATCGTGCTGACGGCGGAGACGCTTTCACCGGCCGCGCTATTGCATATCGGCGACCATCCGGTCGCCGATATCGCGACGCCGCGACGGCTTGGCGTCGAGACCCGCTTTCATCCGCAGGCGTCCGACAGCTTCACCGGACTGCTCAACCGTGAAGCCACCGCGCTCACGCTGCTGACCAATGCCGGCGCGACGGGGTCGCGGCTCGATGGCGGCTTACGCAGCCTGCGGCGCAGTGTTGCCCGCGCCTTGCCGGACCGAAGCACCGCATTCTCGCTGGGCGCGACCGTGCTCGGTCCATTGATGTCCGCCTTCGACCGCTTTGTCGCCGACCGCGTTGCCGCGCTCGAACAAACGCCGGGACGCAAGGTCGCGGTCGCTTTCCTCGCGCGCGACGGCTTCCTGTCGCACAAACTCTGGTCGGCGTTGCGACAGCGCCCGACCGGCTATGTTGAAATCAACCGGCGCGCGGCCTGTCTGGCGGCGGCCGACGGCGACGCCGGATTCAAGCCGCTGTTCGATCCGATCAACCGGATCGATCACGCCACCACCGTCGACATGCTGAATGTCGATTCGCCGGCGCTACGCGATTTCTTCCGCGCCATACCGGGCGGTATCGCCGACGGCGAAAGCCTGGCCAGCCAACTGCCCAGACTCATCAGCCGCAAAACCGTCGCCCGTCTCGCCCGTAGGATGCGCGACGGCCTGATCAATCACTTGCGTCATGCGATCCCGGATTATGACGCCTGCACCGATCTCGTTCTCGTCGATCTCGGCTACAGCGCTTCGGTGCAGAAAAATCTGCGGCGGGCCTTCGATCTGGCCGGCGCCGGACCGCGACTGCACGGCCTCTATCTGCTGACCAAGGACGACGCGCTCGGCGACATCGGCAACGACAACGCCAACGGCGGCGATAGCGACACCGCCGAAGGACTGATCTCCGATCTGGTGGTGACACCGCAGGTCAAGCACGCGCTGCTGGCCAATATCGCGGTCCTCGAACAGCTTTGCTGCGCCCAGACCGGCAGCGTGCGCGACTACCGTAACGGCGAGGCGATCCGCGACAAGGATCACCGCGATCCCGATCAGGTCGCCTTGTCGCAGGCCGTGCAGGCCGGCGCGCTACACTTTGCCGCGCGATTGCCGGAGCACGTCGGCAATGGCCTCGATCCCTTCGCCGACGGCGATTGCACCGCCGCCTGGGCCGCCGCGCTGCTGGCGCGGCTGCTGCTAATGCCGACCGACGACGAATTGCTGCTGCTGGCCTCGGCGCGTCACGACGTCAATCTCGGTTCGAGCGCGGTGGTCGCGCTGGCCGATACCGCCAAGGCCACCACCTGGACGTTGAACAAATCGATCCCGGACGCATGCCGGATGCCGCCGCCGCCGATGTGGCCGGCCGGCAGCTTCAACGCGCTGTCGCCACAGCACGGCTTTCTTTACACGCTGTTCGGCGCCGGCTTTCTGCCGTCCGGAATCTTCGACGACATTCCCTGCGGCAAGGTCGACGTTACCTTGATCGACCGACAGGCCGCCGCCGCCAACGAAGCACGCTGCCTGCGTACCGGTCATGGCGACATCCGCATCCACATTCCGCTGCCGGCGGACAGACCGCTCGACGCCGTCGCGGTCGCCATCGGCCGGATCGCGTCGCATGGCCTGCTACGCGGCGTCACGCTGCGCCAAGGCGAGACGATGCGCGACGCCTTGCGCAACGTCACGATCACGACGCTGACCGAGGACCACCTGCAAGGCGTCGACCTGACGCTGAACGGCAGCCATTACCGGTCGGGAGACGATGGCAAGCTGCTGATCCTGCTGCCGCCGCTGAACCAACGCATCGGCGTTATCACGCTGCTGCTGACGCCGCTCGGCGGTCAGCGCGTGCTGGCGCTGGCCGAGGACGAGGCGCAGCGGATTCCGATCGCTCCGCTGGCATTGGCCTTTGGCGTGGAAAAAGAAACGACGGATCGCTGAACGAAACCGCCATCACTCCCGCGCCAGCGCCACGACCGGGTCGAGCCGCGCCGCATTGCGCGCCGGCAGAAAGCCGAAGACGACACCGACCAGCGTCGAGCACAGGAAGGCCAGCACGATCGCCGTGCTGGAATAGACAAAGGCGAAGGACGAGCCCAGCATCGCGACCGCGGCGCCAAGGCCGAGCGAGACGACAATTCCCAGACTGCCGCCGACGATACAGACCAGCACCGCTTCGATCAGAAACTGTTGCAGAATATCGCTACGGCGCGCACCAACCGCCATCCGCACGCCGATCTCGGCGGTACGCTCGACCACCGACACCAGCATGATGTTCATCACGCCGATGCCGCCGACAACCAGCGAGATTACGGCGATCGCCGCGACCAGCAAGGTCAAAGTCTGCGCGGTCTGTGTGATGGTCTGGCGGATATCGTCGGTGTTGAGAATAAAGAAATCCTTGCGGCCGTGACGCTGGGACAGGAAGCGCGTCACCGCCTGCTCGGCCAGGGCCGGCGTGACATCGTCGCTGACCCGCAGCGTGATGCTACGCAACGTCGTGGTGCCGAGAATGCGCGACTGTACCGTCGTATAGGGCAGATAAACCGACAGGTTCTGGCTACCGCCAAAACCGCCTTGCTGTTGCGCGGCGACGCCGACGACGCGCAACGGCACCTTGCCGACCAGCAGAATCTTGCCGACCGCGCCGCCGGCCACGCCGTCGAACAAAGTCTTGCGGGTGTTCTCGTCGATCACCACTTCCTGCGCCAGCCGGCGCACGCTGTCAGCGCCGAACAGCCGGCCTTCCGCCAGCTTGGTGCCCTTAACCTCGAAATATTGCGCGCCGACGCCATTGACCAGCACGTTGGCTTCCAGCGAGCCGTAACGCACGGTGCTGCTGGTCGACACCGTCGGCGTCACGCCGGCGGCATAAGGCTGCCTGACCAGCGCATCGGCGTCCGACACCACCAGCGTCTGCACCTTGGCCGAACGCACATCGCCGAAACTGGCGCCGGGAAAAATCTCCAGCGTGTTGGTGCCGAGACTGGCGATGTTCGACAGCACCCGCTGCTGCGCGCCTTTGCCGAGCGCCACCACCGAGACCACCGCCGCGATGCCGATGATGATACCGAGCATGGTGAGAAAGGTGCGCAGCCGGTTAGCGCGCATCGCCAACAGCGCCATCAGGAATGCCTGCCTGAAGCGGTCGAGTTGCGCCTGCCAGCGCCAGCCGCCCACGGCCGCCACCGGAGCCGGTGCCGTCTTGTCGACGCGCACCGCCGTCTTGCGCCGATCGGATATGATCCGGCCATCGCCGATCTCGACGATCCGCTGCGCGCGCGCGGCAATCGCCGGATCATGCGTCACGGTGACGATGGTTTTGCCCTCGGCATTGAGCTGATCGAGGATTTGCAGCACCTCCTCGCCACTCTGCGTATCGAGCGCGCCGGTCGGCTCGTCGGCCAGGATAATCTCGCCACCGTTAATCAGCGCGCGGGCGATGCAGACACGCTGCTGCTGACCGCCGGACAATTGGCCGGGATGATGACCGAGACGGTCGGCCATGCCGAGACGCGACAACAAGGCGCTCGCGCGCTGCCGCCGCTCGTCACCGGCCATGCCGGCATAGATCGCCGGCACCTCGACATTACCGAGCGCGGTCAAAGCCGGCAGCAAGTGATAACGCTGAAAGATGAAGCCGAAATGTTCGCGGCGCAGCGCCGCCAATTCGTCGGGATCGAGCGCGGCGGTCTCCCGGCCGGCAATGCGATATTGCCCGGCGGTCGGCCGATCAAGACAGCCGAGAATGTTCATCAGCGTCGATTTACCGGAGCCCGACGCGCCGACGATGGCGACCATTTCGCCGGCCTCGATGGTCAGGTCGAGATCCTTCAGCACAACCAGCGTGTCGTCGCCGGAGGGATATTCCCGTCGCAGCTTGCGCAACTCGATCAACGGCGGGCGCGGCTCGGTCATCGTATCACCGCCGTCGCGCTAGAAGCCCATCGGCGGCGGGCCGCCGGGCACCCGCGACGATGTTGTGGTCGCGGATGTCTTCTCGCCGGTGACGACGCGCTCGCCTTGCGTGAGGCCGGACAACACCTGTGCGGTGATCTTGTCGTCGAGCCCGATCCTGACCTGCCGGGTTGCAATCGCGCCGTCGCTGCCGACGACCTTAACCGCATAGCTGCCGTCCTGACCGCGCGCACCGAGCGCCGCGACCGGAATTGTCAACACGTTCCTGGCTTCGCCAAGCACGACGCGCACCTGCGCGGTCATGTAAGTGCGCAGACGGCCATCGGGATTGGGCACATTGAACACGCCGTTGTAATAGATCGCCGACGTCGAGGTCGACGATGACGACGACGAACTGCTGGTGGTCGAGGTCGACGAACTAATGCTGGTATCGTTACGGATCGATTCCGGCGCCGGCTCGATCGACGTCAATGTCGTGCGATAAGGATGATCGGGATCGCCGAGGATGGTGAAATAGACCGGCTGCCCCGGCTTGACCTTGACGACATCGGCTTCGGAGATTTCCGCCTTGACGGTCATGACATCGACCGCACCGAGAATAACGATGGTCGGCGCCGACTGGGTCGCATTCACCGTCTGGCCTTCCTGCGTCACGGTCGCCAGCACGGTGCCATCGATCGGCGCGGTGATGCGGGTGTAACCGAGATTAACGCGGGCGGTCTCGACCGCGACCTCGGCCTCGACGATCTGGGCATCGAGCTGCGCGATCTGCGCCTGCGTCGTCTTGACCGTCGCGTCGGCGGAATCGAAATCGGAATGCGACGACGCATTCACCGCCAAGGTGCGCTGCTGCCGGCCGCGCGCGGTTTCGGCATAAGCCAGCGTCGCCTCTTTTTCCTGACGCTGCGCCTTGACGTTGGCAAGCGCCGCCTGCGCGGTGCGCAAGGCGTTCTGCTGCGTCATCGAATCGATGGTCGCGATCAGGTCGCCTTTCTTGACCGTCTGGCCGAGCGTGACGTTGAGCGCGGTGATACGGCCGCTGGCCTGCGAGCCGACCGCGACCAGCCGGGCCGGCTTCAGCGTGCCGGTCGCCAGCACCGATTCCTCGACATCACCCATGACCGCGGTCGCGGTCATCATCGCAACGGGCGTGGCGGAAAACAGGGCAAGCTTGACGATCACACCGGCAACGACCGCCAGCACGAGAACGACCGCTGTCCAGCGCGCGCGTCGACTGAGGCGTCCGGCTCGCGTCGCCGCCCGGCTCAGCGCAGGAATGTTCGTGGTATTGTCCAGCAAGAATGCGATCCCCCACAATGATGCTAGTCGTTCGGCGATGCCGCCCGCGCCGCGACGACCGGCATCACATGCGGGCCGGTTGCGCGATCGACGACCTCCGGCTTTGAACTGTCGATCGCGCCATCCCAGCCACCGCCAAGCGCCTTGGCCAAGGCGACATAATCGGTGGCGATCGCGGCCCTGCTTTGCAGCAGCGAATCCTCCGCCGTGTAGAGCGAGCGTTCGGCGTCGAGCACATCGAGGAAACTCGCCGAACCGTTCTCGAACAGCGCGTGCGACAGCCGCGCCGCCTCGCGATAACGCCGCACCGCTTCGCCGAGCTTACGTTGCTTGATACGTTCCTGCGCCAGCGACACCAGCGCGTTTTCGACATCTTCCAGCGCGGTCAGCACCGCCGAACGCCAGGCAACGTCGTATTGGTCGCGTTGCGCTTTGGCGACATCGACCGCCGCGCGCAATCGTCCGGCATTGAACAATGGCACGCTCAGGCTCGGGCCGATCGACCAGCCGATCGATGAGTTCCTGCCGATGTCGCGGGTGTTGAGCCCAGTGGTCGATACCGACCCGGTCAGGCTGACGCTCGGATAAAGCGCGGCTTCGGCCTGGCCGATCTTGGCGGTGTACTGCGCCAGTTGCCGCTCGGCCTGACGGACGTCCGGCCGCGCCGACATCACATTGGCCGGAATGCCGGCCGGCAAAGGCAGACGCGGTGTCGGGATCGGCGCGCCATGCCGCAATTCACGCACCAGCGCCACCGGATCGAGGCCGAGCAGCACGCCGAGCCGATGCACCGCGGCGGCATAGGACGTCTCGTAACCCGGAATGTCGGCTTCGGTGGTGGCGGCGACCGCCGCCGCCTTGGCGACATCGGCCGCCGTCGTCGAACCGGCTTCGAACTTGCGTTGCGTCAACGCCCAGGTGTCGCGTTGCGATTTGGCGGTGCGGCGGGCGAGCGCGATGCGGGCCTGATAACCGCGCGCCTCGACATAATAAGCCGAGACATCGCCGACCAGCGTCAGCAAGGTCGCGCGCAGATTATCGTCGGCGGCATCGACGCCGTAGGACGCCGCCTCGACCGCGCGCTTGTTGGCGCCGAACAGGTCAAGTTCCCAACTCGAATCGAAGCCGGCCTGAAACTGATTGGCGGTGACCGGCGCGCTCGCGTCGCTGCTGGCCGCGGTGCGACTGCGGGTCGCCGCGCCCTCGCCACTGACCGACGGAAACAGCGCGCCGATCGCCTGACGGCGGGTCGCGCGCGCCTCTCGGATTTTCGCCTTGGCGCTGGCGACATCGAGATTGCCACTGACGGCGTCTTCGATCAGCCCGTTCAGCACCGGGTCGTTCAGTCGCGTCCACCACTGCGCCAGATCGACCGGCTTGACGATCTGGCCGTTCTTTTCATTCGACCAGTGGATCGGCAGCACGATCGGGGATGGTTTGTAATCGGGGCCGACGGCACAGCCGGACAACGCCACGGCTGTCAACATGATCGCGGCGCCGATGACGGCATTCGGCTTCATGGCATTTCGCATTCGGACTCAATCGACACGCGGAACGAAAACGCTGCGACCGCCGCGGTCGCAGCGGCGGTCGCTCGTTTCGGCATCCCTGTTGGGGACGAGGATGCCGCGACGATCACAAAATCGGGGGCGGCGGGCGATCGAGCACCGCGCGCTGCTGCGGCGTCAGCAAGTCGTAAAAGGCCTTGGCCGGCGCGACGATGGCGTGGACGAACTCGGAGCGCAGCGCGATTTGCTTGTCGGCGAGTTCAATCATCGTCGGGAAGCTCGGCGCGCCCGGCTCGGTCGGCAGTTCGGCGCAGAACGCGCGCATCTTCTGCACCACCGGATCGGCGGCCTGTTCGATCTTCAGCCAGGCGTCTTTCTGCGCGCTGTCGAGACCCAGCTTGCTCTTGAGATAGCCGGCGGCGCCGGCGCCGCGGTCGATCTGCTCATTGCAGGCGCGGCGGTCGGGCGGGACCGGCGCCATGCGCGGCGGCCCCATCCGCACCAGCCGACGCGAGGCTTCACCACGATCCTGACCGCGATCTCGTCCGCGATCCTGACCGTCGCGCGGTCCCGCCGGCGGCGGTCCGAAACCGGCCGGCGGACCGCCGGCATCGGCGAGCACCATATTACCAGGGGCGAACGTATCGGCTGGCCGCGATTTCACCGCCTTCGCCAGTTGCAACAGATTGCCGGCGTAATCGGCCGCATCGCCGGACACGATGCCGGCCGGCAACCGGGATTGATCTTTCGGCGGATAGCCTTCCGCCGCCGAGCCGCGCGCACCGGGCGGCAGAATGATGGCGACCGCTGCCGCCACTGCCACAAAGCCGATCGCGACGATCACCTTGACCATGGTATTCATGATCCGCGTTCCTCTTGCCGTTTCGCTGGATCGTGTTCTGCGGCCCCCGCTTTGCCCCGATATGTTCGGTCGATAGAAACTTGTTGCGAAGTTTTAAAGATTGTTTCTGGCGAGGCCGATTTCGGCCGGCGGCCTCGACTTCGCCGTTTCGCCAGCAATAATCGGTAACAATTTTCCCGCCACGGCAACGAAGAACCGGGCTATGCCGAGATCCATGACAACGCCCACGCACGTCCTGCTAGTCGAGGACGACAATGACATCAGCGTCCTGGTGGCGCGCTTCCTCCGCGCCAACGACATCCGGGTATCGACCGCGACCCATGCCGAGGAGGCCGACAAGGTCCTCGCCGCCGGCGGCATCGACCTGGCGATCCTCGACATCATGTTGCCGGGCGAGGACGGCCTGAGCCTGTGCCGCCGACTGCGCGCCAGCTCGAACCTGCCGGTCATCATGCTGACCGCCAAGAGCGAGGACATCGACCGCATCATCGGTCTGGAAATGGGCGCCGACGATTACCTGACCAAGCCGTTCAATCCGCGCGAATTGCTGGCGCGTATCCGCGCCGTGTTGCGGCGAAGCGGCGGCGAGCCAACGAAAGCGCCGGACGGCCAGCCGCTGACCTTCGACGGCTGGCGGCTCGACCCGAACGTCCGCCAGTTGCTCAGCCCGGAGGGCGCGCGGGTAGCACTGACCGGCGCCGAGTTTGCGCTGCTCCTGGTGTTCTGCCAACGGCCGCGCCGCGTGCTGTCGCGCGACCAGTTGATCGATCTGACGCAAGGCCGCGTCTCGGGACCATTCGACCGCAGCATCGATGTGCTGGTCAGCCGGTTACGACAGAAGATGGAAAAGGATCCACGCCAGCCGCTGCTGTTCCAGACCATCCGCTCGGGCGGCTACATGTTTTCGCCGCAGGTCAGTTCGGCGTGACGCGACTCCTGCACTATCTCACGCCGCGCCATATCGGCAGCCAGATCGCCGTGCTGATCGTGATGTCGCTGGCGATCGCCAATGGCGTGACCGCCACCGTCTTCCTGTTGCAGCCGCCGCCGAAAACGGAAAGCACCGTCGGCGTTCTCGCCGGCCTCGCCTTTACCGCCAGACTGCTCGACGCCGCGCCGACGCCACAAGCCCAAGCCGATATTCTACGTACCGCACGGGAAAGCCTGCCGTCGCTGATCGAACTCGACGCGCTGCCACCGACCGCCACAGATTTCACCGATATCCGACCGATCCACGATCTCAGGGCCGTGCTCGGCGACCGCTACAAGGTCTATGTCCTACGCCCCGGCGAAGACGACCGACGCGGCCCGCCGCGCGTCGCCATCCGGCTGTCCGACCACCAGTTCATCGCCGCCGAACTCCCGCCGCCGCCCTCCAACCGGCTGCCAATGCTGATCGGCACGGTGATGTTTCTGGCCGTGGTTCTCACCCTGCTGTTCCTGTGGGTCGGGCGCGCGCTGACCGCGCCGCTGGCGCGCATTACCAACGCCGCCGAACAATTTTCAGTCGACCGCCTCGACGCGCCGTTGCCGGAAAGCGGGCCGGCCGAGGTCCGAGGGCTCGCCCGCGCGCTCAACGACATGCGCGGCCGTATCCGCGCGATGGTCGACGACCGCACCCGAATGCTCGCCGCGATCGGTCACGACCTGCGCACGCCGATCACCCGGCTGCGCCTGCGCGCCGAGGAAATCGAACAGACGCCGTTGCAGGGCCAGGTGATCCGCGACCTCGACACCATGCAATACATGGTGCAGTCGGCACTGGCCTTCCTGCGCGAACAGAGCACCGGCGAGAGCCAGCATGTGCTGGTCGATCTGCCGAGCGTCATTCAGGTGCTGTGCGACGACTTCGCCGACATGGGGCACCCACTGAGCTACAACGCGCCGCCGCATCTCTATCTGCACTGCGATCCCGACCAGATCACGCGCGCGGTAATGAACCTGGTTCACAACGGATTGAAATATGGCACCGCGGTCACCGTGCGCATCGTCAGCGAACCCGGCGCCGCCGTCATCGAGGTGGAGGACAACGGCCCCGGCATCGGCGCCGCCGAACGCGCCAAGGTGATCGAACCGTTCTATCGCGGCGATCCTGCGCGCGGCCTCGGCAACGGCGCCAGTTTCGGCCTTGGCCTGTCGATCGCCTCGACCATCGTCGCCGCCCACAGCGGCAAGCTCGAATTGAACGACGCCAAACCGCACGGTCTCTTGGCACGCATGATCCTGCCGTTGTCGCGGCCGGCCTGACCGCGGCAGCGAGAGCTATTTCAGATAATCCGACAGCTTCAGGCTCAGTATTTTCGACAGCGCCGAATAGGACGCCTCGAGCTGGGTCTGATAGGTCGATATTTGCGCGGTGACCGACGCCACGTCGACATCGGTCAAATCCGAACTCAGCGTGCTGGCGAAACTCTGATAATCCTGCTGGGTCGAAACCGCGCTTTCCAGCTGCGAGGCCTTGAGCGATAGCTGGGTCTGCACGCCGGTCACGCCGTCGAGCGCCGACGTCGTCAGGTCCAGCGCATTGGCGATGGTCGTGCTGTCGACCGGCGACGACGTCGAATTGGCAACGATGCTTAGCGCCCGCATCGCCTGCTCGAAAGCCGAATTGTCCGCCGTCACGCCGTAACTGATCGACTGACTGTCAGACACCTTGGCGGAGACGATCTGGTCGTCGCCGGTGTAATAGGACGTATCCGCCGTCGTCGCCGATGTCGTGTTCGAATAGGCGGACAGATCGACCGGCGCCGTTTCTGTGCGCGAACCGGCGAACATGTAACGGCCGCCATATTGCGTATTCAAAAGCGATGCGATGTCGCTCATATAGCCCTGCGCGGCGCTGACCAGGGACGTGCTGTCGGTGGTCGCGGCGGACGACGCCGCGATCAACTGCGTCTTGAAGCTGGACAGCAGATCGGCGATCGAGCCCGTGGCCGAATACATCACCTGGACGCGATCGTCGGCGCTGCTGGCGGCCTGCTCGTAATTGCTCGACCGCGACACCGAGACCTGAAGATCGATGACCTTCTTCGAGCTTGCGCCTAGGCCACCGTAATCGGACGAAACCTTGCCGGAAGCCGTCTGGATCTGGCGGGTGGCGATCTCCGCCTGCGTCCGCAGCGCGGCATCGATCATGCTGTTGCTCAGCGCGAAGGTCGCAACCCGCATCACCATGAAATCATTCCCCGGGCCAACGCGTTACGACGACTGCACAGAATCGAGCAGGGAGCTGAACATGCTGTTGAGAATCTGCATGACCTGCGCGGCGGCGGCGTATTCGTTCTGCAACTGGGTCAGCGTCGCGGTCTCCTCGTCGATATTGACGCCGGAGGCCGACGAGATGCTGTCGGACAGGCTGGTTTCAACCGCCTGCTTGGTCGTCAGGGTATTCGAGGCCCGCGTCGCGTCGGCGGCGACGCCGGCGACGATGTCGGCGGCATAAGATGCGAACGACGTTTTGCGCGACGACAGTCCGCCGGCGGCATCGAAACTCTGATTACCCGACAAGGCGTCATAGAGGTTCTGCGCGACGGTCATCGATCCTTCGGTCACGACCTGCGCGCCGACGGTCAGGCTCGCCGACGAGCCGAGTGTCGAACTCGGCAGCAGACTGGAATTGGACAGAATGTCGCTGCGCACCTTGAAATCCGACGCGCCGGTCGCCGACACCAGGTCGTTGAGGCCGAGATAGTCCGACAGGCCCTGGCCGCTGCTGCCGACCGAACTCGTCATCTCGTTGATGGCGACGCCATTGCTGGAGCTGTCGGCCGAAATCGCGACGTGACCGTTGCTGTCGATTGACGCCGACAGGCCGGAGATCGAATTGATGGCATCGACGAGATCGCCAACCGTCGAATAGCTCGACAGATCGAGATCCTGATAGGACACCAGATTGCTGTCGCTGTCGGTGACCGCGATACGCACGGTGCCTGTGCCGGAAAAGCTGTCGGTCGCCGCAACCGCAGTGGTTCCGGTCAGGCTCGACGGCGGCGGATCGGACGTCCCGCTATTGCTGATGCCGTTAAGCGTGGCGGCCAGTTGCACGGCGAGCTGATCGAGCTCGTCCTGCGCCGCTGGCAAGGTGACGTCGCGCTGCTCGACGAGACCGGCGATCGACCCCGACTTGATCTGGCTTGTGATGTCGGTTCCGTCGACCATGATGCCGCTAAGACCCGCCGATGACGACGCGCTGTAGCTGGTCGAGGCCGAAACGCTGCTGGCGGTCTGGTAGCTCAGCTTATGCACCGACGAGTCGAGCAGGACCTGACCCGACGTGGTATAGATCTGCATCTGCCCGGAAGTATTTGTGAAATAGCTGACGTCCATCAGCGACGACAGGTCCTGCAAGGCCTGATTGCGCTTGTCCTCGAGATCCGCCGTTGGATTTCCGGACGCCGCCGCCGCCGTGATCTGGTCGTTAAGGTCCTTGATCGTCGCCAAAGACGAATTGACGCTGTCGACGTCCGACGAGATTTCCTGATCGGCGTTGCTGCGCAAGGTCTGGATCTGGCTCGACGTGTCGCGCAACTGGGCGGCGACGTCGTCGAGGTCGCTGACGACCTGGGCCTTGAGCGTCGTGCTTTCCGGCGTATCGGCCAGTTGCGACAGCGCGGTTTCGAGCGAAGCCAAGGTATTGCCGAGCGAGGTGCCGGCCGAACTGTCGCTTGAGCTGCTGGTGCTGCCGAACAATGACTGCAACTGACTGGCGTAGCTGTCATTGGTGGTCGCGGTGCCGAGCGCCGAAACCGCCGACATCAGCGATTTGAGCATCAGCTTGTCGACGTTGCTGGTGACAGCCGTGACCGTGGTGCCGGTGCCGACGCCGTTCGACACCGTCGACGTCTGCGCAGCGCTCTTCTTCGTGTAACCGGCGGTATCGGCGTTGGCGATGTTCGACGACGCGACGCTGATTTGCAGTTGCGTCGTCATCATCGCCGAATAGGCGGCATAGCGCGCGACTGACAGCGACATACGCGAACACCTTTATGCTAGATGACGATCCCGCTATGGGTCGCCTTGTTGTTCTGCACCGCCTGCGCCTTGCCGTTGGCGCGATAAGGCGACACGTCGGTCATCCCCTGACGGATCGCGCTCATCACCGCCTCGACGCGGCGGCGGCTCGCCTCGATCGCCGCTTCCAGCCGGGCGACGTTCTCATCCATCACCTTCTGGAACACGGCGAGGCGTTCGATGAACTGCTTGCGGATCGGATCGGGCGCGGTCTCCAGGCGGATCGCCCGCGCATTGGCCGCCTTGGCCCAGAGTTCGAACTCGCAAGCCAGCTCACCCTTGCGCACCGCGACCAGCGACAAGGCCGGTGGCAGGCCGCGCGACAACATGCCGTTTTCCTCGACAACCAGCGTGATGAATTCGTCCATCAGGGTGAGCAGCTTGCGCGTCGCCTGTTCGCCCTGTCCACCATGGCCGGTCATCGCCTGGCTCTGTCCGATAGTGTCGCTCATGATGATGGCCCTTTATCTTTCGCCTAATGCCTGGCCTGACGCTGCTGCTGCCGCAGCACCATGCCGACGCGCCGGTACGCGGCCTGCGCGTTCATGTTGGTGTTGGTCCGGTCGATATCGCTGGCGAGCGCCGCGCTCATCGCGCCAAGCCCCTTCACCAGCTCTTCAAGCTCCGACAGAAACATCAGCAGTTCGCGTCGCTGCGCCGGATCGAGGTCGACTGGCCTGAAGCGGTCGCCACCGTCCGCCACCATCTGGTGCAGGCCCAGACGTTGAAGCCCCGCCGTCGCCTCGGCGATGGCGCAGCGCGTGCGATGAATGGCGGCGTCCTCGTCGCGTTCGTGATCGGTTTTCATGGCTAACGCACCGCACTCAGCAACGTATCGAACATCTTGTTGACGGCGGTGATGACCTGCGCCGAGGCCGAATAGGCCTGCTGCGCCGCGATCATCGTCGAGAATTCCTCGCTGGAGTCGGTCGTGCTCGCTTCCAGTTCGCCGCCCTTGATATCGCCGGCGCCGCCGGTGCCGGCCTCATGCAACGTGGCATGACCGGACGCCGTGGTCTCCTGATAGAGGCTGCCGCTGGTCGCCAGCAGGCCGTTGGCATTGGTGAAGGTCGCGACCGGAACCTTGTAGATCGCGATCTTCTGGCCGTTGGTGTAGGAAGCCGTGACGATGCCGTCGTCGCCGATCGACACACCGGACAAGCTGCCATAGGCCATGCCGTTCGAGGTGACGCTGGTGAGATCCACCGTCGGGCTGTCGGAGCCGCTCGAATACTGGGTCAGGCCGTCGGCCTTGCCGGAGGTGCCGAGGTTGAGCGTGATGGTGCTGTCGGCGGCGCCGGTGGTCCAGCCGGTGATCGACACCGTCGGCGGGCTCGGCGACGTGCTGGCCAGCGAGCCATCGGTATTAAACGTCACGGTGATCGCGCTGGAGGAGATCGTGCCCGAGTCGGCGCTGGTGTCCGACGTCAACGTCGGGTTGGAGAACGACGCCGACCACTCGTTGGCGCCGGTCTTGGTCCAGGTGACTTCCAGCGATTGCGCGGTGCCGAGCGAGTCGTAAACCTGCATGTCGGTGGAGAACGTATCGTTCACCGCGGCGTCGGCCGGCAGATTGGCCTGGATCGTCGTGGTCGTCGTCGGACTCGCGGTACTGGCGACGATATCGGTATCGACCGCCGTCAGGCCGCCGGCGCTTTCGCCGCCGACGACATTACCGTCGGAATCGGTTCGCCAACCGAGCAAATAGTTGCCGTTATTGACCAGATAGCCATTGCTGTCGGTTTCGAACGAACCGTCGCGCGTATAATAGACGCTCGAGCCATCGGTCGAACTGGAAACCGCGAAGAAGCCGTTGCCGGATATCGCCAGGTTGGTCGCCGTGCCGGTCGCGGTGAGCAGGCCCTGTTCGGAGATGTTCGAACGGCCGCTGACCAGAACGCCGCCCGACGAATAGCTCGATGTCGAGGCATTGGTCACCAGATCGGTGAAACTGGCGGTAGTCGTTTTATAGCCGACGGTCGAGGAGTTCGCGAGATTGTCGCTGACCATCGCGATCGACTGACTCTGCGCGCTGAGCGCGGAGACGGCGGAGCTAAGCGCGCCGGTGAGACTCATGATACTCTCCGTACAAAACTAGGATTTGACGTTGATGACGTTGGCGAGCGGCACGGTGGTGTCGCCGACAACGAGTTGCGTCGTGCCGCTGGTGTTATCGATGCCGGTGACCTTGCCGATCACCGTCGTGTAATCGAGCACCGATGTGCCGCTGGCATTCGTGGCGGCGACCGAAACCGTGTAGTCGCCGTCAGGCGCGGTGCCGCCCGACGATGTCGTGCCGTCCCAGGTGAAGGTGTGCGAACCGGACGACGTTTCGCCGGAGCCGGTCCACACCGTGTTGCCGTCCTGGTCGGACACCGTGATCGTCGTGCTGGCGGCCTCCGACGACAGCGAATAACCCCACGAGGCCGAGCCGTTCTGCAGCGTGGTGGTGTCGCCCTTGGCTTCGACGGTCTGACCGATGTAGCCGAGACCGTTGCCAGCCAGCATGCTGTTCATCGACGTCACCAACGCGCTGAGGTTGGTGTTCATCGTCTGCTGCTGATCGTAGCTCGCGTAGGACACCAGCTGATTCATGAACTGCGTGGTGTCGGTCGGATCGAGCGGATTCTGGTTCTGAAGTTCCGACACGATCAGCGTCAGGAAATCGCTGGTCGACAAAGTCGACGACACGCTGCTCGCGGACGACGACGTCGTCGATGTCGATGCCGTTGTGTAAGCTGAACTGACAGAGGAGATCGTCATGGCAATACCGGTCCCGCGCAGGCGCGAGGGTCGCGCCTTGCTTCGATTGCGACGTTGGATCGCTAGTGGCTTGTGCTATTGACACGGCCGGACGCGCGGAATCAGGCGCGCTTTTTTGCGCGGCCCGAAGCGAAAAACGCTTATTTATTCGGCGGTTAGCTGGGAAAAAATTGCCGGGCTATGAGGCGCGGCGCGCAACCGGCGCCGGCGCCCGGCATTAACGCTCAAGGAAAGCGGACGTTGGCGAGTTGCTTGCGATCCTTGAGCGACAAGGTCGCGATCACTTCGGCGAAGCGCTTGTTGGCGGCGCTGCGGTCGGCGACGAACGCGCCGTTGAGATCGTCAAGCGCCTTGGTGAAGGCGACGATATCGAACGGATCGCGGACCAGTTCCTCGCGCATATGATCGCGCAACGCACCGACCTTCGACATGCCACGATGAAACCGCTCTTCAAGTTCGTCGGCAAGATTGCGGAGCTTTTCGAGGCCCTCGGGACTGACCCGGCCCGAGGCTTCCTGCACCATCATCTGCAACGGCGGCCGCGGCGGCGGCCCACCATGCCACGGGGGCGAGATCCAGGAACCGACCAGCAACCCGCCCAGAAACAAATTCGACGCGACAGAAATCACCAGCCATTTCTGGCCAATGGAACGCGCAGCCGACTTGGGAGCCTCTTCACTCATTCAATGTCCGGTAACTAGCTGCCGACGACCGCGAACAAGGTCGCGAAATCGATATGTCCGTCGCCGCCGAATGGCGCGTACTTCAGACCGAGACCGAGACCCAGTCCAACGACAAAGCAGGTCGCCATGACAAGATAGCTCGGTTGCCAGCTCCGGGTAATGACGGCTGGATGCGGAATGCGCGGCGCCGGGAAAAGCTCCTTGCGCGCCGACGGCGGCTGCCAACCTTCATCCGCAGCGGCGGCGGCAAAAATCCGGTCCGACAATCCGGCCGGCGCCTTCGTGGGCACGTCGTTCCGGAACATGTCGCGAAGAGCCGCGGCTTCCGCGACAACTCTGCGCGCGTCCGCCGACTGATCGAGAAAGGTCAGCGCTTCCGCCCGAATGTCATCCGGCCAGCCCGTCGGGACTTCGCCAAAGCGGTCCACCAGATTTTCGAACTGTTCAATATTCACGGCGACCACTACACAATGTCGACACTAGTACCGCAAGCATAGCAGTATACCAGATCGACCGTGTTTTATTTAGCGCTTATACCGACTATTCACAAGGCGGGCTATTTGGGCAAAATCAAGACTTCGCCCGGTCCACCTCAACCTGCCGAACGCGCAGTTCGGCCCAGGCATCGCGCAATTCCGTGACCGCATTGATCAGCTTGTTGAGACGCGCCACCGCATCCGGCTTACCGAGCGAATTCAGCGCCGACATGATGAGACTGATGTAGGTATCACGCATCCGTTCCGCGAATTGGCCGCCGCGCTCGAAGTTCAGGCTGTGGCACAAGCCGCGCAGAATGGTCGTCGCGTCGTGCAGGTTATTGAAGGCATCTTCCGGGCATTTCCGGTCGACCGCCGCAGCCGCGCGGCGCAAGCTTACTATGACACCATCGTACAGCATCACCACCTTGCCCAACGGCGACACCGTCACCGCCGCCGACCGATACGCATTGGTTGCCCGGCTGTAATTCGCGTGTCCATTCATTACTAACCACTCGAAGAGTTTTGTGAGGTGAGGAGCTTCAAATAGGAAATCGTCGAATTGGCCGACAGAATCGCCTGCTGGATCTTGGCGTAACGGGTCGTTAACGTCGTTCGGTACGCCTCGGCCTGGGTCTTGATCTGGGTGCTGCGATCGGTCAGATCGGAATCCTTGCTGTCAAGATTGTCGATCAGAGTCTGGGCCGTGCCGCTCGTCGCGTTGCCGACGCCGTCGCTATTGGCCTTGACCAGCGACGCCAGGCCGTAGCTCAGCGAGATATTGATCGATTCCGACGTACTGCCGGAAAACGAGAACGAAAAACCTTCGTAGGCGGTGCCGGCCTTACCTTTGATGCGGGTGCCGATCACATCGAACAGGGAACTGTCACCGTCGACCGTAGCCGAGGTGATGGCGCCAGACGAGTCGGTGGCGATATCGAGCGTGAACGAGGTCGGCGCCTTGACGCCGCTGGCCAGCAACCGGATATCCGAGGACGACGACGTCATGTTGAATTCGAACAGCGACGACACGCTGTCGAGATTGTTGTTCAGTGCGCTGGCCAGCGTGGTTGAATCGATCACCAGCTTGTTGTTGCTGTCGAAGGTGATGCCGAGATCGGCCAGCGAATAGCTCGAAATCGAGGTGTTGAGATCGTCCTCGAGCGACTGGGCGACGTCGCGCAACGTACTGTCGCCGAACAGAACGGCGCTAGAATCCGCGGTGCCGTCGGACGCCGTCGCGCTTTGCGCGATCACGAAATCCCGCAAGCTATTGTAGGAGTCAACAAAATCGCTGATCGCGGTCTGAATGGTCGTCAGATTGGGCGCGATCTGGACCGATACCGAGGTGTCGGTCGGCGTCGTAGAGTAGAGATGGAACGTCACGCCGTCGAGCACGTCGGAAATGTCGTTGCTGTCGCGGGTGATCTCGACGCCGTCGAGCGTGATCTTGGCGGGCTGCGCCGCCTGCACGACATTGGCGATGGCGCCGGTTGAATCGGTGATGCCCAGACCGTTCAGCACGTCGTCGCCCGAGGTCGAACTCGCCACCACGGTTTTGCCGGTGTCGGTCGTGGTCAGCAACAATTGATAGCTGCTGCTGGAGACCTGCAAGATCGTCGCCTGAACGCCGGTGGTATCCGTCTGGTTGTTGATCGCCTCGGCGACGTCCGCCAGCGTCATGGTGCTGGTGACCGTGATGTCCGCGGTATCGCCGCTGTCGGTGCCGAGACTGAAAACGCCGTCATAGCCGAGCGCGGTCGAATTGCTGGCCACCGACGCGCTGGAAATCTTGTTGGCCTTGGCGATCTGTTCAACCGTCATGTCGTAGGTGCCAAGCTGGGTATCGCTGTCGACGTCGACCGACATGACATTGCTGGCGGTCACGTCGCCATTACCGGACAGATAGCCGCTACGATTGGCGAAGGCGTTAAGGCTGGCGCTCGAAGTGCCGGCGGGATTGCTCAGCGCGTTGGCCTTGGTGGTCAGGTCCTGCAACAGCGACTGCATCGACTGATAGGCGGAAATCTTCGCCTCGTTGGCGGTGATCGTCGCATCGATCGTATCGGCCTTGTCGAGCTTGGCCTGGACCATACCCTCGATCAGCCCACTCCAGTCCACCGTCGAGCTGTTGGCGCTCGTGCTGGATGTGCTGGTGCTGTACGTAGTCGCGGTATTGGTCGAGGTGGTGCTGCTAACCGTGGTCATTTTACCCGCCCTGCCAACGAAGGCGGGCCGGCAACCGTGCCGGCCCGCCCATGGTTCTCAACTACTTCAGAAGGCTGAGAAGATACTGTGGCAGCTGGTTGGCCTGCGCCGCCGCGGCGACGGCGGCCTGGGTCTTGACCTCGGCCGACGAGAGCGTAGCCTGTTCGCTGGCGACGTCGACGTCGGAAATCGCCGACTTCGCCGAACTGAGGTTTTCCTGCGAGATCGACAGCGAGTCGCTGCGATATTCGAAGCGCGATTCCATAGCGCCGATCTTGGCGCGCGCCGACGACACCGAGCTGATCGCGGTATCGATGGTGTCGATCGCGGACGTCGCGGCCGACTGGCTGCTGACGTCGAGCGAAGAGACGCCAAGCGTCGCCGAGCTCAGATCGTCGAGCTTCAACGTGATGGTGTCAGACGAATCCGAACCGACCAGAACGTCGGTGCCGGACGAGAAGGCGCTGGTGCCGTCGAGCAGACTGACGCCGTTATAACGAGTGGCGGAAGCGGTGCCGTCGATTTCGTCCACCAGCTGCGAGAATTCGTCGTTCAGATACGTGCGCTCGGTATCGGTCACCGTGCCGGACGACGATTGCGACGCCAGCGCCTTCATACGGGTCAGGATGTCGCTGATGCTGGAAGCGCCGCCGTCGGCGGTCTGCAGCACCGAGACGGCCTGCGTCGAGTTGGTCGCGGCCTGCTGGAGTGCAGTGATGTCCGAACCGATCTTGGTCGCGATCGCGAGACCGGCGGCGTCATCGGATGCCTTGTTGATGCGCGAGCCGCTAGCGATCTTGGCCAACGAAGACGATTCCTGCGCGGCGTTCTGGTTCAGGTAACGAACGGCGGAGTTCGCCGCGGTATTCGTGCCAATAACGGGCATAGAAGCAATCCCTCCTGGTTTGATACTAGGCCCTGTCCCGCGTCACGCAGGGGACCGAGTAAACGTCGACCAATCGGCGTCTGCTTCCTTCAACGGAGCGGACCGCAACAGCGGGCGGTGTTTTTTCAGGCCGCGGGCTTATGACTAATCGTCGGTAAACGACCCGCGAATGTCCTTTTCGGAACGACGCAGCAATTCGCGCAACTTCTGCCGTCCGCGCTTGAGCAGCGATTCGACCGCGGCGACGCTGGTCTGCATCACTTCGGCGATCTCGCTGTTGTTCAAATTCTCGTTGTAGGAAAAGATCAGCGCGATGCGCTGCTGATCGGGAAGCCGGGCCATCGCCGCTTCCAGCAGGCTGTTGACCTCGTGGCGCTCGATTTCCGCGATCGCCAGCGGCTTGTCGTCGGCGACATCCGGCACCTGCTCGATATCCTCGTTGCGCGGCCGCCGCTTGATATCGATGCACCGATTGGTGACGACGCGATAAAGCCAGGTCGAAAACTTGGCGCGACCGCCTTCCCACTGGCCGCGATGCGTCCAGATCTTGAGCAAGGTCTCCTGAACGATATCCTCGGCGTCGGCCCGGTTATTCATGATCCGCAACGCGAGACCGTAGGCGCGATCGATATGGCGCTCGACCAGCAGACGGAAGGCGGCCTCGTCATTGGCGGCAATCCGGTCCAGGAGCGCGTCGTCAGATACTGTCGTCAGGGACGCCTCCTTTGAACGCCCTAATGCCCCCGACGAAACTCCTTTAGCGCCAACAACCGCAGCCTTCGTCCCATGCGGCATATTCGGAGCCCAGGTTATACAAGCTTGCGTCATATGCGTCTCCGGGCAGGCACCCCAATGTCGTCGGGGCTTTCAGTCGTTAAACGACCTCGCCAAGAATTCCGGTCGGAGAAAAATGAAGCTCTTGAATATATATCGTCCGAAGTGTAGGTATTTATTTCCTAGTACTGGGAATTTTTTGCCTATCTGATGTATTAAATTCAATATTTCAAGTACTGATATATTTATTACTTATATTCCAGAGCTCTAAACTTCGATTTTGGCCGTTATGGTAAATGAACGATTACACGAAACGGGGCGCTCGCGCCGCGCATAACCCGCATCCATTTTCGCAGCGAAACCCATTGCCCTGCGCGGTGCGCGCCTCCCGAGAAACCGCGCCTGATTTTTCCCGACCCGTCGTTGAAAGACTATCCGGCCGATTTGCCGGATAGACCGCCGCACCGCTTTCTCCGGCCGCTCGTCGCGCCTAAAGCCGGTTCCGGCTTGTTCGATTGCGTCAATGTCCGGTTCTTCACGACACAAATCGATCAGCGGCTCATGCAAGATAAATTGAAGACCCTTTTCGCCCGCCGCCAATTGAGAATTGGCGCCGACCAGCGCGATCGGCTGGCCCAGATTCTCGGCGACGCCAGCAGCGTCACCGCCTGGGATGACGACAACGGCTTCGGTCACGGCGATGTAGTCATCATCGACGAACCGCCGCGGCTGCTACAGGTCGAAGGCTTCTGCCGGTCGCTGCCGACGACGGCCATCGTCGTCATTCCGCAAAGCGAGAACCCGGCCTTCGACTTCCTCAAATCGAAATTGCATCGCCACGGCATGATCGGCGCCTGCGCGCCCACCTCGCCGCATCAGATCTGGTGGGGCGGCCCGCAGCCGGTCAGGCCGGTCAACAATTGCCGGTCGATCCTTCAGGCCCATCTGGTGTCCTCGGTCCAGGAGGGCACGGCGGAAGACGAAACCGCCGTCATGTTAGAACAAGCGCTGGCCGCGTTGAAGATCTCCCACAGTATCGAACGGCACGACTTCTATGTCGCCTATGAGCGCAAGCCGGATCTACGCAGCAAGACCCTCCTCGCGGCCTGGGACCGCAGCGAGAAACCTTTGCTCTGGCTCGATCCGAGTTCGACCGGTATGCCGCCCGCACTCGCGATCAACCTGTCGAACGTCGACTTTGCCGCCACGCTGACGCCGGACGGCACGTTCTCGACCAACTTCCTGTATTTCGCCCGCACACCGGTGGCGCACGAACTGCTGAAGACCTGGAACAATCTCTGCCAGGAATTCCCGACGTTGCCGGCCGGCCATCTGCTCGATGCCGCCTGGTCGCTTGTCGCCAGCCAGCGGCTGCTGGTCACGCGATGGCTCGCCCCCTATCGCGGGCCTGCCGTCGGCACGAGAAACATGGCGACCGCCAATGCCGGCTCGACCCTCGACCAAACGCCGAACATGCTGGACAATCCGGCCCAGCGCGAAGCCCGCAAGGCCGGCCGCTCCGCCGCGCCCGAACCGCAGTGCATCCTGAACAGCCGCTTCGGCGGTCGTGGGCCATTGACGTTGACAATATTGGCGGAATTCGCCAGCGCGCACGACATCGCCGACACCATGCACAGCGCCGTCGACGCCTTCTTCCGGTTCGATGGCGGCTTTGCCTCGCTCGGCATCGTGATCTGCCGCAACAAGGCCGAGACCGATGCCACGCTCCGGAAAATCGGCGACGGTTTCTTTCTTTGCGTCCGCGCCGGACTCGTTCTGGAAGACCGGGTTTTCAATACGCTCTATGAGCAGAACCAGGATCGCAAGCTGGGCTACGCCATGCATCGGCAATGCGGCCATCGCCGCACCAGCACCGGCACCGACATCGCCGTCACCCGCTCGCAGGTGACGTTCGTCAATTCAATCGTCGCCAACGACACCGGCCGGCCGACGACCCGCCAAAGCCCTGCCTTAAGACTGGTCTCGCAGTAACGCGCGATACGATACCAAGGCTGGCGCTAATATTTTATGCCGCGCCGGGACGCCTCCCGACAGGCATTGAGCTTCTCCTTGGCGTCGGTGAAATGTGCCAGCGACAAGACCGTCATCGGCTGGCCATTCAGATAAAGCCCCAACTGCTCGGCGACGGCGAAGCTTTCGAGAAAACTCCGGCTCAGATCGCCACGATAGACGCCATTGCCGTTGAAGGCCCGAACTCCGCCGAACGTCGTCGGCACCTTGATGTCGTTGCCGAGATCGATGACGAGATTGTAATAGCCACCGACCTGTATCGATTCCCACTTCGGATTGGACGCCGCGATAAAGGGGGTATCGCTCGCCCCGGTGTAGCCGGCCCACATCGTCGTTTGATCCTGGAATGTTACCGAAGCGATGCAACCGCGTAACGACTGATTGTAGCCGATCGTCCAGTTGAAGGCCTGCGCCAACGGCTTATCCATGTTGAGAACGATCGTGCCACTGCCGGGTGGCGGCGCCGGGACGGTCGGTTCGGCCGCGGGTCCTGCGTCAGGCGGCGGCGGGCTCGGCTCAGCTGGCGACGGAGATGATGGCGGCGGCGCAACCGCGACAACCGTAACTTCGCGGCAATCCGCAACCGACAGTCCGCGGCGCTTGGCCTCGACAACATAAGCCTCGGTAGCGACGTTGCCATCCCAGTCGTTCGCCGCGCTATTCAGCGCCAACTGACACAGCTTTTTGACCAGCAAAGCCCGCGCCGCCGCCGCCGCGTCAGCCGCGGCAATCGCGCGCTTACAGGCGCCTGGCGTTAAGCCGCGACGCTGCGCTTCTTCGACATGGTGACTCATCAGCGGCGCGGTGCTCCACTGCTCACCATCGAGCGATTTCTGACACAACTCGACGGTCGGCAGCGCTTTGATCAACTGCAAGGCGGCCTGATAGGCGGCGGTCTGGGCATCCCGCTCGACTTTGACAGGCTCGGTGGACGGCGATGGCGGCGCCGGTTGCGCCGATGGACGTGCGGTCGGATCGGATGGCGATCCGGCCTGAGACGTCGAAGCCGGCGTTGCCGGCGGCGCGTTATCCAGCGTTGCCGTGGAAACGGCCGGTCGCTCTGCGGTCACCGTCGTCGGGCCACCAATGCGATCCCGGAACTGGTGAAGGCCGAGGGCAATCGCCGCGACAAAAACCGCCGCCAGAGCGGCCAGTTGCCGTTTGCGCCGCGCCGTCATCGCCGCCCGCGCCGGCGCGACCACCACAGGCGACGCCGTCAGCGAAGCCGGCACGGTCGTCGGATTGTCTCCGATGGCCGGCACGCCGCCATCCTGCAACAGCGCGGCCCGCCATTCGGCAATCGACTGCGGGCGGTTCTTGGGGATAAGCCGCAGGCCCCAGTCGATCGCATCAAGGAAAGTCTTGCGGTAACGACCTTGGGCCACTTCTGCGGCCGGTACGATCTCATCCGCGATCAGTCGCTCGGTGGCTTCCTCCGGCGTCTTGCCGGTCACACACAGATACAATGTCGCCGCCAGCGCATAGACGTCGGACCACGGACCCTGACCGCTGCCGCGAGTCGAGTATTGTTCGGCCGGCGAATAACCGGATTTCACGATCGCCGATATCGTCTTGCTGCGTGCCGCGATGGCTTCCCGCGCCGAACCGAAATCGAGAATGACCGGGCTGCCATCCTCGCGAATATAGATATTGTCCGGCGCCAGGTCGCGATGGAGCATATCGTTGCGATGAATCAGCTCCAATGCATCCAGCAAAGGCGCGACGATACCATCCAGTTGCTCCTGCGACGGACTGCCGCTGTTCTCCGCCAGCCACGCCTTCAGACTGCGGCCGACCTGATATTCCAGAACGATATAAGCGGTGTTGTTGGCTTCGAATATCTGGCTGACGCCGACAATGTTGGCGTGATTGAACCGCGCCAGACTGCGCGCCTCCTCGAGGAAACGCTGCATGCCCCAGGTGAAATCGTCGACCTTGTCACTCCGGGCATGGACCGAAACGCCTTTGCGCAACGCGAACTGTTCCGGGAAGTATTCCTTGATCGCGAAACGCTTGCCCAGCATTTCGTCTTCGGCCAGATATGTAATGCCGAAGCCGCCGGCGCCGAGAACCTCGACGATCCGGTACTGCATGATCTTGGCGCCGGGCTCCAGCATCGGACCTCAACCCTTCCGCAAATGAAACCGTCAGAGCGGCTTGCACGTTAAATCGATGCCCCGCCATGCCGGAAAGACAATAGCGGGACCGGCGACCTTCGTTTCACGACGATAGCCGTTGAGCACCTTGACCCGGTCGTTGGTGAGCGGATGGGTGCTGAACAGATCGGACTTGGCATTGAGCGACGCGGTGGTGCTGATCCGCAGCAATGCGTTGGCCAGACTGGCCGGCGCAATGCCGAGCTTCAGCATCGCTTTCGCCGCGAACTCGTCGGCTTCCTCTTCCTGGGTCCGCGAATATTTCAACCGCGCCAACATGACCGGCAACTTGATGGCGTCGCTGCCGAACAATAGCGAACGAGCCGCTTCGACGATCATGTTCTTGCGGTTGTGACCGAGCACGACGTGACCGAGTTCATGCAACATGACCGCAGCGTATTCATCACTCGACCGCAGCGTCGCCAGCAATGCCGCCGTTACGACAATCTTGCCGGACGGCACGGCGAAAGCATTAATTTTGGCTGTGTTAAAAATGTAGACCTCGGGCGACCTGGCGATGACCTTGCGTGCCATTAGAGCGCCGAACAATTTCGCATCGAGCGCGGCGATAAAATCGCTTTTACACTCGCCGGCAGCCTTCTTCATTTGCTCGATCATGGTGCGACCGGTCGCCGTTTCGATCTCGTCGAGATCGATCTGCGCCGACGACCTGCCGACCGTAGACAGCAGGAGCAGCGTTACGATCAGAATCCGCCACACGGTCATGACATCACCTGATTCTCAGCAGGATGACCGTAGTGTTGTCCTGGCTCTTGCCGCCGGCTTTAAGACAAGCCGACACGATACGGCGCGCCGCCTTCGCTACGCTCCAGAACAGGCGCGGCTTGAGAAAGGCGCGCAAAGTCGACGCCGGCAATGTCTCGATGCCGTCGGACGCGACCAGCACGACATCGCCTTTCTGGAGATTCATCGGCAGGCCGTCGCCGTCGATCAGGCTGAGACGATCGCCACACAGCGCCGACCGCAGGGCATTGCGGTCCGGATGGCGAGCCGCCTCGTCAGCCGAAATGATTTTGGTCGCGACCATCTGGGCAATCACCGGCCGCATCGAATGGTCGGCATTGAGTTGAGTGATGGTGCCGCGCCGGTAGAGATAAAGCGCACTATCGCCGACGCTGACCCAGCTCAGTTTCGACTGCACCAGGCGGACACCCACCAGGGTCGTTCCCATCCCGTCCAGCGACCCGTCGGCGTCGATCTTGCCGGCAATCGCGACATTGGCCGCCTGACAGGCATCGATCAAGCTGGCGGACGGCGTCGGCCCCGGGGCCTTGGCAGAATGCGAACTTTTAAGGGCATCGAGAAAGGTGACCGTGGCGAGTTTCGAGGCAACCTCGCCGGCATTGTGTCCGCCCATGCCATCGCAGAGAACGGCGATCAAGTCGCCCTTGACCCGGCCGGAATAGAAATTGTCCTTTTCGGCGTCGACCGTTTTACCGTCAGCCCAGACCGCGCAGAAATCTTCCTGGTTCTCGCGCCCACCCCGGCCTTGCGCGAGCGCAAACTCCACATGCGAGCTCACGTTGACTCACTTATCCTGCCAATCGAAATTCTCGCCGCAGAACGGCACAAAGCGAAGAACGGTGTTGCCGAGCGAGATCTCGTCGCCCTGCTTCAATTCGGTTGGCTGGAGCACCGGCGCCTGATTGACGCGCACCAGGTTCGACTTCCCGCCATGCTGGATATAGAATTTGCGGGCGACATAATCGTACGTGATGAAGGCGTGTCCCTCGCGCGAGATGGTTTCATCACCGAAGTCGAGCCTGGTCGCTTGATCGGCACCGCGGCCGACCGAATTCATGCCATCGAAGATCGGCGAGAACTTGCCGCGTCCAAGGCCGCCCGTCACCACCAACCAGCCGACGACCAACCGATCGTCGGTGTCGTCTTCGACGACCGCCGCCTTGGCAGGCGCGTCGACCGCCGGTGCAGCCGGTTCGGAACTCGGCCGGCGCACCAACCGCGTCTTCGGCGGATCGTCGCCGGGAGGAGCGCGGCGGGCGTTGACCAAGACCGTCTCCTGATCGTCAGTCGGCCGGATCAAGCGCGTTTTCTGGTCGCCGTTACCGCCGCCAATTTTCCGGGTTTTCTCTAGATCGTTCATCTCGTGCCTCAAGTATTGGAGTGCGGTTGGGTAAAGCGCATCCGCACTTCACCCAGTTCGATGACGTCGCCCTGTTTGAGCCGGGCGCTTTTGACCCACTCCTCGTTCACTTTGATACCGTTGGCCGTGTCCATGTCGACAATGACCAGACCGCCGCCCGGATCTTCGCGGATAACGGCATGCTGGCGATGCACACTGGTATTCTTCAGCACGATATCGTTGTCGGACGACCGGCCAATGCGGGTCGCGCGCGAACGGATAGGCTCACGGGTCTGATTGCCGTCGAGGAATTCAAGCCAACCAAACACCGGCTTGACCTCGACTGGCGCGGTGGGCGCGTCCGGCGCCGTGGTAGCCGCGCTGAAGTCGGGGACGATGTCCGGAGCATGCCGGCGCGCCGCCAGTTTGGCGATCAACAACAGCGCAAGCACCAGCGCCAGAACGCCGCCGGCGAAAATCAGTTGATTGCGGGTGCCGGCCTGCAACCAGGCCCGGAAGGCATCGAAAACTTCACCGGGACGCGTGAAATCGATCGGCTTTGCTTCCGGCTCGGTCGCCGCAACCGCATCCGGGCTCGGCGCCAGCGCGGTTTTATAGGCCAGGGACACCGGCTTGCCGCCGTCGATGTCAGCCTTGATCGTCATATCGGTGGCGATCGGCTGAAAGGAGATCGAGCCACCTTTGGCAAGCAGATCCTTGACGCGCGCGGCAGCGCCGCGGCGGACGGTCAGAAATTCGCCATAGGTCTCCTGGGCAAGTCGACGCAGGCTTTGCGCGTTGGTGATGTCATCGGCCGAGCTTCCCGGCGCGATGCCAATCAGCGTGACATTGGCTTGCTTCAGCTTGGCAGATATCTCCGGAATCGAATAGGCGGTGTCCTGAACATCGCCATTCGACAGCACCACCATGATCTTGCGATCCCCTGGCGCGGCCGCGAGCAACGGCAAGGCTTCGACAATATTTTTCAACAATTCCGGGGTGATCGATTGCTGATTGACCGAGTCGAGGGCGAGTTTGATCGTCGCCGGCGGCGTGCCAAGCGGCGCGATCGCCAACATATCACGGCTGAAACCATAAGCGCCGAACGACACGCCTTTTAGATTGGCATCGACGATCTGTACGGCGGCGGCGCGCAGCCGGTTGAATTCGCCGCGCGACACAGACCGGTCCAACAACAGCAAAACCGGCGTCGGCACCTCTGCCGCACTGTAGGGCTTGTAAGTAGCGTCAGCGCTGCGGCCGTCACCGGTAACCTTCACGCCGACAACCTTAACCTCGTCGCTGGATTGCAATTCGCATTGCACGATGGATTTCTGCGCATCCTTGGCGGCAACATCGCGGCATAGCGAAATCTTGGTTTCGGCGAGCGCCGGCGACGCCGTCCATAACCCGGCGGTGGCGAGTATCGTCCCGAGGACCAGGCGGGATATTCGGTTCATGGCGAACGCCTCACTAGAGCGCGGAAATCGTAACGTTGACGGCACCGATTTGCAGGGTATCGGACGTGCGCATTTCGGCGGGATTGAAGCCTACCGGACGTCCGCCGACCTTGGTGCCGCTCATCGACCCAAGATCCTTGATGAAGGCCTGACCGTCGCGGACTTCGATCATCGCGTGGGTTCGCGACACGGTCGGATCGTCGAACACAACATCGCAAGAACTGCCCCGACCGATGACCTTCGACGAACCGTTAGGCACCTGAAACCGAACGACATTGCCACTTTCGAGAATGGCCGACAGCAAATAGCCCGTCTGTGCTGCTTGCCCGCCTGCGCCAGAGGGATTGTTGCGGCCGTTAAACAGAACCGTCTTGGCGCCGCCGCCATAGGACCCGCCCATCGCTGCCTTGCGGAAGCCAGCCGAGATCGGCTCGCCGGTATTAAGAAGGTAGAGGCCACGGGCAATCAGGACGATCGGCCAGAACACCGCGAATATCACCTCGGCAATTAACATGAAGGCGACATAGCCGAAGGGGATCGCCGAGTCGTATCTGTAAACCGAACCGGACAGGGCGCCGGTCAAGGCCTTCATGACCTCAAAATTGAGAGCCTGAGCCTGAATAACAAGAACGAGAATAACCACGAAGGAAACGCCGACACCGAGCAGATAATTATGAAGATGCGAGCGGAACACCGGCTCGTTCGCGCTCATATAGCGAATGAGCGCATAAAACGCCTGCAAGACCAAAGCGCCGATGGCGTAATAACTGATGCTGGGAATAAGGCCGAAAGCCAGGGTGACAAAATACCCGAGATACAACACCAAGACTTCGTTCTTCTGATCGGGTCGCATATTGACACACTCGATACCAGACGATGCTGAACAAAGATGACGCCACGATTGGAAAGTGCGGGCGACAAGTCCCCGACGATGCCCGCTCAATCCGAACTAGCAGTGACGCAAACGAGGTAACGCGATCGAGATGACGTTAGGGGTTGCCGCAAGGCCAAACCGACGTCGCGCTCCGCGATGGATGCGCAAAGCGCTGGCGTCACAAGGGCCTCGTCATCCGAACGCGCCGAAGCGTAGCGGCGCGACAATTGCCAATCAGAACGAGGTCGGGCTCACCGACGAAGCCGGCACCGCGGCCGGAGCGACGCCCTTGAAAGGATCGGACGTCATCGGCGGCGGCGACTGGCGCACGACCTGGGCCTGGGTCTGCACCTGAGCCTCTTGCTTGGCGGGGGCCGGCGCTTTGGCCTTGGCCTTTCGCGTCCGGTGATGCGATACGGCCGGAGCCCGATTAGCCTTCGCCGCCTGACTGGCGATGATGCCAAGCACGGCGCCGCCGATAATGCCAGCCGCAAGCGCGCCGCCGTAGTTGCCGGCATGCGCCCGGGTCGGCATCGCAACAGTCGTCGCGGCAAAAACGGCCGCCACGACCAACGCCACAGCTCCCTGCGTACGGAATGAATTCATGACATGTCCCCCTCCAGACGGTATTTGGACAATATCGGAGTTCCGTCCGGGCGCGCAACTCTAAATTGATTTAGAGCCGGCACTCTGGCAACCGCTCCTAGAAACAGGACTAATTACGCAACTCTCTGTTATTGTTTGTAATTTCTTACATTCGAGCGAATGCGATCGTCCACCCAACCGAGATCGTCCCGGTCAAGCTGTCGATATCGTAAAAACGACTGGGCCTAGCTGTAATTTGTCGGACGGATATAATCGTTGCGGCTCGGCGCCCACGGCGCGATTACCCACTTTGGTCCCGTTGGTCGATTTGAGGTCCGCGACCCACAAATCGCCGTCACGCCATTCGATCCGTGCGTGCGCACGCGAAATGGCGTCATCGGCAATGACGACGTCGGCCTGGTTTGGATCCCGGCCGACGATCTTGTAGGGCGCGTCCCGGTTGATATCGAACTTCAGAATCTGCCCATCCGACAGGATGGCGGACACAAGCCAGCTAGCCACGGCGGGATCAGGAGCCAGCGGCGATGATGGCTTTGTCGTCGCCGACTGGCCCATTGAGGACATTCGATTCAATCCCATGGCGCCGTCAGCGGACCGAACCTTGTCTTGAGCCTGGCCCGAACGCAGGATCGCGCCAACCGCGAACACACCACCCGACAGCCACAAAAAGAACGGCTCGTAAGGCCAATAGCCGACCAGGCTGGAAATACCTTTGATGATAACGCACGGCGCCGACGAATAAATCAGACAGCCCGCCACCTGACTGAAATCGCGCGCACCACCGCCCGTGAACGCAATCACCCGGGAGTAAAACATCGCCCACCACAGGACGCAGAGCACCACGCCGGCCAGACCGCCAAGCATCAGCTTCTGGGCCCAATCGTCCTTGCTCGCCATGCCGCTCCCCCCAAGGTGCAGCCGATCATAACAACAAATCGCAGGCGCAAATCTAGTTCGCGTTCAAATTCAGCGTGAATTTGCTGGCCTGCCCAACGTCAATTAACTCGAACGATTCCAGCCGCTCATTGGGACGGCATTTGTATTTCGGCGTATTGAGTCGATGAAACGGCCCGGGAAATTCGACACAAAGCTTGATATCCTTGCCGCTCGTCTTCATGCCCGGCTTGTTGCGAACGAGCGCGACACTGTAAATTTTGCTGCGTGCATATCTTCCGATGATGCCGCAAGCGTTCGGTTCGATTGGAAACCAGCCTTCGACCGTCCAATCGGCGGTCAGCGGGTTCTTGCGCCCCATCACGGCAACGCGGGTCTGCCAGCGGCTGCGGTTACAGACTTCGAAGTTGAAATAGGCCGTGTCCGGGATCGTCGGCTCGCCGCTGATATACCAAGTGTGATCGCTCGTCGTCACGGTCTGCTCGACAAAGCCAAAGACCTTGCCGGTCGCAGGACAAGTTGTACTCTTGTCGATCGTCCGGTCGAAAGGCCCGGGAAACTCGACGCACTGCTTGGTGTCATTGCCAAACCAGCCGCGCAAGTCATTATGCACGAGCGCCATGGTATAGACTTTGCCCTTGGCAAACCGTCCGACGACACGGCAAGAATTGGCATCGACGACGCGCCAACCGACGACCGACCAGACCGACCCAACCTCCTTGTGGCCGGCAATCGCGGTCGCGGCGGCATAGCCGGTCTGGTTGCAGATCCGCAGATTGAAATAGCGGGCTTGCAGCTCGGCGAGGCGCGCCTTCTCCCGCAAATCGGCGATCTGGCTGCGCGCGGCGGCGGCATGCGCACAAAGCCGGCAGGTCGTCAGATAAGTGTTCAGTCTGTCGATATCGCCGACCGCCGACGCGAAAATGGCGTCCTCGCGCTCGGCGGTGTCGTCCACTTTCTTCGTCACGACAGACGGCTCGACCGGCTGTGACATCGGCGGCGGTGTCGACGGTTTGACGTCAATTCGGGTCGCAGCCCGCTTTGCCTCAGGCGTCGCATCGGGAGGCGGCGCGTCGAGATTAAGCCAGGTCAGGCCCGCGCCGATCAACAATAGCGCGGCTGCGGCATAGGCCGTTATGCTGACCTTGCTGCGGCTCTTCCCGGTGCTCGATGGGCGTGGCGAGGCGCCGGCAAGTTCCGCGGACTGCACTGGCGCGGCCCGATCCGCAGCGGCCGCCGGCGCGGGGCTATCTTGCGCGGGCGTCGCGCCGCCCAACAAAGACGATCGCCAATCGGCCACCGATTGTGGGCGATCCTGCGGCGACAGTTTCAGACCCCAATCGATCGCCTCGAGAAACCCAAGCCTGAACTCACCCTTCGCCGCCTGACGCGCCGGAACGTAACTATCGGTCAACAGCCGATCGGTCGCCTCCTCCGGGTGCTCTCCCGCCACCGCCTGATAAAGCGTCGCGGCAAAAGCATAAATATCCGACCACGGGCCCTGACCGGTGCCTCGGGTCGAGTATTGTTCGGCCGGCGAATAGCCCGACTTGACGATCGCCGACAGCACCTTGCTGCGCTGTGCGATCGCTTCACGCGCCGAACCGAAGTCAAGCAACAACGGCGTCCCGTCGTCGCAGACATAGACGTTGTCGGGCGCAATATCCCGGTGCAACAAATCATTACGATGGATAGTCTCCAGGGCACTAAGGACCGGTTCGGCAATGGCATCGAGTTCGGCCTGGGTCGGCGGCCGGCCGAGTTCGGCGAGCCAGTCCTTGAAGCTGCGTCCTCGCCGATATTCGAGAACCATATAGGCCGTGCCATTCAGCTCGAATATCTGCGTAACGCCGACGATATTGGGATGGCGAAAGCGCGCGAGCACGCGCGCCTCGCTGAGAAACCGCTCCTTGCCCCAGATGAAGTCGTCGACATTCGCGGCGTTAGGCTTGACCGCCTTGCCGGCCCGGTGCGCGAAGGCTTCCGGGAAGTACTCCTTGATGGCGTATAAGCGACCGAGCTTCTCGTCCTCGACCAGATAGGTGACCGCGAAACCGCCGGCGCCAAGGACCTTCTGGACCTTGTACTGACGCAGCATCGTCCCGGACTGCAATTCCTGCACCGCCATACCCACCCCAAAATCGCGGCACAATGGATCGGAAATCCGGGCCGTCGACGTCGATGCCCATCTATTTGATCGGCCGGCCCCAGTTATCTTCCTTATCGTGATAGACGAGGACGAGTTGCCGGTTTTCATAGTAAGCGACGTTGCAGTTCACGTCCGGCACCGGCGCCGCGCCCGTCAGCGAGACGCTGCGTTCGTCTTCGGAAATCGTTCCCGCCACCGGATACTGCAACCGCCCGCACCGACTCGAATACTGATAGGCGACGCCTTTGTATTCCTTGTCGACGCGCCGGCCCTCGAAGAACAGGCTGCCGGGTTGTACGCCCTGAGAACGCTGGTCCGCGCTCGGGATCTGATAATTATACGTCCGGCGGCCGGGATCCTTGTCGTAAGGAACCGCCTGAATAACCGAACCATTCGCCGACCAGTAATTAACCGGGACGGATGGACCGCCCTGCCCACCCATTTGACCACTAATGGCGGTCAACAGCGCTACAATGTCAGCCTTGGCGGCATCCAGCGATCCGCAGCTGTTGCAGTCTTTGACATAAGCGCGAAGACGCTCGACGCTGCCGCGCGCGGCGTGATACTCGGCCAGATCGAGTCTAGCGAGCTCGTCTTGCGCCGCGGTCTGGTATTGGCACAGGCTACAGTCGCGCAAGTAGCGCTTGAGAAGGCCGCCATGGCCTTGCGCGGCCCGATAGGCGGTCTGCTCCACCACTGCCGCGAGATCTCTCTTGATAACAGCGACCGCCTTCTGAGCTTCGGCCTTGTAAGCGCAGATCTGGCACGTATCGAGATATTGCTCGAGCAAGGCTTGATTGCCGGTGGCAGCATAGAACGCCTGCTTCTCAGATCTCAACTGCACTTCGGCCGGCGTGAGCGACGACACAGGCGACGTTTCGCGAACGGTGCGGGGCGGCGGGTCGCCGCCGCCAGCGTGGCCCCAAAGTCCAATGCCTATAATCAATGGCACGAGCGCGGCGAGTAGCAACAGTGCCGTTCTGAAACCCGCCGACCGCTTGACTGGCGGGACGACTAGCGACACCGGCGCGGCCGGCAACGAAGCGCCGGCGGCGGCAGCCGTTGCAGCAGTCTCAGCGATTGTTTCAGCGGATTTGCTGTGCGCCGATTTGGCGACCGCATCGACAACCTCGGCAATGCCGGCTTCGAGGGGCTCAATCTTCCGCGCCGCTGGGGTGACCGGGGCGCTCTTGCGACTGTCGGCCTTTGTCCCGCCGGACGGCGCGGACAAGTCGACACTCGCCGGCACGCCTTGCGCAAAGAGCGCCGCGGCCCAATCTTCGATTGTTTGCGGACGATCTTGCGGCGAAAGCTTCAAGGCCCAGTCGATAGCGTCGAGAAAAGCCGGCCGATAATGACCGGCCGCGGCGGTGGCGGCCACTGGCACCAATTGATCGGTCAACAACCGCTCAGTGGCTTCCTGCGGACGCTCGCCGGTGATGAGGAAATATAACGTCGCCGCCAGCGAATAATTATCCGACCAGGGGCCCTGATTGCGGCCGCGCGACGAATAGAGCTCCGGAGGCGAATAACCGGGCTTGACAACCGCCGAGATATTCTTTGTTCGCTGCGCCAGCGCATCCTTGGCCGACCCGAAGTCCAGCAGGACCGGCGTGCCATCATCACGGATATAGATGTTGTCCGGCGCAACATCGCGGTGCAGCAGCTCGTTGCGATGAATGAGCTTCAACGCCACCAGCAACGGCTCGACGATGCAATCCAATTCGTCCTGCGTCGGCGCGTCGGCGATTTCCTCAAGCCAGACCTTGAGGTCCCGGCCGCTCTCGTAATCCTGGACCATATAAGCGGTGTTATTCGCCTCGAAGATCTGCACCACCTTGACGATATTGGGATGGTCGAAGCGGGCCAAAATGCGCGCCTCTTCGAGGAACAGCTGCTTGGCCCAGGCGAAGTCCTCAACGCTGGCGGTCTCCGGCTTGATCGTACCACCGCGACGACTGGCGAAATCGTCAGGAAAATACTCTTTGATGGCGAACAGCTTGTCGAGCGTTTCATCGCGCACGAGATAGGTGATGCCAAAGCCGCCCGACCCTAGCACCTTGAGAATCTTGTACTGACGCAGGACTTTCCCAGGCGACAAGAAACGCAAACAACTCTCCCAAGCCGATCCCGGACTTCACGATTATAAATTACCGCGAACGCCACCGGCGGGCAATCAGCGATTACGGCGGGCGACAACTGCACGCATGAGGGGATCGGGCCTGATATAGGCGGACGACCGATGGTTTATGCCGTTGTTGCGGTCGTCAAGGCCGCCATGTCGCGGCAGTCGCCGTCCCCACCGGCATTCATCCGGTCAATGCAGAGCATACCGATTATCGATTTTGGCGATGCCGGCCCGCTCCCCTATGGTCCGGCGCGAAACGCACACAGCCATAGGGAAACGCCGCAATGACCGCCGCATCGGCCGAAATCGTCGAGACCACCGAAAAATTGACCGCCGCCGATGGCCACGGGCTCGAGGCATTCCGCGCCGCGCCGCGCCAGGGCAAGAAGGGCGGCCTGGTCATCCTGCAGGAAATCTTCGGCGTGACCGACCAGCTCAGGGGCGTGGTGCGGTCCTACGCGCAGGACGGCTACGACACCATCATCCCGGCGGTCTATGACCGCGTCGCGCCCGGCACCGTCGTGCCGTTCAGCGAGCCGGATCGCGGCCGCGACATGGCCTATGGACTGCCGCTCGACAAGGTCATGCTCGACATCGCGGCCGCCGTCGACTGCGTGCAAGGCCCGCACGGCGTATCGGTGCTCGGCTTCTGCTGGGGCGGCGGCGTCATCATCCGCGCCGCAGCCGAACTCAATCTGCGCGGCGCCATCGCGTTCTACGGCACACGGCTGCCGACCTATCTCGACCAGAAGCCGAAATGTCCGTTGCTGTTCCACTTCGCCAAGACCGACCCGAACTCGACGCCGGAGATCATCACGCAGGTGCTCAAGGCCTACCCCTCGGCCGAAAACCACATCTATGAAGCCGGGCACGCCTTCTGCAACGATGTCCGTCCGGCTTATGTGCCGGCCGCCGCCGAATTGGCGCGCAGCCGCACCATTGAATTCCTCGGACGCCAGCATCAAGCCGCGAAGTAAGCGCGCTCACAGCCCGCGATAGATCGCCTCGATCTGCTGCCGCAACCAGGCGTGCTTGCGGTCGCGGTCGTAACGCAAATGCCAGATCATATCGGTGGTGATGCTGCCGACATCGATCGGCACCGGCCGTCGGGCCAGACCGAAAGACTTGTGAAAGACGTCGGCCGCCAGCTTGGTGAAGACGCCGATCATGTCGCTGCGATGCAGCAGCTCGGGCACAGTAGTGAAATTCGTCACCGTCACCAGCGCATGACGGCGCAGGCCGCGCCGGAGCAAAAGATCGTCGAACACCGCCGTGCGCTGGCCGGTCGCGCTGACGATGAGATGCGGAAATGACAGCACCGCTTCGATATCGAAACGTGCGCCACGCCGGGCGACCGGGTGATCGCGCCGGAATACGCAACACAGTTTGTCCTCGAGCATTTCGTGACTGCGAAAATGCGGCGGCAGGTCATCGAACCAGCCGAGCGACAGATCGGTGCGGTCGGTCTCGAGCAGATCGATCGCCTGCTGCCGATCGGCGGTCTGAACTTGCAGCGCCATGTGCGGCGACAGCTTTTGCAGCCGCGCGAACAGCGGCGGCAACAGCGCGATGCTCAGCCGGTCCGGCACGCTCAGCCGGAATACGCCGGCGGCCTTGGCCGGGTTGAACTGCGGCTCCTCGGCCAGACAGGTCTCGATCAGCGCAATCGCCTCGCGCAGCGGCGCCCCGATCGCTTCCGCGCGGGGCGTCAGGACGAAACCGCCAGGGCCGCGCACCAGCAGATCGTCGCTCAGCAACTGCCGAAGCCGCAGCAGCGCATTGCTCACCGCCGGCTGCGACCGGCCGAGCCGCTTGCCCGCCCGGGTGACGTTACGCTCGGTCACCAGCGCGTCGAGCACCTTCAGCAGGTTGAAATCGAGGGTCCCGAGGTTCATGACGGCCGGCTTTTCAAGGTATTCGCAGGATGGATGCCCCGCATAGTTATTATCAATTATGACAATAGGGAAGGCTTCCCTATCATGGCCCGGAATGGCATCACCGTGGCGACGGCTGCCGAATCAAGGCCCGGCGATCCAACGCCGGCTCCAACCAAAGCAATCCCGGGAGGATTCACCATGACCATCACTCGCCGTACTGTGCTCGCCGGCCTCGGCGCGATACCCGCCATCGGCCTGCTGCCGCGCGCCGCTTTCGCCGCCTTCCCCGACCACCCGGTCCATCTGATCGTGCCTTTCGCCGCGGGCGGTAACGCCGACATCGTCGGCCGCCTGGTTGGCGACGTCATGGGCAAGGCGCTCAAGCAGACCGTGGTGGTCGAAAACCGTGGTGGCGCCGGCGGCGGCGTCGGCGCCCAGGCGGTCGCCAAGGCCGATCCCGACGGCTACACGCTGCTCGTTGCCTCGAACGGGCCGATGACCATCAACCCGCTAATGCACAAGAACCTCGGTTACGATCCGGAAAAGGATCTCGCCGCCGTGGCGCTGTCGAGCTACGTGCCGCACGCGTTGATCCTCTCGAACAAGATCACCGCCAAGACCATCCCGGAATTCATCGAGCAATCGAAGAAGACGCCGATGACCATCGCCACCAGCGGCATCGGTTCGGCGAGCCATATGACGCTCGAGCGCTTCAAGGCCGCTACCGGCGCGCATATTACTCACGTCCCGTATCGCGGCGGCGGCGCGATGATGCCCGACCTGATCAGCGGCACTGTCAACGGCGCGATGACCGAGTTCTCGACCGCGCTGCAACTGCACAAGGGCGGCAAGGCACATATCGCCGGCATCGCCGCGACGAAGCGTTCCAAGCTGGCGCCGGACATTCCGACCTTCATCGAAGGCGGCGTGAAGAACTTCACCGCGCAGAGCTACATCGGCATCGTCGCGCCGGCCAAAACCCCGCCGGCCATCATCGCGCAATTGCAGAAGGCGATCGCCGCCGGCCTGCAACCCGGCAGCCCGGCGGTCACCCGGCTTGAAGGCTTGGGCGCGGAAATCGCCACGCCGGAACAGATGACTTCGGCAGGCTTTGCCGCCTTCATCAAGGCCGACTTCGCCAACATGAAAGAGGCGGCCAAACTCGCGGGTATCGAGCCGAAATGACCGACGGCGTTTTATCGACGAACAAAGGGCCTGAAGCGGAAACGCTTCAGGCTCGCTCCTTTCCGACATTGCCGCGTGGCGCCTGCGATTGCCATTGCCACGTCTTCGGCCCGGCAGCGCGCTTTCCTTATGCCGAGCCGCGCAGCTACACGCCGGATGACGCGCCACTCGAAGCTTATATCGCGCTGCTCGACCGGCTTGGTTTCGATCGCGGCGCGCTGGTGCAGCCGAGCGCCTATGGCCGCGACAATGCCGCAATGATCGATGCGCTGCACCGCGAACCGAAGCGGCTGCGTGGCGTCGCGGTCGGCGGCGCCGAACTGACGCCGGCGATCCTCAAGGAATGGCACGCCGCTGGCGTACGCGGTCTGCGCGCCAATGAATTCCGCCGCGACGGCAAGCCTTATTATCAGAACGGCGTCGGCCTCAAGGACATCGAGCCGTTCTATAGCCAGCTCGCCGACATGGGCTGGCATGTCCAGCTCTGGGTCGACGCCCGCGATCTCCCGGAGATGCAGAATCAGCTGTCGCGCATTCCGGTGCCGATCGTCGTCGATCACATGGGCCGTCTCGAACATCATCACGGCACCGGTAATCGCGGCTTTCAGGCGCTGGTGCGCGGGGTCGGCAGCGGCAAAATGTGGGCCAAACTGTCCGGCACTTATCGGCTCGGCGCGACACCGCCCGACTACAACGAAGCCCGGCCGTTTCACGATGCTCTGGTCGCCGCCAACCCGGGCAATCTGGTCTGGGGTACCGACTGGCCGCATCCGCGGCCCGAAGGTCCGACGCCGGACGCCGTTCGTTTGCGCGACGTTTTTCTGGACTGGACCACGCCGGCGCAACAGCAGGCGATTCTGGCCGACAATCCGGCAAGGCTTTACGACTTTTCCTGAGCGGGAATCGCGCGGCGCGGCGAGCGAGATGAACGATTTGTAATGCGGCAAGGAACGCAGATTTAAACACCCAACAGGGTGGCGGTCTTGTCCCAACTTGGTCTTAATCGGCCGACATAATTCGCCGCAGAATGAACTTGCCGTTCACCCCTGCGGGCGTAACGTGACCGCAATGACTCGCCGCAACAGCGTCTCCGATTCGCGCGCCTTTCTGGTGATGGCGCTGGGTCTTGCCGCGCCGTTTTTCGGCGGCGGAATCGGCGCGGCGGCGGCGCAGGACCCGCCGGCCAAAATCGAGACGCCGCCGGGCGATAAGGCCGGCACCAATCAGCCAAGCGATAAATCGCGGACGCTCGACGCGCTCAAGGCGCATGACGATGAACTCAAGGCTGCGCGCGACCGCCAGCGCGAAACCGCCGATAAGGAAGCCCAGCTCAAGCGCGAGATCGAGCAGATCGGCGCCGACCGCCGCAAGCTGGCGCAGGACATGATCGACACGGCCGCCCGCGTGCGCGACGTCGAAGCCAAGGTCGACGCCACCCAGGACCGGCTCAAGCCGCTCAACGAAAGCGAAGACAACATCCGTAAATCGCTCGACGGCCGCCGCGCCGTCATCGGCGAAGTACTGGCCGCCTTGCAACGCATTGGCCACCGGCCGCCGCCGGCCCTGATCGCAACGCCGGAAGACGCCTTGCAGGCCGTGCGCACCGCGATGGTACTGGGTGCGGTATTGCCCGAGATGCGAAGTCGGGTCGACGCGTTGGCGCACGATCTGGCCGATCTGGCGGCCGTCCGCCAGCGAATCACCGCCGAACGCGACCGGCTACGCGGCGAAATCGGCTCGCTCGACAGTGAGCGAAAACGCATGGCCGCCCTGATCGCCGAGCGCCAGAAGCAGCAGGCCGAGCACGAAACCGCGCTCGCCGCGGAACGCAGCCACGCCGCCGATCTGGCCAAACAGGTCGACAATCTCAAAGATTTGATCGGCAAGCTCGAAGCCGGGCTAAATCCGGCGACGCGCGACGCCCGCGAGGCCGCCCGCAGCGATTCGAGGCCGGCTTTGACCGCATTTCGCGATCCCGGCCGGATGGCCCCGGCGGTCGCTTTCGCGACGCTGCGCGGGCAAATTCCAATTCCGGTCAATGGCGTGCGATTAAAGGCGTTTGGCGCGCCGGATCCGAACGGGGGCACGGAAAAGGGCATTTCCATGGCCACACGGGCAGGCGCCCAGGTCACCGCGCCGGCTGACGGCTGGGTGGTCTATGCCGGGCCGTTCCGGTCCTATGGCCAACTCTTGATCCTGAATGTCGGCGGTGGCTATCATGTCTTGCTCGCTGGGATGGATCGGATATCAGTTGATCTCGGACAGTTCGTGCTGGCCGGGGAACCGGTTGCCGTGATGGGTAATGCATCCCACATAGCGGCTATCCTCGCGGCAGGTTCCAGCCAACCGGTGCTCTATATCGAGTTTCGAAAAGACGGGACTCCAGTTGATCCAGGCCCATGGTGGGCGGCTGGCGAAGGCGAAAAGGTTCGCGGATGATGCGCAAGACCCCCCTCATTCTTCTCGGCGCGGCGACTGGCGCAGCGCTGACTCTGATCGCGGTTCAACCGCAATCGATTTTTGGCGACGGCAGCGCCAAGGCCGCGGTCGCCGATACCTACCGTCAGCTCAATCTGTTCGGCGATGTGTTTGAGCGCGTGCGCGCCGACTACGTTGAAAAGCCGGACGATCAGAAACTGATCGAAACCGCGATCAACGGCATGCTGACCTCGCTCGATCCGCACTCGAGCTACATGGACCCGAAGAGCTTCCGCGACATGCAGGTGCAGACGCGCGGCGAATTCGGCGGCCTCGGCATCGAAGTGACAATGGAAGACGGCCTGATCAAAGTGGTGACGCCGATCGACGATACGCCCGCCGCCAAGGCCGGCGTGCTCGCCAACGACCTGATCACCAAGCTCGACGACGACCAGGTGCAGGGGCTGACCCTCAACCAGGCGGTCGAGAAGATGCGCGGGCCGGTCAACACCAAGATCAAGCTCACCATCCTGCGCAAGGGCACCGACAAGCCGGTAGTGGTTTCGATCACCCGCGACGTGATCCGGGTCCGCGCGGTGCGCTCGAAGGTCGAAAGCGGCGACGTCGGTTATATCCGCATGACCCAGTTCAACGAGCAGACCACCGACGGTCTGAAGAAGGCGTTCACCGACATCAAGGCGAAGGTCTCGGACGACAAGCTGAAAGGCTACATCCTCGATTTGCGCAACAATCCGGGCGGCCTGCTCGATCAGGCGATCTCGGTATCGGATGCGTTCCTGGACAAGGGTGAGATCGTCTCGACCCGCGGCCGCAACGCCGAGGAAACCCAGCGCTTCAACGCTCGCCCGGGCGATCTGAGCAACCACAAGCCGGTGATCGTGCTGATCAACGGCGGTTCGGCTTCGGCGTCGGAGATCGTCGCCGGCGCCTTGCAGGACCACAAGCGCGTCACGGTGGTCGGCACCCGCTCGTTCGGCAAGGGCTCGGTGCAGACCATCATTCCGCTCGGCTCGGGCAACGGTGCACTGCGGCTGACGACGGCGCGCTACTACACGCCGTCCGGTCGGTCGATCCAGGCCAAGGGCATCACCCCGGATATCGAGGTGCTGCAAGACCTGCCGGACGACATCAAGGCGAAGACCGATACCTCGACCAAAGGCGAGGCTTCGCTGCGCGGTCATCTCAGCGGCGACCCGGGCAAGGAACAGACCGGTTCGCAGTCCTACATCCCGCCGGACGAAAAGAACGACAAGGCGCTGCACATGGCGATCAACCTTCTGGAAGGCACCGTCAAGAACTCGGCCTTCCCGCCCAGCGGCGTCGCCAAGGCTCCGGTTCCGAACTGAGTCCGGGCCGACCATCTCAAACTGCCTGCGGGGCGGCCTTCATGGCCGCCCCGTTTGTTTATGCAATGTCCTTAACCCGGCCGAAAATTCACGCATGCTAGAATCGGCAGATGATTCGAAAGGGACCCGGCATTGCCATCGGATGACCTGAACGCCCCCCTTGGCCAGGACAAAAAGCCCGCCAGGCGGAAGCTGCCGATTGCCATTCCGCAGCTGCTGGCCGGCCTGCTGGGCTTGTTCGGCCTGGTGGTGCTGGGCTGGGCGGCGTTCGTCAACGATCCGCTCGGCGGCGAGCCGGTGGTGGTGCTGGCAACCAAGCCGGTCCTCGACGGCACCAAGACAGCCGGCGCGGTCGAAGGCGACGGCAAGGAACACCGCCGTCACGACGGTATCGAAGTGAAATCCGATCCCGCGGCCGACAAGGCCGCGGTGCCGCCCGGCTCGCGAACGGTGACGATCATCGACGGCTCGAGCGGCAAGAGCACGAACGTCGTCATTCCGGGTCACCCCGGCGAGAAGACCGGCGAGCCCGCCGAGCATCACTCCGAGGTCACCCCGGCGCTCGAACGCAAGATCCAGGACGTCGACCGTCATGGCGCGATCCCGAAGATCGCCGCCGACGGCACGCGCGCCTCCGTGCTTTATGCCGAGCCGCGACCGTTGCCAGTGAACCGCAAGGACGCGCCGCGGATCGCCATTATTCTCGGCGGCGTCGGCATCAGCGCGTCAGGCACCGCCGAGGCACTATCGGTGTTGCCGCCGGCCGTGACTTTCGCGGTGGCGCCTTACGGCGCCGATATCGAAAAACTCGCCGAACGGATCCGCGGCGCACGCCATGAGGTGCTGTTACAGACACCGATGGAGCCCTTCGACTATCCCAACAACGATCCCGGCCCACAGACTCTGCTGACCACGCTGACGCCGGCGCAGAATATCGATCGGCTGCATTGGCTGATGAGCCGGTTCAAAGGCTATGTCGGGATTTCCAGCTTCATGGGCGCGCGCTTCACGGCCAACGAACCAGCGCTGACGCCGGTGTTGCAGGAAGCCGCCAAACGCGGCCTGATTTTCGTCGATGCCAGTGCCTCGGGCCGCAGTGTCGCCGCCCAAATCGCCGGCAGCCAGAGCCTGCCTTTCGCCAAGGTCGACATGCTGCTCGATGCAGTGCCGACACCGGTCGAAGTCGACCGCGCCCTCGCCCGGCTCGAACTAATGGCGCGCGAAAACGGTACCGCGATCGGAATGGCCACCGCACAGCCCGGCACGGTCAAACGTATTGCCGCCTGGACCAAGACCGTCGAAAGTCGCGGCTTCGTACTGGTGCCGATCACGATGGCCACGGCTAAATCAAAGTCGTCGTAAATCCGGATCGTCACAAAAAGCCGCGGACCGGCGATATATATCATTTGGCCCGTCGCCGTTTCCCTTTCGCCTTTCGCGAGACGCCCATGCCTTTTGATAAATCGCCTGCTTATGAATCGCTGCCCTATCGCCCTTGCGCCGGCATCGCGCTGTTCAACCGCGCCGGGCTGATCTTCGTCGGCCGCCGCAAAGGCGGGGTCGAACACGTCGACGCGACCCATGTCTGGCAGATGCCGCAAGGCGGCATCGACGAAGGCGAAGATCCTTACGCTGGCGCGCTGCGCGAACTCTATGAAGAAACCAACGTCAGCACGGTCGAGAGACTGGGCGAGATCGCCGACTGGATCGCCTACGATATTCCGCGCGACATCGTCGGCGAGGCCTGGGGCGGCAAGTATCGCGGACAGAAGCAGAAATGGTTCGCGCTGCGCTTTGCCGGCGACGACAGCGAAATCGACATCGCCACACCCGGTGGCGGCCAGCACAAACCCGAATTCATCGACTGGCGTTGGGTCGAACTCAAATCATTGCCCGACCTGGTCGTGCCGTTCAAACGCCAGACCTACGAACAGGTGGTGGCGGCCTTCGCACCATTCGCGGCCGGCTGAGCGCAAAAAAAAATGGCCGGTCGAGCCGGCCATTTTAAAATTCCGCGGCTGAGGTCAGCCGATCAATGCATCGCGGTGCCGGTGAGGTGGCGGTCGATCTGCTTGAAGTGATCGAGGCGGGTAATCAGCTTGTCGAGCTCGTTACCCTGCTCCATTTTAGCGGCCCGCTGTTCCATCTCACCAATCTGCTCGGCGATCATGCCGCGATCGATCGCGTCGACCGCTTCGGCAAGATCGGCCAGCACGGTCAGACCCTTGTCGGAAACTTCCGCGAAACCGCCGAGCACGACGATCTTCTCGGCCTTGCCGCCGACGAACACAGTCAGGATACCCGGGCGCAAGGTCGCAACCGCCGGCGCATGACCAGCCAGCACGCCGAAATCGCCTTCGGCGCCAGGAACGTCGACCTGATCGACTTCGCCCGAGAACACGAGTTTCTGCGGCGAAACCAGTTCGAAGTGAAGATTGGCCATAACTGATTGCCTGCTTGCTTGTCGTTACGCCGCTTCCGCCGCGAGCTTTTTGCCCTTCTCGATGGCTTCGTCGATGTTGCCGACCATGTAGAAGGCGGCTTCCGGCAGGTGATCGTACTTGCCTTCGACCAGGCCCTTGAAGCCCTTGATGGTGTCCTGCAGGTCGACCAGCTTGCCCGGCGCGCCGGTGAACACTTCGGCGACGTGGAACGGCTGCGACAGGAAGCGCTCGATCTTGCGGGCGCGGGCGACCGCGAGCTTGTCCTCTTCCGACAGTTCATCCATGCCGAGAATGGCGATGATGTCCTGCAGCGCCTTGTAACGCTGCAAGGTCTGCTGGACCTGACGAGCAACCTGATAGTGCTCCTCGCCGACGATCAGCGGCGACAGCATGCGCGAGGTCGAGTCGAGCGGGTCCACCGCCGGGTAAATACCCTTGGCGGCGATGTCACGCGACAACACAGTAGTGGCGTCCAAGTGCGCGAACGAGGTCGCCGGCGCCGGGTCGGTCAAGTCGTCGGCCGGCACGTAAATCGCCTGCACCGAGGTGATCGAACCCTTGGTCGTAGTGGTGATGCGTTCCTGGAGCGCGCCCATGTCGGTGGCGAGCGTTGGCTGATAACCCACCGCCGAAGGAATACGGCCGAGCAGCGCCGACACTTCCGAGCCGGCCTGGGTGAAGCGGAAGATGTTGTCGACGAAGAACAACACGTCCTGGCCCTGGTCGCGGAAATATTCCGACAGAGTCAGACCGGTCAGACCGACGCGGGCGCGGGCGCCCGGCGGCTCGTTCATCTGGCCGAACACCAGGGCGCACTTCGAACCTTCGCCGCCGCCCTTCTTGTTGACGCCGGATTCGATGAACTCGTGATAGAGGTCGTTACCTTCACGGGTACGCTCGCCGACGCCGGCGAACACCGAATAACCACCGTGCGCCTTGGCGACGTTGTTGATCAGTTCCTGGATGAGCACGGTCTTACCGACGCCGGCGCCGCCGAACAGGCCGATCTTGCCGCCCTTGGCGTAAGGCGCCAGCAGGTCGACGACCTTGATGCCGGTGACCAGAATCTGCGCTTCGGTCGACTGCTCGGTGTACTTCGGAGCTTCGGCGTGGATCGGACGCTTTTCTTCCGATTTGACCGGACCGGCTTCGTCGATCGGCTCGCCGATGACGTTGATGATACGGCCGAGCAGACCGGCGCCGACCGGCACCGCGATGGCGAGGCCGGTATCGGTGACCTGCTGGCCACGCACCAGACCTTCGGTGATGTCCATTGCGATGGTGCGCACGGTCGATTCGCCAAGATGCTGGGCGACTTCGAGCACAAGGCGGTTGTCGCCGTTCTTGGTCTCCAGCGCGTTCAAGATCGGCGGCAGGTCGCCTTCGAACTGCACGTCGACGACGGCGCCGATGACCTGGGTGATCTTGCCGGTTGCGTTCTGCGGAGTGGCCATATCGTCCTCGTTACCTGAAATTTAAAGCGCTTCGGCGCCGGAGATGATTTCGATCAGTTCCTTGGTAATCATCGCCTGGCGCGTGCGGTTATAAGTGAGCGTCTGCTTGCGGATCATTTCGCCGGCGTTGCGGGTCGCGTTGTCCATCGCGCTCATGCGCGCGCCCTGCTCGGACGCGGCATTCTCAAGGAGCGCGCGGAACACCTGGATCGACAGGTTACGCGGCAACAATTCGGAGAGGATTTCGCCCTCGTCGGGCTCGTATTCGTAACCGGCGGCGGCGCCGGCAGCCTCGGCGGTCTTTTCGAACACCGGCGGGATGACCTGCAGCGCGGTCGGGACCTGCGCGATCACCGATTTGAAGCGCGAGAAGAACAGCGTGCAGACATCGAATTCGTTGTTGTCGAAGCGGGCGACGATCTTGTCGGCGATCATCTGGGCCTGCTCGAAGCCGACCTGCTTGATGCCGCGAAGTTCGACGACCTCGACGATGAGGCGACCGAACTGACGACGGAGCTGATCGGCACCCTTGCGGCCGACGCAGAGAATCTTGACGTCCTTGCCCTCGGCCAGCAGCGCGTTGACGCGCTCGCGGGCCAGACGGGCGATCGACGAATTGAAGGCGCCGCACAATCCGCGTTCGGCGGTGCAGACCACCAGCAGATGAACCTTGTTGGAGCCGGTACCGGCCAAAAGGCGCGGTGCCGAGTCGCTGCCGGCCACCGCCGAGGCGATGTTGCCGAGCACGACGTCCATGCGTTCGGCGAAGGGCCGCGCGGCATGAGCGGCCACTTCGGCGCGTCGCAATTTCGACGCCGCCACCATCTGCATGGCCTTGGTGATTTTTTGCGTCGCTTTCGTCGAAGCGATGCGAACGCGCATGTCCTTGAGTGAGGCCATAGTTTCTCAGTCGCCCTTAGCCGTTCAACTCGTCTACTTTCTGTCATGCCCGGCGTTATACCGGGCATCTCTTTTATGCAGGCTCGGCGCCCAATCCGTCGGGACGGCCGGGCGAGCCCGGCCATGACCCTTGGGCGAATTAGGCGAATGACTTCGCGTAGCCGTCGACCGCGTCCTTGAGCTTGGCTTCATCGTCCTTCGACAGGTCGCCGCTCTTGCGGATCGAGTCGAGAAGATCGGCGTACTTGGTGCGCAGCAGCGCCAGCAGACCGGTTTCGAAATCACGCACGCGCGCGACTTCGAACTTGTCGAGATAGCCGTTGACGCCGGCATAAATCACGCCGACCTGCTCTTCCATCTTCAGCGGCGAGAACTGCGGCTGCTTCAGGAGCTCGGTCAGACGCGCGCCACGCGCCAACATGCGCTGAGTGGTGGCATCGAGGTCGGAACCGAACTGCGCGAAGGCCGCCATTTCGCGGTACTGCGCGAGCTCACCCTTGATCTTGCCGGCGACCTTCTTCATTGCCTTGGTCTGCGCCGACGAACCGACGCGCGACACCGACAGACCGACGTTCACGGCCGGACGGATGCCCTGATAGAACAGGTCGGTTTCAAGGAAGATCTGGCCGTCGGTGATCGAAATCACGTTGGTCGGAATGTAGGCCGACACGTCGTTGGCCTGGGTTTCGATGACCGGCAGCGCGGTCAGCGAACCGGCGCCCTTCTCGTCGTTCATCTTCGCCGCGCGCTCAAGCAGGCGCGAGTGGAGATAGAACACGTCGCCCGGATAAGCTTCGCGACCCGGGGGACGGCGCAGCAAGAGCGACATCTGACGATAGGCAACGGCCTGCTTCGACAAGTCGTCGTACACGATCACGGCATGCATGCCGTTGTCGCGGAAGTATTCGCCCATGGTGCAGCCGGTGAACGGCGCCAGGAACTGCATCGGCGCCGGATCCGAAGCGGTCGCGGCGATGACGATCGAATATTCCAGCGCGCCCTGCTCTTCGAGCACCTTCACGAACTGGGCGACGGTCGAACGCTTCTGACCGATAGCGACGTAAACGCAATACAGTTTCTGCGATTCCGGCGCGCCGGCGGCGTTCAGCGGCTTCTGGTTCAGGATGGTGTCGAGCGCGATCGCGGTCTTGCCGGTCTGACGGTCGCCGATGATCAGCTCGCGCTGACCGCGGCCGATCGGGATCAGCGAGTCGATCGCCTTGAGGCCGGTCGCCATCGGCTCATGCACCGACTTGCGCGGAATGATGCCGGGCGCCTTGACGTCGACGCGCATGCGCGTGTCGGACTGGATCGGGCCCTTGCCGTCGATCGGGTTGCCGAGCGCGTCGACGACGCGGCCGAGCAGACCCTTGCCAACCGGCGTATCGACGATGGCGCCGGTCCGCTTGACGGTCTGGCCTTCGATGATTTCACGGTCGTTGCCGAAGATAACGATACCGACGTTGTCGGTTTCGAGGTTCAGCGCCATGCCGCGCACGCCGTTTTCGAACTCGACCATTTCGCCCGCCTGGACGTTGTCGAGACCGTAGACGCGGGCAATACCGTCACCGACGGACAGAACCTGGCCGACTTCCGAGACTTCGGCTTCCTGACCGAAGTTCTTGATCTGGTCTTTAAGGATGTTGGAAATTTCTGCGGCGCGGATATCCATCAGCGTGCCTCTTTCATCGCGAACTTGATCGCATTGAGCTTGGTGCGGAGCGAACTATCGATCATGCGGCTGCCGACCTTGACGATCAGACCACCGATGATGGCGGGATCGACCTTGATATCGAGATCGATGTCTTTCCCGCCGGTAACCGATTTCAGGGCGCCCTTGAGGGCGTCGAGGTTGGCGTCGCTGAGGGTCTCGGCGACGGTGACTTCGGCGCTGACTTCGCCTTTATGGCGAGCGACCAGCGCACGATAGCCTTTAATGATGTCGCGCACGGCGAACAGCCGGCGGTTGGTTGTAATGACCCGCAGGAAATTGGCGGCAATGCCGCCGATGCCGGCCTTGTCGAGGATCGCGCCGAGCGCCTTGAGCTGCTCGTCGACCCCGAAAACCGGGCTGCGGACCAGACGGTTGAGATCGGCGCTGTCGACGATCATGGCGTCGAATTGCTCAAGATCTTTCTTGACCGCATCGACAGATTTTTCTTCGAGCGCCAGCTCGAACAGCGCGTCGGCGTATCGGCCAGCCATGCCGGAGATGATTTGGGTTTCGCCCGCCACTTGCACGCTCGTTTTCGTTGCTACTTCACAGTCGGACGCCGTCGCGACAATTGGCGGCGTAAGCTATTGGAATCCAAGAGGGAATTCCGATTT
>WGNB01000024.1 GCA_016124795.1 Rhodopseudomonas sp. | reverse complement strand
CCGGCGGGGCTGCGAGGTGCGTCGGAGACACATTCCCCGGGGCCTTACGATCCCATCGGGAGCTGTCCCTGGCCAGGCTCGTGGGCTTGGTCATATGGCGCCCACCTACTTATGTAGGTTCCCGGGATCACGCTCTGACGGCCATTGCGGCTCCGCACTTTTCCTTTTTTCATTCCGGGGCGCGCGTTAGCGCGAACCCGGAATCCAGATGCAAGTTGGCTGCTTGTGTCTGGATTCCGGGTTCGCTCGCTTTGCTCGCGCCCCGGAATGACTGTCAGGTTGGGCATGGCCGCGACCTTATCTGGCTCCAATCTCAAATTCACTTTGCGCGAGACCACGCTCGCCAGGCGCAATGCGATGCCGGCGGCTGAGCGTCGGCAGGCAGCCGAGATCGTCGCCGCGCGCCGCGCTGCCGGCGCTTCACCCGGCGCATCGCAATGACGATTGCGTTGCGCGGTCGCTCGCGTTCTGATTGTTTGACGCAAGGGGAGTGTGGGGCAAGGCGACGTGGCGAAGCGGACTAAGGGCAGTGCGGGGCAAGGCGGCTCGGCAGGAGACGGGATTCCTGATCCGCGCGACCGCGATGCTTTGGAGAGTTGGCTCTCGATAAAGCCGGTGTCCTGGTCGGTGGCGGTCGCGGCCCGCGCCGCACTGCGGGTGTTGCCGTCCGTCAGGAACGTCGACTCTTTCGCGCATTTTGCGGATGCCTTTATTCTTGAGTGCTTTCGTTGCACTGCTATCGGGCGATTTGCTGCGGCTTGGCCTAACCATGAAAGTCACGCCGTCTTCGCCGCTAGAACTGCCTTTGCCGCTATGGCCGCTCGCGCCGAAGCTGCTGCGCACGTTGCTCTTGCTGCCGCCTTCGGCGTCCGTGCCGTCGTTGCCGCTGACGTCCCTGCCGCCGCCTCCTTAGCCGCCAGTGCTGTAGCTGCCGCCGCCGTCGTCTATGTCGACGTCGCCGACGGCATCCGTTCCGCTGTCGCCGACGATCTGGGTGCCTTGCAGCATCAACATCTGTCGCCGGAGCATTTGGCGCGCTGGCCGCTCTGGCCCGACAGCGAAATGCCCGAATATCTGGTGGATGAATGGCAGGACTTGAAAGATCGTTTGCTGGCGCTCGACAGCGGCTGGACTGTCTGGATTGACTGGTACGACTCAGTGCTGGCCGGCTCGCCGCCTGCGCCGTTGCGCAGCGAAGTCTGGGAAGCGGCTTTCACCGATGTCGATGCGCCATTGCCGTGGGCCAAAGGCGCGGCGGCGGTGAATAAAGAGATCGCGGCGCGGCTTAAAGCGCTGGCGGTTAAACCTCCCGAAGATCGTGCCGAAACGCTTGCCAAGCTCGCGGAAGTGGCGAGCCCGCAACCATCGTTGAATAGCGAAGGGCTGCTCGACGCCGGTCCCAACCCGACTTTTGACGCTCCCGTCGTCGACGATGATTTGCGGACCTTGCCGATTCGTCAACGGAGGATCATCAACGGCATCGTCGGCGACTTGCCGCCTCAGGCGCCAAAACATCTTGCGACTTATCTCAAGGATTATGACGATGAGTTGAAGGTGCGAGGGGTAGCGCCGATCCTTGGCTTGTTGAAAGACATGGCCGAAATTATCGAAGCCGCTGTTCATGCGCCTGACGCGGCCGATGAGTGGCTATCGCCAAGCCTGCGCAAAGCGTTCGACCTGTTCGCCAGAAATCACGACGCGATCATCGAACATTTCCCGCTCGATCCGCAACGCGAGGAAATCTACGCGAGCATTCCATTGGACGAGGATGCTGCTGTCGGCGAAAAACTCTATAAGCCATTCGCCCAAGCGCTTGCTGCTTGTGTGGAGGCGCATCGGCAAGGATTGACGACCGATGACTATGTCAAGGTCGTCGCTGCTATGGCGGAGATGGCAAAGGTTCAGGCCAGCGAACCGTTAGGCCCGCCGGCTAATTCGCCATCAGGTCATCCTCCCGATTCTGAAATTTCGCTTGGGCCTGAGGATCGTCCGGTTCCCGTTTCCGGCAAGAAGCGAAATCTTCTTAGTGGTATTGGTTTTTTCGAACGAACGCTGAGCGCGGTGGGTTCTGTGGCGAGTATTGCCAGCGCGCCCGGTATGGGAACATTGACGGATGCACTCAAGCGGTCGCTGGAGATGTTGTTGGGATTGCTGAAATAATTGTTCTGGCCTAACTGCGTCGGTAGCCTGTTCGTTACCGCTTATTTTATTTGGAATTGAGATTGATGCCGCCACTTACTTCAGAAGCTGTCGCCTCCAAACCCGCGCTCCGCACCGCCACGCTCGCCTTGCGCGATGCGATGCCGGCGGCGGAACGTCAGCAGGCGGCCGAGACGATTGCCGCGCGCGGGCTGCCGGTTCCAATCAAGCCCGGCATGATCGTCGCCGGCTTCATGCCGATGAAGTCCGAAATCAATCCGCTGCCGCTCATGCGCAAGCTCGCGGGCGAGGGCGCGCAACTGGCGCTGCCCTGCATCGCCGGGCGCGGGCATCCGCTGATCATGCGCGCCTGGACCATCGGCGATGCCTTCAAGGCCGGGCAGTGGGGCATTCGCGAACCCTTGCCGGAATCGCCGGAAGTCGCGCCCGACCTTCTTATCGTACCGCTCGCCTGTTTCGACCGCGCCGGCCATCGCATCGGCTATGGCGCCGGCTATTACGACATGACCATCCATGCGTTGCGGGCGAAGAAGACCATGACCGCCATCGGCATCGCCTTCGCGATGCAGGAAATTGCCACTGTGCCGGCAATGGCGCACGACGAGCGCCTCGACTTCGTGCTAACGGAAAACGAAGCGATCGACTGTCGGTAGGTAATTTCTCGTTATGCGCATTCTCTTTATTGGCGATATTCTCGGCCGCGCCGGCCGCGCCGTGGTCAACGACCGGCTGCCCGGCCTGATCAAGGACTGGAAGCTCGATCTCGTCGTCATCAATGGCGAGAACGCCGCCGGCGGCTTCGGCATTACCGAGACGATCTATAACGAGCTGGTCGATGCCGGCGCCGACGCCATCACGCTCGGCAATCACAGTTGGGACCAGCGCGAGGCCTTGGTGTTCATCGAGCGCGCGCCGCGTCTGGTCCGCCCGGTCAATTACCCCAAGGGCACGCCCGGCCGCGGCGCCGCTCTGGTCGAGGCCAAGAACGGCCAGCGTGCTCTGGTCATCAACGCGATGGGCCGCGTCTACATGGACGCGATGGACGATCCCTTCGCCGGCGTCGAGCGCGAACTGGCCGCCTGTCCGCTCGGCGAGGCGACCGATGCCGTGGTGGTCGACATGCATTGCGAGGCGACCAGCGAGAAGCAGGCGATGGGCTATTTCTGCGACGGCCGCGCCTCGCTGGTGGTCGGCACCCATACCCATGTGCCGACCTCGGACCATCGCATCATGCCGGGCGGCACCGCGTTTCAGACCGACGCCGGCATGACCGGCGATTTCGATTCGGTGATCGGTATGGTCAAGGACGAGCCCCTGAGCCGCTTCCTGCGCAAGCTGCCGGGCTCGAAATTCGAGGCGGCCTCCGGCCCGGCGACCCTGTGCGGCGTCGCGGTCGAGACCGACGTCAAAACCGGGCTGGCGGTCAAGGTCGGCGCGGTCCGGCTCGGCGGCCTCCTGGAACAGGCGACGCCGGCCTTCTGGTAGCCGGCGCGGCGACCAGTTTATTTTCTCGAATCGGCGGCCTATAACCCCGCCGTTGCCCCTGAATCCGCGCAAAAACGAGTCGAAGAGCGAGCCATGGCCGGTCATTCCCAATTCAAAAACATCATGCACCGCAAGGGCAAGCAGGACAAAGTCCGCTCCAAGGTGTTCGCCAAGCTGGCCCGCGAAATCACCGTGTCGGCCAAGCTGGGCATGCCCGATCCGGCCTTCAATCCGCGCCTGCGGGCCGCCATTCTGGCGGCGCGCGCGGAAAACATGCCGAAGGACAATATCGAGCGCGCCATCAAGAAGGCGTCGGGTTCCGACACCGAGAACTATGACGAGATGCGCTACGAGGGTTACGCGCCCGGCGGCGTCGCCGTCATCGTCGAGGCCCTGACCGACAACCACAACCGCACCGCCGGCGAAGTCCGCTCGATCTTCACCAAGGCCGGCGGCAATCTCGGCACCACCGGTTCGGTGTCCTTCATGTTCGACCGCATCGGCCAGATCGAATACGACACCAAGGTCGCCGACGCCGACGCCATGCTGGAAGCCGCCATCGAGGCCGGCGCCGAGGACGTGGTGTCGGACGAGAACGGCCACCAGATCACTACCTCGGCCGACGACCTCGCCGAAGTCAGCAAGGCGCTGGAAGCCAAATTCGGCGAGCCGCGCAAATCGGCGCTGACCTGGAAGCCGCAGAACACCGTCGCGGTCGACGACGAGTCGGGCGAGAAGATCCTCAAGCTGATCGAAGCGCTCGACGACAACGACGACGTGCAGAACGTCACCGCCAATTTCGAATTGTCGGACGCCCTGATGGCGAAGATGAGCGCGTAAGGTCTGTCATTCCGGGACGGCCCTTAGGGCCGGACCCGGAATCCAGAAACGGACTTGGCATTTGCGGCTGGATTCCGGGTTCGCGCGTTTCACGCGCGCCCCGGAATGACGAGAAGAATATGTCGATCTCGGTCGCCGGTCCCCAGGTCGGTCACGATCTGTTCTAGCCCGTTAACCCGGGTGGGGTTATGAACGGGCATGACCCGCCCGGCGATTCGCATTCTCGGCATCGATCCCGGCCTCCGCCGCACCGGCTGGGGCCTGATCGAGAGCGACGGCAACCGGCTTATTCACGTCGCCTGCGGCTCGGTGGAAACCTCGGAGCGCGCCGGCCTCGGCGCGCGGCTGGTCGCCATCCATGACGGGCTGATCGCGGTGATCGAGCAATACGCGCCGCACGAGGCGGCGGTCGAAAACACCTTCGTCAACGGCAACGGCGCCTCGACCCTGAAGCTCGGCCAGGCGCGCGGCATCGCCATGCTGGTGCCGTCGCGGGCCGGCCTGTCGGTCGCCGAATACGCGCCCAACCTGGTCAAGAAAACGGTGGTCGGCGCGGGCCACGCCGAGAAGGCGCAGATCCGGATGATGATCGGCGTGCTGCTGCCCAAGGCCGACCCGAAGAGCGAGGACGCCGCCGACGCGCTGGCGATCGCGATCTGTCACGCGCATCATCGGGCGAGCGTGGCGTTGAAGGTGGCGGTGTCATGAGTTGGGGTTTTTCGTTCGTCATTCCGGGGCGCGAGCACAGCGAGCGAACCCGGAATCCAGACAGGAAACTGATGCTCGTTGCTGATCTGGATTCCGGGTTCGCGCTTCCCGCGCGCCCCGGAATGACACCAGAGAGGCCGTCGCGCCCATGATCGGCAAACTCAAGGGCATCGTCGATTCCTACGGCGAGGACTATCTGATCCTCGACGTGCAGGGCGTCGGTTATCAGGTGCATTGTTCGGCGCGCACGCTGACCTTGCTGCCGGCGCCGGGCGAGGCGGCGACGCTGTCGATTGAAACTTATGTCCGCGAGGACCAGATCAAACTGTTCGGCTTTGCATCGGATGCCGAACGCGAATGGTTCCGGCTGTTGCAGACGGTGCAGGGCGTCGGCGCCAAGGTGGCGCTGTCGGTGCTGTCGACGTTGAAGGTGCCGGAACTCGCCAATGCGATTGCGCTGCGCGACAAGGCGGCGGTGTCGCGCTCGCCCGGCGTCGGCGCCAAAGTCGCCGAGCGCATCGTCACCGAGCTGAAGGACAAGGTGCCGGCCTTCGCCGATGTCGATGCCGGCGCGGCGCATCTGGCCGGCGCGCTCGACGACAAGCGCGCGCCCAAGCCGGTGAGCGACGCGGTGTCGGCCTTGGTCAATCTCGGTTACGGTCAGCCGCAGGCGGCGGCCGCGATTGCCGCGGCGGCGCGCAGCGCGGGCGAGGGCGCCGACGTGCAGACGCTGATCCGGCAGGGACTGAAGGAACTGGCGAAGTGACTCTCTTACTCCCTCCCCCCTTGTGGGGGAGGGTTGGGGAGGGGGGTAATGGCGAGGCACGTCATATCGCGATTACCCCCCTCTCTGTCTCTCCCCCACAAGGGGGGAGAGGACGATGGCCGCAAGGCATTCGGATCGATCGATGCTGAAAACAACGACGGCGTAACGCATGAAATTGACCGACAAAGACCAGGAATTGATCGACGCCGCCACCAAGGCGATCAAGGCGCGCTATCGCAACGACTGGCAGGAAGTCGGCGCGGCGATGCGCACGCGCGACGGCCGCTTGATCGTTGGCGTCAATCTCGATGCTTATGTCGGGCGCGGCGCGATCTGCGCCGAGGCGATCTGCATCGGCACCGCGCTGACCGACAAAGGCGATCAGGGCATCGAGACCATCGTCGCGGTGCGGCATCCGAAACCGGGCGAAGCCGGCGACATCGCGGTGGTGAGCCCTTGCGGCACCTGTCGCGAACTCATTCACGATTACGACGCCAAGGCGCGGGTGATCGTGCCGAACGGCAATAAAGGACCCGAGGTCACGACCATCGGCGAGTTGTTGCCGAATAAATATCGGCGAGGGATGACGTGAGTTCGAATCCACGTCTGGTGGCCGGCGACAAACGCGACGACGACGTCGATGCCAGTTTGCGTCCGCAGAAACTCGCCGAGTTCATCGGTCAGGAAAAGGCGCGCGCCAACCTGTCGGTGTTCATCGAGGCCGCCAAGGCGCGGCAGGAAGCGCTCGACCATGTGCTGTTCGTCGGCCCGCCGGGTTTGGGCAAGACCACGCTGGCGCAGATCGTGGCGCGCGAACTCGGCGTCAATTTCCGCGCCACGTCCGGCCCGGTGATCGCCAAGGCCGGCGATCTCGCCGCGCTCTTGACCAATCTCGAACCGCGCGATGTTTTGTTCATCGACGAAATCCATCGCCTCAATCCGCACGTCGAGGAAATCCTCTATCCGGCGATGGAGGATTTCCAGCTCGACCTCATCATCGGCGAGGGGCCGGCGGCGCGCTCGGTGAAGATCGAACTGGCGCCGTTCACGCTGGTCGGCGCCACGACGCGCGCCGGGCTGTTGACCAATCCGCTGCGTGACCGCTTCGGCATTCCGGTGCGGCTGAATTTCTATACCGAGGCCGAGCTCGAACTGATCGTGTCGCGCGGCGCGCGCGTGCTTGGGCTCGCCATGACGCCGGATGGCGCCAATGAAGTGGCGCGGCGGGCGCGCGGCACGCCGCGTATCGCCGGCCGGCTGCTGCGCCGGGTGCGCGATTTCGCCCATGTCGATTCCTTAAAAGGCGATGGCGACAAGGCGGTCGATCGCGCCATCGCCGACCGGGCTTTGCAACAGCTCGAAGTCGACGCCAGCGGGCTCGACGCCATGGACCGGCGCTATCTGCGCATGATCGCGGAGAATTACGGCGGCGGCCCGGTGGGGATCGAAACCATCGCCGCGGGCTTGTCGGAACCACGCGACGCGCTCGAGGACATCATCGAGCCTTATCTCATTCAAAAGGGTTTCATTCAGCGCACGCCGCGCGGCCGTTTGCTCACCGGCGCCGCGTTCAGACATCTCGGCATGGCGGAACCGCAGCGCGACGCCAGTCAGTTCGGCTTGTTTGGCGGGGAAGAAACCGATTAACGGTTTATGGAATTGTGCTAAAATGGCAGCTATGAAAACGACCACCGAAAGAGCCGCTGAAGCACTCAATCTTCTTCCGGAGCCGCTGCGCGAGCCCATGGTTGCGTATATTTTGGAGCAGGCGGAGAAGTACCGCGTACTCAAGCGAATGATCGATGAAGGCATTGCAGATGTTGACGCTGGCAATGTGACCGACTGGAATTTCGAGGAGTTTTTGCGCGAGGCTCGACTTCCGTCCGAATGAAGTCACATGAAGATTCGCATTTCGGGCAAAGCGCGGGCTGATTTGGTGGAAATCTACCGCTATTTGATGGAGCGCAATCCGGCAGCGGCGGAAAATTCCCTTAACGACATTGATGCGCGGTTATGCCAGCTTTCGCTGTTTCCCTTTATGGGCCGTGAGCGATCGGAATTGGCTGAAAATCTTCGCAGCGCCCTGGCCGGGACTCATCTCATCTTTTATTCAATTGGTGACGATGAAATCGTCGTGATCCGGATCATCGACGGTCGCATGGATATTGACAAGGAATTCCGGCCCTGACCGTGCCGCCGCTTCGCTACGACAAAAATGAGAACCGCATGACTCATCTCGACGGCACCATCACCGACGGCCTGCATCATCAGCAGATCCGGGTCTATTACGAAGACACCGATTTCTCCGGCGTGGTCTATCACGCCAGTTACCTGCGTTTCATGGAGCGCGGACGGACCAATTATCTCAGGCTTCTGGGCGCCGACCATCGTGCGATGTTCGAACAGGCCGAGAAGGAAGCGCCCGGCTTTGCCTTCGTGGTGCGGCAGATGAAGATCGACTTCAAGCGGCCGGCGCATATGGACGACCTGCTCGATCTCTATACCCGGCCGGAGGAGGTCAAGGGCGCGTCGATTACCTTGCATCAGAAAGTGATGCGCGGCGAGGAACTGCTGGTCGAGGCGCATGTGCAGGTGGCGTTCGTCTCGGGCGGGCGCGCCAAACCGATCCCCAAGCCGTTGCGGATCGCCATGAAGGCCGATCAGGAATCGGGTGGAGCGGTTTGATCCGCGTTCATATGTTCATCGCATGATGACGGAACAGAACTTCACCGTGTTCGATACCGCGATCGGCCCTTGCGGCATCGCCTGGAACGAGCGCGGCCTGATCGGCGTGCAAATGCCGGAAGGCGACGAACACGCGACACGGGCGCGCCTGCGGCAGCGGTTTCCGGCGGCGCATGAAGCGTCGCCATCGCCGTTCGCGCGGGCGGCCATCGACGGCATCAAGGCCTTGCTCGCCGGCGAGCGCCGCGACCTGATCGACATCGCTATCGACAACAGCGAGACGCCGGACTTCAACGCGCGTGTTTACAAGATCGTTCGGCAAATCCCGCCCGGTCAGACGCTGACCTATGGCGAGGTCGCCGAGAAGCTTGGCGACAAATCGCTGGCGCGCGCGGTCGGCGTGGCGATGGGGCAGAACCCGTGTCCGATCGTGATGCCGTGTCATCGTGTGCTGGCGGCGAGCGGCAAGTCCGGCGGCTTCTCCGCGCCGGGCGGCGTGGCGACCAAGCTGACCTTGCTGACCATCGAGGGCGCGCAGCCCGGCGGGCCGACCTTGTTCGGCGATCTGCCGCTGGCGGCGCGCGGCCGCTAGATCCATTCCGCCTGTTCCGGCGGATAAGCCGGAAACATGTTGATGTATTGCACCAGCCGGGGGCGTCCGGCGGTGTTCGGGCTCGCGCCATGCGGCAGCGCGTGGTGCCAGATGATGAGATCGCCGGCCCGGCCGCCGATCGGCGTCGCGCCGAGCGCATGAAGATCGGCGTCGCGCGGGTTCGCGCCGGGCGGCAGGCTCCTGAGCCAGTCCTCGCCCCAGCGCTGAAAGCCCGGCACGGCGGTGAAAGCGCCCTGTTCGGGCGCGGTGTCTTCCAGATAGAGAACGCCCTGCGTGCCGAAGGGGATCGGCGTTTTCAGGCTGACGTCCCAATGCAGCGCGTGGCCGCGATAGGGCGCGTCGGGCGTCACCGGCGGGTTGAAGCCGACGCGGTCGGTGGTGGTCCACAAATCGGCATGGCCCCACAATTGCGCGAAGGCTTTATGCAGGCGCGGGCTGCGGCGGTTCGCCTCGAAGGCCGGATGCTGGAATTGCTGCACCATGATGCCGTGGTCGTTGGGGCGATGCCAGGTGCCGGGATCGTCGGGGCTCGCCCCGGCATAATCCCAGACCGCGCGCGCGGCTGCGGCCAGCGAGTCGCGCGGCACCGCGTCATGCAGCACGACGTAGCCATGCTCATGCCAGAAGGCGAGATCGTCGGCGCTCAATACCGGCGGCGCGGCCTCGATGGCGGCGATCTGGCGCGCGGCGGCCTCGGGCGGGGGCGCGCCGGTGAGCGCGGCGTTGAGCCGTGCGACGCGGTCCGGCGCGATGCCGCCGGTGGTGGCGACGATCCAGGTTTCGAAGTCGCCAAGGTCCGGATCGTCGCGATTGAAATAACGCGCCGCCTGTTCGAGGCCGAGCCCGATGGCATAGATCAGCAGGAAGTTGCGTTGCCGCTCGACAAGGTCGAAGGGCTGCCGCGCGCCGTGGCGCGCCGCGATCATCCGCGCCCAGTAACGCTTGAGCTGGCAGACGCCGAGCGTGCCGGTTTCGTCGATGGCGGGCAGCGGCGGCGCTGCTTCCAGGGTTGCGGCAGGCGGCATCGGTGCTCCCGGCTTATTTGACGCGGAAGAAATTGCGCAAGGCGAGGCCGGCGAAGAAGAAGCACAATGTCGACAGGAAGCCTTGCACCAGCGTCAGCGCTTGCAGGCGGAACGGCGTGACGATCGCGGTCTGGCTGGCGGACGCTTTAACGCAAGCGGCATCGCCCCGGCAGATCAGGACGGTTCGGGCGTCCTTGTCGAGCGTCAGCGGTCCGAGAAACGGCACGGCATGGGCGAGCGCATAGCCGCGCGCCGCTTGACCAAAGCCGGAGAGATTGGGTCTAACCCAATCCGTGATGTGCGACAGGGCGATGCCGGCGCGCGGCGCGAGCGACGTTGGCAGGTTCGGCCCGAGCGCGAACCACAGCGTGGTGTGGACGATGAGGATGGTGGCGATGAGCAAAGCGGCTGGCCGCATGAAGCTGCGGCCGTAGTCGGCAAGCAGTCCGTAAAGGCCCATAACGACGATCCAGGCGACATGCGTCGTCAGCTTGCCGACGTTGCGCTCTCGCCAATATTTGACGAGGTAGATGCCGCGCTCGGCCTTGCGTTCCTCGATATAGAGATCGCGTTCGAGGTCGTGGTTCTTGCTGTCGTCGGCGAGTTTACGCAGATGGCGGAGTTGATTGCCGATAGTGCTATTGGCGGTCCAGCCTTCCCGAAATAATCGCCACTTGGCTCTTGGCCATGGGCGCAAGCCGCGGCCGTGAAAACCGATCCGCGCGCCATAGAGGTCATATCCATCGAAGCTGTCGAATTTCGGCGGCTGGTCGAACCGGACCGAGGTAAAATCGACATCGTCGCCGGTGGTGCGGCCGGTGAAGTCGGCGCGGCCTTCAAAGCGTGCGCCGGCAAAGGAAATGAATGAGAACCTGTCGGGTCGGCTGGCAGCATTGGCGGGCCAGCGCAGGAATGCGTGCTTGCGCTCCTGCGACCAGTCTTTGAACGGGGCTTCGTTAAGTCTTCCTCGGCGTTGCTTTTCCCATGCGTCTTGGCTTACGCCGGAGAGGTCGGTGAAATCGCCGAAGCGTGCGCCGGAGAGGGTGGCGTCATGGCCGAAGCTTGCGCCGGAGAGGGGGGCGCCATAGCCGAAGTTCGCGCCCGATAAATCCGCACCATGACCGAAGTCGAAGCCGCTGAAGTCAACGGTATTGCCGCGCTCTGTGAAATCGACGCCGGCGAAAGTCACGCGGACGTAGCCGCTCTTTTTGTCCCACCAAATTATCCCGTCTTTCGCGCCATGCGCAGCGCGCCAAGCGTTCCAAATGTCGCGGCCGCATTTGGCGAGTTTGAGAAAATAGGTCTGGTCATAAATCGGCTCGCCATCCGCGCCGATCTCCGGCCGTGGCCACGGGCCTTCGATGATGGGCTTATGTGACGCGGGGCCGCGCGTTGGCTCTTCGATGTCAGGCTCCGGCGGTGGCTGGGTGCGGTCGTCCATAGCACAAAGGTCCGCACAACCTGCGCGCGCGTCAAGCCGCTTTCGTCATGCCGGGGCGCGCCATCCGCGCGAACCCGGAATCCGGGGACGCTGACAAGGCCGCCTTAGCCAATCGGCTGGATTCCGGGTTCGCCGTTTCACCGCGCCCCGGAATGACAGAAAAAGCGGCTGGCGCGCCGCCCGGAATGACGGAGGTCGACGCCGCCGGCCAACTCATGTAAAGGCCCTTTACATGACGGCGCGGCACCCGAAATTTTCGCCATGAGATGGACCAAGGACGATAGCGACAAGGCGGCCGGCGCGGGCGGTGGCGCGGGTTCGCGCGGTTATCATCATGGCAACCTCAAAGAGGCTCTGGTGCGCGCGGCGCTGGCCTTGATCGCCGAGAAAGGTCCGGCCGGTTTCACCTTCGCCGACGCGGCGCGCTGGGCCGGCGTCAGCCCGGCCGCGCCCTATCGGCATTTCCGCGACCGCGACGAACTCATCGCCAATGTCGCCCGCCTCGGCTTCGAATTGTTCGCGCAGGTGCTGGCCAAAGCCTGGGACGAGGGCCGGCCGGAGCCTTTGGTCGCCTTCGACCGGCTCGGCCGCGCTTATCTCGATTTCGCCCGGGCGCAGCCGGCCTATTATTCGGCGATGTTCGAAGCCGGCGTCGCGCCTGACGCCGATCCGGCGCTGCGCGAGGCCAGCGAAACCGCCTTCGCCGTGCTGCGGCAGGCGGCGGAGAAACTGGTGCTGCTGGTGCCGGCGAAAGACCGGCCGCCGGCCATGATGGTGGCGCTGCATGTCTGGTCGACGGCGCACGGCATCGCGTCGCTGTTCGGCCGGGGCGATGCGGCGCGGCGGGCCTTGCCGATGCCGCCCGAGGATCTGCTGGAAGCCGCGGTGCTGATCTATCTGCGCGGGCTGGGTATCACGGCGGGGTAACGCGGAGCCCCCGCCGCGACGCTGGCGTCAAAGCGCGGCCGGTCAGGCGCCGGCGGCTTTCCACTTCATCATCGCCGAGGTCAGATCGGTGGACACCTTGGCGTATTCGCCGGCCATCAGCGTATTGGCCCTGGGCTTGTCGCCGGCCGAGACGCATTCGAGAATCGTCGAGGCGCAGCGGTGGAAGTCGGCATGAAGCTTCCGGACGGCGCTGTAGTTCGCGCCGTTGCGCGCCGCCGCCGGAATGGTCGTGCCGTAAAGCCATTGGCCGAAGGGACAGGCGTTGTCCCTGGCGACATCGGCGGGATTGGCGTCGGCCTTGCCGCTGTCGATCGCGGCGCGCAGCCGGTTTTTCCACATGCCATGCGCGCCGATGGCCTTGGTGATTTCGTCGTCGAGAGCCAAGTGAGTTTCCCCGTCATTGATCGGGCCGCGATGGTCGCGGCTCCCCCTTTCCGACGGGCCGGGTGAACCGTCCGGTCGGCGACGGAGTACATATCTTAATACCACTATATAAATCGCTAATGGGTTACCGCGCGGTCTCGGCGGCCGCGGCGGACCCGCCGGGGGCGTCGCCACAAACGGCGGGCCCGGCCCCCTAACAACATGTCGCAGGCCGCCTATGTGAAGGGTGTTGACATTCCGCTGCCCTGCGCTTATCAATGTAAATGTTATTTACATTCACACTACCTCACATGAGGCCGACAATGCCAATCACCGCGCGACTCGACGAATTCGGCAAGCCAGCCTGGATTGCCCTGACCGTCCTTGGATTCATGGCCTGGTGGCCGGTCGGTCTTGCAGTTCTGGCCTTCACCATTGGGAGCGGAAGAATGGGATGCGGATATCGCGGCGGCTCGGACCGCTGGCAACACAAGATGGATCGCCTGCAAGCCAAGATGGACTGGATGCGGTCCAAGATGAGCGGTGGCCAGCCGGGCGGCTCGCCCTGGCGTGGTTCGCCCTGGAGCGGCGCGCCGTCGAGCGGCAATCGCGCCTTCGACGACTACCGCGCCGAAACCCTGAAGCGGCTGGAAGACGAACAGCGCCAGTTCAAGGACTTCCTCGAACGGCTGCGTTTTGCCAAGGACAAGACCGAGTTCGACGCCTTCATGGCCGAGCGCCGCAATCGGCCGGCGCAGGACAGCCAGCCGCACGATCCGAACGCGGCTCCGGGTCAGGCCACCGGTCACGACCAGCCTTACCAGAGCCCGCCCTCGCAGAATTAAGACAGCCCATCTTGATCTGCGCTTGCGGCCGTCCGCCTTCCCCGAGGCGGGCGGCCGTTTGCGTTTTCAGACCGATTGGCGCCGCCGGTCCGCGCGATCCGACGATCGCGGCGCCGGCCTCGCGATGAACGGCCGTCGCGGTGCCGTCATCGTGCCAGCGCAGACTTTGCTAACCCGACATTAACCATAATCAGCGCTGTTTAGGGGTTAAAGGCCGGCGCTTCGCGAGGTTTCGTGGCGGCTCGCGCCCTCATTTGGCCAAGTTTAGCGGGAATCCCGTTGATATTGCCGGATTTGGCCATCGGAATTGACATTACGACGCCGTGCCGGCCCGCCCACCCGGACAGCGTAAAAGGACGTGCCTCATGAATTCTGCCGGTGTGGCACAGTCGGTGCTCCCCATGGCATCGTCGGATCTGTCGTTGCTGACCTTGTTCCTGCATGCGCACTGGGTCGTTAAGGGCGTGATCCTCGGCCTGCTGTCCTGTTCGATCTGGGTCTGGGCCATCGTCATCGACAAATCGATGCTCTACCGCCGCAGCCGTTCCGACATGGACCGCTTCGAGACCGCGTTCTGGTCCGGCCAGTCGCTCGACGAGCTGTATCGGACGCTGGCCGCCAAGCCGGCCCATTCGATGCCTGGCCTGTTCGTCGCGGCGATGCGCGAGTGGAAACGCAGTTTCGAGGGGCCGCAGCGCTCTTTCGCCGGTTTGCAGATGCGCATCGAAAAGGTCATGCAGGTCTCGATCGCGCGCGAGATCGAGCGGCTGGAAAGTCGGCTCCTGGTTCTGGCGACGATCGGCTCGGCCGGCCCCTTCGTCGGCCTGTTCGGCACGGTTTGGGGCATCATGAGCTCGTTTCAGTCGATCGCGGCGTCGAAAAACACCTCGCTGGCGGTGGTCGCGCCCGGCATCGCCGAAGCGCTGTTTGCGACCGCGATTGGCCTCGTCGCCGCCATACCGGCGACCATTTTCTACAATAAATTCTCCGGCGACGTGAACAAGCAGGCGCAGCGGCTGGAAGGCTTCGCCGACGAATTCGCCGCCATTCTATCGCGGCAGATCGATGAGCGCGGCTGACGGCCGGTGCAGCAGGGACGTTATTTTATGGCGCTGGACGACTTGGCACGAGACTTTCCGGCGAGGCCGCCATGGGCATGAGTCTGGGCGCGCCCGGCACCGGCCGGCGGCGCACACGCCGTCGTCAGGCGATGAGCGAGATCAACGTCACGCCGATGGTCGACGTGATGCTGGTGCTGCTCATCATCTTCATGGTGTCGGCGCCGCTATTGACCGTCGGCGTGCCGATCGACCTGCCGCAGAGCGAAGCCAAGTCGATCGAACAGGACAAGGAGCCGCTGACGCTGTCGGTCAACGACAAGGGCAAGGTGTTTCTCCAGAACGACGAGATCAAACTCGACGATCTGGTCGCCAAGCTCGAGGCGGTCGCGCAGGCGCGCGGCGGCAAGGATGCGCGCGTCTTCGTGCGCGGCGACAAGAATGCCAACTACGGCGACATGATGAAGGTGATGGGCCGGCTGTCGGGCGCGGGCTTCCATCGCGTGGCTCTGGTGACCGAGTTCGAGCAGGGCTCGAAAGCGCAATAATGCAGATGAAGACGGCATCGGTGATCTCGACCGGCCTGCACATCCTGGTGCTGGCCTGGGCGACCGTGTCGTTTACCGGCAAATCCTTCGAGGTGACGCCGGCGGAATCGCTGCCGGTCGATCTGATCAGCGAAAAGGACTTTTCGGAAATGACCAAGGGCGTCAAGGAAGCGCCCAAGCCGAAGCCGAAAGAAGTGCAAAAGCCGGTGGTCGAGAAGGTTGCGGAGACGCCGCCCAAGCCGGTCGAGGACCTCAAGTCCAAGGTGGTCGAGAACAAGAAGGAAGTGGCGGTCAACAAGGAAGCCACGCCGCCGCCGGAGCCGGAAACCAAGCCGGACCCGATCAAGGACAAGCTCGAAAAGCCCGACCCGAAGCCGGCGGAAGCCAAGGCCGAGCCGCAGCCTTTGCCGCCGAAGCGTCCGCCGCGCCCGAAGCATAAAGAACCGAAATTCGATCCGACCAAGATTTCGGCTTTGCTCGACAAGCGCGACCCGACCCGCGCGGCCGCGACCGGCTCGGAGATCAACAAGACGCCGTCGCTTGGCTCCGCCACCGGGCAGGCCGCCCGGCTGTCGCAATCCGAGATCGATGCGCTGCGCCAGCGCATCACCCAGTGCTGGACGATCCCGGCCGGAGCGGCCGATGCCAGTGACCTGAAGGTCGTATTCCGGGTTATGTTCCGGCGCGACGGCACCATCGAGCGGGGCCCCGATCCGGTCGAGGGCTCGGCCTCGCCGTTCGGTCCGGCCTTCGCCGACAGCGGCCGGCGTGCGATTTTACAATGCCAGCCCTATACGATGCTGCGGCCCGAGCATTACGACAGTTGGAAAGATATCGAGATCGGCTTCAAGCCGAGTGACATGTTCAGATAGCGGCGCAGGCCGGCCATGAAATCGGAAAATTTTCAATGAGTGACTTTCGGAAGACGAGCGACTTGCTGACGACGTGCGATGGTTTGCCGGGCAACGTGCAACCGCGCGGTGACTGGACCGCGTCGCTGGCGCGGACCACCGCGCTGTCGCGGCGCGGACTGATGCTCGGCGCCGGCGCCGGCGCGCTGTCGGCTTTGGTGCCGCGAAAGGCCGGCGCCGTGCTGCGGCTGGAAATCACCCAGGGCAATGTCGCGGCGATGCCGATCGCGCTGCCCGACTTCGTCGCCGGCGCGCCGTCGGAAGTCGACGTCGCGCGCAACATCACCGGCATCATCTCGAACAACCTCAAGCGCAGCGGCCTGTTCGCGCCGATCGATCCGGCCGCCTTCACCGAGAAGATCACCAATTCCGACACCGTGCCGCGTTTCGCCGACTGGCGCGTCATCAATGCCCAGGCGCTGGTGACCGGCCGCATCACCCGGCAGGGCGATGGCCGGCTCAAGGCCGAATTCCGGTTGTGGGATGTGTTCGCCGGCCAGCAGCTCGACGGCAAGCAGTATTTCACCACGCCCGATAACTGGCGTCGCGTCGCGCATATCATTTCGGACGCGATCTATACCCGGCTGACCGGCGAGAAGGGCTATTTCGACAGCCGCATCGTCTTCATCGACGAGACCGGACCGGCGACGCGGCGCATCAAGCGTCTTGCCATCATGGATCAGGACGGCGCCGGCGTGCGCTACCTGACGCGCGGCGACGATCTGGTGCTGACGCCGCGCTTCAATCCGTCGACCCAGGAAATTACTTACATGTCCTACGGCCAGGGTCAGCCGAAGGTCTATCTGTTGAACATCGAGACCGGCCAGCGCGAAGTCGTCGGCAATTTCCCCGGCATGAGTTTCGCGCCGCGCTTCTCGCCCGACGGCCAGCGCGTCATCATGAGCTTGCAGCAGGGCGCCAACGCCAATCTGTTCGTGATGGATCTGCGCTCGAAGCAGACCACGCGCTTGACCGACACGCCGGCGATCGACACCGGCCCGTGCTATTCGCCGGACGGCAAATACATCTGTTTCGAAAGCGATCGCGGCGGCTCGCAGCAGATTTACGTGATGCCGGCCGGTGGCGGTCAGGCGCAGCGCATCAGCTTCGGCGACGGCCACCATTCGACGCCGGTCTGGTCGCCGCGCGGCGACTTCATCGCCTTTACCGGTCAGTTGCAGGGCCAGTTCTCGATCGGCATCCTCAAGCCCGACGGCTCGGGCGAGCGCATCCTGACGCAAGGATTTCACAACGAAGGCCCGACCTTCGCGCCGAACGGCCGGGTGCTGATGTTCTTCCGCGATCCGGGGCAGGGGCCGTCGCTTTACACGATCGACGTCACCGGCCGTAACGAACTGAAGGTGCCGACCCCGAGTTTTGCCTCGGACCCGGCCTGGTCGCCATTATTGTCGTGATTTAGCGTGCCTGCCGCTGCGAATTGGCGGCATTTGACGGACTAAAGATGTGGCGCGTCGCATCGGCGCCACATTCACGGGTTCTTAACCATGAGCGCCGGTTTAACCGGTGTGGTGCTGTTTTACGGGCTTTCGCAAGGTTCCATCAAGGTTGATGGAAGGTTCGCTTAACCAACCCGCTGCTAAACGTGACGCTGGGCGTGATCCCCGGCAGCCGTCGAGACGGCCCGGACAATGGCCATGCGGCGCGCAAGATCGGCTTCATGCGCGACTTTGGAGACACGGGAATGATCGAAATCGGAAAATTTCTGCGCGGTGCGCGGTTGGTCGCGGTGCTGGCGGTGGCGCTGGCGGTAACCGCGTGCGCCAATCAAAACGGCGTCGGCGGCAACGGTCAGGGCACGGCGGCGGGCAATGCGACGCCCGGCAGCCAGCAGGACTTCGTGGTTAACGTCGGCGACCGCGTGTTCTTCGAAACCGATCAGACCGACCTGTCGCAGGTGGCGCGCGCCACTCTCGACAAGCAGGCGCAGTGGCTGACCAATTACGGCCAGTACAGCTTCACCATCGAAGGTCACGCCGACGAGCGCGGCACCCGCGAATACAACATCGCGCTCGGTGCCCGTCGCGCCCAGTCGGTCCGCGATTATCTGGTGTCGCGCGGCATCGCCGCCAGCCGGATGCGCACGATCTCTTACGGCAAGGAACGTCCGGTCGCGGTGTGTAACGACATCTCGTGCTGGTCGCAGAACCGTCGCGCCGTCACGGTGCTCAACGCCGGTTCTTGATGCGCTGCGGCGCAAGCCGCCGTTTGCGAATGTCATATGACGCCGGCGTTCGATGCGCCGGTGTCGCTTCGATATAAATCGTTACACTTTTGCAGTTGCCACGGTCGCGCCGAGGCGCGATCCTCACGCGCGGCCGGTCGCGATATCACATAACGTATCCGGCATTTCAGACTGGGGGCGTTATCATGGTCATGGCGATCGGGCCGCGTCATCTGCTGGTCGGCTTGGCCTGTGCGGCCAGTATGCTGTTGACCGGTTGCGGCCAGAGCAACACTTACGTCGCCCCGCCGCCGCCGACGGTCACCGTTGCGCTGCCGGTGCAGCGCACCGTGACGCATTATCTCGAGGCGACCGGCAACAGCGCCGCGGTCAATTCCGCCAACCTGGTCGCCCGCGTGCCCGGTTTCGTCGAGGCGATCTCCTACCGGGACGGCGATCTGGTGAAGAAGGGCGCGCCCCTGTTCACCATCGAGCCCGAGCCCTACGACCTCAAGCTCACGCAATCGCAGGCCGCCGAGGCCAGCGCCAATGCCAGCCTGACCCAAGCCCGGCTCGAATATCAGCGTCAGGCCGATCTCTCCAAGAGCGGCAGCAATACCAAGGCCGCGCTCGACAACGCGACCGCCGCGCTCGCCAATGCCGAGGCCAATGTCAACCAGGCCAAGATCAACACGCGGCTGGCCGCGATCAATGTGCAATACGCCCACGTCACCGCGCCGTTCGACGGTTCGGTCACCGCGCGCAAGGTGTCGGTCGGCGACTATGTCGGCGCCAGCGGCGCGACGGTGCTCGCCACCATCGTTCAGATCGCGCCGATCTATGTGACGTTCAATGTCAGCGAGCAGGATGTGCTGACCATCCGCGCCGAAATGCGCCGGCGTGGTCTGACGCCGGCCGACCTGAAGAAGATCGCGGTCGAGGTCGGCTTGCAGACCGACGACGGCTATCCGCACAAGGGCACGCTCGATTACGCTTCGCCGACGATCGATCCCTCGACCGGCACGCTGATGGCGCGGGCCGAGCTGGCGAACGCCGATCGGGTGTTGTTGCCGGGCATGTTCGTGCGGGTGCGGGTGCCGCTCGAAACTCAGGCCAATGCATTGCTGGTGCCTGACGCCGCGCTCGGCAGCGACCAGTCGGGGCGCTATCTGCTGGTCGTCAACAAGGACAATGTCGTCGAGCAACGCACTGTCGAGGTCGGTCAGCTCGACGGCGCGTCGCGGGTGATCGTCAAGGGGATCGGTCCGCAGGACAAGGTCGTCGTCAACGGTCTGTTGCGCGCGATTCCGGGCCAGAAGGTCGATCCGAAGATGGCCGTCGCCGCGTCCGGCGCGAAGTGACGGGCGCTTCGCCATGATGTCGAAATTCTTCATCGAGCGGCCGGTTCTCGCCAACGTCATCGCCATCCTGACGATGGTGCTCGGCGCGGTCGCGCTGTTCAATCTGCCGGTGGCGCAATATCCCGACGTGGTGCCGCCGACGGTGCAGGTGACGACGCGCTATCCCGGTGCCAGCGCCCGCACCGTGATCGATACCGTGGCGCTGCCGATCGAGCAGCAGGTCAACGGCGTCGAAGGCATGATCTACATGCAGTCGCGCGCCGCCGCCGACAGCTCCTATACCCTGACGGTGACCTTCAAGATCGGCACCGATCTGAATTTCGCGCAGGTGCTGGTGCAGAACCGTGTTGCAACGGTGATGGCCGCGCTGCCGACGGCGGTGCAGTCGCAGGGCGTGGTGGTGCAGAAGCAGTCGACCTCGATGTTGCAGATCATCGCGTTGACCTCGCCGGACGCGCGCTTCCCCAACATCTATCTGTCGAACTACGCCACCATCAATCTCAAGGACGAACTGGCGCGGGTGCCGGGCGTCGGCAATATCGGGGTGATGGGCGCCGGCCAATACGCGATGCGAATCTGGCTCGATCCCAACCAGATGAAGGCGCGCGGCCTCAACGTCACCGACGTGGTCGGCGCGTTGCAGCAGCAGAACTTGCAGGTCACCGCCGGCCAGATCGGTTCGCCGCCGTCGCCGGACAGCGTCAAATTCCAGTACACGCTCAACGTCGCCGGCCGGCTCGACGACCCCGATCAGTTCGCCAATGTCATCGTCAAGACCGGCGGCAATGGCGAGATCACCCGGGTGCGCGACATCGGCCGGGTCGAGTTCGGCGCGCAGACCTACGGTCAGGTGTTCCGGCTCAACGGCAAGCCGGCGGCCGGCATCGCGGTTTATCTCCTGCCCGGCGCCAATGCGCTGAGCGTGGCGACCGCGGTGCGGGCGCGCATCGCCGAACTGGCGCGGTCGTTCCCGCAGGGACTTGCCTACGACATTCCCTTCGACACCACGACCTTCGTCAAGGCCTCGGTCGACGAGGTTTACAAGACGCTGTTCGAGACGGCGCTGCTGGTGCTGGTGGTCATTCTGCTGTTCTTGCAGGACTGGCGCGCCATGCTGGTGCCGGCGACGACCGTGCCGGTCACCATCATCGGCGCCTTTGCCGCGATGTGGGCGCTCGGCTTCACGGTCAATTTCGCCACGCTGTTTGCCATCGTGCTGGTGATCGGCATCGTCGTCGATGACGCCATCATCGTTGTCGAGGGCGCGGCGCATAATGTCGACAAGGGCTTGAACGGACCGGCGGCGGCGATCGAGGCGATGCGCGTCCTGCTCGGGCCGATCATCGGCATCACGCTGGTGTTGCTGTCGGTGTTTCTGCCGGCGGCGTTCCTGCCCGGTCTGACCGGCCAGATGTATGCCCAGTTCGCGCTGGTGATCGCGGCCACCGCGCTGATCAGCGCCGTCAATGCGGTGACGCTGAAGCCGACGCAATGTGCCTTGTGGCTGCGGCCGTCGGTGCCGATGGAACGGCGCAACGTCTTCTATCGTGGCTTCAATGCCGGTTATGCCCGTGTCGAGGCCGCCTATGCCGGGCTGATGAGCCGGCTGGTGCGCCGCGCCGGCCCGATGGCCGCGCTGGCGCTGGTCATCGTCGGCGTCACGATGTTCGGTTTCTCGCGCATTCCGACCGGCTTCATCCCTTACGAAGACCAGGGATACATGATGGCTACCGTGCAGTTGCCCGACGGCGCGTCGCTGTCGCGCACGCAGGAAGTGATGGCGAAGGCGAGCGACATCGTCAGCAAAATGCCGGGCGTCGATCAAGTGGCGGCGATCTCCGGCATGTCGGCGCTCGACGGTAACGCGACCTTGTCGAGCGGCGGCCTGCTTTACATCATCCTCAAGGACTGGTCGGTGCGCGGCAAGGCGCTCGGCCTGCTGCCGATGCTGCAAAGTCTCAACAAGGCGCTGGCGCCGATCGAGGACGCCAAGATCCGCGTGCTGCCGCCGCCGGCCATTCAGGGCATCGGCTTTGCCGCCGGCTTCACCATGCAGGTCGAGATGCTCGACAACAATTTCGACTTCCCGCGCCTGCAAAGCATTTCCGACACCGTCGCCGAGAACGCCGCGGCGCAGTCGGCCATTCAGCTGGTGATCGGTTCGTTCCGCGCCAACACCGCGCAATACACGGTCGACGTCGACCGGGTGAAGGCGCAGTCGCTGCAAGTCAGCGTCGATCAGGTGTTCAACACGCTGACCGGTTATCTCGGATCGAGCTACGTCAACCAGTTCACCAAGTTCGGCCGCACCTTGCAGGTTTATGTCCAGGCCGATTCGCAATTCCGGTTGCGGCCGGAGGACATCGGCAAGCTGTCGGTGCGCAATTCCTCGGGCGGCATGGTGCCGCTTGGCACGCTGATCAAGATCACGCCGGTCAGCGGACCGTCGCTGATCAGCCTTTATAACCTGCATCCGACGGCGACCATCCTCGGCATTCCGGCCACGGGTTTCTCGACCGGGCAGGCGATGAAGCTGCTCGACGAGATGGCGCAGCGCACCTTCCCGCCCGGCGTCGGCCATGAATGGTCGGCGATGTCCTATCAGGAGCGGCTGGTCGGCAATCAGATGTATCTGGTGTTCGCGATGGCGCTGCTGCTGGTCTATCTGGTGCTGGCCGGTCAATACGAAAGCTGGTTCAGGCCGCTGGCGGTGATCCTGGCGGTGCCGATCGCCTTGATCGGACCGGTGGCGGTGCTGCTGGGATTGCACATCGAGAACAATCTCTACACCCAGATCGGCATCATCCTGTTGATCGCGCTGTCGGCCAAGAACGCGATTCTGATCGTCGAGTTTGCGCGCGAGTTGCGCGCCGAAGGCAAGGACATCGCGCAGGCGGCGGTCGATGCCGCACGCGCGCGATTCCGTCCCATCGTGATGACGTCGCTGGCCTTCATTCTCGGTGTCGTGCGGCTGGTGCTGGCGACCGGCGCCGGCGCCAATGCCCGTATCTCGATCGGCATCACCGTGTTCACCGGCATGATCGCATCGACCTGCATTGCGGTGCTGTTCGTGCCGTCGTTTTTCGTCATTACCCAGACTTTCGAGGAGTGGCTGGCCGCGCGCCGCGCCGCTCGGCCGGCGGCGGTGAAATAGTCGACCGGGGCAGCCACAATCTGGTCGTACTCGGCCGGCTATGTTAGACGGGTGACCGATCGCGCGGGCTGCCTGCGATCTTCCGAACACGTTTCCGATCAGCCGTTGGTTTTCAAATCGCCATGACACATATCGCCGTTGCCGCGCCCGCCATTCGTATCCGTTTCATGGCCGTGGCTTGCGCCGCGATCATGGTGATGGGCGCAACGTGGGCCGCGCCGGCGCGGGCGCAGGAACGCTCCGGCAACTTCCTCGACAATCTGTTTAATCGCGGCGACTCGCCGCAAGCCGATCAGGGTGGCGGTCAGCAGGGCGGTCCGCCGGTCGGTCAGGGCGCGGGCGGCGATCCCAACGATCCGGGCGTGCGCTTCGACCGGATCGAGAACGCATTGCGCCAGCTCACCGGCAAGGTCGAGGAGTTGCAGCACCGCAATCAGCAGCTCGAAATGCAGATGCAGCGTTTGCAAGGCGGCGGCGGTCAGCCGGGCGCCGCGCCGCCGCCGAATGGCGCGCCGAATTTGGCGCCCGCGATGACCCCGATGGCGCCGTCGCCCGCGACCGGCCGCCGTGGCGATGCCTTCGATCCTTCGCAGCACCCCAACGCGCCGGGCGCGCCGCGCACGCTCGGCAACACGGCGATCGTCGCGCCCGAGCCGAACACGCCGATCGGCGCGCCGAACGGTCGCGCCGCCGGTGCGCCGCTCGATCTGTCGACGATGTCGGGCAACCCGCCGCCGCAGGTGCCGGCCGCCGGAGTGCCCGCCGCGCCGGTGACCAATACCGAGCCGGTGCGGGCGGCCGCGGTGCCGCCACCGGCCCGTCCCATGCAGCCGCCGATCCAGAACGTCGGCGCGCCGCCGGCGCGGCTGGCGACGCTGCCGCCCTCGGCGCGGCCGCAGGACGAATACGATTTGGCCTATGGCTATATTCTGCATAAGGACTACGCGCTGGCCGAACAGGCTTTCCGCGACTTCATGCGCAAATATCCGAACGAGACTTTGGTGCCGGATGCGCAATACTGGCTGGGCGAAAGCCTGTATCAGCGTCAGCGCTATCGCGACGCGGCCGAAGCCTTCCTGGTGATCTCGACCAAGTTCGAACACACCGGCAAGGCGCCGAGCGCGCTGTTGCGGCTTGGCCAGTCGCTCGCCGCGCTGAAGCAGAAGGAAGCGGCCTGCGCCACCCTGGCCGAAGTCGGGCGCAAATATCCGAAGGCCTCGTCGAGCGTGAAGCGCGGCGTGGCGCAGGAACTCAAGCGTGCGCATTGCTGATCCGGCGACGCCGGTCAGTTTAGCGGAAGTCCGACAGCTATTTTTCGATCTCGACGATGCGCCGGCTCTGCTGCTGGCGGTTTCCGGCGGCCCGGATTCGACCGCCTTGATGGTGCTGGCGGCGCGCTGGGCCAAGTCGCTGCGGCGCAAGCCGAAGCTGGTTGCGGTCACCGTCGATCATGGTCTGCGGCCTGAATCGAAAGCCGAGGCGCAAGCCGTGGCGCTTCTGGCGCGCCGGCTTGGCGTCACCCACCGGACGTTGCGCTGGACCGGCGCCAAGCCGAAAGCCGGTCTGCCGCGGGCGGCGCGCGATGCGCGTTATCGTCTGCTGGCGCAAGCCGCGGTCAAGGCCGGCGCCCGGCACATTCTCACCGCGCATACGCTCGACGATCAGGCCGAGACGGTGATGATCCGGATGATGCGCGGCAGCGGCATCACCGGGCTGGCGGCGATGGGGCGAACGTCGCCGGTGCCGGGCGGCGGCGGCGTCGATTGCCGGCTGGTGCGCCCGTTGCTCGACCTTCCCAAGCTACGGTTGATCGCCACTTTGACGGCGGCGGACATCGGCTATGCCGACGACCCGACCAACCGTGATGCGACCTTCACCCGCGCCCGCCTGCGTCAATTGATGCCGGTGCTGGCGGGTGAAGGGCTCGGTGCCGGCCGGCTGGCGCTTCTGGCGCGGCGGTTGCGGCGCGCCGACCGGGCGATCGAGGCGGCGGTCGACCGGGCAATGGCCGGTCTAGGGTTGCCTGAAGACGAGACGGGCGGCAGGCGCGGTCCGGTCCGGTTCGCCCTGGACGCCGGAGCCTTTATCGCCTTACCGGCGGAAGTCGGCCTGCGCCTGGTCGGGCGGCTGGTCGCCCGGGTCGGGCTGGAGGGGCCGGTCGAACTGGCCAAGCTCGAAGCGATGGTCGCCGCGCTCGATGCTGCACAAAATACCGGCAGTCGATTTCGTCGCAGCCTGGCCGGCGCGATCGTGACTTTTGTCATGGACCGGAAGCGTCAAAACGGGCAAATCACGGTGGAAAGAGCGCCGCCGCGGCGGCAAACTGGCATCAAGTCCTTAACCAAGGGCCGAGTCGGGGCGGCCCGCGGTCGGAAAAAACGCTAGTCTGGACCACGGGATATATAAGATTCGAACCCTTTCCATGCAGGCTTGCGGTGCCTACATTGCCGAAGGGATGAAGAAGGTGAGCGCCGGAAACGTTTCGGCATCAGACGGACAATACGCAACAGACAGGGCCGCGGCGTGGGTCACGCGCGCGGGTAGGAACGCCCGATGAACGCCAACTTACGCAATTTCGCCCTCTGGGTGATTATCGTCCTGCTGCTGCTTGCGCTGTTTACGCTGTTTCAAAATCCGGGGCAGCGCACCACCGCTCAGGATATTTCGTTCTCGCAATTGCTGTCGGAAGTCGACCAGGGTCACGTCCGCGACGTGCTGATCCAGGGGCCGGAGATTCACGGCACCTTCGCCAATGGCACCGCCTTCCAGACTTACGCGCCGAACGACCCGGGCCTGGTGCAGAAGCTCTATAACAAGGGCGTCACCATCACCGCCCGCCCGTTGACCGACAACGTGCCGTGGTTCGTGTCGCTGCTGGTGTCGTGGCTGCCGTTCATCGCGCTGATTGGCGTCTGGGTGTTCCTGTCGCGGCAGATGCAGGGCGGCGCCGGCAAGGCGATGGGCTTCGGCAAGTCGCGCGCCAAGCTGCTGACCGAGTCGCATGGCCGCGTGACGTTCGATGACGTGGCAGGTGTCGACGAGGCCAAGAGCGACCTCACCGAGATTGTCGAATTCCTGCGCGACCCCGGCAAATTCCAGCGTCTCGGCGGCCGCATTCCGCGCGGCGTGTTGCTGGTCGGTCCTCCCGGCACCGGCAAGACCTTGATCGCGCGCGCCGTCGCCGGCGAAGCCAATGTGCCGTTCTTCACGATCTCCGGTTCGGACTTCGTCGAAATGTTCGTCGGCGTCGGCGCGAGCCGCGTCCGCGACATGTTCGAGCAGGCCAAGAAGAACGCGCCCTGCATCATCTTCATCGACGAAATCGACGCCGTCGGCCGTCATCGCGGCGCCGGCATGGGCGGCGGCAATGACGAGCGCGAGCAGACGCTCAACCAGTTGCTGGTCGAGATGGACGGCTTCGAGGCCAATGAAGGCATCATCCTGATCGCCGCCACCAACCGGCCCGACGTGCTCGACCCGGCGCTCTTGCGCCCCGGCCGTTTCGATCGCCAGGTGGTGGTGCCGAACCCGGATGTCGTCGGCCGCGAAAGCATTCTGAAGGTTCACGTCAAGAAGGTGCCGCTGGCGCCCGACGTCAACCTGAAGACCATCGCGCGTGGCACGCCCGGTTTCTCCGGCGCCGACCTTGCCAACCTCGTCAACGAAGCGGCCCTGATGGCGGCCCGGCGCAACAAGCGCATGGTCATGCAGCAGGAGTTCGAGGACGCCAAGGACAAGGTCATGATGGGCGCCGAGCGCAAGTCGCTGGTCATGACCGACGAAGAAAAGATGCTGACCGCCTATCATGAAGGTGGCCACGCGCTGGTCGCGCTCAACGTCAAGGCGACCGATCCGGTGCACAAGGCGACGATCATTCCGCGCGGTCGCGCGCTCGGCATGGTCATGCAGTTGCCGGAACGCGACAAGCTGTCGATGTCGCTCGAGCAGATGACCTCGCGCCTTGCCATCATCATGGCCGGCCGGGTCGCCGAGGAACTGGTGTTCGGCAAGGAGAAGGTCACCTCGGGCGCGGCGTCCGACATCGAGCAGGGCACCAAGCTCGCGCGCATGATGGTGACGCGCTGGGGCCTGTCGGATGCGCTCGGCCCGGTCGCCTATGGCGACAATGGCGACGAGGTGTTCCTCGGCTATCAGGTGTCGCGTCAGCAGAACGTCTCGGAAGAGACCAACCGCAAGATCGACTCGGAAGTGCGCAAGCTGGTCGAGACCGGTCTGGAAGACGCCAAGCAGATCCTGACCGAGAAGCGCGCCGATCTCGAAGTGCTGGCCAAGGGCCTGCTCGAATACGAGACCCTGACCGGCGACGAGATCAAGGACCTGATCAACGGCATCAAGCCGAACCGCGAGACCGTGATCGAGCCGACCACGCCGCGCTCCTCGGCGGTGCCGCCGGCGGGCAAGCCGCGTTCGGCCCCGCCACCGGCCGGTGACGTCGCGCCGCAGCCGCAATAAGCCGCGCGCTGTCATGAGTTACCAACGCCCGCCGCTTGGCGGGCGTTTCTTTTTGCCGCGACACCGCGGTGCTGGATTGAGACGGGCGATGCGTTCATGACCCATCAGACACCCCCGGCGTCGCCGCGCTGGACGCTCGATGCCTTTCGTCACGGCGTATGGTCGATGCTGCCGCTGCTGCCGGGGCTGGCCGCTTTCGGCATGGCTTTCGGCACGGTGACCGCGCGCAAGGGCTTCAGCCTGCTCGACACCTTGCTGATGACCGGCAGCGTCTTTGCCGGCATGGCGCAGATGATCGTGATGGATAACTGGCCGGCGCGGCTGACCGTCGCCGCGATTGCCGGCACCGCGGCGATCACGGCGCTGGTCAATCTCCGTTTCCTGCTGATCGGCGCGACCTTGCGGCCCTGGCTGGAAACGTCGCCGTCATTGAAAGTCTATCCGACGCTGTTTTTCCTGACCGAGCCGAACTGGTTGCTGTCGATGCGCTATCGCAGCGACGGCGGCAACGATCCGGCCTTTCTGCTCGGCAGCGGCGTCATCGTCTATGTCGTCTGGGTATTGTCGGCCGTGCCGGGCTATTGGCTCGGCGCGGCTGTCGGCGATCCGCACGCCTTCGGTCTCGATCTGGTGGTGCCGGCGTTTTTCATGGCCATGCTGGTGACGCTGTGGCGCGGCAAGCGGCCGGCGATTGCCTGGCTGGTCAGCGGCGGTGTGGCGATTGCCGCCGACTGGCTGTTCGGCAGTTTCTGGTACCTGATCGCCGGCGCGCTGGCCGGCGGCATCGTCGGAGGCTTCGTCGATGATTGACAGCGATCCTCTGGGTTTTATCGCCGCGCTCGCGGCGATGACGGTGACGGTCTATCTGTCGCGCGCCGGCGGTTACTGGCTGATCGGCCGCTTTCGCATCGGACCGCGCCTGCGCCGCATGCTCGATGCCTTGCCGGGTGCGATCATCGCTTCCGCGCTGGCGCCGTTGCTGCTGCATGACGGCGGCCGGGCCGGTTTGGCGTTGGGTGCGGCCGCAGCGACGATGGTGATATTGCGGAACGATTTCGCCGCCGTGCTTGCGGGCGTGGCGGTAGCGGCTGCGGCTTTTGCATTGGGTCTGTGAGCCGTCGACACACGCGAATGGCACGGTCTTTGTATAATATCTACCTTGGCGGGCTGCGTTTTGCGGCCTGAACGCTAAGGGGGCGCGTAATGACCGATACTGCCATGACGACCGGGGTTCACCCGGTCGATGAGAAACTGCCTATATTGCGGCTCGTGCCGCTGGCGCTGCAACATGTGCTGGTGATGTATGCCGGCGCCATCGCGGTGCCGCTGATCATCGGCCGGGCGCTCAAGCTGTCGCCCGAAGAGGTGGCCTTTCTGATCAGCGCCGACCTGTTTGCCTGCGGTCTGGCGACGCTGGTGCAATCCTTCGGTCTGCCCGGCGTCGGCATCAGGCTGCCGGTGATGATGGGCGTGACCTTCGCGTCGGTCGGTCCGATGCTGGCGATGGCGGCGACGCCCGAGGTCGGCTTGCTCGGCATTTACGGCTCGGTGATCGCGGCCGGTCTGTTCGGCATCGCGATCGCGCCTTTCGTGTCGCGGTTGCTGCCGCTGTTTCCCGCCGTGGTCACCGGCACCATCATTCTGGTGATCGGCATCTCGTTGATGCGGGTCGGCATCAACTGGGCCGGCGGCGGTCTGCCGTCGTTCGGCCGCGTGGTGGCCGGACAATTCGTTCAGGTGCCCAACCCGGCCTATGGTTCGCTCGATGGGCTGGCCATCGCGCTGTTCGTGCTGCTGGTGATCCTCGCGCTGATCAAATGGGGCAAGGGCTTCGTCGCCAATGTCGCGGTGCTGCTCGGTATCGTCGCCGGCGCGGCGCTGGCGGCGGCGGTTGGCAAGATGCATTTCGACAAGGTCGCGTCGGCGAAGTGGTTCGACATCGTCGTGCCGTTTCACTTCGGTATGCCACAATTCCATCTGGTGCCGATCCTGACCATGTGCATCGTCATGATCGTGGTGATGATCGAGTCGCTCGGCATGTTCCTGGCGCTCGGCGAGATGACCGGCAAGAAGATCGACGAAGCGGCGCTGACCAAGGGCCTGCGCGCCGATGGCGTCGGCACGCTGCTCGGCGGCATCTTCAACACCTTCCCTTACACCTCGTTCTCGCAGAACGTCGGTCTGGTCGGCGTCACCGGTATCAGGTCGCGGTGGGTGACGGTGGCCGGCGGCATCATCATGCTGATTCTCGGCTTGCTGCCGAAGATGTCGGCGCTGGTCGAGGCGGTGCCGCAGGTCGTGCTCGGCGGCGCGGGTCTGGTGATGTTCGGCATGGTGGCGGCGACCGGCGCGCGCATTCTCACCGGCGTCGACTTCAAGACCAACCGCTACAACCTGTTCGTCGTCGCGATCTCGGTCGGCTTCGGCATGATCCCGCTGGTCGCCGGCAACTTCTTCCACCAGTTCCCGGCCGCGCTCAAGCCGCTGCTGGAGTCCGGCATTCTGCTGGCGGCGCTGGTGGCGGTGTTGCTCAACGCCTTCTTCAACGGCGTCGGTTCGTCGGAAGCCGCGCGCGCCGAAGCGGCGGCGGGCGCGGCGGCCGCCGAGCACGTCTAGTTGCATTGAGGGATCGATCCGCCCCATCCTGCGGTGCGGGATGGGGCGGTCTCATTGGTTGAGGCGTCCGGCTCGCGAAACGATTCTTATCGTGAGGCCGGATCATGCCGCTGCCAAACCGCGTCACGCCTTTCGGCGATCTCGTCAGCCTTGCCGCGCGCGGACTGATGATGGGCAACCGCGGCGGACGGCTGCATGACGACCGGCAACGGCTCGGCACGCGGCGCTGGGCTTCGAAGCAATGGATCTGTTGTCAGCTCGCGTTCAACAACCGACACCGGCAGGTCTGGGGCGACAGCTACAGCGAATTGTTCTTTCTCGACGAAGTCACCGCGTTCGCCGCCGGGCACCGGCCTTGCTTTGAATGCCGGCGGCACGCGGCCGAGCATTTCGCCGCGCTGTTCGTTGGCGGCGAAGCGGGCAGCGTTCATGACCGTGTCCGTGCCGCGACGATGGACGCGAAGCTTCATGCCGAGCGGCTCGACGGCAAGGCCAAACGGCGGCATCGCCAGAACCTCGACGAGATGCCCGACGGCGTGATGGTCGTGAACGATGGCGCGGCTTACGCGGTGCGCGGCCGGCATGTGTGGCGCTGGTCGCCGGATGGCTATGTCGAACGTCAGCCGCGACCGCGGGCCGTCGAGGTCGATGCGCTGACGCCGCCGGCGATCGTCGCTGTGCTCAAGAGAGGCTACGCGCCGCTCTGGCATCCATCGGCGGATTTGTAGACTTACGGCGGCTCGACCGGCGTGGTCGCGGGCGCCGGCGGCACCCGGGGCGTCCAGGCGAAATAGATGACGCCGGCCATCAGCAACTGCATGGCGCAGACCATCGCCACGCAAGCCGGCCAGCCGCCGATGATCCAGGCAAAGCCGCCGAGCGTCGCGCCGAAAGCGCCGCCGGTATAGAAGCAGGTGACGTAGAGGCCGACCGCCGACGAGCGCCCGGATTTGGCGGTGATGGTGACATAGCCGGTAGAGATCGCCTGACAGACGAGACCCGCACCGGCCGATATGGTCAGGCCGATGATGATTACCCATAGCGGTCCGGCCAGGGTCAGCGCGACGCCGCAGGACCAGAATATCATCACCGGGATCATGAAACGGCGGCGGCCGAAACGACCGACCGCCCAGCCGGTCAAAGGCGTCAGCGCCGAGCCCAGCATGTAGGTGATGAAGATCGCGCCGAGCCAGGTCGCCGACAGATTATAGGGCGCGGCCGCCAGCCGGAAATTGACGTAGGTGAAGATGGTGACGAAGGAGAACAGCACGCCGAAGCCGACCGCGTAAGTCGCGACCAGTTGCGGATTGCGCAGATGCTGCACCATCTGCTTGCCCGAGGCGATCAGACCTTCCGAGCGCACGAATTTCTTTTCGCGCGGCAGCAGCGCCATGACCGTCAGGCCGCCGATCAGGGTCATGGCGGCAATGACCAGCAGCGCGCCGCGCCAGCCGATCTGATCGGAGAGGATGCCGGTGATGAAGCGTCCGCTGAAGCCGCCGAGGCTCGCGCCGGAGGTATAAACGCCGGCGGCGGCGGTCGCCTCGTTGGCCGGCCACTCGTCGCCGATATAGGCGATGGTGACGGCGAAGATCGGCGGCATCACCAGGCCCTGCATGAAGCGCCAGAAAATCAGCGCGTGCAGCGACGGCGCCATCGCGCACATCACCGTCGGTATGCCGATCAGCAGCATGGCGGTGACGATGACGCGCTTGCGCCCGAGGACGTCGGCGACGGTGCCGGTGAACGGTGCGGTCAACGCCACGGCCAGCGTGCTGGCGGTCATGATGGTGGAGATTTCCGCCGCGCCGGCGCCGAACTCATTCGACAGCAGCGGCAGGATAGCCTGCGGCGAATAGAGATTGACGAAGGTACAATAGCCCGCCAGCCCGACCGCCAATTGGCGCGCTGAGAACGTCTTCCGTGGCGCAGCATTCATCGTGGGAACCCGGCGGGGCATGTCGAGAAAGTCGGACGGCAAGCTATGCATGTTTTTGGTGCCGAACGCCAAGGGGGCAGGGCTCGGGGCCGCTGGCCGCTCAGCGCATAGCTGGGACTTATTCGGTTCGGCAGCGTCGAACAACGCAGCCCGGAATGGCGGCGGTCAGAGACCGAGCGCGCGCTTGCAGCGTTGCGAAGTCTCCGCCGAAGTGCCGTTAGCGTCGACCGGCTGCCAGGCCAGCGGTCCGAGGTCGTAGGCTTCCTGGGCGGTGGCAATGGTCGCGTCGGCATCGGAGGCATCGTTGACGCGGCCGCCGACGCGGGCGATCCGGGTGTCGAGATCGGCGGTCAGGAACAGGCCGTGAAAGCGGTCGGGAGCGACGGCGGCGATGGCGTCGCGTTCACCGGCCCTGGCAAAGACGGCATCGACGACCGCCGAATGTCCGGCGGCCAGCACGCGCGCCGCCTTGTCGGCGAGTTGCGCATAGACCCGCGCCGTGACCGCCGCGGCGTAGCCCTCCGGCGGCAACTTGTCGGTCTCGGCGACGTCGAACAGGGTCTTGCGCATGACGTCGCTGCGCAGCAGCACCGCGCCGGGTTGCGGCAAGATGTCCGGGCACAAGGCGCGCGCCAGGACCGACTTGCCGGTGCCGGACAGGCCGCCGACCGCGATCAGGCGCGGCGGCGGCGGTGCGATCAATTGCTGCGCCAGCGCGAAATAATCGCGCGCGCTTTGCTCGATGCCAGCGTCGCGCTGGGGCCGCGCCGCGGTCACCTTGGCGCGGATCGCCGCGCGCACCGACAGGAACAGGGGCAAGAGGGCGAGCGCATCGAGATCGCTGTCACTGCCGGTGACGGTGAGATAGCGGTTGAGCACGATATTCGCGGCGTGGCGCAAGCCCCGTTCGATCAGGTCCATCAGCAGGAAGGCGAGATCGTAGAAGGTGTCGCCGATCGCGAAGTCCGGGTTGAACTCGATGGCGTCGAACAGCACCGGCTTGCCCTCGATCAGCACGATGTTGCCGAGATGCAGATCGCCGTGACAGCGCCGCACGTGACCGTCGCGGGCGCGCGCCGCCATGAGCGGCGCAAGCCGCGTCAACGCGGCGCGGCTGGCTTGCGTCAGCGCCGTGACCGCATCGGCGGCGAACAGATCGGGGTGACCGCGCAACTCGCCGTCATTCTGCGCGACGATCTCAGTCAGCGTCGCGGTGAAGGCGGTGCCATCGACAACCGGTGCCCTGGCGTGACCCTGCGCCACCGCGCGACCGAGCGCGTCGGCCAGCGCATCGTCGATTCCACCTTGGCCGGCCAGATGATCGAGCGTCCGGCTTTCGTCGAAGCGGTTCATCGCCACCGCGTATTCGACCGGCTCGCCGTCGCCGTCGACGGCGAGCGTGCCGTCGGCGGCGCGGGTGATCGCGACCACGCCGCGATAGAGCGCCGCGGCGAACGGCCGGTTGACCTCGATTTCCGCCTCGCAGGCTTTCTTGCGCAGCGCGAGGGTCGAATAATCGAGGAAGGGAAAGCGCACCGCGCGCTTGATCTTCAGCGCCGTGTCGCGGTCGAGGAACACATGGGCGGCATGGGTGTCGATGCGCGTCGGCGTCTGTCCGTCATGGCACGCGGGCGCGGCGAGAAAATCGAGGACCGCTTGCTGGGATGTGTCGGCCGGCTTCATGTCGGATCAACTCCTGTCGCGCCTGATCGGTTCGACCATACGATGGCAAATCGGCTGTGGCACCGATCCAGATCAAACCGCGAGCGTTGCGGCTTCGGGAGCGCCGCGCCGCTTTGAGCGCATGAAAGAGAACATGCACGGGCAAAATAGCAGCCCTGTGGCGGTCTTCCCTTGACCGCCGCCCCGTCGGCCCGGAAAGTGCCCGCCAACGCCGCGTGACAGCGGTTTATGCAAGGGAGGCTAACCGTGTTGCTCGACGTGCGGACCTACAAGACCAAGCCGGGCTGTGTGCCGGCGCAGCTCGAACTTTACCAGAAATACGGCTATCCGGTGCAGCTCCGCTATATGGGCGAGCCGTTGTGCTACGCGGTCGCCGAAACCGGCGAGCTGAACACCTTCACCCATGTCTGGGTCTATGCGAGTGCCGCCGACCGCGAGGAAAAGCGCGCCCGGATGGCGCAGGATCCGGACTGGAAGGTCTATCTCGCCGAGAACGTCAAAGCCGGCTATATCGTCGAGCAGAAGAATACCTTGATGGTGCCGACGGCATTCGCGCCGCCGATTCCAATGCCGAAGATTCACAAATAGCCCGCGTCCCCGTCGGGTCCGGCGCGCAGCCGGGCTCGACGGGGAAGGGCGACCGATTGCATCACAAGAAGCGATAAGAGGCGTTATGCGCTCAAATGACGGTACCCGCACCGGCGGTGAAATCCTCGTCGATCAACTGGCGTTGCAGGGCGTCAAGCATGTGTTCTGCGTGCCGGGCGAAAGTTATCTGGCGGCGCTTGACGCCTTTCATGGTTCCGACATCAAGCTCACCGTTTGCCGGCACGAGAGCGCCGCTTGCATGATGGCCGAGGCGGTCGGCAAGGCGACCGGCAAGCCGGGCATCTGCTTCGTGACGCGCGGACCGGGCGCCACCAATGCCTCGGCCGGCATTCATATCGCGCGGCAGGATTCGACGCCGATGATCATGTTCGTCGGTCAGGTCGGAAGGCACATGCGCGAGCGCGAGGCGTTCCAGGAACTCGATTATCGCGACGTGTTCGGCGGGCTGGCGAAATGGGCGTCCGAGATCGACGATCCGGCGCGCATCCCGGAATTCGTGTCGCGCGCTTTTCACACCGCCTGCAACGGCCGTCCCGGTCCGGTGGTGATCGCGTTGCCCGAGGACATGCTGTCCGAGCGCGCGCTGACGCCCAACGCTAAGCCATTCGAACCGGTCGAGACCTGGCCGGGGCTCACCGACATGAGCCGCTTGCAGAAGATGCTGTGGGCGGCGGAGCGGCCGATCGCGCTCATTGGCGGCAGCCGCTGGTCGGATGCCGCCTGGCAGGCGATGGCGCGTTTCGCCGAGCGTTTCCAGTTGCCGGTCGCCACCACGTTCCGGCGTGGCCATCTCTTCGACGGCCTGCATCCCTGTTACGCCGGCGATCTCGGCATCGGGCCGAACCCGAAACTGCTGGCGCGCGTCAAAAGCGCCGACCTGGTGTTGCTGATTGGCGACCGGATGAGCGAGATGACCTCGCAGAGCTACACGCTGTTCGATATTCCCGAACCGCAGATGAAGCTGGTGCATGTGCATCCCGGTTCGGAAGAACTCGGCCGCGTCTATCATCCGACTTTGGCGATCAACGCAACGCCTTCCGCGTTCTGTGCCGCGCTCGAAGGTTTGCAGCCGCCGAATGAAATTCGGTGGAAGGGTGCGATCGAAACCGCGCATGCCGATTATCTCGCCTGGACCGAGACCGCCACGCCCTTGCCGGGCCAGGTCAACCTCGGCGAGATCATGGTCTGGCTGCGCGATCATCTGACGCCGGACGCGATCATCACCAACGGCGCCGGCAATTTCTCGGCCTGGATTCACCGCTTCTATCGGTTCCGGAAGTTCAACAGCCATATCGGGCCGACGTCGGGCTCGATGGGTTATGGCTTTCCGGCCGCGGTCGCGATGCAGACCCTGTACCCGGACCGCACCGTGGTCTGCGTCGCCGGCGACGGCGATTACCTGATGACCGGCCAGGACTTCATCACCGCCGTGCAATACAAATTGCCGGTGATCGTGGTGCTGTCGGACAACGGGCTCTACGGCACGATCCGGATGCATCAGGAGCGCGAGTATCCCGGCCGCGTGGTGGCGACCGATTTGCTGAATCCGGATTTCGTTGCTTACGCCAAGGCTTTCGGCGGCTTCGGCGTGCGGGTCGACAAGACCGCCGATTTCCCGGCGGCCTTCGCGGCGGCCAAGGCGTCCGGCCTGCCGTCGATCATCCACCTGAAGGTCGACCCGGAAGCGATCACGCCGGCGATGACCCTGTCGGCCATTCGCGAAAAGTCGCTCTCCGGCGTCGGCAAGCGGTAACGAAGACGACCGGCCCCTGGGTCTGAGGGACCGGGCTCGTCTGATCTCGGATCCGGCTTTACCGGCAACGTCCGGAAAGAGTGGCGGTTGACGCTTGCCAAACCGGCCGGCCGGCGCTGCTTGCCAAGGCGTGTGAATCGTTATTCACTGGTTCCATGCCCTATCGCCGCACCGACAACGTCGTCCGCCGTCTGGCCGCCCGGGAGCTGACCATCCTGAAAGCGGCGACCGAAATCGCCGCCGAAGGCGGCCTGGCGGCGGTGCAGATCGCGGCCGTCGCCAAGCGCGCCGGCATCGCCGCCGGCACCGTCTATCGCTATTTCCCGTCGAAGACCGATCTGATCGCTGAACTGGTCGCCGGTTATGCCGGGCGCGAGCTTGAGGCGATGAAGGCGGCCGGTGACGCCGCACCGGGGCCGATGTCGGCGCTGGCCGCCTGCATCGCCACCTTCGCGGCGCGGGCGCTGGGCAATCGCAGGCTGGCCTGGGCGGCGATCGGCGAACCGGTCGATCCGGAGGTCGACGCCATGCGGCTCGATTTCCGCCAGGCGCTGGCGGCCGAATTGCAAGGCCGCATCGAAATCGCGATCCAGGGCCGCAACCTGCCCGATCAGGATGCCCGCATCGGCGCGCCCGCTCTGGTCGGGGCCTTGATGGAGGGGCTGCTCAGCCCGCTGGCGCCGACTTACGAAGATGCCGGTCAGGCGCGCGAGGCGGTGCAGACCGCGACCTTGTTCGCGCTGCGCGGCCTCGGCATTTTCGATGCCCGCGCTCGCGGTCTGGTGGCGCAGGTGGTGTTGCCGGGTTAAGGCGCGTGGCCGGCAGGCCGATCGTTCTTCGCGCCATGTCTGCTCTTGTTCAACAGCGGACCGATGGGCGGGGCGTCGCGATTGTTCGCTTCGGGCCAGAAGCCGCTATTACTGCCTCCCCCAATTGACGCTTCAGTTCCGGATTATTGGCGTAGCGTCCCGGCTGCGGCGTCACAATCGACCTGGGGCAATGCGTTTCCCAAACCGACGTTGCTATGCCGTCACGGCAATTTTCGGCCCGACTTACGCGCCGTCCAAATTCAGCATGCGCGAGCACTGCGGCTCTACCCGCGGCCAGACGAGCTCGCGAAGCATTCGCGATTGTTGGTATGGATGATCGACTTCCACTTCGCGCAGCAGGCCGCGACTTGCTGGGCGCAGCCGTGGTTGACGCCCGACAATCTTTCATTACGCATACAATGATCGCCTTGCCGCTTGCATTCGCCGCAGGCATTTTCGTATTCGCGCAGGCAGCTCGCCGGCTCGGCCAGCGCCGAACCAACCATGACGATCAGGGCGGCCAGTGCAACAACGGTCGCCAAGGCGCGGCGTTTCATGCCTATCTCCATGCCATTTCTGTTTTCTGCTACCGCTCGGATGCAAGCTCGATCAGAGCGCACAGCGCTCACTTGAGCCCGGCGCACTTGGTCATGCAGGCTTGCAACTGATTGAGGCAGGTCGTGTTCGCCGGCCCGACCTGGCCGCTTTGTTCAACGCGGCGATTTTCCGCCTTGCTGCAGGCTTTCATCTGCGCCGTGCAGCGGTCCTTGCAGACGTTGTCGGCGGCTAGGGCGGCGCCGGTCGAAATGAAAAATGAAAACGATAAAGTCGCCAGCAGTCGCATAGTCCGGTTCATGTTGCCCCACATTGCCTTACGGCGGTGACAGAAATCGGCGCGAAATATAGCGATGAATCGGACGGCCGGACGGAATACTTTGCCTATATTCACGCTGGCGGCCCGTATTCGTATCGCGATATGGAACAACGACGGAGCTACCAGAGTTTGCGTCGTAACAAGGCAAGGTACGCGTGCCCTGTTCTTCGCCGAGGCTTATCGTTGGTGGTGGTGGTGGCGCGGTGGTGCGCATTCTGGATTGGCGCGGACGATGCCGGTCCAATGCCCACAGCACAGAACCATTTTCTGGGCGCACGCGTTCCATTCTGGCGATCCGGCCGGGTAAGTGAAACAGATCTTGTTCTCTTGCTCGCAGCCTTTGCATACAGCCCTGATTTGGCGTTGGCAGCTCTCCGACTCGGCTAGAGCCGAGCCGGACGCGCTGATCAGAGTAACCAGTGCGACAAGTGTCGCTCGGCGTCGGCGTTTCATACGTACCTCTATTGCGTTGAGACAGGCGCCGCCATCGTGGCTGTGTCCGGGGCTGCATGGCTTAGCAGGAGGCCGCCGGCACGGCCGTCCCACGAAGTGCCCAATGCCGAACAATCGGAGTGCGCGCCGTACGACGGCTCTCACAATACACCATTGACGCACCCCTCGAGCACGCGGAGCCGGAATTCACGAGCGTGTGACGCCCAGTCCAAGCCCAGCTCGAGGCAATATTTCAGATGCTCCTGTTCATTGCCGTTCCAATAATAATTTTGATGCTCCTGATTATTGCCGCGCCAAATCGGCGGGATGTGGCTGGCCTTCTCGAGGCAGCCGCGGATGTGTCTCGCTACCTGGTAATCGTGCGCGGCCTGCCGTGCGAGGTGGGCGCATCGGAACTTAAGGAAGTCGTCGGCAAAGGCGGGCGTCGCCGATAGAGACAAGAAAAGCAATAGAATCGGTATCCTGCGCATATAGAGCCCCTCATTTTCTCATGAATGATCGCCGACCGCGCACGGCAGACGCGGCGACCAAAGAAATAAGGCCAAGAACAAGGCCTCTTGTTTAACTCCTTGATGGGATCGGCGGCGGCCAAAGGGATCGTCTGCGCGCCTCTCGTGGAGTTTGGAAATGCGTCGGTTGCAAATCCGGCGCGCAACGGTAGCGAGAGGTCGAACGGCCGAACGAAGCACTTGTTTATATCCAGCGTGACGGACTTCGGTTCGTTTTACGATATGAAAAAACGCGAAGTCGCCGCAGGTTACGGTGCAACACCATGCTCTGGTTAGCGTCACGTTCTAACGTCATGACGTCGATTTGGTGAATTTGAATTCGAAGGCCCGCGCGCCCGAGCCGCCGAATATCATGGCGCAGCCGACAACGAAGCCGAAGTCGTACCAGCCGCCATTATTCGGGATCGCATAGACCCGAACGTCGCCAAATATCGAAGCGATCAGCGAAAATGGCGAGATGAAGCCGTGCAATAGGCCATATAAGAAACCGGGTGCGTCGGGCGTGGACGCAACCGGCTGGTGTGCGCAGGCAGCCAGCACCACGCCAATGACTATAAAAATAAGAACCTTCGCAATCTTCATGCCCATGCCGGTCCTATAACCTGTTTCATCCAATGTAGCATTCCGATCCGGACCCGCGAGCGATTTCCGTTAGGAGACGCTTTATACGCAATGTTTTCCAAGCACGGGCCGCGAGCCTTCAATCTAATATCTACGCGCGTCGGGCCGAAGTCCGACACGGCGTCACGAACTGTACGAACCGTCTGAACAAGCCTTACGGCCGTTCCTGGGAATAAATGTCATGAGCGGCTTCACCGAGGAGCCATCCGCTGTCTCCGAAGCGGCTGCCGTCGCCATCAACTATCTCAAGGCGAGCCCGGCAGTACAGAAGGCAACGATCGTCATTGTGGACCGCTACTTTTCGTTCAGCGGGCGCTTGGCGCGCGTTCCCTATTTTGTCCGAGGCCTCCATATCGGCATTGCTGCGATGGTCCTCTTCTTCGCAAGCATTCCGATCTTCGCCCTCGGCTTCAATTTGGCCTGGTGGGGCGGTGTGATCATCCTGGCGGCAGCCGCTGTGCTGCTGTTTGTCAGCTCCGCGTCTCTGCTCGTGCGACGACTGCATGACATCGGGCTTTCCGGTTATCACGCGATCTGGGTCGGCGCTGCGGAGCTCGGCTCGTGCCTGATTTCCTGGCTTCCGGACGATAAGCAATGGATTGGTCTGCCGTTATTCGGCGTTGCGCTCTGGGTTCTTCTGTTCCCCGGCAAAGCCGTCGCCGCTTCCGCCGCAAAGGCGTGATGACTGTCAGAGTGAGAGCATATGCCGACATTTCGTTTCCTAGCCCATCATCGCAGCATCATCGCATTGACAGCCGCGGTCGCAGCGATCGCGTTCATGCTAAGTACGGCGGCTATCCTGTTTGCGCCAAGCGCGGCGAAGGCCAATCTCGTTATGGCTCGCACGACGGGTAAAGCCTGCTCCGCGTGCCATGTTCCCATGCAAGAGCCCCGGCTGAACCACGAGGGGCAGGCCTTCAAGGAATGCGGCTATCAGTTCTGTCGGCCCGGTGCCGTGGTACCTTATGGCGGGCGCAGCAACAATTTCATGCCTTCACATGGTTATGGTGCGATCGCCGTCGGCAGCGCCGGCCGCGAGGGCCACTCCGGCACCAGCTTCAGGAATGCAACGCAAGCCGAAGCCGACCGCAAGGCTTTGAACGGTTGCGCGGATCGTGCTTCGAACTGCCGTATCGTCGCGCGTTACACGAGTGGCGCCTGCGGCTATGTCACCGTCGGCAAGCCCGGGAAGGGAACGTGCTGGGGTGTCGGATCGACCCCCGCCGAGGCGCGGCTGAGCTGTGAGGCCCAAGGTTGCGGATGCAAGGAGCCAATCGGCAGTTGCAATAGATAGCAATCGCGTTCGCACATACTCGGACACCGCCCACATCGGCAAGCCGACCACGAATTGATACTAATCCCCGCCAGTAGCTCGTGTCCGAAAGCGCTTGCATATAAAAATCGTATTAATTTTCACGGTGTGTGTGGGATAAGGGGCGCAGGCGTGTCCAGAGACGCTTGCGCATCAAGATTGCGGCAAGTAATTCCGTCGAGGGAGCGTCCTATCGCAGGCAAGTGACAGCTCCAAACTGGGCGCGGGGGCTGCCTTGGAAGAAGCAGAAGTTGAGCGCCTCATCGGAGGCGCTCCGCGCGTTGGGGTCGAAGGCATCCTGACGCATCCGCTGTTGCCGAAGGCACGAAAATTCTATCTCGATCGACTTCTGGACGTGTACGAAGACGATCCGTTTCTCGTGCGTCTGCTGGTCGAATCCGGGCGCTTCCTGGTCTATATGATCGCCGTCGTCCTTGACGCTGCGCAGGATCCCGCGCGGCGCGAAACCTGGTTCACGGTTGGACGCCTCAAACAGCAAATGGCCCTGTTCGGCCTGGCAAGCGATCGGCAAATCGATCACCTTGTCAGGCGCCTCTGCTCTGTGGGCTTTATGGAACTGATTTCTTCCGATCAGGACCGACGGGTGCGAATATTGAAGCCTACCGAGAAGCTACGGGCGCACGATCGCGACTGGCTCGTTGCGCACTACGCGCCACTCACAGTGCTTTATCCGCAGCATGACTACGGGCTTGTAATGCGGCAAGACGCCGAGTTTCATGTTGCGCTCCGGCGCACGGCGCTGACGCTTCTTCCGCTCGCGGCGAAATATCTCATGGCGGTCCCCGATATGATGTTGTTTTTCGACCGAGCGGCGGGGCACATGGTGCTCGCCGCGCTCTTGCACGCCGCGATGGCTCATCCGGATCATCCGCATGCAGCCGTGTCGTACGCCGACATCGGAGACCGCTTCGGCGTGTCACGTACCCATGTGCGCGCCTTGCTCGTTGCTGCGGAGGAGGCCGGGTTGGTCAAGCTTGAGGTCCGGGGTGGTCATCGCATCGAAATACTCCCGCGGCTTTGGGCGAGCTACGACCGCGGAATCGCCGGCGGCATGTATCTTCACGACATCGCCTATCTTGCCACCATGCATAGTATCCGCCCAAGAGAAACGACCTAATAACGATGGATAGAATGGGGGGTAAGAAAACTACGGTGATGTGTCTGCTAAGGGCCATTCGCGGACATAGTCTGCCAGAGCCTGAGGCGTAACGTGTCCGCACTTGTCGGGAATCGGCCGTTGCCCGTGAGTTTATAATTTCGCGCCGGTTCGCGCATCCTTGATCGAGCAAGCGCCCCGATCGGAAAAATTCACAATCATCGGGAATGTCGTCGCGTCTGGCTTCACCTTCTTGATTTCAAAAGGTTGACGCCGCTTCACGGTAGCAGTTCGTCGTCCATCTTCGCTTCGATGTCGGCGCGAAATTTTTTCAGATCCTGTATGCACGCGGCGTGGCGATGCGATCCGCGCGGAAGGCCCCATTTTTCACAGTAGCGCGAGCACTGGCTTATAAATTGTACGGCTTCGGCGGCCGCCGCGTGCCGCTGAGCCGCGGGAATTCCGGGCGCGACGAGCACGGCAAAAAACAGGACGCCAGTGAGCAGGATTGCCCACAAAGCGCATTCGATCTCGGAATGTAGCCGTGCCAGATAGGCTTTCAGGCCGCCGGTTCTCATGTCGTTTCTTGACTTTACGATCGATAAAACACCTGCGTGCCACGCCCCCACCTGGGCCATAGGCGCCGCAATGCCGCCGAATCCTAACGCATCGGCTCAGGCCGTCCCGGAAAAGATTGCGTGTAATTTCCCGTCCCCATAAATAACATATCGGTGGGGGACGTCATTGCGGTTGGGGGGTGTTGTGGACGATCCGGATTTTTTGCGTCTGGCGCTAGGAACATCGCATTTGTCCTATGACGAGATCGTCCAAAGCCCGCGCATGGCGGAGGCGCGCAAGTTTTATGTATCCCGCTTCCTCGCGCTCTATGGCCGCGATGCCTTCATGGCGCGCTTGCTCATCGAGACCGGCCGTTTTCTCATTTACCACATCGCCGTCATCCTCGGCGCGGCCCAGGACCCGGCGCGCCGCGAGACCTGGCTGACGGTCGGTCGTCTCAAAAAGGTGGTGGCCATGTTCGGGGCGGGCACCGAACATGACGACGGCCTTTTTGACGAGCTTCGATCGCGGCCTCGCCGCCGGGATGCTCAGTCATGACATGGTGCACGCCCTGACGATAAACCGCGTCGGTTCGGAGTTAGGGGAACGGCCCATGACAGGTGCCGCGGCCTTGACTTAATCCGTGCGAAGTTCTCCCTCTCAGCCTTCAGCAAGCGTTCCAGTCTTGGCTTATGGCCCAGTACGTCTGTGCGAGAGGCGCGCGCCTGCGCTATCTGGCGCGGGCCCGATCGCAAAAGCGTTGGTCGCGTTCCCGGAATGGCAGGCCGGTCGCCGTGGCGTCCAAAACCAGCTTCCGGCGATATGATCGCTCTTGCCGCCGATAGGGCAGCGTTCGATTCACGATCTGCTTCGGACCGGAAGCGCGAAGTTTTCCGATTGAAAAAGCGGGTCGGCTGGCCGTTCGGCGAAAAGCGGCCGCGATACCGTTCACGTTGCGAGACTATCGCAGGGCTGTCTGCTTCGGGTCAGTCGTGGACAGGCGTTGCCAAAGCCTCGGCCGGCACTTCGTCGAGCGGCAGATCGACCAGCTTGACGCCGCGCTCATCGGGATCGTCGTTGGCATGGAAACCGAGTTCGCCGCACATTTGCAGCATGGTCGAGTTCTCGGCCAGCACCTGGCCGCGCACGGACTTCAGGCCGTGTTCCTTGCCGTAAGCGATCATGTGCTTCATCATCAGCCAGCCGAGGCCGTGGCCCTTGAGATGCGAGCGCAGCAGGATGGCGAATTCGCCATGCTCGCCGCAGGCGTCGTCATGCAGCCGGACGACGCCGAGCATACGGCCGTCGGCTTCGGTCAGCGCGATGAAGGCCATCGCGTGCGCCGGATCGTAATGCACCAGCTTGTCGATCATCTCCGGCGACAGCTCGCGCATCGCCGCGAAGAATCGCAGACGCAGATCGACATGCGTCACGTCCTTGAGGAAGTCGCCGTAGAGCGCGGCGTCTTCGACCCGCAACGGCCGCAGAAAGACCTTCTCGCCGTCCAATAAGGTGATGTGGCGTTCGAGCAAGACGGTTCCTCTGCCCGTTATCCGTCACTCTGCGGTGCTCGCGCGATTGCAGACCTGGCCTTGCGTCAACCGGCTTCGATCGCGCAAGCCTCGAAGGGTGATGGCCCGCCATCCCTCGAGGGCCGCTACGCGGCCACCTCAGGATGACGGGAAAAAGCAAACGCCGCGGAACGCGCAGTCGTTAGTGCGACATCAGCACCGGGACCGTCATGGTCTCGAGGATCGACTTGGTGACGCCGCCGAGCACGAATTCGCGCAGGCGCGAATGGCCGTAACCACCCATCACGATCAGGTCGGCGCTGGAATCGGCGGCATGCGACAGAATGGTCGAGGCGACGTCGATATCCGGCGAGGTGATGCGCTTGACGTCGACCTTCAGGCCGTGACGGGCCAGATGCTGACCGAGATCGACGCCCGCGATCTCGTCGCCCTTGGCAGACTTGCTGGCGACCATGACGATTTCGACCTGGCCGGCCTTCTTGAGGAAGGGCAGGCTGTCGGCGATGGCGCGGGTGGCGGCGCGGCTGCCGTCCCAGCACACCATGACGCGGTCGAGCTTGAGGCCGTCCTTCTGGATGAACGGCACGAACAGCACCGGCCGGCCGGAGTCGAACAAGGCGGCTTCGTCGAGCACTTCGTCGGGCGCGCTGAGTTCGCGATCGGGCTGACCGACGACCACCAGATCGAAGCGGCGGGCGAGGCGGGCCAGCATGTCGCTGGCGCCGGATACGCTGGCGCTCAAGGTGCGGCTTTCCGACGAGACGCCGGCGCGTTTGGCGGCGGCTTCGAAACGGGCGACGCCGGCAGCGGCGCGTTTGTCGGATTCGGCGCGTTGCGATTCGATGAATTCCGGCGGAATGCCGCCCATCACCGCGCCGGGAATAACCGGCTCATAGGAGAAGGCCAATCCAAGCACATGCGCCTGAAAGGTTTCCGCGACCGAAATGGCGAAATCGCTGGCCGGATCATGCGCGCCCGTCGTGCCGTTCAAGCCGACATTGACGATAATATCTTTAATCATGCTGTAAAACCTCCCAAACGGGCCAATCGCGCCCGGCAGAGATTACCATGCCTGCCCGGTCGCGCGATGGCCTTGACCAAAGTCAAATGCCTCGTCGATGCGAAGTTCCGAAGACCGGCGCCCGGTGCGCCGATCTTGTTTTGCGGATGGGTGACAGACGCGCCTGATACGGCTCCGTCGTGCGCGGCTGTCGCCGCGCCGACGGCAGCACGAGTTTACTTCTTCTTGTTGCCCTCGGCGTCGAACTGGCTGAGATAGGCCCAGAGATTCTTGGCTTCCTTCTCGTTCTTGATGCCGGGGAAGATCATCTTGGTGCCTTTGATGACGCCGCGCGGATCCGCGATATAGGTCAGGAATTCCTTTTCGTTCCAGGTAATGCCGGAATTCTTGTTGGCGTCGGAATAGTTGTAATTGGCGACCGAACCGGTGTGGCGTCCGTCGATGCCATTGAGTTCCGGGCCCACCTTGTTCTTGGCGCCCGGACCGATCGAATGGCAGGCCATGCACTTCTTGAAGGATTGCTCGCCGGCTGTGACATCTTGCGCCTGGGCGGCTTGCACGGTAACGGCCGTCAAAACTGCCGCGAATACGAAAGCCAGTTTCATCACGTCACTCCCTTTTCGGTATTTTGCCGTCTTGAGGCCATATATTCTAATTTCTGAATGCTTCGGACAGCCGGCTGTGTCAACCACCAAATGACTGGTATCGTCGCATAAGACAATGTCCGGGAGGTTTCATCAATGTCGGTTCGGATGCCGGAAGCGGATGGCGCGGTGCTGGCCAGGCGCCAGGCGATCGTCAAGGCGCTGCGCACCCTGGTGCCGGGCGAGGGCGTGATCGCGACCGAACGGGAGATGAAGCCTTTCGAGACCGACGGCCTGACCGCCTATCACCAGTTGCCGCTGGTGGTGGTCCTGCCGGAAACCACCGAGCAGGTGTCGCAGGTTCTGGCCTATTGCCACGCCGAAGGCATCAAGGTGGTGCCGCGCGGCGCCGGAACCTCGCTGTCCGGCGGCGCGCTGCCGCTTGAGGACGGCGTTCTGCTCGGCATGGCCAAGTTCAACCGGGTCAAGGAAATCGATCTCGATAATCGGGTGGCGGTGGTCGAACCGGGGGTCACCAACCTTGCCGTCAGCGTGGCGGTGGCCTCCGACGGCTTCTATTACGCGCCCGACCCGTCGTCGCAGATCGCCTGCACCATCGGTGGCAATATCGCGGAGAATTCCGGCGGCGTGCACTGTCTGAAATACGGCATGACCACCAATAACGTGCTGGGTTGCGAGATCGTGCTGATGACCGGCGAGGTGCTGCGCCTCGGCGGCAAGCATCTCGATGCCGAGGGCTACGATCTGCTTGGCCTGATCGTCGGCTCGGAAGGATTGCTCGGCGTCGTCACCGAGGTCACGGTGCGGCTGTTGAAAAAGCCGGAAACGGCGCGCGCGGTGATGATCGGCTTTCCCTCGTCGGAGGACGCCGGCGAATGCGTCTCGGCGATCATCGCCGCCGGCATCATTCCCGGCGGCATGGAAATGATGGACAAGCCGGCGATCCACGCGGTCGAGGAGTTCGTCCACGCCGGCTATCCGCTCGATGTCGAGGCGCTGCTGCTCGTCGAACTCGACGGGCCCGGGGCGGAGGTGGATCATTTGATCGAGCGCGTCGAAAAGATCGCGCGTGATTGCCGGGCGGTGTCGTGCCAGGTCTCGAATTCGGAGCAGCAGAGGCTGCTGTTCTGGGCCGGCCGCAAGGCGGCCTTCCCGGCGGTCGGCCGGATTTCGCCGGATTATTACTGCATGGACGGCACCATTCCGCGCGCGCAACTGCCCCAGGTGCTCAAGCGGATGAAGGAACTGGCGACCCACTACAAGCTCGGCGTCGCCAATGTGTTTCATGCCGGCGACGGCAATCTGCATCCGCTCATTCTCTACGATTCCAACAAGCCCGGCGAACTCGATCGCGCCGAGGCTTTCGGTTCGGACGTGTTGCGGCTGTGCGTCGAGGTCGGCGGCGTGCTGACCGGCGAGCATGGCGTCGGCGTCGAGAAACGCGATCTGATGCCGACGATGTTTTCCGAGATCGATCTGGCGGCGCAGCAGCGCGTCAAATGCGCCTTCGATGCCAAGGGCCTGCTCAATCCCGGCAAGGTGTTCCCGGTGCTGCACCGCTGCGCCGAACTGGGCCGGATGCACATCTCGGGCGGCCAATTGCCGTTCCCGGATATTCCGAGGTTTTGATGACGTTGCCGGTTATGATAGGATGACCGCATGACGAGCCATCTTAAAGAAGTGCTTGAGCGCGTAGAGACCTGGTCCGAACAAGACCAGGAAAAGCTGGCGCAGGTCATTCTTGAAGTAGAAGCCCAGTTGTTGATATCGGATGATCTCACGCAGGAGCAATTGACAGCGATCGATGAGGGCGTAGCCGCCGCGGACCGCGGTGAGATTGCGACCGACGAAAAGGTCAAGTCTCTCTTCGCGAAATTCCGCCGCTCATGAAAGTCAGTTATACCGACCTGGCTTTTGCCGAGTTGGAAGCAATTTATGACGATCTAAACCGGGTCGATCCACAAGCTGCAGATCGCTTTGCAGATCGGCTTTTCCAAATTGAAGATCAAATCAGGATGTTTCCATCCGCCTTCCAGCGTTTGCCAAACCGACCCCGCGTTCACCGCGCTGCATTCGTCCGGTTTCCGTATTTGCTTTTCTACATTTTGAAAAAAGATGAAGCTGTCGTCGTAAGGATCATCCACGGCGCGCGCGAAGAACCGTGGGAAAATCTGTGACTGACATACTCAAGCCCCGCGATGCCAAGGACGTTGAGGACGCCGTTGCCTGGGCGGCCTCGAACGACAAGGCGCTCGACGTCGTAGGCCACGGTTCGAAGCGTGGCATCGGCCGACCGAGCCAGACCGACATGACGCTCGACCTGTCGGCGCTCGACGGCGTCACGCTTTACGAGCCGGCCGAACTGGTGCTGTCGGCCAAGGCCGGCACGCCGCTCGCGGCGATCGAGGCCTTGCTCGCCAGCAACAACCAGCAGCTCGATTTCGAGCCGATGGACTACGGCCCGCTGTTCGGCGCGCCGGCCGGGCAAGGCACCATCGGAGGCGTCATCGCCGCCAACCAGTCCGGTCCGCGCCGCATCAAGGCGGGCGCGGCGCGCGATCACTTCCTCGGCGTGACCGCGGTCACCGGGCGGGGCGAGACGATCAAGTCGGGTGGCCGGGTGGTCAAGAACGTCACCGGCTATGACATGTGCAAGGCGCTGGCCGGCTCCTGGGGCACGCTGGCGGCGATGACCGATGTGACGATCAAGGTGCTGCCGAAGCCTGAGACGCAAGCCTCCGTTGTTGTCGAGGGCCTTGGCGACGCGCAGGCTTGCGCGGCGATGGCGGCCGCCATGGGGTCGTCCTGCGACGTGTCGGGCGCGGCGCATCTGCCCGACCATGTCGCGTCGCATTTCGCCGGCCTGCCCCGGCCGGAGGCGGCGACCGTGTTACGGCTCGAGGGCGTCACGCCGTCGGTCGAGCATCGCAAGCAGGCGCTGGCCAGCTTGCTGAAGCCGTTCGGTCCGGTGGCGCTTCTCGATGAAAAGGATTCCGTGGCGCTGTGGACGAGCATTCGTCAGGTCGCGCCTTTTGCCGCCGATAGCGCGCGGGCCCGGCCGCTGTGGCGGATTTCGACCGCGCCGCGCCAGGCGCAACGGCTGGCCGAATTGATCACGCCGGCGGCGCAAATGTTCTACGACTGGGGCGGCGGCCTGGTCTGGGTGGCGATGCCATTCGAGAACGAGGCCGATGCCGGTTCAATCCGCCGCGCCACCGCCGAACTCGGCGGTCACGCGACATTGGTGCGGGCGCCGGCGGCGTTGCGCGCGGCGGTCGACGTGTTCGAGCCGCAGAACGCCGGCCTTGCCGCGCTGTCGAAGCGGGTGAAGGACGGCTTCGATCCCAAGGGCGTGCTCAATCCCGGCCGGATGTGGGCGGGGGTATAAAGAACGGTCATGCAAACCAATTTCTCGCTCGCCCAGCTCATGGACCCGCAAGTCGCGGAATCGGAAAAGATTCTGCGCGCCTGCGTGCATTGCGGATTCTGCACCGCGACCTGCCCGACTTACGTTCTGCTCGGCGACGAACTCGACAGTCCGCGCGGCCGCATCTACCTGATCAAGGACATGCTGGAGCAGGAGCGGCCGGCCAGCAAGGACGTGGTCAAGCACGTCGACCGCTGCCTGTCGTGCCTGTCCTGCATGACGACCTGTCCGTCCGGCGTGCATTACATGCACCTGGTCGATCACGCCCGCGATCATATCGAGAAGACCTACAAGCGCCCGCTCGCCGACCGCGCGATCCGCGCCATGCTCGCCCGTGTGCTGACCGACCCCGGCCTGTTCCGGCTCGCGGTGGTGGCGGGCAAGCTCGCGCGGCCCCTGGCGCCGGTACTGCACGCCGTCGGTCTGACGCGGCTCGCCGCGATGCTGCGGCTGACGCCGCGCAGCAAGCCGGCGCCGCCGTCCGACGGCAGCCGCAAAGTGTTCCCGGCGGAGGGCGTGAAGCGTGGCCGGGTCGCCTTGCTGGCCGGCTGCATCGGTCCGGTGCTCAGCGCGTCGACCAACGAGGCGACGATCCGGCTGTTGAACCGGCACGGCATCGAAGTCGTGGTGGCCGAAGGCGAGGGTTGCTGCGGCTCGCTGGTGCATCACATGGGGCGCGAGGAACAGGCGCTGGCCCAGGCGAAAAACACCATCGATGCCTGGACCCGCGAGATCGAAGGCGAGGGCGTCGACGCGATTCTGGTCACGGTGTCGGGTTGTGGCACCACGATCAAGGACTACGGCTTCATGCTGCGTGAGGACGCCGCTTATGCCGACAAGGCCAAGCGGGTCTCGAGCCTCGCGCGCGACGTCAGCGAGTATCTGGCGACGCTCGAACTCAAGGCCGTCGCGACCGTGCCGGGGCTGACGGTCGCCTATCACGCGGCCTGTTCATTGCAGCACGGTCAGAAGGTGGTGCATGCCCCGAAAGATTTACTTTTCAAGTTAGGGTTTGTCGTCAAAGATATCGCAGAGAATCATTTGTGTTGCGGCTCGGCGGGCACTTACAACATTCTTCAGCCGGCAATCGCGAACCGGCTCAGGGACCGCAAGGTCGCCAACATTGAACGGCTCGCAGCGGACGTGATCGCCGCCGGAAATATTGGCTGCATGACCCAGATCGCTTCAGGCACCGCCACACCCGTTGTCCATACGGTCGAGCTGATCGACTGGGCGACCGGCGGTCCGACGCCGGGCCCGCTCGTGGGTCTCGGCGCCTAGCCGTTTGGTGCTGGCGACTTGTTGACGACTTGCCGGTCGGGGCGAAGTCGAGAAGGCGCCGGGCGCGCGGTCGGCGTGATTGTTTGACGACGCGGTTACTGGATGACGTCGTTCGACGAAGGTGTTGTTCGACAAGGTCTGTCGTGTGTTTGGGTGAGGCGTGTGGCGCGGGATCGCGGCGCGTGGCCGCGGTCCTGACGGGGCAATCTTTCTGAACCGATCCGGAGGGTCGATCATGGCGAAGAAGCGGAAGACGGCGGCGAAATCCAAGAAGAAATCGAAAAAGGCCAAGAAGGCGAAAAAGTCGGTCCTGTCGAAAAAGAAGGGACTGAAGAAGACCAAAAAGGCAGCCAAGAAGAAGGTCGCCAAGAAAAAGGCCAAGGCCGCGGCGAAGCCGCCGGCAATGAAATCGGCGAAGAAGCCGGCCAAGAAACCTGCAAAGAAGCCTGCAAAGAAGCCGGCGATGCCAGCTCCGGCGCCCGCGCCGGTTCCGCCCCCGATGGGATCGGGTTCGGTGATGCCGACTTTCGGCGGCCTGTTCGGCGGCAAGACCGACGACGGCAACTAGGCGGGTCCGGCGGCGAGGTCCGGGGAACGGACCCGACGGCGCGAGATAAAAGGCGGGCGGTCGCCGGAAGGGGACCGCCCGTTGTTGTGCGTTTTGGTCCTCGGCGCTCTGGGTCTTCGGCGCTTCATTCACTGACGCTTCGGTTCTCGGGTAGTTCGGTTTTCGGCTTCTGGCCCGACTTTCGTCAGCACCGGCCGCCGGCGTGTCGCGTTAACCCGCGGGTAACCCTGAATCCGCGGCTGGCCGTAAACCTTTGCTTACGTCGCCGCCGCTACGGTAGCGCTTCCTCGGGTGAGGCAGGGGGCGTGCGTGGAGCTTGTTTGGCAAGGTCTGGTCGGCAATTTCTATCGCCTGACACATGTGCTGCTGTCGGCCGGCTCATCCTTCTCGCTCACTTCGCTCGGCTTCGCGCTGATCGTTGCCATTGGCGTTCTGGCGGTGCCGCGCTGGCATAAGGGCCGCCGCGTCCGGTTGCGCGTTTTGGCGCGGGCGCTGTTTCCGCGGCGCATTTGGCGCAGCGCCTCGACCGTCGCCGATTTCGGCTATTTCCTGTTCAACACCTTTCTCTATGCCGTGATCTTCGGCATGGCGGCGGTGTCCTATCAGTTCCTCACCAATGGCGTGGTCCAGGGTCTGGTGGCGCTGTTCGGCCCGCCGACGCCGTCGTCATTGCCGGAATTCGTTTCGCGTTCCTGCATCACGGCGATGCTGTTCCTGGCCTACGAGTTCGGTTACTGGCTCGATCATTACCTCAAGCATCGGGTGCCGGTGCTGTGGGAACTGCACAAGGTGCACCATACCGCGGAAGTGCTGACGCCATTGACGGCGTTCCGGGTGCATCCGCTGGACAGCTGGACCTTCGGCCAGATTCTGGCGGTCGTCGCCGCGCTGACCAACGGCGTGGCGGCCTATCTGTTCGGCGATGCCAGTCACCAATATGTTCTGTCCGGCAATAACGTGATCCTGGTGGTGTTCATCTACGCTTATGTCCACCTGCAGCATTCGCACATGTGGATCTCGTTCCGCGGCGTGCTCGGGCGGCTGTTCATCAGCCCGGCGCATCATCAGGTCCACCACTCGACCAACCCGGTTCACTTCAACAAGAACCTCGGCAGTTGTCTCGCGATATGGGACTGGCTGTTCGGCACCCTGTATGTTCCGGCCAGCCGCCGCGAGAAGCTCAGCTTCGGCGTCGAGCCGGTTCAACCGGGCATTCATACCGTCACCGGCGAGTTCATCGCGCCGTTCGGGCGCGCCTTGCTCGCGCTGGTTCCACGCCGCCGCCGGACGCTGGTTGCCGCGGAAAGCGAACGCCGCTAGGCCCCAATTGCATCGTCTGACCTGGACGCCTAGCATGGCGGGACGGCGCCCGTCCGGGCCGGACCTCATATGAAATTGCGCGCGTTTCCGCGATTAAGCGATAGGGAGCAAGAAACAATGCCAGCACAGAAAATTCTTTTGATGGGTGCATCCTACGGGTCGTTGCTGGCCTCGAAGCTGCTGTTCGGCGGTCATTCGATCCATCTGGTCTGCCTGCCGGCCGAAGCCGATCTGATCAACGCCGAAGGTTTCAAGGTGACGCTGCCGGTACGCGGTCGCAAGGACCCGGTGCTGCTGGAATCGGCGAAGCTGCCGGGCAAGGTGACCGCGGGACCCGCCACCGGCGTCAATCCGGGCGACTATGACCTGATCGGCCTGTGCATGCAGGAGCCGCAATATCGCTCCGAGGGCGTGCGCCAGCTGCTCGATGCCGTCGGCAAGTCGAAGGTGCCGTGCATGTCGATCATGAACATGCCGCCGCTGCCTTACATCAAGCGCATCCCCGGCCTCGATTATGAGCCGCTGAAGGCCGCCTACACCGACGCCTCGGTCTGGGATTCATTCGACCCGACGAAAATCACGCTCAACAGCCCGGACCCGCAGGCGATTCGTCCGCCGGACGGCAAGGCCAATGAGTTGCTGGTGACGCTGCCGACCAATTTCAAATGCGCCCGCTTCGACAGCGATTCCGACACCGCGATCCTCAAGCAGCTCGAGAAGGATGTCGAAGCCGCTCGCTTCGATGCACCGGAAGGCAAGATCGAACTGCCGGTCAAGCTGAAGGTGTTCGATTCGATCTTCGTGCCGCTGGCCAAGTGGTCGATGCTGCTGGCCGGCAACTACCGCTGCATCACCAAGGACGGCATGCGCACCGCCAAGGAAGCGGTCCATACCAACATCGAGGAGTCGCGCTCGGTCTATAACTTCGTGTTCGACCTCTGCGTCAAACTCGGGGCCGCGCCGTCCGACCTGGTGCCGTTCGAGAAATACGCGGCGGCGGCGGAAAGCCTGTCGCGGCCGGCGTCGGCCGCCCGCGCCTTGTTCAACGGCGCGCCGAACATCGAACGCGCCGACAAGCTGGTGCAGTTGATCGCCAAGCAGAAGGGCCTGAGCCATCCGGCGATCGATGCCGGCGTGGCGCTGGTCGACGAACTGCTCGACAAGAACCGCAAGAAGGCGGCGGCCTGAGGTCCGGCGGGCGTCCGCCCGCCGCTGCAAACGTGTCATGAGATGCGCAAAGGGTCCCGCTTGGGACCCTTTGTCGTTTGGCGGCGGTATTTTGGGGGGCGGACGGCAGCGGTCGGTGTCGTCCGCGGTAAGGTGCGACTGTTCCGAGCGTGAGCGCCACGCCCGATTGGCACCGGTTCCAGGACGGCGGCGCGGTAGAATCGGCTGTGCGCCGATCGGCGCGCCGCGCATTCGATACCGCTAACGGATCGGTCGAATGCGTGAGTTTTCCCCGTTTGACGGTGACATTCCGGCTTTGCTCACCACGTTTCGTCCGGAAAATTGTGACATCGACGCAACAGTACCCCACATTCTGTGACAACAGGCGCTAAACGCCTAAAAAGGCGGCACTTGATGATGTTTTTGGCTTGCTGGAAACGGTTGTAGGCGATGTAAATCAAGACCTAATGCGAGCCCTTTTGTGTACGGGTCGATCGCAGCCAGGGCCGGGCTTGGAAACTGAAGTACACAAGAGGCGAGCTATTTTAGGTATCGGCAGCAAGTCGATCGAAATGAAAAGGGGCAGGGTCCTATGAAAAAAATCGTTCTCTCCGTTGTTGCAGCGCTGGCGGTTACCGCTGCTGCGCCGGCCTTCGCGGCCGACATGCCGGTCAAGGCTTACACCAAGGCTCCGGCTCCGGCTCCGTCGCCGTGGGACATCGCCTTCGGCACCGCTTTCACCAGCGACTACATCCTGCGCGGCATCTCGCAGTCGAACAAGCAGCCGGCCGTTCAGGGCTACTTCGAACTCGACTACACCGCCGCTCCGTGGCTGACCTTGTACGCTGGCGTCTGGGGTTCGAGCCTGTACTCGGGCTTCGCCAATGCTGAATTCGACAACAGCGTCGGCGCCCGCCTGTCGTACGAGAAGTTCGGCTTGGATTTGGGCTACGTCTACTACGCCTATCCGGGTCCGGCCGCCACTTCGCCGGTCAAGGCCAGCAGCAGCATCAGCTACGGCGAGTTCTACGCCAAGCCGTCGTACAAGGTCACCGACTGGTTGACCCTCAGCGGTTCGGTCTACACCGGCGACAACTTCGGCAACTCGGGCGTTTCGGCGACCTACTACTCGGGCGGCGCCGCGGTTACCCTGCCGCAGTTCATGCCCTGGGGCATCACCAGCACGATCTCGGGTGAAATCGGCCGTCAGACCTACGGCAGCGGCCTGAAGGCGGCTGGCGTCAACTTCGCCGACTACACGCAGTACAACATCGGCATCGCGTTCAACTACAAGGCGATGACCCTCGACCTGCGTTACTACGACACCAACGCTTCGTCGACTGCCGCTCAGTGCACCTCGACCCCGTCGGTCGGCGCCGGTTCGAACATCTGTAAGGATGCTTTCGTCGCCACCCTCAAGTTCGACACCACCTTCTCGGCCCTCAAGTAGGACCTAAGGTCTAAGCCGATTACTGCCTCTTCGGCTGCAACGGGCGGCGGTTCCCAAAAGGGACCGCCGCCTGATTGCGTTTAGGGGTGGGCTCTCAGAGGGCGCCGTCAAAGGCGGCAAACAAGCCCGGTCATTAAGGGCGACAAGCCAGGATCGGGTCGACGGCAAGGCCGAGGACCGGCGCGAAGCCCAAAACAAAGACCCGGTCAAAATCCGACGGAAAGCGTCCCTGGACCAAGGGCAGGTTGGCTGCGGCAACGACCTGGACCGCCGGGCGAGCGGGGCGATGCCGACGTGCTGTCCGCATCGGTGGTCGGTGTCAGGCCCGCGCGGCCGATGCGTAGGCCCCAGTCAATTGAGCCCCATCGTTGCGAAGAGTTTGTTGGTCGGGTCCGCCGTTCCGCTGCGGCTCAACGTCGGCGGTCGGTATGCGCATCGCGGTCTGGCGCGGCGGCAGACCGGCCGCCCTCGACGGATGAGTCGCGAGGGCCGGCCGGGGTCGCCGATTCGGGCTGGATCGCCGCTTATTCCGCCGCCTGCGCCGGGCCGCCATCGCGCAGCCAGGCCCGATCGCCTTCGCGGTTGAGCGTCAGCCGGCGGTCGTGGAACGCAGCCAGCGTTGAGCGATGGCCGATCGAGATCACGGTCGTCTGCGGCAGGCGTTCGGCCAAAAGCCGGTAGACGTTCTCCTCGGCCGCTTCGTCGAGCGAGGCGGTGGCTTCGTCGAGGAACAGATAATCCGGCGCCAGCAGGATGGCGCGGGCAATGCCGAGCCGCTGCTGTTCGCCGAGCGACAGCATCCGGTTCCAGTGTTCCTCGTCGTCGATTCGCGCGGCCAGCGCCGGCAGGCCAACGGCGGCGATCAGCTCGGCGATTTTCGTGTTGTCGAAAGTGCCCGCCTCGGCCGGGTAGGCGACGGCAAGGCCAAGCGGCGCGATCGGAAAATACGGCCGTTGCGGCAGCATCATCATTCTGGCGCCCTTCGGCACGGTGACGCTGCCGGAGCCGTAAGGCCAGATCCCGGCGAGCGCCCGGAACAGCGTCGACTTGCCCGAGCCGGACGGGCCGGAGACCAGCACGTTGCCGCCGGCGGCAATCGAGATGTCGGCGATGTTCACCAGCGGCTCGCCATTGGGCAATTGCACCACGAGGTCATTGAAGGTGACGGCGGCGGCGGCGCTCGGCGTCACCGCGATCGAGCCGGCGGTTTTCGCCGCGTCCCGTCCGGCGGCGACCGAGCGGTCGAAGCCGTCGAGACGTTCGATGACCGCCTGCCATTCCGCCAGGCTGCGATAGATGTTGATGAAGACCGATAGCGCGCCCTGCACCTGGCCGAAGGCATTTGCGGTCTGCATCAGGCCGCCGAGCTGGATCGCGCCGGCGAAATAAGCCGGGCTCACCATGATGAAGGGAAACACCGACGACGCCTGGCCGTAACCGGCGGTGAAGAAGGTCAGCTTCTTCTGCCGCGACATGATCGCCATCCAGTTGGCGACGACATTGTTGAACCGATCCATCAACCGCTGGCGTTCGGCCGGTTCGCCGGCCAGCAACGCGATCTGTTCGGCGTTTTCCCGCACCCGCATCAGCCCGAAACGAAAGTCCGCTTCGTAGCGCTGCTGCTGGAAATTCAACGGGATCAGCTTGCGGCCGATCAGGTGCGTGAGCCCGGTGCCCACCACCGCATAAAGCAAGGCGGCCCACAGCAGATAACCGGGGATGTTGAGGTCGGTGCCGAACAGACGCAGTGGCGCGGTCGATGACAGGCCCCACAGGATGACCATGAACGACAGCAAGGTGACGCAGGAGTTGAGCAGTTGCAGGCCGATATTGAGCGTCAGTTCGATGAAGGAGCGGACGTCGTCGGCGATGCGCTGGTCCGGGTTGTCGGCGGCGTCGCCGAGCAGCTGCATGCGGTAGTGGTTGGCGTCGGCCAGCCAGTGATCGAGATAGCGCTTGGTCAGCCAGCGCCGCCAGCGGATCTGGAGCCACTGGTTGAGATAGAGCTGATAGACCGCGATCAGAATAAACACGCCGGCCAGCACGCAGAAATAACCGAGCTGATAGATGAAGGCGTTCCAGTTCTTGTCTTGCAGTGCATTATAGAACTTGGCGTTCCAGCTATTGAGCAGAACGGTAATGCCGACGATCGACAGTTCGATGGCGATCACCGCCACCAGCAGCGCGCCGCCACGCCAGCGGTCTTCGGATCGGAAATAGGGACTGGCAATTCGCCAGACGGTGGCGAGCGTTGAAATGATGCCTCTCAAGGGCGGCTCCTGTTTTGGACGGCGCGAGGCCCGGGGCCTGCTGGCGTCATAGCGTCTTGGGGCGCGCGGGCGCCGGGTTATTGCGACACGGGGTCATGGCTTTGTGGCGGCCGCTAGGCGGCTGTGATGCGGCGCAATAAGTTGCCCGCAACATAGCGGTGCGCGACGGCAATGCCGCATTATAAATCGGTAAGCTGGCAGTCGGGCGGCAAGCAGGAAGCTGACCGCTGATGCCGACGTGGGTCTTTTCAGGCGGCATATAAATAACGGCAACGCCTCCGGTTTGCGGGCCCGCCGATAGTGGGTCCGGTCTGTTTAATTATATCAGAATGTTAGAGTATAGCTTTAGACGAAAGTCTTGCTCCCTCGTTCTGCGCCGACGGGTTGCTTCTAAAACCGGTCAGCTAAACTTTTTGTAATGTTCGCAGCAAAAATAATGCCCGATCAAATTCTTCTGTCTTGCTAGCGATCAACTTCCCCGCATAAGCTTATTAACGAGACGCAAACAAGTCTTGTGCCGATGGTCAAATGCGCAGAAGCGTGGTGTCCCTCGGTGATTATAATAAATAAAGACAATAGTCCTAGGGAGGATAGTCATGAGCTCCGAGAGCTTTTCCATCAAGCTTGACCGCCGAGCGCTGATCAAAACCGCCGCTGCTGTCGGCGTTGCGCAGATTGCGTCGCCCTTCGTCATTACCGCTCGCGCCGCCGATACCGTGAAGATCGGCCTCGATAACCCGCTGACCGGCACCTATGCCGCGCTCGGCAAGAATGAGCTGATCGGCGCCAAGCTGGCGCTTGAGCATATCAATGCCAAGGGCGGCATTCTCGGTCGCAAGGTCGAACTGCTGGTGGAAGACTCGACATCGGGTGATGCCGGCACCGCCGTGCAGAAGGCGCGCAAGCTGATCGACCGCGACAAGGTTGACTTCCTGGTCGGCAACATCAACTCGGCGCTGGCGCAGGCGATCGCCAACGTCGCATACGAGAAAAAGGTCTTTCACGTCGTGCCCGGCGGTCACACCGACTCGGTCACGGGCTCCAATTGCCATTGGAACGTCTTCCGTATCTGCAATACGACGCAGATGGAAGCGAGCGCGGTCGCCTCTTCGCTGATCAAGAACGCCGGCAAGAAGTGGTATTATCTGACTCCGGACTACGCCTTCGGCCATACCCTGCAAGCCGGTTTGGAAAAGGCCGCCGCCAAGCTCGGCGGCACCAAGGTTGGTGGCGATCTCACCCCGCTCGGCACCACCGACTACTCGTCCTACTTGATCAAGGCGCAGGCCGCCAAACCTGATGTCATCATCTTCCTGCAAGCCGGTGACGACGCCGTCAACGCGCTCAAGCAAGCGGTGCAGTTCGGCCTCAATAAGAAATTCCACCTGGCCGGCGCGCAGCAGGAACTCGAAGTGCTGCTCGGTCTGCCGCCGGAGGCACGTATCGGCACTTGGGTGTTTGAATGGTACTGGAATCAGCCCAACGTTCCGCATGTGAAGGAATTCGTCGCGGAGATCCGTAAGGCGAGCGGCGGTCACGTGCCGACCGCGCGCACCTGGTTCGGCTATGCGGCGATTTCGACATGCGCAATCGCGGCCCAGCAGGTGAAATCGCTCGACGCGGTGAAGATGGCCAAAGCGATGCAGGGCTTCAAGCTGCCGCCGGAAATCGCCCTGATGCCCGATGGCGCCTATTTCCGCAAAGGTCAGGGTCAGCTTATTCCTGACCTCTTCGTCGGGCAGGCGCAATCGAAAGGCGCCAGCGACCCGGAAGACCTCTTCAAGGTCAGCGATGTCGTCAAGGGCGAATCGGTCGCGGAATCGCTCGCCGAGACCGGGTGCAAGCAGACCTGGCCTTCCTGAGCAACAACGGTAACGCTTCGGCGTCGCGCCTGCGCGCGACGCCCGGGCGGCCGGCTATTGCCGTGACTTCACCAAGGTTAAAAACGCTGTCCGTGAATGGTGGCCGCATTCGCGCTGACAATCCGTTGTCGTAGCGGGGCGGTCATAATGTTAAGGCGGGCATGACACAACTTCTGTTCTTCAATGTCTTCAACGGTCTGATCGTCGGCGCGTTTTACGCCTTGATGGCGCTCGGCCTTTCGCTGATCCTCAATCTGTCCGGGGTCATCAACTTCGCCCATGGAGGCTTCCTGGCGATAGGCGGTTATCTGGCTTACTCGCTGATTCCCTACATCGGGTTCTGGGGGGCCTTGGTTCTCGCGCCGGTTCTGACCGCGTTTATCGGCATCCTCGTCGAACGTGTGTTGATCCGCAGGCTTTACGGTCGCGATCCACTCTACAGTCTGCTGCTGACCTTCGGGCTCGCTTTCATCATTGAAGATGGCACGCGCTTCATCTGGGGCGCGCAGAGCTTGCCGTTTCAGGTGCCGAGCTGGCTGGTGACGCCGCTCAGCGACGACTATTTCTTTCTTACCGGCTATCGGTTGTTCATGGTGCTGGTCGTCGGCATTGCCGTGGCCGGCCTGTTCTTCATTCTTAACCGCACGCGACTGGGCATTCGCATTCGCGCCGGAACCCTTGATCTCGAGACGGTGTCGGTGCTCGGCGTCAATGTTCGTTTGCTGCGCAACATGAATTTCGGCCTCGGCATATATCTGGCTGGCCTGGCCGGCGTGCTGGCGGTCGGTCAACTCGGATTGCAGCCGACCATCGGCGCCTCACTGATCATGCCGAGCTTCGTCGCCATCATTGTCGGCGGTCTCGGTAGCCTGCCTGGCACCTTGCTGGGCGGCATGCTGATCGGCGTCGCGTCCGGCATCACCACGGTTTTCTTTCCATCCGCGACCGAGGCGGTCATTTACGTGATGATGGCGGCGGTTCTGCTGGTGCGCCCGCGTGGGCTCTTGGGCGAAGAGGGGCGTTTCTAATGCAACCGGCAGACTTTACGAAGCAGGCGCCGAACATTGTCGTTTGGGCGCTCTTGCTGACGATGCCGTTCTGGTTGTCGCATGTCGGCGGTTACACCGAACTGGGTAGCCAGGTCGTCGTTCTCGGCCTGGCCGCGCTCGGGCTCAATTTTCTGCTCGGCTATACCGGCGTATTGTCGTTCGGCCACGCCGCCTATTTCGGTCTCGGCGCCTATGGCGCCGGCATGACGTTGCGCTATTTGCTGCCGAGCACCGGCATGGGCATCATTATCGGCACGCTGATCGGCACAATCGCCGGCGCGATCATCGGGCCGTTGATTATCCGGTTGCGCGGCGTTTACTTCGCAATGGTAACGATCGCATTCGGTCAGGTGTTTTACTTCATCGCCTTCCGCTGGAGCTCGGTGACCGGCGGCGATGACGGCCTGACCGGCTGGACGCGACTGCCATTGCATCTCGGCTTCACCACCATCGACATTCAAAACAATCCGGTGGCGTTCTATTATTTCGTGCTGGTGATGTTCGCGATCGCCGTTGGGATCATGGCCTGGCTGCTGCGCTCGCCGTTCGGCCGGACGCTGATCGCCATTCGCGAGAACGAGCGGCGGTCGCGCTTCCTGGGCATCCCGATCGACCAGCACATCTGGATCTCCTGGGTTATCTCCTGCGCGGTCGTCAGCCTGGCCGGCGCTTTATTCGCGCTGCTCAACAACTTCGTCGATCCGCGTGCGCTGTACTGGACCCAGTCCGGCGACTTCGTGATCATGGCGGTGCTGGGCGGCATGCGTTCGTTCTGGGGGCCGCTGATCGGCGCGGCGATATACGTCGTGCTGCGCGACTACCTGTCCAGCATGACCGAGAACTGGGAGTCCTTCATCGGGCTATTCTTCGTCCTGGTGGTGCTGTTCTTCCCGCGCGGCGTCCTCGGCATTATCACCCGGAAGGTGAAGTCATGAGCCTGTTGAAAGTCGAAAACCTCAGCAAGCATTTCGGCAGCCTGGTCGCCGTCAACGACGTATCGATGACGGTCCAGTCCGGTGAATTGCGTGCTGTGATTGGGCCGAACGGTGCCGGCAAGACGACATTCTTCAACATGATAAGCGGCTTTCTGACGCAGTCCTCGGGCCGTATCGTGTTTGACGGTGAGGACGTTTCGGCGCTGCCGGCGACCCAGCGCGTATGGCGCGGCATATCGCGTACCTTCCAGATCACCGAGGTCTTTCCCGAGCTGTCGGTTGGCGAGAATTTGAGAATTCCGGTCGAGGTCGCCAGCGGATACCGCTTAAGCCCGTGGCTGTCGCGCGGCGGGGAGGTCGAGGTCCGGGATCGCGTTGCCGAGCTTCTGGAGATGGGCGGCTTGACGGCAAAGGCCGGGCGGCTGGTTGGCGAATTGTCGCACGGCGATCAGCGCGCCACCGAGATCATGATGGCGCTCGCGCTCAAGCCGCGCCTGCTGTTGCTCGACGAGCCAACCGCCGGCATGGGCGACCAGGAAACGTATGACATCACCAAGCTCATCAGAAGGCTACACAAGGATCACAGCCTGACGATTGTGCTGATCGAGCACGACATGCGGGTTATTTTTCATCTTGCTGACCGGATTACGGTGCTGGCGGAGGGAACCATGCTGGCGGAGGGCACGCCGGACGAGATCGCCAACAGCGAAGTGGTGCAGGCGGCCTATTTAGGGAAGGCGGCGGCATGACCGTATTTGTGATTCAGGCGGAAGGTCTGCAGACTTATTACGGCAAGAGCCACATTCTCAAAGGCGTCGGGCTCGAAGTACGCGAAGGTGAGATCGTGGCGCTGCTCGGTCGCAACGGCGCCGGCAAAACCACGACACTGCGCAGCCTGATGGGGCTGAGCCATCCCCGCGAAGGCACAGTGCGGGTCTTTGGCGAGGTCACGACCGACTGGCAGCCTGATCGTATTGCCGCTGCCGGCGTCGGCTACGTGCCGGAGGGCCGCCGGATCTTCGCCAACCTGACGGTTGAGGAGAATTTGAAAGTGCCGTTGGAGCGGCCGGGTCCGTGGGATATCGCGCGGATCTATCAACTGTTTCCGCGCCTGGCCGAACGCAAGGGAAACAAGGGCCGTCAGCTATCCGGTGGTGAACAGGAAATGCTGGCGATCGCCCGGGCGCTGCTGCTGAATCCGAAGGTCCTGCTGCTTGACGAGCCGTCGCAGGGCCTCGCGCCATTGATTGTGCAGGAAGTATTTAGAGTGGTGGTGTCGGCCCGCGAGCAGGGCATCTCCGTGCTTTTGGTCGAGCAAAATGTTCGTGCGGCGGTCGAAATCGCCGACCGTGCTTATGTTTTGGGCGACGGCCGTGTCGTTTACTCGGGCGTCGCGGCGGAATTGGCCAAAGACGAAGATCGCGTCCGCGCGCTGGCCGGCGCGAGCGCCGAACATTGGGAGCCGGAGGGCACCTGACGCCCGCCGGTTTTCAATCCGTCAAATTATGAGCGATTGCCGTCTGGGTCCGTCAACGGGCCCGGACTTATTGCGCTTTTCATGACCACTGCCGCCGGATCCGAGGGGCAATCGCTGAGTCTTGAAAACGGCGACGCAATGGTTGATTTGGGCTTGTTCGCAACTGAAATTCATTACAGACTATAGCCTAAAGACTAAGCTGCCGATCTTAATCGTTGATGCATCGATCAAAAAGCCGAACTGAAATCGGCTGACCAATAACAACCTCGGGAGGATGCCAATGACCAAAACCAACGCCACAAAACCGTCCAAAGCGACGACTCGCCGTAAATTTCTCGGCGGCGCCGCTGTTGCCGGTGTCGCGTCGATCGCGATGCCGCAGGTCTCGCGTGCCCAGACCGTCACCCTGAAAGTTCAGAGCGGTTTCGGCGCCACCGATATTCTCAGCGATTACGGCCGTAACTATGCCGACAAGGTCAACGAGATGGGCGGCGGCCGCCTCAAGATCGATTTCCTCAACTCGGGCTCGGTCGTCAAGGCGTTCTCGGTGATGGACGCGACCTCGACCGGCGTTCTCGACGGTAACTGGAGCGTGCCGGCTTACTGGTACGGCAAGCACCGCGCCGCCTCGCTGTTCGGCACCGGCCCGGTTTACGGCACCAATGCCAGCCAGTTCATGGGCTGGTTCTGGTACGGCGGCGGCGACAAGCTGTATCGCGAACTGACCCAGGACATCCTCAAGCTCAACGTCGTCGGCTTCTATGCCTTCGCGATGCCGACCCAGCCGCTCGGCTGGTTCAAGAAGGAAGTCGCGGGTCCGGAATCCTTCAAGGGCCTGAAGTACCGCACGGTCGGTCTGGCCTCGAACGTCATGCAGGCGATGGGCGCGAGCGTTGCCCAGTTGCCGGGGCCGGAAATCCTGCCGGCGATGGAGAAGGGCGTCATCGACGCCTTCGAATTCAACAACCCGACCTCCGACAGCCGCTTCGGCGCCCAGGACGTCGCCAAGTATTATTACCTCGGCTCGTATCACCAGGCGTCGGAAGCCATCGAAGTCGTCTTCAACAAGGCGAAATACGACGGCCTGGCCAAGGAGCAGCAGCAGATCCTCAAGCTCGCCGCGATGGCGTCCAACTCGGACAACATCTGGAAGGCCTGGGACATCTACTCGAAGGACCTGCAGACCCTGATCGAGAAGCATGGCGTCCACGTCAAGCGGACCCAGGAATCGATCTTCAAGGCGCAGCTCGCGGCCTGGGACAAGGTGGTCGATCAGATCAGCTCCGATTCGGCGCAGGGTCCGATCATCAAGAAGATCCTGGAAAGCCAGAAGGCCTGGGGCAAGCGCGTGGCGTTCTACGCCATCAACAACGAAGCCGATTACAAGTCGGCCTACGAGCACTACTTCGGCACGATGAAGGTCTAGTCGCGGCCGACGAATTCGCCGGGGCGGGAAACCGCCCCGGCGCCTTTGTGGTGCGCGCAATCAGCGAGAACTTTCCCGTGGAAAAACTTCTTCTCTTCATCGACCGTCTCAGCGCGGGCGTCGGTAAGGCGTTCGGCTGGTGCATCATCATCATGACGCTCGGCACCTGCTATGAGGTCTTCGTCCGTTACGTCCTGAGCGACCCGACCAACTGGGCCTTCGACCTGTCCTATTTCATGTATGGCGCGCTGTTCATGATGGCCGGCGCCTACACGCTGTCGCGCAACGGCCATGTCCGCGGCGACGTGATCTATCGCATGATGCCGCCGCGCGTGCAGGCCTCGATCGATCTTACGCTGTTCATTTTGTTCTTCATCCCCGGCTTCGGCGCGCTGTTGTGGTACGGTATTCCTTACGCGCAGATATCCTGGGCGATCCACGAAGTTAGTATTTACAGCCCGACCGGCGCGCCGGTCTATCCGCACAAGACGCTGATCCCGATCGCGGCCTTCTTCATGTTGCTTCAGTGCTTCGCCGAAATCGTCCGCTGCGTCATCTGCATCCGCGACGGCATGTGGCCGCAGCGCCTGCACGACGTCGAGGAAATGGAATCGGCGATCCTGGCGGAAGCCGCCGACCGAAAGCGTATTGAAGAAGAGCTGCACGTAGGGGCTGCCCGATGATGTTTACCAACCCGGAAGTCGGGATTATTCAGCTCGGCAGTTTCATCATCATTATTCTGCTCGGCTTTCCCATCACCTTCACGCTGGTCGCGATGGGGGTGTTCTTCGGCTATTACGCGATGGGCGCGCGGATCTTCGATCTGCTCGTCACCAATACCTATGACGTGATGTCGAACGACGTTCTGACCGCGGTGCCGTTGTTCCTGTTCATGGGCTACGTGGTCGAACGGTCGAACATTCTCGACCGGCTGTTCTATTCGATCCAGATGGCGGCGCGGCGGGTGCCGGGCGCGCTGGCGGTCGCGACGCTGATCACCTGCGCCCTGTTCGCCACCGCCACCGGCATCGTCGGCGCGGTGGTGACGCTGATGGGGCTGCTGGCGTTTCCGGCGATGTTGAAGGCCGGCTACGACACCAAGTTGGCGGCCGGCGTTATCTGCGCCGGCGGCTGTCTCGGCATCATGATTCCGCCGAGCGTGCTCTTGATCCTTTATGGTGCGACCACCTCGGTGTCGGTGGTCCAGCTCTATGCCGCGGCCTTCATTCCCGGCTTCATGCTGGCGACGCTCTATATCGTCTACGTGGTCGTGCGCGCCATTATCGACCCCGGCCTGGCGCCGCGACCGAAGGAACTGGACCGGCCGATCCCGTTCAACGAAGTGATCCTGGCCTTGCTGACGTCGTTCTTCCCGCTGGCGATCCTGATCCTGGCGGTGCTCGGCGCGATCCTGCTCGGCCTGGCGACGCCGTCGGAGGCCGCCGCCGTCGGCGCCGCCGGCTCGATCGTGCTGGCCGCGCTTTACAAGTCGCTGACCTTCCAGCGGCTCAAGGAAGCGGTCTATCTCACGGCGCGCACCTCGGCGATGGTCTGCTACCTGTTCATCGGTTCCTGGACCTTCTCGTCGGTGTTCTCCTATCTCGGCGGCCACGAGGTGATCGAGCACTGGGTGCTGGCGGCGAATCTGAGCGCGACCGGCTTCCTGGTTCTGGCCCAGTTCATCATCTTCCTGCTCGGCTGGCCGCTGGAATGGACGGAGATCATCATCATTTTCGTGCCGATCTTCCTGCCGCTGTTGAAATCCTTCCACATCGACCCGCTATTGTTCGGTATTCTGGTTGCGCTCAACATCCAGACTTCGTTCAATACGCCGCCGATGGCGATGGCGGCCTACTACCTGAAGGGCGTGTCGCCGCCGCATGTCAAACTGACCGAGATCTTCGGCGGCGCCTTGCCCTTCGTGTTCATGGTGTTCCTGTCGATGACGCTGGTCTATGTCTTCCCCGGCATCGCCTTGTGGCTGCCGCACATGTTGTACAAGTAAGATGAAATCGATGGGACTGGCGTGACGGAGAAGTCTTTAAGTTCGCTCACCGCGCTCGAAGCGGCCGAGCTGATCGCCGACGGAGAGATGAGCGCCGAGACCTATGTCGGCGCTTGTCTCGACCGGATCGCGGAGATCGACGACAAGGTTCAGGCTTTCGTGCATCTCGATCCGGCCGATGCCTTGATGCAGGCGCGGGCGCTCGACGAGCGCCGGCGCAATGGCTTGACGCTCGGGCCGCTGCACGGTCTGCCGGTGGCGATCAAGGACATCTTCGACACCGGCGATTATCGGACGGAGTACGGTTCCGCCGTCCTCGCGGGCCACCAGCCGATGAGCGACTCGGCGGTGGTGGCGCGGTTGCGCGAAGCCGGCGCGGTCATCATCGGCAAGACGGTGACGACCGAGTTCGCCTATTACACGCCGGGCGCGACCCGCAATCCGCACGACCTGTCGCGCACCCCCGGCGGTTCGTCGTCGGGTTCGGCGGCGGCGGTGGCGGCCGGCATGGTGCCGCTGGCGATCGGGTCGCAAACCAACGGCTCGACCATCCGGCCGGCGTCGTTCTGCGGCGTCTATGGTTGCAAGCCGTCGCATGGTCTGATCTCGCGCCACGGCGCGCTGGTGCTGTCGCCGACGCTCGATCATGTCGGCGTGTTTGCCCGCTCGCTCGCCGACACCGCGCTGGTGCTCGAAGTGCTCGCCGGCTATGACGCGCGCGATCCCGACACCCGGAGTGTGGCGGCCCCCGGTTTCCTCGATCTGGTCGCGGCCGAACCGCCGATGCCGCCGCGCTTCGCGTTTCTGCGCACGCCGGTCTGGGAGCAGGCGGAGCCATCGACGCGCGCCGCCTTCGAGGCCTTCGTCGGGAGCCTCGGCGAATACGCCGTCGCCGTCGATCTGCCCGACGCCTATGCGGCGGCCTGGGACGACCAGCGCGTCATCATGGCCGCCGAGATGGCGCATCATCTCAATCCGGCGCTGCTGCGCGGCGGCGATCGGCTCAGCCCGGCGCTGCGCGATCTGCTGGCGGATGGTCGTGCGGTGACCGCCGTGCGCTATCAGCAAGCGCGCGAAAATGCGCGCGGGTATGCCGTCGGTATTGGCAAGCTGTTCGACGAATACGACGCCATCATCACGCCGGCGACGCCCGGCGTCGCGCCGGTCGGCACCGCGACCGGCAATCCGACGTTCTGTTCGTTATGGTCGCTGACCGGATTGCCGGCGCTGTCGTTGCCTTTGCTCGGCGGCGAGGGTGGCCTGCCGCTCGGCGTGCAACTGGTCGGTGACGCCCGCGACGACGGTCGGTTGCTGCGCAGCGCCAACTGGCTGGTTGATTATCTGAGCACGTAACGGCCGGCGAAAGTGCGGTGCGTTGTGATTCCGGACACCGCGAAACGTCGATCCTGGTTCGCGCCCGCGGCGCGAACCGGAATGACAGGTTATGGATCTTTGCGGGTCCGCACGAAGATCGGCTTCCAGTCGTCGCCCCAGAATGCCCAGAGCATCAGCGCGAGGCCGATCAGGCAGACGATCCACAGCGGCGGCGCCGCCAGCTTGGCCGCGATCAGCAGAATATAACCGAGCATGATGATCGCGCCTATGGCGCTGGTAATTGCGTCCGCCATGTCGTTCTCCCGTATCGTCGCGCGGTTTTCATCCGCGATGTGTTGGCGGCGATGTTAGCGCAAGGCAGGCTGTGACACCACCGCTTTGTCGGCCCGGCGCGGCGTCAGACCTTCGGCGGCGCGCCCAATGTTTCGGTGAAAAAAGCCAGCGTCCGCTGCCAGGCGAGATCGGCGGCCGGCTTGTCGTAGCGGCTCGAGGTGTCGTTATTGAAGGCGTGGTTGACGCCGGGATAAACATAGACGGTGAAGCGCTTGCCGTTCGCCTTGAGCGCGGCCTCATAAGCCGGAATGCCGGCGTCGATCCGGCTGTCCAGCCCGGCATAATGCAACAGCAGCGCGGCCTGGATCGACGGCACCTGCGAGGCCGGCGGTTGCGCGCCGTAATAGGCGACGCCGGCCTTGAGGTCGGGCGCGATCACCGCGATGCGGTTGACCATGCCGCCGCCCCAGCAGAAGCCGACGGCGCCGACCTTGCCGGTCGATTCCGGATGCTTCTCGAGAAAGGGAACGGCCGCCGCGATCCGCTGCGCGGTCTCGTCGAGCTTGAGCGAAGCGATCATGTCGCGGCCCTTGTCCTCGTCGCCGGGCGTGCCGCCGAGCGGCGACAAGGCGTCGACCGCGAGCGCGAGAAATCCTTCGAGCGCGAGCCGGCGTGCGATGTCCTTGATATGCGGATTGAGACCGCGATTCTCATGAATGACGATGACCGCCGGCCGTTTGACCTTACCCTTGCCGCGCGCGAGATAACAGTGCATCGCCGTGCCCGATGCATCGTAGGACACCGTATCGATGGCGAGCCGTGCGTCGTCGGCCGCGACCGTCTCGGCGCGGGCATAATCGTTTTGCAATAACGGCAGCAGTGCGATGGCCGCCGCGCTCGAACCGACGATCTCCGCCAGCCGGTCGAGAAAGGCGCGACGGTCGATGCCGCCATGCGTAAACGTGTCATAAAGATCGACGATGCGCTGTTCCATCGGTGTGCTCCGGCGTTTCCAGTCACGTTAATCGCGGTTCGCGCGTCAAGTCAAAATGCCGCATTGGGGCTTGCTCGGGACCAGCCATGCCGGCGGCAAAAGCGGCTTGACGGCAGGGCTTTGAGACGGCATTTCAGATTGGCCTCGATGGCGTCGCAGCAGCGCTTGTCAATCCGGAGATCACGATGAAAATGCAACGTCCGGTCGCGGGCCGGTCGGTTTTTGCCGGTGTTTTGCAGGGCCTGACGCGGGCTTCGATGTCGTCCGCGGTCGGCGCCGCCGTCGCTGCATTGACGTTGTCGAGCGCGCTTGCGCCGGCCGTTGCCGATGATCAGTTCCCGTTCGATCAGGCGCTGGTTTATGACGGCGCGCCGATGCGTCCGGTCAAGCGCATGCCGTCGATCAATGTCGGAGCCGACGGCCGCGCCACCATTGATCTGTGGTGCTACACCGTGCCGGCGCTGGTGCAGACCAACGGCAACGCCATTCACATCGAGACGCCGCCGCTGCCGACGACCTTGCCGCAATACATGAGCACGGGGCAGTGCAGCGACGCGCGCAAGCAGGCCGATGCCGATCTGCTCGCCGCGCTGACCCAGGTGACCGAGTGGCACGCGCAGGGCGGCAAGCTAGTGCTGGCCGGTCCGACCACGATCAGGTTTCGGGCGTCGACGAACTAGTCGAGGCCCGGCCGGGCAGGCGGCCGATCAGCGCCGGCATGGTGACCGTGGCCTGCGGCTTGACGAAAATCGCCGTCACCTCCGGATGGTTTCGATGCACCGCTTGGTCCAGCGCATCGACCGCCGCCTCGATCTCGGTCGTCGTCAGCGTGTCGCCGAATTCCAGACTGAGCGCGGCGATGACTTGTTCGGGGGCCAGGTGCACGCTGAACACCAGTTGCGCGTTCTCGATTCCGTCGATGCTGCGCGCGATTGAGACGATCGCGTTGCGCAGTTTCGGTCGCGCCGGTTCGCCGATCAGCAATTCCTTGCTTTCACGCGCCAGCGCCCAGGCGGTCAACGCCAGCACCAGACCGATGCCGATCGATGCCGCGCCGTCGAACACCGGCATGGCGAAGCTGTCGGCGCAGACGGTGCCGATCGCGGCGAGCACCAGACCGATCAGCGCGGCGGTGTCTTCGAACAGCACGATGAAGGTCGGCGGGTCCTTGCTGCGGCGGACCGCTTCGTAATAGCTGACATCGCCCTTGGCCTTGCGGAATTCGCGCAACGCCACATACCAGCTCGAACCTTCGAAAACCGCGGCGCAACAATAAACGATGTAGCTTACGCGCGCGTCGACGATCTCGCTCGGATTCGCGATGTGGGTGATGCCCTCATAAAGCGCGACGCCGGCGCCGAGCGTGAACAGCAGCAGCGCGACGATGAAGCTCCAGAAATAAAGCTCGCGCCCATAGCCGAGCGGATGCGCCGCGTCCGGCGGTTTGGCGGCGCGGTGCAGGCCGTAGAGCAGCACCAGCTGATTGCCGGTATCGACCACCGAGTGGATCGCCTCCGACAGCATCGCGGAAGAGCCGGTCCAGGAAGCGGCGATGAATTTGGTGAGGGCCACGAGCAGATTGCCGGTGGCGGCGGCGTAGACGACGGTTTTCGATTGCGACGAAGCCATCGTGAGCAACGCGCAAGGGCGTCATTCGGTTGCAACAATCGCTATCGGATCGACCGGACGTGCCGAGCGGGTCCGCTGAAAGCAAAAAGGCCGCCTTTCGGCGGCCTTTTCGTCGTCAATCGTTGAAGGCGGGCGGCCTTACATCATGCCGCCCATGCCACCCATTCCGCCCATGCCGCCGCCCGGCATCGCCGGGGCCGCGTCCTGCGGCAGTTCGGCGACCATGGCTTCGGTGGTCACCAGCAGGCCGGCGATCGAGCCGGCGTCCTGCAGCGCGGTGCGCACGACCTTGGCCGGGTCGATAATGCCCTTCTCGACCATGTCGACGTACTCTTCGTTCTGCGCGTCATAGCCGTAGGTTTCCGACTTCTCGTCGAGCACCTTGCCGACCACGATCGAGCCTTCGACACCGGCGTTCTCGGCGATCTGGCGAAGCGGAGCTTCGAGCGCCTTGAGCACGATGTTGATGCCGGCCTGGACGTCGGAGTTGTCGTCGGTCAGCTTGCCGACCGCCTTCTTGGCGCGCAGCAGAGCGATGCCGCCGCCCGGCACGATGCCTTCCTGCACGGCGGCGCGGGTGGCATTGAGCGCGTCCTCGACGCGGTCCTTCTTCTCTTTCACTTCCATCTCGGTGGCGCCGCCGACGCGGATCACCGCAACGCCGCCGGCGAGCTTGGCCAGACGTTCCTGCAGCTTTTCCTTGTCGTAGTCCGAGGTGGTTTCCTCGATCTGGGCCTTGATCTGGCCGACGCGGGCTTCGATCGCGGCCTTCTTGCCGGCACCGTTGACGATGGTGGTCTTTTCCTTCTCGATCACCAGCTTCTTGGCGCGGCCGAGCATGGCGAGCGTGACGTTCTCGAGCTTGATGCCGAGATCGTCGGAGATCAGCTGGCCGCCGGTCAGGATGGCGATGTCTTCCAGCATCGCCTTGCGGCGATCGCCGAAGCCCGGCGCCTTGACCGCCGCGACCTTCAGGCCGCCGCGCAGCTTGTTGACGACCAGCGTCGCGATGGCTTCGCCTTCGACGTCTTCGGCGATGATCACCAGCGGCTTGCCGGTCTGCACCACGGCTTCGAGCACCGGCAGCATTGCCTGCAGGCCGGAGAGCTTCTTCTCGTAGAGCATGATGTAGGCGTCTTCCATCTCGGCCAGCATCTTGTCCGGGTTGGTGACGAAGTAGGGCGAGATATAGCCGCGGTCGAACTGCATGCCTTCGACGATCTCGACCTCGGTCTCCATCGCCTTGGCTTCTTCGACGGTGATGACGCCTTCGTTGCCGACCTTCTGCATCGCGTTGGCGATCATCTTGCCGATGGCGACGTCGCCGTTGGCCGAAACGGTGCCGACCTGAGCGACTTCGCTCGACGACGAAACCTTCTTGGCGCGCTTTTCGATGTCCTTGACGACGGCGTTGACGGCGATGTCGATGCCGCGCTTGAGGTCCATCGGGTTCATGCCGGCGGCCACCGACTTGGCGCCTTCACGGACGATCGACTGGGCCAGCACGGTGGCGGTGGTGGTGCCGTCGCCGGCCAGATCGTTGGTGCGCGACGCGACTTCGCGGACCATCTGCGCGCCCATGTTCTCGAACTTGTCTTCGAGCTGGATTTCCTTGGCGACGCTGACGCCGTCCTTGGTGATGCGCGGCGCGCCGTAGCTCTTGTCGAGCACGACGTTGCGGCCCTTCGGGCCGAGGGTGACCTTGACGGCATTGGCGAGAATATCGACGCCGCGCAGCATGCGGTCGCGTGCGTCGCCGGCGAATTTGACGTCCTTGGCAGCCATTGGGAGTTACTCCGGTTGGAATGAGTTCGATCCGTCATCCTGAGGTGTGAGCAAAGCGAACCTCGAAGGATGACGGGCAGATTCGTGGCCGTTCATCCTTCGAGGGCCGGCTGCGCCGGCCGCCTCAGGATGACGGGGATGGGCTCGCTTAGCCGACGATGCCCATGACGTCGCTCTCCTTCATGATCAGGAGATCTTCGCCGTCGAGCTTGACTTCGGTGCCCGACCATTTGCCGAACAGCACGCGGTCGCCGACCTTGATGTCCATCGGGGTCAGCTTGCCGGTTTCGTCGCGACCGCCCGGGCCGACGGCGATGACTTCGCCTTCCGACGGCTTTTCCTGCGCGCTATCGGGAATGATGATGCCGCCCTTGGTCTTTTCGAGGGCGGTGATGCGGCGCACGACAATGCGATCGTGCAGGGGACGGAATTTGGTAGTGGCCATGGGGTTCCTCGTGCTGTTGCTCGCCTGGTTCCGAAACGCCGGGACCGGTCTTGGCGACCGCTCGGATGCCGGAAAAACAGCGGCGCCCGGGATCGGTCTGGTGACAGAAACTGTCGATAATCCAGTCTCTTAGCACTCTTGGCAGCAGAGTGCCAAGCGCAGCGGGGAGATATGGCCTTAACGGCTGGGTGTCAAGGCTGGCGCAATAGGGTAAAGGCAGGCGGCAGGGCGGATGATTAACGGCCGGTCACGGCCCCGATCCTGACGCCCCGACGTTCCCTGCACCCGCGTTCCGACCTCTGCGCGCTTGCAGTTCCGACCGCATTTTCGCCTGTACTTTCGCTTGCACTTTCACTTGCACCGGCGCGCTTTGCCCCGCAATGTCCCCGCCAAACCGCGTTTCAGGAGTCCGAATGAGTCATCGTCGTCCCCTCGGCCCATCGGCCGGCCGCCAAGGCCTGATGGCCGCCCTGGTTCTTGGTTTGCTGTCGTTCGGGCTCGCCGGCTGCGCCACCACCAGCGCGCCGCAACCGCCGCCGCCGCCGCCGGTGACGCCGACCTTGCCGCCGGCCTTCCCGCCGCAGGACATTGTCGGCTCGTGGGGTCTGGCCGCCTATCACAAGCCGGAGGACCGCGAGCGCACCGAGGCCGCCGCCGTCGTGCAGTGCCGCCAGCCCTACATCATTACGCTCGGCCAGACCGGCGGCGTGATGATGCATCTGGCCGATCAGGCGACGCCGACCGAGCTGCGCCTGAAGGGCGCGCCGGGTGGCAAGACCTTCATCGGTCCGGAAGGCGACCCGCCGGGCAGCATTCAGGACCGCGAGGTCATGCATTTCGACGGCCGGGTGCTGATCCTGCGCTGGATGGACCCGGAAGTGCAGGGCCGTTACGGCACGATGGTCTATGTCCGCTGCCCGCCGCAGGGCGCCAAGCATGTGAAGCCACGGTCGGCCGCCAAGCCGAAGCCGCGTGCGCCGGCCAGACCGAAGCCGGTCCAGCCGCCGATTCAGCAGCGGTAACAGCGGCGGCGGACTGCCCGCCGCCCCGAACATCGGTTAAGACGAGGCGCGGCGGTTCCGCGCCTCGTTTTCTTTTGCCGGTTGTCCATGAGCTTTCCCCGCGCCATCACCGACAGTCGCTTCGTGAAGGGACCCTGGCGCGCGGTGCCGGTGCTCGGCGTCACCCAGATCCTGTCATGGGGCGCGATCTTCTACACGCCGGTGCTGATCGTGCCGCTGATCGCCGCCGAGCGCGGCTGGTCGATGTCTTTCTCGATGGGTGGATTCTCGATCGCCTTGCTGGCGGCCGGATTGAGCGCGCCCTATGTCGGCCGCGCGATCGATCGCTTCGGCGGCCATGTCGTGATGACCGCCGGTTCCCTGACCGGGGCGCTCGGGCTCACGCTGCTGACTTTTGCCGCCAGCCGTCCGGCTTATCTCGCGGTCTGGGTCATGCTCGGTCTGGCGATGTCGGCGAACTTGTACGATGCCGCTTTCGCCTCGCTCGGCCGCATCTTCGGCGGCGCGGCGCGCCGGCCGATCACGGCGCTGACGCTGGCCGGTGGCTTTGCCTCGACGGTGAGCTGGCCGACCACCCATTTCCTGATCGAAGCCGTCGGTTGGCATGGCGCTTACTGGATCTATGCCGCGTTGCTGGCCGGGGTGTCGGCGCCGTTTCATGCCTTTCTGCTGCCGCGTGGCCGCGCCGAAATCGTCGTCGGCAAAGCCGGCGACAGCCTCGCGCCGGACAAGGTGCTGCCGTCGCGCGGCTTGCCGTTCATTCTGGTGGCGTCGGCCTTTGCCGCTTATGCCTTCGTGCCGTCGGGCCTGTCGGCGCATCTTCTGGCGATCTTCACCCGCTCCGGCATCGATGCCGGCACGGTGGTCTGGATCGGCGCGTTGTTCGGGCCGGCGCAGGTTGGCGCCCGGATGATCGAGTTCGCCTTCGGCCGCGATTTGCATCCGCTCTGGGTCGTGCGCGGCGCGTTAAGCGCGCTGCTGTGCGGTTTTGCGATGCTGGCGGTGTTCGGCATCTCGGTGCCGACGGCGGCGCTCTTCGCGCTGATGTTCGGCGGCGCCAACGGCCTGGTGACGATCACGCGCGGCGCGGTGCCCTTGGTGTTGTTCGGACCGCACGGTTATGGCCGGCTGATGGGCCGGCTGGCCGGACCGTTCCTGGCGGTGCAGGCGTTGGCGCCATTGGTAATGGCCTTTGTCGTCGACCGCGCTTCGGACGCGATCGCGCTGGCGCTGGCCGCATGTTTCGCCGCCGCCGCCTTGTCCTGTTTCATCGCGATCAGACGGCCGGTCTAGATCGTCCGTCCGGCGCGCGCGGGCTTCAACCGAAGATCTTGTCGATGTCGCTTTGACTGGCGTGGCCGGCGTCGCCGTCGAGTTTCGGGCCATTGAGCAGCCCGGCGCCGGCCGATGGTGTCTCGGGCGTTGCCGCATTCAATCCCTCGTAACGCGCCAGCATCGCGGTGACCTTGCGTTCGACGGCGTCGAGCGTCGCCATGACCTTGCCGATACGCTGGCCGGCGAGGTCCTGGAAATTGCAGGCCTCGAAAATCGTCACCACCTGATCCTGGATGTCCTGCGCGACGCCGCGCTTGAAATTGTCCATCAGCGCGGCGGTCAAGGCCTTGGCGCTGTCGTCGATCTGTTCGGCGGCGTTCAGGATTTTCTGGGTCGCGGTCTCCATGCCGTCGACCGCCGCGCCGAGTTCGTCGGCGGCGCGCACCATCCGGTTCTGGTCGCCGTCGTTGAGCAGGTCCTTGAGGTCGCGCTTTTGCCGAACGATCGCGCCGCGGATCTGCGCCAGTTCCGCGATCAGGTCTGGGGCCGCCTCGTCGTTCTGCCCGGCGGCCGGCACGTTAAGCTGCTGGCTGAGCGCCTTGATCTCATCGCGCATCGACGACGACGCGGTCGGCGACACGCGCTTGGCCGTCATCATCTCCTCGATGCGAAATACCTTGCGCTGCACGACTGCGTCCCCACCCCGATGAATATGGTAAATTTACCGGATCGCGCCTTAACGTTGGGTTGCGGGCCAATTCCGTTATTGCGGGAAATTGCACGGTGCGCCGGTGCCGCTGCAACGCAACGTTAACCACGCCGCCGCCGGCTTTACCGAAAATAAACGCTATGGCGACGAAGCGCGGCCGGCACGGCGGCATTCGCGACCGCCCGGCCGCATGGTTTACCAATCGGTGTTGGTTTGGTCGTGTACTGGTTACGACGTCTTAGCCATAAGTTTTTGTGAGTAGCGTGATGCAGCGTACGATGGTGATCGGTACGGCCGTGGTGTTTGTCGCGGCGCTCGGCGCCGGCCCGGTGGCGGCCCAGCAATATCGTCAGCCCTATCGGGAAACCCCGATGGCGCCGCCGATGGTGGTGGCGGCGCAGCCGCAGCGGATGGAAAGCAATCTCGGCGGCGGCTTTATCGAATTCCTGTTCGGCGGCGACGACGGCGACCGCACGCAATACGCCCGGCCGCCGCGCTACGACGCGCCGCCGCAGGTCGCGCCGCAGCCTTATGCGCCGCGGCAGCGCTATGCCCCGTCGGCTTATGGCGGACCGGGCCAGCCGCTTTACGCCAACACCGGACCGATCGTCGATCCGGCCTACGAGCCTCAGGTCGCGCCGCGCAATTATCCGATCGATCCGCGCTACCAGCGTCAGGAAGTCAGTTACGAGACGTCGGAACAGCCCGGCACCGTGGTGATCGATACGCCGAACAAGTTTCTTTATCTCGTCGAAGGCGACGGCAAGGCGTTGCGTTACGGCATCGGCGTCGGCCGGCCCGGTTTCACCTGGTCCGGCGTTCACAAGATTTCGGCGAAAAAGGAATGGCCGGATTGGGTGCCGCCGAAGGAGATGCTCGAACGCCAGCCGAACCTGCCGCATTTCATGGCCGGCGGTCCGAACAATCCGCTCGGCGCGCGGGCGATGTATCTGGGCTCGACCTTGTATCGCATTCACGGCTCGAACGAGCCGTGGACCATCGGCCACAACGTGTCGTCGGGTTGCATCCGGCTGCGCAACGCCGATGTCATCGACCTCTATGGCCGGGTCAAGGTCGGCGCCAAGGTCGTTGTGATGTAATGTCCTTGCGCATGCCCGGCGCAAGGCCGGGCATGACGTCCGTTGGCTGCGTGTGACGACAGCGCGCTTGTTCTAGGCGCTGTCGCCGCCGCCGAAATCGCCGCCGCCGAAGTCGCTGCCAAAGCCGCTGTCGAAATCGCTGCTGTTGTCCGCAAGGTCGACGCCGTTGTTGTCGTAGTCGCTGCCGGCGTCGAACAGTCCGGCGCTCTGGTTCGCGTTGTCGAAGCCGCCGAAATTGTTCTGACCGCCGCCGCCGATATCGTTAAGGCCGGCGTCGCGCGACAGGTCGCTGCCGGCGGCGCTGTTATCCCACGGGCTGCTGAACGGTTGCGCCGACGGCACATCGGCGAAGGCGCTGCCGCTGTTGTGGTGACCGAACAGCGAACCGATCGAGTTGAACAACAGCGCGCCGCCGATCACGCCGGCGGCCGAAGCCGCGGCGGTGCCGAGAAACGAGCCGCCGGTCGACGGCTGCGGTGCATAAGGCGCGGCCTGTTGCGGCGCTGCGCCGAGGGCCGCGCCGCTGTTCCAGCGTGGATCGGGCTGATCGGCCGGCGCCGGTCGGACGCTCGGCACCGAGGTCGTGCCGCGACCGCTGGCGGCCGGTCCGTTTTGCGTGCCGAGCGCGCTGCGCATCGCGTCGAGGAAACTGCCGCCGGCTGGCGTTGCCGCATCGGCGCCGCTGAGTTCGCGGATCTTGGCGTCGGCGCGCTTGAGCGCTTCGTCCTGCACCAGCGCGGTCTGCACCAGCGCGTATGCGGCGTGCGGCGCGCGGGCAAAGCCGTCGGCGATCAGGCGTTCGGCGTCAGGGTCGCGCGGCGCGGATTCAAGCGCGGCGAGGCGATCGAACAGGTCGCTGACGAGCTGACGTTCTTGCGGAGTCATGATGCTCTCCCATCGGCCTTAACCGGTTGGACCATGATTGGTCCTTCCATCATCTAGGCGGCGTTTCAGCCTGCGCCAGAGGGCACCGCGAGTTCGACGCCGTGCTCTTCCAGCACCTGGCGATAAGCATCCGATTTGAAAAAGGCGAATTCGTGCTCACGCAAATCGGTCACCGGATCGAGACGTTTTAGCGTGGCGTCGACGAAGCCCGGATGACACATGATCAGGCCGCCATCCGGCAGGCCCTTGAGAAAACGCGGGAAAATTTTGGCGAACCGGGCCTTGGGATTGAACAGATAAGCGCCGGCAAAGGCCGGGTTGGTGGCAAGCCCGAGCCGCGCCGCCTTGCGGCGGAAGCCGAGGCTCAGCACGTCGAGCACCAGGCCCTTGTGGTCGTGCAAAGCGCGGGCGGCGCGCGCCCGGCCGCCTTGCCGCACCCAGGCATTCGGCGCGTTTTCCGTCACCACCCGCAGGAAAGCGTCGCGCACTTGCGGCAGCAACTGGACATGCTGGTGGCCGTCGACGAAATCCGGCGGCCGGCCGAAGCGGGCGGTGAAGGCGCGCAACTGCGCGGCGATTTCGATCGCCAGCAAGGCGGGCTTAAGCCGGCGCGTCATCGCCGCGCGCATCAGGTCGGGGTGCGGCAGAAATTTGTCGTGGCGGGTCGGCGCAAAATCCGGGCTCAACGGTGCGAAGGGCGCGGTCAGGGTGACGTGCAACCCGATGGCGGCGCGCGGTTCGTCGGCGTTGAGTTTGGTCAGCGCTGCGATTTCGTCGTCGTCGATATGACCGGCGGCCATCATCACCGAGGTGGCGTTGATGCGCCTGGCCGCGATCAGTTGCCGGATCGCGTCATTGACGCCCGGCGCCATGCCGTAGTCGTCGGCGCACAGCCAGATGCGGCGCGGCCGATGGCGGTGAGGCTGGTTCACTCGGAACGGTCCGTCGCCGCGGCTGGCGCTTCGGCTTCATCGGCGCTCTTGAGCGCATGGTCGGCGACGAAATAGACCGGCCGGCCTTTGATCTCCGACAGCAGCTTGCCGATATATTCGCCGAGCACGCCGATCATCATCAGTTGCACGCCGCCGAGCACCATCAGCCCGACCACCAGCGACGGATAGCCCGGCACGTCCTCGCCGAACAACACAGTCTCGCCGACGATCCAGAGGCCGAAGAACAAGGCCGAGGCCGCCATCACCACGCCGAGCAGGCTGGCGACCCGCAACGGCGCGACCGAGAACGAGGTCAGACCCTCGATCGACAAGCCGAGCAGCGACCAGAAATTCCAGGTGGTGACGCCGTGCTCGCGCGCGGCGGGTTCGTAATCGACGCGGACCTGACGGAAGCCGATCCAGCTCGACAGGCCCTTGAAGAAGCGGTTGCGCTCCGGCATCTGCCGCAGCGCATCCGCCGCGCGCGGCGACAGCAGGCGGAAGTCGCCGGCGTCTTCCGGAATTTTCAGGCGCGCGCGCCAGTTCAGCAGCCAGTAGAACCAGTGCACCATGGTCCGGCGCGCCCAGGATTCATTCTCGCGGTGCGCCTTGGCGGTGTAGACGACGTCATAGCCGTCCTCGAGCCAGCGCTTGACCAAGGTCTCGATCAGGCTCGGCGGGTGCTGGCCGTCGCCGTCCATGAACATCACGGCGCCGAGCCTTGCATGGTCGAGGCCGGCGAGCAGGGCGGCTTCCTTGCCGAAATTGCGCGACAGCGTCACCACCTGCACGTCGAGCGAGATCGCCGGCAGGCCGCGGGCGACATGGCTGGTGTCGTCGGCGCTGCCGTCGTCGACATAAATGACCTCGATCGCGAGCTCGTATTTGCTGTGCAGAAAACGCGCGACTTCGGCGATCCGCTCGTGCAGCCCGCTGAGACCTTTTGCCTCATTAAAGACCGGCACGACGATCGACAGACCGTAATCGGATTGCGGCTTGGCCGTCAGGGTGCTCGTTTTGGTGGTTTTCGCCGGCGTTTTCGTCAAGTCAGGGGGCTCCTTTGGTGCGCGATCTATACCCCATGCCCGGAGCGCTGTCGCGCCCGGCGGGCCGGTTCATGACCGCGGCGGGAACCGGTTTTCGGGTATCAAGCGGCGCGTCCGGGATGCTAAGGAGGGCCATGATTCCGGGTCCCTTGCGCAATATTATCGACCGTCTCAACGTCGCCTGGCACGAACGCGCGATCGCGCTCAAGGCGCTGAGCTTCGCGATGGTCGGCGTGGTCAATACGTTGATCGACTTCAGTGTGTTCTGGAGCGCGAACAATCTGCTGCATTGGCCCTTGGTGCCGTCGAACGTGCTGGCCTGGCTGGTGGCGGTATCATTCTCCTATGGGATGAACACCTTCATCACCTTCGGGCCGGAATCCGGCCGGGTGCTGCGCTGGCGCGATTACGCCACCTTCATCGCCTCGGGTGTTGCCGGCATGGTGGCGTCGACCGCAACGCTGGTCGCGCTCTCATATGTGATGCCGGTGCTGCTGGCCAAGCTGGTGTCGATCCTGGTCAGCTTCGTCGTCAATTTTTCGCTGTCGCACTTCGTGGTGTTCCGCACCCGCAAGCCGCGGGCGGAATAACGCGCCGGGCTTTGCGCCGTCGGCCTAGTGCAGTTGGGAAATCTTCTTCTTGGCCGCCTCGATGCCTTCGAGCATGCCGTGGATGTATTTCGATTTGCGTGGCCGGGTCGGTGGCGGTTCGATTTCCGGTGGTAGCAGGCGCGATCCGGCGACCGATTCCCAACCTTCGATAAAGCCGTCGATGAAGCCACGGCCCTCGCTGTCGTTTTCGCTCATCGTCCCGCTCGCCCCCGCCTCTCGGTCGGTATTATGCTAGCTCGGAAGCCGGTACACTACCCGTTTTACGGTATGCCGGCACCCGATATAACGCAGACGGCGTGTTAAAGTCCTGCTTCCAGCTTGGAAAACAGCGGATTATCACGCGAGAACACGTAATCGAGGTCGGCCACCGCCACGGCTTGGGCGCCCCGCTCGCGTAAAAAGCTAGTCAGGGCATAAACTTGCGCCGGCGGGCAGTGCAGCGTCAGCATCCCCGAGGAGGTCGGCCCGCCGAACGGCGTTTCGACGCCAAATTGAGCTTTCGCGCTGTCGACCAGCCGGTCGTCGCAGGCGGCGAAGCGGGCCCGGACCTCGCGGTAGGCCTTGGCGCGCGCCTGCGCCGCGATTCGGTCGAGGATGACGCGGGCGGTTTCGCGGGTGCCGGCGTCCCAGGCGGCGGTGCGCGAGGCGACCAGATTGGCCTGCGATTTCAGCATGACGCCGTCGTCGACGATCTTCAGGCCGTTGGCGGCCAGGGTGCCGCCGGTCGAGGTGATGTCGACGATCAGTTCGGCGGTGCCGGCGGCCGGCGCGCCTTCGGTCGCGCCGCTGCTCTCGACAATGCGGTAGTCGATCACGCCCTGCGCCGCGAAGAACCGGCGCGTCAGGTTGATGTACTTTGTCGCGACCCGCATCCGGCGGCCATGAGCATGGCGGAAGCTGGTGGCGACGTCGTCGAGGTCGGCCATGGTGCGCACGTCGATCCAGGCCTGCGGCACCGCGACCACGACATTGGCGTGACCGAAGCCGAGTGCTTCCAAGAGCACGACGCGGGCATCGGCGTCGGCGATCTGTTCGCGCACCAGGTCCTCGCCGGTCACGCCGAGATGGACCGCGCCGACGGCGAGTTGCGACGTGATTTCCGAGGCCGACAGATAGGCGACCTCGATGCCGTCGAGCCCGACCACCGCGCCACGATAGTCACGCACGCCGCGCGGCTTGACGAGTTGCAGGCCGGAGCGGGCGAAGAAGGCTTCGGCGTTTTCCTGAAGGCGGCCCTTGGCGGGAACCGCCAGCACCAGTGGTTGCGTCATGATGCGGCTCCATAGGCGGCCAGCCGCTCGATCCAGACCGCGAAACCGACCGCGGCGATCGGCGCCTGCGCGCCGAGCCGGGTCAACAGGCCGTCATAACGGCCGCCGGCGACCAGTGGATCGCCGGTGCGGGTCGGGTCGGTCAATTCGAACACGAAGCCGGTGTAATAATCGAAACCACGGCCGAAGCCGGTCGAGAACCGCACGCGCTTGAGATCGATGTCGCGCGCGGCGAGGAAACCGTTGCGGCTTTCGAACAGGTCGAGCGACGGCGCCATCTCGTTGGTCATATTGGCGTCGGCGGCCAGCTGCCGCAGGTCGACGGCGGCTTCGTCGGGATCGCCGCCGATCGCCAGGAAGCGCTCGATCAGGCCGCGAATGTCGCGCGGCAATTTGGTCGAGGCGCCGAGCGCCGATTGTTCGAGGAAGCGGTCGGCGATCTCGGCGACCGAACGGCCGCCGACGGCGGTGATGCCGGCAATCGACAACAGATCGGTGACCAGCGCATGTGCGCCTTTCGGGTCGGAGCCGGCGAGCGCGGCGAGCACGCCCTGATATTCCGGCCGTGCGTTATTGCCGCCGAGCACCAGGCGGTCGAGGTCCTGGGCGAGATTGGTCTTGCGGTTGAAGTCCTTGACCAGCCGCCGTTTCCAGGCGGGCGCGAGATCGAGGCCGGCGATCAGCGCGGCGAACAGCGCAACGTCGCCGGTGCGGATGTCGGGCTGGCTCAGCCCGTAGCTGACGGTGGCTTCAAGCCCGAGCGCCAGCATTTCGGCGTCGGCGGCGGCCCGGTCGGCGCGGCCGAAGCTTTCGACGCCGGCCTGGATGAATTCGCCGCCACCGTCGCTCTGATGGCGGAACACCGGGCCGAGATAGCAGAAGCCGGCGGCAATGCCGGCCTGCGTCGAGGCGAGGTAATCGCGCGACACCGGAATCGTCAGGTCGGGGCGCAGGCAGAATTCCGCGCCGTTGGGCGCGGTGGTGAGGAACATCCGCTGCCGGATGTCCTCGCCCGACAGATCGAGGAACGGCTCGGCCGGTTGCAGGATCGCGGGCGCAACCCGGGCATAGCCAGCGCGCTCATAGGAGGCGACCAGCGCCTCTGCCCGCGCGTCCGGCTGGCGGTCGTGCCTTGTCAGTCTTGCATCCATAGCGGTCCCAAATCCGTCTTGTCGTGGCCGTCCGTGGCGGCGCTTTAGCACGTCAGGTTTAAGGTTTCGACGCCGAATGGCCGCTGGGCTTAACGTCCCGGCGGCGATCGCCCGTGGGTTCCATCGGATCGGCCCTAAGTCTTTCGCAGCGCACAATATTTTGCGGTACGCAGTTATGCCGGAGGTAAGGGAATGTAAACGCAACCGCCGTTCACTGGAGCCCGACGCGGGCTTGGAAGAAAACCGGTGGGCAGGACGCCAATGACAACAAATGTCGCAACGCGCGCCCAGGTGGACGCCTTTTTCGCCGCCTATGCCAGCCATGACGCCGAGGCCATCGCGCGCCAGCTTCACGACGATGTCGAATGGTCGATCAGCGGGCCCGTGGATCTGCTGGCCTATTGCGGCCGGCGTGTCGGCAAGGCGGCGGTGGTCGATCTGGTCGCGCGGGTGTTTCCCGGCATCTTCAGCAAGCCGGTGATCGAATGCGGAGCGGTGTTGCTGGACGGCGACCGCGCCGCCACGCTGACCCGGATCGCGTCGCGCTCGCGTCAGGACGGCCGAATCATCAGCTACCGGATCGCGAACTTTCTGCGGTTCCGCGACGGCCTGCTGATCGAGCGCATCGCCATCATCGACAGCTTCGACGCCGCCGAGCAGATGCTCGGTCATCCGATCGCCGTGCATGACGGCCAGAAGGGCGATCGCGCCAACCCGGATTTCAACGACCTTGCCGTCGTTCAAGATGCCGGCGGTCTGGTGGCGCTTTAGCCGCATGGATCGCGCGTGCTGGCCTGGCCGGCGCATTCAGGCGGTTGCATCGGTATGAAGGTATTCTTGTAACGAAGTTTCAATATTCGGGGCGTTGACTGTCACCGTTGCAGGGGAATCAGATGGTCATGCCGATTTCACGTGCGCGGGTTGAGGATTTTCTCAAGGCCTATGCGGTTCGCGATCTGGACAAGATCGCGCCCTTTCTCGACGACACCGTGCAGTGGAAGATCAGCGGCCCGATCGATGTGCTGCCTTATTGCGGCGTGCATCGCGGCAAGGCCGCGGTCCTCGATCTGATCGGCCGGCAGGTGCCGGCGGTGATGAAGGTCTTCAGCTTCGAACCGGAGATCCTGCTGATCGACGGCAATGACGCGGCGACGCTGACCCGGCTGTCGGCGCGGCGCACCGCCGATGGCCGTATCATCAGCTATCGCATCGCCAATTTCTTCCGGTTCCGCGATGGCCTGCTGATCTCCAATGCCTCGCTGCTCGACAGTTTCGACGCGGCCGAGCAGGTGCTGGGTCATTCGCTGGCGGTCGGCGAGGAAACCGCGACCGCCGCTTCCGATTTCATCGTCGTCTGATCGACGGCCCGGCCGCAGGACCGGCGGCGGATTTGTGATCGGCAGCACAGTCCCATTCCGGCGGCCGTGTTAGCGGTTCTTCATCGCGTCCACGATGGAGGAAGGACTATGGTCCACCGTTTCGTCGCCGCTTGGGCCGTCATATGCGCCGCCGGCTTTGCCGTGCCGGCCTTCGCCTTCGACATGCCGACCCGCAAACCCGGCCTGTGGGAACTCAAGATGGAATTCGTCGGCCGCCATCTTCCGATCCGGGAGATGAAGCACTGCGTCGACGCCGCCACCGACAAGCTGATGAATTCGAGCTTCGGCGGCGGCAGCCAGCAGAATTGCAGCCAGCAGAAGGTCAACCGCTTCGGCAACACCACCACGATCGACTCGGTGTGCACGTTCAATGGCGCCACCGTCACCTCGCATGCGGTGGTCACCGGCAGTTTCGACGACGCCTACACCGTCGACGTCAGCTCGACCCGCGAAGGCGGCCGGCCCATTCCGGGGCTGCCGGCGAAAGGCGCGAGCCACATGAAGATCGCGGCGAAGTGGCTGGGCCGCTGTCAGGCCGGCCAGCGGCCGGGCGATATCATCATGCCCAACGGCATGACGGTGAATGTGCTGGCCATGCCGCGGCTGCCGACCAGCGCGCCGCATTAGCGCTTCGGCTTATTGTTTCCGCGCCGGCACGGTGAATTCGGATTGCGCCTGGTACTGGCTTTGCGCGACCGGCTGCGGCTGGGGTTGCCCGGCGGGTTCCGGCGTCTTCGACACGTCCGGCGGTGCCGCTTCGGGTGACGTCGCCGTAGCCACGTCCGGCGTGACCGATGCGACGACCGGCGGCGCCGCGTCGTCCGCCCGTTCCGGAAGGTCGCCGTCGCGTGGATCGTCGCTCCGCGCAGCCGGGTCCTGCGCCGTCACCACGACCTCCACCGTCATGCCGAGAAAGTCCGACGGCTTGGCGGTGAACGAGCCCGAGATCGGCAAGGCCTGCGACGGGTCGCGCGTCACCGCGACGCGAATGAGGTTCTCGCCGGCGATGATGCCGTTGGTCGGATCGTATTCGACCCAGCCCGCGCCCGGCAGATAGACATCGGCCCAGGCATGGGTGGCGCCGGCGCCCTGCATCGCGTTGCCGCCGTCGACCGCCGGGTCGTACAGATAGCCGGTGACGAAACGCGCGCCGAAGCCGAGGCTGCGCACCGCCTCCATGAACAGCAGCGCATAGTCGCGGCAACTGCCGCTGCGCTTGTCCAGCGTTTCGAGCGGCGACTGGGTGCCTTCCTCGTAACGGACGTTATAGGTGAAGTCGGTCTTGAAGGCGGCGTTGAGCGCGCGCAACAGGTCGAGCGTCGGCATCGGGCTTTCGGTGACGAAGCCCTTGGCCCATTGGTCGACGACGCCGTGCGGGTCGGGATAATGCCGGTCGAGCAGGCGGCCGAGGTCGCTGCGGTCGTTGGCGGAATAGACGAAAGGATAGTTCTGCGCCGCTTCGGTGATGGTGAAGCGCGGCCGCACCACGGCATAGCGTTCCAGATGCAGCGTCGAGTCGATCAGCAGTTCGGTGCCGCCTTGCGCGAATTCGACATGGGCGATCGAGTTGCCGAAGACGTCATGCGTCCAGTGCACGTCACCGGGCGGCGACAGCGTCAGTTCGGCGTCGACCAGCCGCAGATCGTGGCTGTCGCGCGGCCGCAGCATCAGCCGATGCGCCCCGAAGGTCGCGGGCTGCGCGTAGCGATAGCGGGTCGCATGGCGAACCGTCAGGAATTTCATGGCGCGACCGGCTGTGGCGTGGAGGCCGCGAGT